>NZ_VSEZ01000001.1:0-713233 GCF_008085935.1 Micromonospora sp. AP08
CGGCGGGGGGGGGCGGGGGGCGGGGGTGCCGCCCGGCCCGCCACTTCGTTCCGGCTCCCCGCCCAGCGCGCCAGCCCGGGGGTCGTCGGGTCCGGCCAGCGTCATTGACCGATCCTGATCACCTCGGGGAATCGATTCGTGGCGTCCGTGGCAGCGTCCGGCATCACTCAGGACCCACTAGGAACTTGATGACGTGGGTGATTCGCCTGGCCTGACGACGCGGGGCCGCCTGGCCTCGGCCGGGCGCCGCTGCCTGGGGCCTGCGGTGAGTCACCTTCGACATCAAGGTGCCATGCGCACAGCAGGGGCCGGCCGACCGGCACGTGCCTCTGCGCGCACCGTGCTCGGCAATGACGAGAGTGCGGTGGCCGGCCCGCGCAGCCCTTCCTCGTCGCCGCCACGGCCGGCATCGGGGTCGTGCGCCGAAGGCAGTTGCGGATGGGTCAGCTCGCCGGGACGAGCAGGGCGTGCAGGGCCGTCGGGTCGGCGACCTCGGGCAGGTCGCGGGCGGCGAGCCAGGCGGCCGCGGCGGCCCCGTCGCCGGCGCCGCACAGTGGGGCGTCCGGCCACCGGCGGGCGAGTTCGGCGCGGACCGCGGCGGCGAGGGGGGTGTCGCCGGTGAGCAGGCCGCCGCCGAGCACCACCGGGTCGGTCGCGCCGGGCGGCCGGATCCGGGAGACGCTCTCGGCCAGCAGCGCGGCCGCCTCCGCGACCAGGGCCGCGCCGGTCGGCTCGCCGTCGCGGGCCGCCGCCACCACGATTGGCGCGAGCCGGGCCAGTTCCACCGGCGGTCGGCGGGTCACCGCCTGCACGACGGCCTCGGCGGTGGCGCGGGGCCGGGCGGCCAGCTCGGTGGCGCCGGTGAGGTCGGTGAGCACCCGTCGGGCCAGGTCGCCGGGCGGGTCGGCCCGGTCCAGGTCGGTGAGCAGCCGGCGGACCGCCTCGCGGCCGAGCCAGAAGCCGGAGCCGGCGTCGCCGAGCAGCCAGCCGTGACCGTCGGCGGTGCGGTCGAGGCGCAGGTCGCGTACCTGGGCGGCGATCGCGCCGGTGCCGGCGATGAGCACGGTGCCGTCCGGGGCCGCCGTGCCCGAGGCGTAGGCGACGAGGGCGTCGCCGTGCACCGCGTACGGGCAGCGCAGGCCGGCGTCGGCCCAGGCGTGGTCGAAGGCGGCCCGGCCCTGCGGGTCGGCGAGGAGCCGGCCGGCCCCGGCCAGCCCGATGACGCCGGCGCGGACCCGGGTGGGGTCGATGTGGGCGAGGGCGGCGCGCAGCGCGGCGAGGAGTTCGGCGGCGGCGCGTTCGGCGCCGTGGCTGGTCGGGTTGCCCCCGCCGGCACGGCCGGCGCCGAGGCGTGCCCCGTCGAGGCTGAGGGCGGCGGCGCGGGTGGACGTACCCCCGACGTCGAGGCCGACCACGACGGTGTCCGACATCCCTTCATGCTGGTCGGCCGCGCTTCCGGGCGCAAGATCCCGGCTGTGCGCCAGGTAACAGTTTGAAAACTTCGCCCATGGTCTTGACACGGAGGGGCCGTCAGTAAGAACTTTTACCACAACAGTTAACACTCTTTTCCGAAAGGCGTCCCATGGTTGATCACGAGGTGGACACCCCCGCGGGGACCGCGGTGGTCGACGCCGACGCGGTCGACCGGCGGGGTGCGGTGACCGTCTCCTCCGACGGGGTGCTGGCCAGGGTCCGGGCCGGGGCGGGGGAGCTGACGGGGGCGTTGCGCCGCGTTGCCGAGCACGTGCTCAGCGACCCGGAGGCGGCGGCCCGGGCCACCATCGTCGAGCTGGCTGAGCGAAGCGGCACCTCACCCGCGACCATCACCCGGTTCTGCCGGGCCATGGGCTTCGAGGGCTACGCCGACCTGCGGCTCGGCATCGCCGCGGAAACCGGCCGGGCGCGCTCGGCGGGCTGGACGGTCGACATCGGCCGGGAGATCCAGCCCAGCGACCCGCTGTCCCGGGTGCTCGACCAGATCATGGCCGCCGACACCCGGGCCATGCACGACACGGCCGCGCTGCTCGACCTCGGAGAGGTGGAGCGGGCCGCGGTGGCCATCGCCGGGGCCAGCCGGGTGAACATCTTCGGCGCCAGCGGCAGCGCGCTGGTCGGCGAGGAGATGCAGTTCAGCCTGCACCGCATCGGGGTGGCCGCCTGGGCCTGGAGCGACGTCCACGAGGGGCTGGCCAGCGCCGCGCTGCTCGGCGTCGGCGACGTCGCGCTCGGCATCTCGCACACCGGGCAGACCCGGGAGACCATCGAGATGCTCGCCGAGGCGGGCAGCCGGGGCGCCACCACGGTCGCGCTGACCGGGTTCCCGCGCTCGCCGCTGGCGGAGCTGGCCGACATCGTGCTGGTCACGGCCAGCCAGGCCACCACGTTCCGGCCCGACGCGCTCTCCGCGCGGCACCCCCAGCTCGTCGTGCTCGACCTGCTCTACATCGCGGTGGCACAGCGCACCCACGACCGCGCCCACGCGGCCTTCCGGCGTACCGCCCAGGCCGTCGACGGGCACAAGGCCGAGAAGGGGGCCACCTCATGATCAGTGCCCAGCGGTACGCGGACGCCGTCCGCCCGGTGCTCGACCGGCTGGTCGACACCCAGGCGGAGGCGGTCGATCGGGCGGCCGACGTGATCGCCGGCGGGCTGCGCGCCGGCGGGGTGCTCCAGGCGTTCGGCGCCGGCCACTCCGAGGCGTTCGCCGCCGAGCTGGTGGCCCGTGCCGGCGGCCTGGTCCCCACGAACCGACTCTCCCTGCACGACCTCGTGCTGCACGGCGACGCGCCCCGCGACGTGCTCGCCGACCCCAAGCTGGAACGCGACCCGGCCGTGGCGCACCAGCTCTACGCCCTGGCGGCGCCGCAGCCGGAGGACGTGTTCGTGGTCGCCTCCCAGTCCGGCATCAACGGCTCGGTGGTCGAGCTGGCGATGCTGGTCCGGGAGCAGGGCCATCCCTTGATCGCGGTCACCTCGGTCGAGCACACCGCACGGGTCGCCCCGCGGCACCCGTCCGGCCACCGGCTCGCCGACCTCGCCGACGTCGTGCTGGACAACGGCGCGCCGTACGGCGACGCACTGCTGCCGCTCGAGGGCGGCGGCGCGGTCTGTGCGGTCTCGTCGGTCACGGCGGCGCTCCTGGCGCAGCTGCTGACCGCCGAGGTCGTACGACGGTTCCACCAGGCCGGGGAGGTACCCCCTATCTACCTCTCCGCCAACGTCCCCGGTGGGGACGAGCACAACCTCGCCCTCGAGTCGCGGTACGCCGGGCGCCTCCGGCGGACCGCCTGACCCGACACCACAAGGAGAGACAAAGATGTCGGTTACCCCCGAGAACATCGGCGACCTCAGCCGCCGGGCCCTGCTCCAGCGGGCCGCCGCGGCCGGCCTCCTCGCCACCCCGGCGATGGGCCTGCTCAGCGCCTGCGCCGGCAGCGAGCCGGAGAAGAAGGACACCGGCGGCGCGGCCAAGAGCAAGGACAACCCGTTCGGTGTGAAGGACGGCAGCGCCGTCAAGGTGGTCATCTTCAACGGCGGCCTGGGCGACCAGTGGGCCAAGGAAGACAAGGTCATCTTCAGCGCCAAGCACCCGAACGTCACGGTCAACATGTCGTCGACGCAGAAGATCAAGACCGAAGAGCAGCCGAAGATGGCGACGCAGCCGAGTGACCTGGTCATGAACTCGGGCGCCGACATGATGGACCGCAGCACGCTGATCAACGAGGGCGCCATCGAGCCGCTCGACGACCTGCTCACCGCGCCCGCGTGGGACAGCGAGGGCACCGTCGCCGACTCCCTGCTGCCGGGCACGGTCGGCGACGGCACCCAGAACGGCAAGTTCTACGTCGTCAACGTGGCGTACACGGTGTGGGGCAACTGGTACAACGCGGCGCTGTTCAAGAAGGAGGGTTGGCAGGCGCCGACCACCTGGGACGAGTTCTTCGCGCTGGCCCCGAAGATCAAGGCCAAGGGCATGGCGCCGTACGTGCACGACGCCGTGCACGGCTACTACCCGCGCTGGGCGCTCATGGCGAGCATCTGGAAGACCGCCGGCAAGCAGGTCGTCGTCGACATCGACAACCTGAAGGAGAACGCCTGGAAGGCCGACGGCGTGCTCAAGGCGCTGGAGCCGTGGGAGAAGCTGGTCAAGGACAAGCTGCTCCTGCCGGGCAAGCTCGACCACACCCAGTCGCAGCAGGCGTGGCTCGACGGCAAGGCGGCGTTCATCCAGGTCGGCACGTGGCTGAAGAACGAGATGTCGGCCACCATCCCGCCGGGCTTCGAGCTGACCCTGTCCGACTACTGGCACAACGCCGACGACAAGGCCCCGAAGGACGTGTTCGCCGCGTCCGGTGAGGGCTTCGTCGTGCCGAGCAAGGCCCCCAACAAGGAGGCCGCGAAGGAGTTCCTGCGGGCGATCCTGTCCAAGGCGGGTTCGGCCAAGTTCGCCGAGCTGACCAAGTCGCTGGCCTCCACCAAGGGCTCCGGCGACAACGTGCAGGACTCCGCGCTCGCCAGCGCCAACAGCCTCATGAAGAACGGCGGCAGCGAGCTCATCTCGGTCAAGTTCCAGGACTTCTACGCCGACCTGGACAAGGAGAGCCAGAACCTCTCCGAGGAGCTGATGGCCGGCCGGCTCACCGCGCAGCAGTTCGTCGACAAGATGCAGGCGGCCGCCGACAAGGTCGCCAAGGACTCGTCGATCAAGAAGCAGACCCGCACCGCCTGATCCGACGGAGAGAGTGAGTCCAATGCGGCACGGAGTCGCGCGTTTCGTCACGGGCTTCCTGGCCCTGCCCGTCGCGCTGTACCTGTTCTACGTGGTGTGGCCGTTCGCGCAGGCGGCGGGATACTCGCTGACCGACTGGGGCGGATACTCGGATTCCCAGCGCTTCGTCGGGCTGGACAACTACGTCCGGCTGCTCTCCGACGAGCTGATCCGGAAGGCGTTCTGGCACAACGTCTTCTTCCTGGTCACCGTGCCGCTGTTCACCATCGCGCTGGCCCTGTTCCTCGCGTTCCTGCTCAACGTGGGCGGACGCGAGGACAGGGCCGGCATCCGCGGAGTCTTCGGCTCCGCCCTCTACAAGGTCATCTTCTTCTTCCCGCAGGTGCTGTCGCTGGTGGTCATCGCCGTCATGTGGCAGCAGATCTACCGCAGCGACCAGCAGGGCCTGATCAACGGCCTGCTCATCAAGATCGGGCTGGTCGACGCGGACAACCCGATTGCCTTCACCGCCGACCCGGAGCCGTTCCTCGGCATCCCCGCGGTGCTCTGGTGGCTGCTGCTCATCGCGGTGTGGAGCGGCGCCGGCTTCTACATGGTGCTCTTCTCCGCGGCCATGCAGTCCATCCCGAAGGACATCTACGAGGCGGCGATCCTCGACGGGGCGGGCCGGTTCCACACGTTCTTCCGGGTCACCCTGCCACTGCTCCGGGACACCATCTCGGTCGCGTGGGTCTACCTGGGCTTCATCGCCCTGGACATGTACGCCCTGGTCTTCGTCATGACGCCCAGCCAGGGCGGCCCGAACCACGCCAGCGAGATCTTCGCCTCGGTGATCCAGTTCAACGCGTTCCAGAAGGGCCAGTTCGGCTACGCCTGCGCGATCGCTGTGGCGCTGGCCATCTTCACCATCCTGCTGGCCGCCGTCCAGCTGAGGATCACCCGCCGTGACCGGATCGAGTTCTGAGGAGGCCTGGACGATGAGCACGGTGACCCACACCTCCGGCCAGAAGCGACCCGACGTCGCGCCCCCGGGGCGGCCGACCGGCCGACGGGCGGAAGCCGCCGGCAGCGGCATCGGCGGCCGGATCTTCAACGGCTTCTCGCACCTGTTCCTCGTGGTCTGGGCGATCATGGTGATCTACCCGCTGCTCTGGGTGGTGATGTCCGCGCTCAAGACCGACTCGGAGGTCATCCGCCAGCCGCTGTCGCTGTTCCCCAAGTCGCTGCAGTGGGACAACTTCGCCCGGGCCTGGACGGCCGGGATCGACAGCTTCTTCCTGGACACGCTGCTCGTGCTCGTCTTCAGCGTGACGCTGACGATGCTGCTGGGCTCGATGGCGGCGTACGCGCTGGCCCGCTACGAGTTCCGGGGCAACCGGCTGATCTACTGGATGTTCCTGTCCGGGCTGACCCTGCCGGTCTATCTCGCCGCGGTGCCGCTGTTCAAGGGCGTCTACAACGTCAGCACGTACCCGGTCGTCGGGCAGTTCCTCAGCCCGGTGATCGGGCCGAACAAGCACGCCATGCTGATCCTGGTCTACGTGGCCTGGTCGCTGTCGTTCACCGTCTTCTTCATGCACTCGTTCTTCCGGACGCTGCCGCACTCGATCATCGAGGCGGCGATGGTCGACGGCGCCTCGCACAGCCGGGCGTTCTTCAGCGTCATGCTGCCGATGGCCAAGCCCGGCCTGATCAGCATCGGCATCTTCAACGTGCTCGGCCAGTGGAACCAGTGGTACCTGCCGACCCTGCTCATGCAGCCGGTCGCCGGTGAGCCGAAGAACCAGGTGATCGCCCAGGGTCTGATCGAGCTGTCGGTCAACCAGGGCTACAAGTCCGACTGGTCCGGCCTCTTCGCCGGGGTCACCATGGCGATGCTGCCGGTGCTGATCGTGTACGTCGTCTTCCAGCGCCAGGTGCAGTCCGGCCTCACGGCCGGCGTCGGCAAGTAACGCCCGCCATCCGCTGCCCGGTCCCTCCGGCATCTGTCGGAGGGACCGGGCAGAATCGCGTCCGTGCTGGTGGCGGTGGAGTCCGACGAGCGGGGCGGGGGAGTGCTGCAACCCCTCGACCCGGCCGGCCGCCCGGCCGGCCCGGCCGAGCCGGTGGCCGACCTGGCCGCCGCGGTGGCCGCCCGGGAGGCCACCGACCGCCCCCGCTGGGTGTGGGCCAGCGGCGCCACCCTCTACCCGGCGCTGCTGCGCGCCGGCGTCCGGCTCGACCGGTGCCACGACGTCGAGCTGACCGAGGCGCTGCTGCTCGGCCACGCCGGCCGCTGGGGCGAGCCGCGTTCCTTCGCGGCGGCCTGGGCCCGGCTCACCGGGGCGCCGGTCCCGCCGGACCCGGCGCCGCGCCCGCCGGAGCCGCCCGGCCACGGCCAGGACGCGCTCTTCGACGCGCCGTCCGGCCCGCCCGGTCCGGGCATCGCGGCGTTGACCCGGGTGTACGCGGACCAGCTCGCCCGGATCGCGCGGACGGAACACCCCGGCCGGTTCCGGCTGCTGGTGGCCGCCGAGTCGGCCGGCGCGCTGATCGCCGCCGAGATGGGCGCGGCCGGGCTGCCCTGGCGCGCCGACGTGCACGACGCCATCCTGGCCGACCTGCTCGGCGAGGCGTCCCCGGTCGGCGGGCCGCCCCGCCGGCTGGCCGAGCTGGCCGCCCGGATCGCCGAGGCGTTCGGCGTCCGCCAGCTGCACGCCGACTCCCCGGCCGAGCTGCTCAAGGCGTTCGCCCGCGCCGGCGTGGAGCTGCCCAACACCCGGGCGTGGGTGCTGCGCGGGGTGGAGCATCCGGCGGTGCCGCTGGTCCTGGAATACAAGGAGCTCTACCGGATCTGGACGGCGCACGGCTGGGCCTGGCGGGACTCCTGGGTCTCCGGCGGCCGCTTCCACCCGGAGTACGTGCCGGGCGGCGTGGTCTCCGGCCGGTGGGCCACCCGGGGCGGCGGGGCCTTGCAGATCCCGAAGGTGATCCGGCGGGCCGTGGTGGCCGACCAGGGCTGGACCTTCGTGGTGGCCGACGCGGGTCAGCTCGAACCACGGGTGCTCGCCGCGGTGTCCGGCGACGAGCGGCTGGCCGCCGCCGGTGGCGCCGGTGACCTCTACGCGGCGCTGGCCCGGGACGCCTTCGCCGGTGACCGGGCCCGGGCCAAGGTGGCCCTGCTGGGCGCCATGTACGGGCAGACCGGTGGCGCCGCGGTGCCCGCCCTGGCGGTGCTCAGGAAGAACTACCCGACCGCGTTCGGCCACGTCGAGGCGGCCGCCCGCACCGGCGAGGCGGGCGGGCTGGTGCGGTCGTGGCTGGGGCGTACCTGCCCGCCGGGGTCGGTCGGCTTCGGCGACGGCGACGACGCGGTGGTGGACGCCGGGGCGGATCCGCAGAGCCCCCGCGCCCGGGCGGCCCGGTCGCGGGGGCGGTTCACCCGCAACTTCGTCATCCAGGCCACCGCCGCCGAGTGGGCCTCCACGCTGCTGGCCACGCTCCGCACCGAGCTGGCCGGCAGCGCGGCCGAGCTGGTCTTCTTCCAGCACGACGAGGTGATCGTGCACTGCCCGGCCGAGGCGGCCGAGTCGGTCGCCGCGGCGGTCACCGAGGCCGGGGAGCGGGCCACCCGGCTGCTGTTCGGCGAGACGCCGGTCCGTTTCCCGCTCGACCTGTCGGTGGTGGACTGCTACGCCGACGCGGCATAGCCGCGCAATTTTCCGTTTTGCCCCGCTACCCGCCCCCCGGCGCGCTCGTTGGGCCCGGTGTGCGTACGACGGGACGGACCGGGCGCTGCTGCCTCCGGTCTGTCCCCCAGGTCGAGGGGGCACCGCTGAACCGGATCGCAGGAATGATCATCGCCGCTGGTGGGGGCCGCCGGATCGGTGGACCTGAAGCGCTGCTGTGCCAGGGCGGAAAGCCCCTGGTGAGCCAGATGATCGACACGATGGCCGAGGCGGGCTGCGTGGAGGTCGTGGTCGTGCTGGGCGCGGCGGCCGAGCAGGTGCGGCAGACGACCGACCTGAGCGGGGCCACCGTGGTGGTCAACCGAGCCTGGGGGACCGGGGTCGGCTCCTCGATCCGGGCCGGGCTGGCCGCGCTGACCGACGAGACCATCGAGGCCGTGGTCGTGGTGCCGGTGGACATGCCTGGGCTCACCGCCGTGGCGGTCCGCCGCGTCGCCGCCCTGCCGTACCCGGACGTGCTGGCCTGCGCCACCTACGACGGGCTGCGCGGCTACCCGATGCTCTTCGGCCGGCGGCACTGGTCCGGCATCGCGACCCTGGCCAGCGCCGACGTCGGCGCCCGGCCCTACCTGCTGGCGCACAAGGACCAGATCGTCGACATCGCCTGCGACTCGGTGGCCGACGGCAGCCGGATCGACAGCCCGGAACTCATGGCCCTCTACGGCCTCAGCATCCCGGAGCAGCGCGTCGGCGTCTGAGGTGGACTGAGTACCCGTACGGATGCGGCGGGCCGGCGGCGCGGCCAGACTCGCACCCATGCGTCGACTCGCCATCGCCCTGCTGTGCCTGGCCGCGCTCCTGAGCTGCGCCGCGCCCGGCCACGGGCCCGCGCCGGGCGACGGGCCCGCGCCGAGCGGCGGACCCCCGTCGGGCGACCCCACCGAGGGCGCCACCTGGGGCACCTACCAGGCCGACGTGACGGCGGTACGCCTCAGCGACGACCCGCGCTCGCTGGTGCTGACCGTGGCGCTGCTCGCCGACGCCGACGGATGCTCGCGGAATCCTCGGATCACCTACTTCGTCGAGGAGAACAACCGCATCTACGCCAACGTGGTGCAGGACTCGCGCCTGTCGGGTGTGGTCGGCGCCTGCCCGACCCACACGCCGGGCGAGGTGCGGCTGACCGCGCCGGCGCCGATCGCCGGCCGCCTCGTCGTGCTCAACCAGGAGCCGTGGAAGCGCGACGGCGCGCAGTACCACCGCTGCGATCCGACGTTCGGCTGTGACCCGATGCCCGCGGACCACTGCGACCCGGCCTGGATCAGCGTCGCCGTCCGGGGCATGGACGTGTCCCGCCACTCCGTCGGCTCGCCCGAGGGCTGCGACGGCACCTGGCTGGTCATGACGGTGCCGTTCGATCCGGTGCCCTGCGGCGTCGAGGCGAGGCCGGGCTGCGAGCCGACGGTCAACGTACGCCGCTATTTCCTGCGCTGGGCCGGCGAGCGCGGCTGGGCCACGATCACCAGTTCGACGGAGGCCGGCTGCGGCCGGGTCCGCACCGTGGAGCCGGCGTTCCCGACGAAGCTGTGCGCCGACCTGCCCAGGCCGTGACCGTCGGCGAAGCCGCTCGTCGCCGCTGCTTCGCCGTGTCGTAGCCGGGTGCCAGGATGCGGGTATGGCGTATGACGAGGACCTCGCGGACCGGGTCCGGGAACTGGTCGGGCGCGAGGCCGGGTTCGACGAGAAGCGCATGTTCGGCGGCTTGGCGATGATGGTGAAGGGCAACATGGCGGTGGTCGTCCGCGGCGCCGGCGGGCTCATGGTCCGCGTCGACCCGGCCGAGTCCGAGCGGCTGGAGGCGGAGCCCGGAGCGCAGGCGACGGTGATGCGGGGGCGGCCCATGCGGGGCTGGATCACGGTGGAGCCCTCGGCCTGCGCGGACGACGCCGATCTGGCCCGGTGGGTTGACCGCGGCGTCGGCTACGCCGGAACCCTGCCGGCGAAGTAGGGCGGCGCCCAGGGCCTGCCCGGCGGATCCGCCGGACAGGCCCTGGTCCCGACGAGGGATCAGCGCTTGAGCGTGAAGGTGAAGTCGCCGGAGAGCCGGCCGGTCAGCCGGACCGCCGAAACGACCTTTCCCTCCGCGATCAGCCTCTCGACCTCCGCCCGCGAGAGCCCGCACCCTTCGGCGATCAGTCGCACCGGCCGGACGGGAATCCGCGCCGCGAAGCGGACCGCCACGTCGATCACCTCGGCGTCCAGGTGATCCCCTCCGCCGGTGTCGAGGCGCCAGGCGCCGTCCCAGTCGAGGGCGATGCGATTGCGGCGCTGCACGACCGGATCCTGGAGCAGTTCGGCCGTCAGGCCCGGGTCGTTGTCGTGCAGCCGGTCCAGCAGGTCGGGCCGTATGGAGCGGACATTCGTGCGCTCCAGGAGCGTGAGTTTGGCGGTGTCCCCGCACCCGGTGCAGAGCACGAGGAGCCAGGCGTCGAGGAGCTTGTGGTTGGCGTTGACGCGGAATTTGCCGCTCGCCCGGAAGCGGTCGGACGCGCACGTGTGGCAACGGCGAACGACGAGCGGCAGGCAGGTGGGTACGACCACCCAATTGATGAGCACAGAAATACACCGATCTCAGTGAGAAGTCCGCAGCAAAAGGAAGCGCGGCGCAAACTGCGCGACGCGCGACGAATCAGCGCTCGGGAGGTCTCACAGGGTGTACAACGGCACGTCCTTCGCCTGGACGATCTGGCCCGGCAGCACGGTATCGACGCACAACGGCGCCGTTCCACCGGTTTTCCGGCGCCTCGCAGCCATGGTCTGTCCGACCTCCTCGCCGGTCCCTGGCTGCTGCCGCTTCCCGTAACGGCATCCGCCCGACTCCGGAGCCGGATCCTCGATCAGCCGTCCTGCCAGACCGGGGTAGGCCGGTGAAGCGGCCCGGGCCAGTGGGAGGCCATGGCGGCTGAAGCGCGCGCGGTCCGACGACAGCCGTCACCGGCCGGTAGGCTGCGCGCGATGACCCGTCCTCCGCTCGACCTCGTCCCCGCCGACGTGCCGGCGGACAGGTTGACCCACAACCCGCTCAACGGGGTGACCGGCGGCATCTGGCGGACCCGCCGGGACGGACGGCCGGCGGTGCTCAAGCTGATCACGCCCCCCGGCGGCGCCGCCGGCCCGGCGCACTGGGCGGCGAGCGCCGAGCCGGGACACTGGAACTACTGGCGGCGCGAGGTTGAGGCGTACCGCAGCGGGCTGGCCAGCACCGCCTGGGCGAGCGCCGGCCTGGCCGGGCCGGCCGTGCTCGCGGTCGAGGAACGGCCGGACGGCACGGTCGCGCTGTGGCTGGCCGAGGTCGACGGGCGGCCGGGAACGGCCGGCACGGTGGGCGACTTCGCCGAGCTGGCCCGCCGGCTGGGCGCCGCGCACGCCGACTGGCGGGGCCGGACCGGCGAGCTGTCCCGCTACGACTGGCTGGCCCGGGACTGGCTGCGCGACTACACGCTGAGCCGGCCGGTGACCGAGCCGGTGCCCTGGGACCATCCCGCCGCCGTGGCGGCCTGGCCCACACCGCTGCGGGCCGCGCTGCGCCGGCTCTGGGAGCGCCGGCGGGAACTGCTGGCGGCCACGGACCGGCTTCCGCGTACCCTCTGCCATCACGACGTCTGGCCGACGAACCTGGTGCTGAGCGACGGCGGCCCGGTCCTGCTGGACTGGTCCTTCGTCGGGCCGGGGCCGATCGGTGAGGACGCCGCGAACCTCGTACTGGACACCTTCTTCGACGGTCTGGTCGACGTCGCGCTCCTGCCCGAGGTCGCCGACGCGGTGCTCGCCGGCTACGTCGAGGGGCTGCAAGGGGCGGTCGATCCGGTGCTGGTGGCCCGTGCGTTCCGGCTCACCGGCGCGGCCAAGTACTTCTGGCTCGCGCCGGTGATGCTCAACCGGGCCGGCGGCGCCACCGGCCAGACCTACGACCGGCGCGACGAGGCGGCGATGTTCGCCGGCCGTCGTCCGGTGCTGGAACTGCTCGCCCGCTGGGCGGAGGAGTCGCTTCCCTGACCGTCAGGCGTCACAGCCACGTCGATACCTGGTACCCGGCCGGCTCAGGCCAGGTCGAACAGCGCGGCGGCGGCCTCCCAGCAGACCGCCCGCAGCCAGTCGTCGCCCAGGTCGAGCCGGGCGAGCCCGGTCAGCTGCGTCGCGTACGGGTAGGGGATGTTCGGGAAGTCGCTGCCGAGCAGCACCTTCCCGGCCAACCCCAGCTCGCGCAGCCGGGGCAGCTCGCCCGCCGGGAACGGCATGAACCGGTCGAAGAACGAGGTGAACGCCATCGTCGTGTCCAGCCGCACGTGCCGGTACCGCTCGGCCAGGTCGAGGAAGGCCGCGTAGTCCGGGGCGCCCAGGTGCGCCACGACCGCGGTCAGCGCGGGGTGCCGGGCCAGCAGCGCGGCGAACGACTCCGGTCCGGTGTGCGTGGTGCCGACCGGCGCGTGCCCGGCGTGCACCACGACCGGCACGCCGGCCTCGGCCAACAGCCCCCACACGTCGTCCAGCGCCGGGTCGGTCGGCGCGAAGCCACCCACCTGGACATGCACCTTGAACACCCGGGCGCCGGCCGCGAGCGCGTCCGCCACGTAGCGCGCGGCCGCCGGCTCCGGGAAGAAGGTCGCCGAGGGCAGACAACCCGGGGTACGCGCCGCGAAGTCCAGCGTCCAGGTGTTCAGTGACTCGGCCATGCCGGGCCGGTGCGGGTACGCCAGCGCCGTGAACATCCGCACGCCGAGCCGGCGCAGGTGCGCCACCCGCGCCTCGTCGTCCCACCGGTAGCGGATCGGCCACTCGGTGCCGACCAGCGGCCCGGCCGCGTCGAAGTACGCCCACACCTTGCGCAGCATGCGGGGCGGCAGGAAGTGGGTGTGCACGTCGGCGAGCCCGGGCAGCCCGAGCCGCTGCCAGAACTCCGGCACCGCCGCGTCCTCGGCCGGCGGCCGGGTGTGGTCCGCCGGTCCCTCGTCGCCGTCAACCAGGTCCGTCACACCTCAATGTTGAACCGCTGGAGCACCGAGGGCGCGACCAGCCCCACCGCCGCGAGCACGGAGAGCACGGTCAGCGCCGCGCGCAGCACGATCGTCTCGGCCTTGCTCCCGGTGCGCAGCGCGATGCCGTTGGGCAGCCCGACCATCGTCCACATCCGCCGCTTGATCGGGATGGGCCAGAGGATCGGCACCCCCGCCTTCGTGATCATGTCGCCGAGGATGTGCACGAAGCAGCCCACCCCGACCGCGGTGCCGATGAGCGGATAGCCGCGGTCACCGGGCAGGTTGGCGAAGGTGAACCAGGCCGCGGCCGCCGACAACAGGGTGACGACCACCCAGCCGGCCCGCTCGGCCCACTCGTCGAAGAGCCCGCGCAGCGCCAGACCGATCATGAAGAAGAGGATGCTGACCACCGCCCACTTGCCGTACGCGGCGCAGAGCGCGGTGGTGCCCCAGCCGACCAGCAGGGTGAACGGGATGGTGTGGGTCAGCGTCCGGTGCCCGTTGTTGCGGCGCGGATCCCTGCTGAGCTTGGTCGCGTAGTAGACGCCCAGCGAGATCTTCTCCATCACCTCGGCGATGAAGAGGCTGAACACCCCGAAGGTCCGGGCTACCGTGGCGCCGCCCTGGTTGCGGGTCACCTTGCCGGAGAGGTCGAGGTCGGGGAAGAGCGCCCCGCCCGCGCAGACCGCGGTGCCGACCGCCAGCGCGAGCGGCGTCTGGTGGTAGTCGGCGAACTGGTCCAGCGCCCAGGAGCCGGTCAGCCACACCGCCGCGCCGGACAGCGCGTGGGACGGTCCCATCATCTCGGCTCGCCCTCCCCAGGAGTCTTGATCGACAAAAACTACGTCACTGTAGTTAGGCGTCGGACCCCGGGGCATCACCCGGACGGTCCACTGGGGAGGGGTTGCCGGACCGGCCCGGCGGGCGCCGCCGAATCACCAGGAAGTATGTCGTCCCGACCCGGCCGGGCCGGGCCAACTGTCGGGTACGGGACGCGGCGTGTCAGCCGGCCGCGCGGGTGGCGCGGCCCGGTCGGAAGCTGTCCCGGCTCAGCTCGCGGCCCCGGCCAGCAGATTCCCGTCCGGGATGGCGATGGCGGAACGGTCACCGGCGAGCAGCGCCGTCGCCCGGCGGGCCTGGAACGCGCCGTGCTCGCGGCGGGCGGTGGCGTAGCTGCCGGCGGTGCGGGCGGCGATGGCGGACCAGGCGTAGCGCTCGGCAATCATGGTGCGGGCGCGGCGGGCCACCCGGCGGGCGAAGACCTCGTCGCCGAGCAGCCGGTGGACCGCGCCGGCCAGGGCGTCCGCGTCGCCGTGCGGGAAGGTCACCCCGGTCACCTCCGGCTCGACGATCTCGGCGAGGCCGCCGGTGTCCGCGACGGCGAGGGGCGCGCCGGCCGCGGCCGCCTCCAGGGCGATCATGCCGAACGGTTCGTAGAGGCTCGGGATCACCGTCGCGTCGGTGGCGGCCAGGACGGCCGGGAGCTGGGTGGCGTCCAGGAAACCGGCGAACCGGACGGTGTCGGCGAGGCGCAGCCGGCGCGCCTGGTCGACCAGTTCGTCGCGGTACGGGCCGTCGCCGGCGATCACCACCCGCAGGCCCGGGTGCCGGTCCCGCAGGTACGGCACGGCGTGCACCAGGTGCTGCACGCCCTTCTCGTACACCAGCCGGCCCGCGTACCCGACCAGCGGGCCGTCCCCGGCGAACCGGGCCCGGGCGGCGGAGACCGCGCGGGGGCAGGCGTGCCAGGCCCGGTCGTCCACCCCGTTGGGCACCACGTCGATCCGCGCGGCCGGCACGTCGAACAGCCGCGCCACCTGGTCGCGCATGTAGCCGGAGCAGGCGATCACCCGGGCCGAGGCGTTGCTCAGCCAGTGCTCGACGCCGTGGATGGTGCGGTTCATCTCCTCGGGCAGCCAGCCCTGGTGCCGGCCGGCCTCGGTGGCGTGGATGGTGGTGACCAGGGGCAGGTCCAGGTGCTCGGCGAGGGTGACCGCGGTGTGCGCGACCAGCCAGTCGTGGGCGTGGACGACGTCGTACGCGCCGGACTCGGCGGCGCGCAGCGCGGTCCGGGTGAGGGTGTGGTTGAAGGCCATGGTCCAGGCCAGCAGCGAGCCGGTGGCGAGCGGGAACCGGACCGGGTCCTCGGCGGCCCGCAGGATCCGCACGCCCTCGGCGTACTCCTCCAGAGGGGCGCCCTCGGCGTGGCGGGTGACGACGGTGACCTCGTGGCCGGCGGCGGCCAGGGCCACGGAGAGCGCGTGCACGTGGCGGCCGAGGCCACCGACGAGCACGGGTGGGTACTCCCAGGAGAGGATCAGCACCCGCTGGTGTCGGGCGGGCTGGATGTCGATCACTTCGGCGTCAGCTGACATGCGGCCCCCTTGGAGTTGTGGTTCCCGCACCGCCCGACGGCACCGCGTGGGGCGCGTCGTGGGGTCGCAGCCCATCCTGCCCATCGGTCGATAACCAGCGGAGACGCGCCGGTTGCCGGTCTGTAACGCGTTACCGGCGCAGCCGCCGGACGCGCAGCAGTTCGGCCACCGACCACGCCTGGAACGGGCAGCCGGTGGCGGCGTGCGGGGCCAGCCCGTCGGCGGTCTCGCTCACCGAGCCGAGGCCGTACTCGGTGAGGTGCCCCTCCAGCCCCACGAGCAGGTCGTCGGTGGGCAGGCCGGCCCGGCGGTACGCGTCGACGAACGGCCCGATCAGCCAGGGCCAGACGGTGCCCTGGTGGTAGCCGGAGTCCCGCTCGGCCGGGCCGCCCCGGTGCCGGCCCACGAAGCCGGGGGAGTCGGGGGCGAGGCTGCGCGGCCCGAGCGGAGTGAACAGCGCCTCGGTGACCCGGCGCAGGGTGACCTCGTCCGGTTCGAGGGGCGCGTACGGCAGCGACCAGGCGAGCAGCTGGTTGGGGCGGAGCAGGTCGTCGTCGTGGTGCGGCGCCCCGCCGAGCGGGTACGCGGGCGCCGGCGCGTCGACCACGTCGTGCAGCCAGCCGGCCGGCGTGGGAAAGCGCTCCCGGAACGCGGCGGCGGCCCGCTGGTGCCGGCCCCAGAGCTCGGTGGCGTCCCGGCCGGCCAGCTCGGCCAGCTCGGCGAGCCCGGCCAGCCCGTTCACCCACAGCGCGTTGACCTCGACGGGCTTGCCGGTACGCGGGGTGACCGGCACCCCGTAGACCCGGGCGTCCATCCAGGTGAGCGCGACGTCCGGCGGCCCGCCCTGGGTGAGCAGCCCGTCGGCCGGGTCGACCCGGATGCCGTAGCGGGTGCCCGCCACGTGCGCGGCCACCACGGCCTCCAGCGCGGGCAGCAGCTCCACGCCGAGGTCGGTGTCCCCGGTGAGGGTGACGTGCCGGTTCACCGCGTGCAGGAACCACAGCGTCGCGTCGACGGTGTTGTGCTCCACCCGCCCGGTGTCGGCGGTGTTGGCGAGCATCCCCTCCGACAGCGTGGCCGCGTACGCCCGCAGCAGCTCCCGCCCCTCCTCGCCCCGGTTGGTGCGGAGGAGGAGGCCCTCGTAGGAGGTCATGGTGTCCCGCGACCAGGCCCCGAACCAGGGGTAGCCGGCCACCACGTCGGGGCCGGTGGCGGTGCGGACCACGAACGCGTCGGCGGCCAGGGCGAGGGTCGCGTCGACGTCGTCGTCCGGCTTCGCGGCGGCCACCACCGCCCGGTGCCGCCGCCGGGCCGCCTCGACCAGCGCGGTCGCCGGCGGCGGCTCCTCGGCGAGATCGTCGGCCCAGGCCAGCACGGACACCTCGGCGCCCGGCTCGTCGAGGGCGCCGGAGAACCGGCCCGCGTACCAGAGGTCCTCGTCGGGGTGCAGCCCGCGCGCCGCCTCCTCCCGGTGCCGCACCCCGAGCCACCACTGCCCCTCGGGGGTCCAGTCGGGCCCGGCCAGCCGGAACGCGCCGTCCACCACCGCGCCGCCGGCCACCTGCTCCAGCCGCGGGGCCGGGCCGTCCGCCCGCCGCTCGCCGTGCGCGTCCCGCCAGGTGCAGGCCGCGGCCAGGTCCAGCCGGACCGGGCCGCCGGAGATCAGCCGGTGCACCACCGCCACGCAGGACCGGCCGTACGCCATGGCGATCTCCCGCTCGATCACCACGTCGCCGATCCGCCAGCGCCAGCGCGGCACCCCCTCGGTGAGGTCGAAGCGCTCCAGCAGCTCGAAGCCGCGCGGGTCGACCACGCCGGAGGACCACTCGTGCGCGCCGAGCCGGGCCTGCCGCCCGGACGGCAGGGTCACCGCCGGGTCGAGGCTGACCAGTCCCACCTTGCGGGCGGCGGGCGTCTCCCCGGCCACCACGAGCAGGCCGTGGTAGCGCCGGGTGCGCAGCCCGGCGACGGTGCCCATGGCGTAGCCGCCTCGCCCGTCGGTGACCAGCCACTCCCGGGTCGACGAGGCGGACAGCTCCCCGCAGACCTGCGGCCCGAAGCGAATGTCGATCAACTTTCCTCCACCACCGGCGGGGTGTCACCCGCCACGACGACAATGGCCCCTGTGGAGAAGTACCCCGGGGGCGTCGAAGATGTGCAGGTGATCACTGAACGCCCGACCTCCGCGACACCCGACCCCGAGCGGCACCGGCTCGCCCAGGCCGACGCCGGGGAGCAGGACTGGCGCGCATGGGGTCCCTATCTGTCCGAGCGGGCGTGGGGGACGGTACGGGAGGACTACAGCGAACACGGCACGGCCTGGGACTACTTCCCCCACGATCACGCGCGGTCCCGAGCCTACCGGTGGAACGAGGACGGCATGGCGGGCGTCTGCGACGACCGGCAGACGTTCTGCTTCGCCCTCGCCCTGTGGAACGGGCGGGACCCGATCCTCAAGGAGCGGATGTTCGGCCTCGGCGGCGACGGCGGCAACCACGGGGAGGACGTGAAGGAGTACTGGTGGTACGAGGACTCCACGCCCACCCACTCCTGGATGCGCTGGCGCTACCACTACCCGCAGGCCGCCTTCCCGTACGACGAGCTGGTCGCGGTGAACGCGCTGCGCGGCCGGGACGACACCGAGTACGAGCTGGTCGACACGGGGATCTTCGACGACGACCGGTACTGGGCGGTGACGGTCGACTACGCCAAGGCGTCCCCGACCGACCTGTGCATCCTGGTCACGGTGGCCAACCGGGGCGACACCGACGAGACCCTGCACGTGCTGCCCACCCTCTGGTTCCGCAACACGTGGGCGTGGGGGCTGCCCGGCGGCGACCGGGTGCCGAAGCTGACCGGGGCGGGGTCCCGGCTGGTGGGCGAGCACTGGGTGCTCGGCCAGCTCCTGCTGGAGGGTGACGGCGCGCCCACGCCGCTGCTCTGCGACAACGACACCAACGCCGAGCGGCTGTGGGGGCTGACCGGGCGGTCGGCGTACCCGAAGGACGGCATCAACGACCACGTGGTGGCCGGCGCCGACACCGTCAACCCCGACCGGGAGGGCACCAAGGGCGCGCTGCACTACGTGCTGGAGGTGCCGGCCGGCGGGCAGCGGCAGATCCGGCTGCGGCTGACCCGCACCGCCCCGCCCCCGGCGAGCATTCCGCCGCCCCCGGCCGACCTCGGCGACGGGTTCGACACGGTGCTCTGGGCCCGGCGCGCCGAGGCCAACCGGTTCTTCGACAGCGTCATCCCGGCCGCGGCCAGCGCCGACGAGGCGCTGGTGGCCCGGCAGGCCATCGCCGGGCTGATGTGGGGCAAGCAGTTCTACCACTTCGACGTGAAGCGCTGGCTGGAGGGCGACCCGGGCTCCACGCCACCGCCGGCCGGCCGGCGGCACGGGCGCAACAGCGCCTGGTGGCACATGAACAGCTTCGACGTGATCTCCATGCCGGACCCCTGGGAATACCCCTGGTACGCCGCCTGGGACCTGGCCTTCCACTGCGTCACCATCGCCCGGGTCGACCCGGGCTTCGCCAAGGAGCAGCTGCTGCTCCTGCTCCGCGAGTGGTACCTGCACCCGAACGGGCAGATCCCGGCGTACGAGTGGGCGTTCGGCGACGTGAACCCGCCGGTGCACGCCTGGGCGGCGCTGAAGGTGTTCGAGATCGACGGCTCCCGGGACCACGAGTTCCTCGCCCGGGTGATGCACAAGCTGCTGCTCAACTTCACCTGGTGGGTCAACCGGAAGGACACCGGCGGCAACAACGTGTTCGAGGGCGGCTTCCTCGGGCTGGACAACGTCGGCCCGTTCGACCGCTCGGCCGCGCTGCCGGTGGCCGGGGTGCTGGAGCAGTCCGACGGCACCGGCTGGATGGCCATGTACGCGCTCAACCTGCTCGACATGGCCATCGTGCTCGCCGAGCACGACCGGGCGTACGTGGACACGGCGACGAAGTTCTTCGAACACTTCGCGTACATTGCGGCGGCCGCGTACGACCAGGGGCTCTGGGACGACGAGGACGCGTTCTTCTACGACGTGCTGCGGCAGGCCGACGGCACGAAGGTGCCGCTGAAGGTCCGTTCGGTGGTCGGGCTGCTGCCGCTCGCGGCGGTCACCCGGCTCACCGCGCGTACGCTGCACCGGCTGCCCGAGCTGGGCGCCCGGCTGCGCTGGTTCCTCACCAACCGCCCCGAGTACGCCGAGGTCATCGGCGCCCGCCGGCTCGGCCCCGACGGCCGGCAGCAGCGGCTGCTCTCCATGGTCGGCCCCGACCAGGTGGTGCGCCTGCTCGCCCGGATGCTGGACACCGACGAGTTCCTCTCCGAATACGGGCTGCGCACGCTCTCCCGCGCCCACCTGGACAAGCCGTTCACGGTCACCCTCGGCGGCCAGGAGTTCAGCGTGGGCTACGAGCCGGCCGAGTCGACCAGCGGCCTGTTCGGCGGCAACTCCAACTGGCGCGGCCCGATCTGGATGCCGACCAACTTCCTGCTGATCAGCGCGCTGCGCGACTACGCCGCCTTCTTCGGCGACGACCTCCAGGTGGAATATCCGACCCGGTCCGGGGTGAAGCGCACCCTCGACGAGATCGCCGACGACCTGTCGGCCCGGCTGATCTCGCTGTTCACCCGGGACGGCTGGGGCCGGCGGCCGATCTACGGCGCTGCCCAGCTCTTCCAGACCCACCCGGACTGGCGGGACCTGATCTGCTTCCCGGAGTACTTCCACGGCGACAACGGCGCCGGTCTCGGCGCCTGGCACCAGACCGGGTGGACGGCCCTGGTCGCCGACCTGATCCTCACCCTGCGCCGCTGACAGGTGGGGCGCGACGGGAAGTCCCGCCGCGCCCCACCACGTCAGGGCAGCGGGAGGAACGCCACCCGCGCGTGGTACTCGCCGGCCACCGTGACGGTGTCGCTGCCGACCCAGAGGCCCCGGTCGGTGGCGTACAGCTCGGCCGTGCCGACGCCCCGGTCCTTGGTCGGGTTCCAGGCCAGCGCCTTGCCGGTGGTCGGGTGGATCGCCCCGATCCCCGGCCGCGACACGGCGCCCGCCCCCGCCGAGTTGCGCCCGTACGGGTTGTCCAGCCAACGCTGGTGGCCGCCGACGTAGACCGCCGCCCCGGTGATCGCCACCGACAGCAGGGTGTCCCCGCCGGTGTAGTTCACCCAGGTCGGCTGCTTGCCGCCGGCCTCCGTGCCGAACTCGAAGCGGGACGCCGCGTCGCACAGCGTGCCCGGGAACGCGGCGCCGGTGGTGACCGCCACGAACCAGGTCCCGTCCGGGGAGATGTCCACCCCGCGCAGGTAGGTGGGCATGGACGCGGCGCACTGCGGCTGGTAGCGGAGCGTCGACCAGCCGGAGAGCGTCGCCCCGGTGTCGCTCAGGTTGGCCACCGCGAGCTGGTGGCGCGCCACGCCGGCCACCGAGCTGAAGTTGCCCACGAAGACCAGCCGCCGGCCGTCGGCCGACACGTCCAGGGCCTCGATCTTGACCGGTGCGGTGGCGCCGCTGGTGGTCTTCCGCGGGCCCTCGACCCGCAGGTTCACCGAGGCGTCGGCGGCGCCCGTGGTGGCGTTCAACGCGGCCAGGGCGCGGCGGGTCACCCCGCCGACGGTCTGGAACGCCCCGCCGAGGATCAGCCGGTTGCCGACCAGCCGCATGTCGTTGACCTGGTTGTTCAACGCGGCCGGCGCGAACCCGGCGACCCGGGCGCCGGTGGCCGCGTCGATCCGGGCCACCCGCGGGGCGGCCACGCCGTTGACCGTGGTGAACGCGCCGCCGATGTAGAGCGAGCGGCCGTCCGGCGAGGCGGCGAGGGCCTTCACCGTGCCGTTGACCACCGGCCGGAACGTGGTGTCGATCTGACCGGTGGTGGCGTCGATCGCCACCAACCGTGGCATCGCCAGCTGGGCGGTCTGCCCGGCGTTGCGGACCTTGGTGAAGGAGCCGGCCAGGTACACCCGGTTGCCGATCTGGAGGATCCGGTACACGGTGCCGTCGAGCGCGTGCGGCGTCCAGTCCACCGGATTGGTGCCGACCACCGTGGTGTGCGTGGCGTTGACCGCGAGGGCCGGCGAGGGGGGAAGCGCGCCGCCGGCGGCGGCGAGCGCGGCCACCACTGCGGTCGCCGCCCTCCGGCGACGCCGGCGCCGGGCCGGTGTCGCGCGTGGATGATCGCGTGAGGTTGTCATCGCCGAAGCATCCCGCCCCGACCCGGGTACGCGCAGTCGGGTTCCCGCCGCCCGTCGCACGGCGTTCGGCCAGTCCGGACGGTCCGTCCGTCCGCCTCCGATGATCTTGTCGGCCGGTCCTGGCCGGCGTACCCGAAACCGGGCTGCCGGAAGCGGCCGCGGGCAGTACCGTGTCCCGGTCCGGCACACGGGAGGAGTACGCGATGCTACAGCGCCGGGAGGCCGCGGTGCTGGTCTTCGACGCCGACGACACGCTCTGGGAGAACAACGTCCTCTTCGAGCGGGTGATCGACGACTTCCTCACCTGGCTGGACCATCCGACGCTCGACCGGGTCGAGATCCGGGCGGTGCTCGACGACATCGAGCGGGCCAACGCGGTCGCGCACGGCTACGGCAGCAAGGTCTTCCTGCGCAGCCTGGGGGAGTGCCTGGAGAAGCTGCGGGCGCGCCCGGCCACCGACCGGGAGCGCGCCGAGATCGACGACCTGGCGGTGGCGCTGGTCGGCCACCAGGTCGAGCTGATGCCCGGCGTGGCGGAGACCCTGGACGACCTGGCCACCCGGCACGAGCTGCTGCTGCTCACCAAGGGGGAGCGCGAGGAGCAGCAGCGCAAGCTCGACGCCTGCGGGCTGCTGCACCACTTCCGCGCCGCGCACATCGTGCCGGAGAAGGACGTCGACACCTACCGCTGGCTGGCCCGCGAGCACGCCTTCGACCCGGCCACCGCCTGGATGGTCGGCAACTCCCCGCGCTCGGACATCCTGCCCGCCCGGGCCGCCGGCCTGAACGCCGTGTTCATCCCCAACGAGAACACCTGGGTGCTGGAGCACGACGAGCTGGACCCGTCCGACCCCGGGGTGATCCGGCTGGCCGCGTTCCCCGACCTGGTCCGGCACTTCTGATCCGGCCGGTAACGTAGGGCGGTGCCGCTGACCTTCCCGTCGCACCTGGCGCCGGTGCTGCCGCTGAAGCTGTGGCGGCCGCACTGGTTCGACGGGGTGGCGCTGTCCACCGGCGCGGTCGCCCCGGACGTGGGCTACCTGTTCACCGGCACCGCGCTCGCCCCCGACCTGCGGACGCACACCCTCGGCGGGCTGCTCTGGTGGTGCCTGCCGGTCGCGCTCGCCTACGCCTGGATCGTCCGCCGGGTGATCGCCGGGATCGCCGTGCACCTGCCCGGCCAGCGGCTGTTCGGCTGGCCCGACCACGCCGCGCTGGCCGGCGTCCGGCATCCCTGGCAGGTCACCGTCTGCTCGGCGCTGATCGGCGCGTTCAGCCACGTCGCCTGGGACCGGGTCACCCACAGCGACCGGTGGCCGCGCCTGCTCGGCATCGCCGACTTCCACGCCCTGACCGGGCTGTACTGGTGGCAGATGTCCGACGTGACGGGCAGCCTCGCCGGCGGGTTGCTGGTCGCCGCCCTGGCCGTGCGCGCCGCCCGCCGGCATGAGATCTTCGAGGGTGTCCCGCCGCCGGGGCCGCCGGCCCGGCCGGGCGTGTTCTGGGCGGTGGCCCTGGCGGTCACCGGGCTCGGGACGCTGCTGCTGCCGGGCCTGCCGGCGGCCACCGTCCCGGCGCCGGCCGGTGTGCGCCTGCTGCACCTCGCGGCGGTCGCGCTGATCGCCGGGGCGGCCGCGGCCGGAGCCCTGGCCCCGCCCCCGCCGGAGGCCGTGCGCAGTCATCGCCTCGAACACAAACAGCGCCCGTGCGGCTGACCCTGTTACGCCGACATGCCGTATTTCAACGTTGGTATCAATCACATTCTCCCGGGCCCGTCGAACCTTGTCCGACCTGCGGGAACCTGCCTAACCTGAGCCCGCGCCCACGCCTCTTCGGGGTGAGACGGGGGCGCGCCGAAGTCCGGTAGTTGGGCACCGTGGAGCTGAGTGCAGGCGGGCCGGCTCGCCGTGTTGAGCCCGGCGTTGGCGGCGTGCCACGCCTGCCGCGCTCGCAACGGCGAATTACCGCTACCACACCGGACGGCTGGGGGTCAGGACCGGGGAGTTGCGGACCCGGTCCTGACCCGTCCGGCCACCTCCCGTCCGGCGCCCGCCCCGTGCGAGGATCCTCCGCGTGAAGCCGACGAAGGCCGCCCGGTTGACCTCCCTGCCAGCGGACACCGCGCAGGTCCTCATCGTCACCGGCGAGGGTTGGCGCACCACCCACGCCACCCTGGAGACGTACGACCTCTCCGGCGACGACTGGGGGCCGGCCCTGCCCCCGCTGCCGGCCCGGATCGGCGCCGACGGCTTCAGCGACCGGCACGTCGAGGGCGTGCCGACCACCCCGACCGGCGTCTACGCCATCGGCCCCACCGTCTACGGCATCGCCGCGGACCCGGGCGTCCGCCACCGGTACCACCGGGTGGGCGTCGACGACTGGTGGAACGCCGAGCCGGAGTCCCCGCACTACAACAGCTTCCAGCGTTCCGCCGAGCCGTTGGGCGGCCAGAGCGAGGCGCTGTGGCGGGAGGACCCGGCGTACACCCACTTCGCGGTGATCACCTACAACATGCCGCCGACCGTTCCCGCCCCGGTGCCGCACGCCGGCAGCGGCATCTTCCTGCACGAGTTCAGCCACGCCGGGGGCAACCCCACGGCCGGCTGCGTGAGCCTGTCCCACGAGCACCTGGTCGCGGTGCTCACCTGGCTCGACCCCGAGGCGGCGCCGCACATCGTGCTCAGCCCCGCCGAACACCTCGACCGCTACTGATCGCCCGCCCCCACGAGCCGCCAGGACCGCATCCCCATGGACACCGTGAGCACCGGCCAGCCGCCCGCCGAGAACGCCGCCAGCACCTGCTACCGGCACCCGAAGCGGGAGACGCTGCTGCGCTGCACCCGCTGCGACCGCCACATCTGCCCCGACTGCATGCGCGAGGCGCCGGTCGGCCATCGCTGCCCGGAGTGCGTCCGGGCGGACAACCGGACCGTGCGGCAGGCCCGCACGGTCTTCGGCGGCCGGCTGGTGGCCCGCCCGCTGGTGACGTACGCGCTGGTCGCCCTCATCGTGCTGGCGTACCTGGTCGAGTTGGTCCACCCGGCCGTCCTGAACCAGTTCGACAGCCTGGGCACCGGGCTGGTCGACGACGCCGGCCAGCGCTACGTCGACGACGGCGTCGCCCGCCCCGGGCACGAGCCGATCGGCATCGCGCACGGCGAGTGGTACCGCCTCATCACCTCGTCGTTCCTGCACCTGCTGCCCACCCAGGGCGCCCTCGGGTTCCTGCACATCGCGTTCAACCTGTGGTGGCTGCGGGAACTCGGCCGGGTCATCGAGGAGCGGCTGGGGCACGCCCGGTACCTCGCCGTCTACCTGCTCTCCGCGCTGGGCGGCGGGGTCCTGAGCTTCCTGGTCTCACCGCACGAGGCGGCCGTCGGCGCCTCCGGCGCGGTGTACGGCCTGGCCGGCTGCTACGTGGTGCTCACCCGCCGGCTGCACCACCACCCGATCGACCCGCAGCGGGTGCTCATCCCGTTCGTGATCTGGATGGTGCTCTCCGCCGGCTGGACCTCCTGGGAGGGCCACCTGGGCGGCCTGCTGGTCGGCGGCCTGGTCGGCCTCGGGCTCGCGTACGCCCCGGCCCGGCGGCGGACCGCCGCGCAGGTGGCGGTCACCGTGGCCGTCGCCCTGCTCCTCGTCGCGCTGGTCGTGGTGAAGTCGCTCGCCCTCGCCGGCTGACCATCGCCGGCACCGCGGCAGCGCGGACGAACGGCCCTGGTGGACGGGCGCGGCCGGCGCGACACTGAGCCATGACACCTCAGCGCGTACCACTGCTCGCCAGCCTGGTCGTGCTGCTCGCGGCGGCCTGCACGACGGCGACGGACCACGACGGCGCGGCCCCGACGACCGCGACGGCGCCCGGCGCGACCGCCGCCGCGACCACGCCGGCCACCACCCCGGCCGCGCCCACCTCCGGCGCGCCCGTCGAGGGCGCCTGGCGGGCGACCTACGGCTGGGCGGTCCCCGCCACGCCCGCCCGGGTGACCCACGAGGTGCGGGTGCCGGTCACCCCGGCGCCGGGGGAGCCGCTGCCCGTCCTGGTCGAGGTGCGCGTCGGCGACCACCCGGCCGAGGGGTTCAGCCGGATCACCTTCGCGTTCCGCGGCCCGACGCCCTCCTACCAGGTCGGCTACGTGCCGCAGGTGTTCACCGAGGGGCGTGGCGCGCCCGTCGAACTGCCCGGCACGGCCTACCTCTCGGTGCGGTTCGACCCGGCGCAGGCGCACGACGCCCGTGGCGCCGGCACGGCCGACGTGCCGCCGTCGCGGATCGGCTACCCGACCCTGCGCGGCTGGGCCGCCGCCGGCGACTTCGAGGGACACCTCAGCTTCGGGCTGGGGCTGCGGCCGCCGGCCGGCGGGCCGCTGCCGGTGCGGCTGGGCGAGTCCACCCGCCCCGACGGCACCCACGTCGTCGCGGTCGACGTGCGACGCGGCTGACCCGTGCGGACCGACCGCGCCGGCGCTCGTGGCCGGCGCGGTCGGGATGCGCGTGTGTCAGCCGACCTCGCCGCGGACGATGGCCACCGCGACCCGGCAGAACTCGTCCATGTCCGGCTGGAAGCCGGCGGCGATGTCCGGGTGCAGCCCGGAGCGGGTCTCGTCGAGCAGCCGACGGCAGACCTCCTCGACCGGCTCACCCGCGTAGCCGGCGCGGACCCGGTCGGCGGCCGCCTGCAGGGCCGAGGTCAGCTGATCCTCCAGCGGGCCGCGCAGCTTCTCCTGCACGGGATCGAGCCCGCTCGGATCGAGCGTGACATGTGGCTCCGACATCGGCGCTCCCTTCGTCGGCGACCGCGGTACCCCACCGCCGTCGTCGGTCAAACCATCCGCGGTACGGCCGCCACCCGGACCTGGTACGAGAAGTCCTCCGCGGGCTCCTCGACGTAGGACAGCCGGCGGATCTGCCGGTCGTCGGACCAGAGGGCGACGTCGACCAGCACCCCGAGGTGGGCCAGGCCGATGTTCGCCACCCGCTTCTTGTCCTGGAGCACCGCGCAGACCCCGCCCACCAGCGTGCTGGCGTCGGAGGTGCGGTGTCCGGGCGGGCAGCGCAGGGTCACGTCCACCTCGATCGGACCGTCGAGCGGGGTCCACCCGGTGCGCTGGGCCGCCGTGCAGGCGGCCTGGAGCAGGGTGCGGACCCTCGTCGCCTGGCGGTGGCCCGCGGCGAAGATGGACAGGGCCTCGGTCTTGACCGGGGGCAGGCCGCTCACCTCGAATGTCAGGGCGAGAGCGCGGGTGTCCTGCACGACGGCACCTCCTTGTGGGAATCCTGCCCAACCGGTGGGACCGCAGAAGGACGTTCGCGCGAGAACCAACCGATCGGACAGGCTGGGGGTCGGCCGGAGGCGTATCGACTTCGACGGCGACGCGCTGGCTGCGGAGCTATGGAAACGCTAGTCGACCGGGCGGACGCTGGGTAGCCTCGCCGTTCACTGGGTGGGACGCGGCCGGAAGGCGCAGAACTCGTTGCCCTCCGGGTCGGCCAGCACCCACCACGACGTGGCCGGTGTGGGCTCGCGCAGCAGCGTGGCGCCGGCCTCGATCAGCGCGGTGACCTCCGTGCCGGTCAACTCGACGTCCCAGTGCACCCGGTTCTTCACCCGCTTGCGCTCCGGCACGGGGTCGAACACCCAGTGGTCCCAGGGGAAGCCCGCCGCGCCGACCACCGAGGCGGCGCCCTCCGCGGTGGTCTCCACCCGGCCGTCGACCACCCTCGCCCACCAGGCGGCCTGGGCCTCCGGGTCGGCGCTGTCCACGACCAGTTCGAAGACGCCGGGCCGCCCGCCCTCGCGCGGCGGGAACGCGCAGAACTGGTTGCCCTCCGGGTCGGCCAGCACCCACCAGCTGATCTCCGCGTCCGGCTCGCGGACCAGGCGCGCGCCGGCGGCCAGCAGCGTGGCCGGTTCCGGATCGGCGAGCCGCAGGTCGAGGTGGACGCGGGTCTTCCCGGTCCGCGGCTCGGGCACCGTGTTGACCCAGATGGACTCGGCGTCGGAGGCGGCGCCGCGGGGGTCGATCCGGGTGTCGCCGTCGCCGGTGTCGACCAGGTTGCCGTCGAGGATGCCGGCCCAGAAGCCGCCCAGCCGGTGGGCGTCGGCCGCGTCCATGCAAAGGTCCTTGTAGCGCGCGATCATCCGGCCATCATGCCGCCCGGGTCGGACATCGCCCCGCTGCCCGGCGGCCGCGGCCCAGGGGAGTGACCCGCCCCACAGCAGGCCCCGTCGTATCCGTCCCGTGACGATCGGGTTTCGCAGCGTCGTAGGCAGGGCACTGTCTGCCGCACGAAACGTCCCGGGACGCCCGGCCGACCGCCGGCGCTCCGACCGTCTCGCCGTGCGCCGGGGCACGGGTGACTCCCCGGTTCTTCGCCGAGGAAAGGGGGAGGGCGATGACGACAGACCCCGGCGCGGCCGCACGGCGGCGGCCGGCCCGGCGTGCGGCGGCGGCAGCCGCCGCACTCGCGTTGGTGGCCCCGCTGGCCGCCTGCGGATCGGGCGGTGAGGGCGGCCCGCCCACGATCAACCTGTACTACCCGCCGGAGCAGAACCTGCAGAAGGTGGTCGACGACTGCAACGCGCAGGCCCAGGGGCGCTACCGGATCGCCTACCGGGTGCTGCCGCGGCAGGCCGACGACCAGCGCGTGCAGATGGTGCGGCGGCTCGCGGCGCAGGACAGCGGGATGGACGTGCTGGGCCTCGACGTCACCTGGACCCAGGAGTTCGCCAGCGCCGACTGGATCCGGGAGTGGACCGGCCAGGACAAGACCGAGGTGGAGCAGGGCACGCTCGCCGGCCCGCTGGACACCGCCCGCTACCAGGACAAGCTCTACGCGGCGCCGAAGAACACCAACGTGCAGCTCCTCTGGTACCGCAGCGACCTGGTCCAGGAGCCGCCGAAGACGTGGGACGAGATGATCTCCGCCGCCCAGCAGCTCAAGCAGCAGGGCAAGCCGTACCAGGTGCTCACCATGGGCGCCCAGTACGAGGGCCTCGTCGTCCTCTACAACACCCTGGCCGAGAGCGCGGGCGGGAAGATCCTCAGCGACGACGGCAAGAAGGCCGTGATGGACGCGGGCACGGTGCGGGCCCTCGACCAGCTGAAGAAGTTCGCCACCTCGGGCGTGACGTCCCCGTCGTTCAGCAACGCCACCGAGGACCCGGTCCGGCTGGAGTTCCAGTCCGGCGGCGGCGCCTTCGAGGTCAACTGGCCCTTCGTCTACCCGGCGATGCAGGAGGCGGCCCCGGACCTCGCCAAGAAGGTCAAGTGGGCGCGGATGCCCGGCATCGACGCGAACACCCCGAGCAAGGTCACCATCGGCGGGGTCAACATGGCGGTCAGCGCCTACTCGAAGCACCCGACGGAGTCCTTCGAGGCGGCGAAGTGCATCCGCAACGCCGAGCACCAGAAGTTCTCCGCGGTCAACGACGGTGTGCCGCCCACCATCGAGTCGGTCTACGCCGACCCGGAGATGGACAAGGCGTACCCCATGAAGGAGACCATCCTGGAGGAGCTGAAGGAGCCGGCGGTCCGGCCGCTGACCCCGGCGTACCAGAGCATCTCCACGGTCATGTCGGCGATCCTGTCGCCGCCGTCGGCCATCCGGCCCGAGCAGACCGCTGACGAGCTGCGCGGCGCCATCGCCGACGCCCTGGAGTCGAAGGGGGTCCTGCCGTGAGCGTGAACGCCACTCCCGCCGGCGCGGAGGTCGCCGCGGAGGCCCAGCGCCCCGCCGGCCGGCACGCCGCCGTGCCCACCCAGCGGGGCCGCCGCCGGCAGAAGCCGCCGCTGAGTGAGAACAAGCGCGCCGAGCGGCGCCTCGGTTGGCTGCTCTGCGCGCCCGCCGCGCTGGTCATGGTGCTGGTCACCGCGTACCCGATCCTCTACTCGGTCTGGCTGTCGCTCCAGCGCTTCGACCTGCGCTTTCCCGACCAGCGTGAGTTCATCGGGCTGGAGAACTACGCGACCGTGCTGACCAACCAGTTCTGGTGGACGGCGTTCGGGGTGACCGCGCTGATCACCGTGGTCACGGTCGCGGTCGAGCTGGTGCTCGGCATGGGCCTGGCGCTGATCATGCACCGGACGTTGGTCGGCCGGGGCATCGTCCGCACCGCGGCGCTCATCCCGTACGGCATCGTCACGGTGGTCGCGGCCTTCTCCTGGCGGTACGCCTGGACACCCGGCACCGGCTACCTGGCCAACCTGTTCGACGGCAGCGCCCCGCTGACCGAGCGGGCCAGCTCGCTGGCGATCATCATGCTGGCCGAGATCTGGAAGACCACCCCGTTCATGGCGCTGCTGCTCATGGCCGGGCTGGCGCTGGTGCCGGAGGACCTGCTCAAGGCCGCCTCCACCGACGGCGCGACGGCCTGGCAGCGGTTCACCAAGGTGATGCTGCCGGTGATGAAGCCGGCCATCCTGGTCGCCCTGCTGTTCCGCACCCTGGACGCGTTCCGGGTGTTCGACAACATCTTCGTGCTCACCGCCGGCGGCAACGAGACCTCGTCGGTGTCGATGCTCGCCTACAACAACCTGATCCGGGGGTTGAACCTCGGCATCGGCTCCACGATGTCGGTGCTGATCTTCCTCACCGTGGCGATCATCGCGTTCGTGTTCGTGAAGCTGTTCGGCACCGCTGCTCCCGGCAGCGACGACGGGGAGAGGCGCTGACATGGCAGTCGAAACCACCACGCGGGCGAAGGTGCGCTGGGGCCTGCTGGACGTCATCGTCGTCGTCTTCGCGCTGGTCCCGGTGCTCTGGATCGCCTCGCTGTCGTTCAAGACACCGGCCACCCTCACCGACGGGAAGTTCTGGCCCCGGGAGTGGACGCTGGACAACTACCGGACGATCTTCGACACCGACCAGTTCGTCCGGGCCCTGGTCAACTCCATCGGCATCGCGCTGATCGCCACCCTCATCGCGGTGGTGCTGGGCGCCATGGCCGCGTACGCGATCTCCCGGCTGGACTTCCCCGGCAAGAAACTGCTGGTCGGGGTGTCCCTGCTGATCGCCATGTTCCCGCAGGTGTCGCTGGTGTCGCCGCTGTTCGAGATCGAGCGGCAGCTCGGCCTCTTCGACACCTGGCCGGGGCTGATCCTGCCGTACATCACCTTCGCCCTGCCGCTGGCGATCTACACGCTCTCGGCGTTCTTCAAGCAGATCCCGTGGGACCTGGAGAAGGCGGCGAAGATGGACGGCGCCACCCAGGGCCAGGCGTTCCGGCGGGTGATCGCCCCGCTGGCCGCGCCGGGCCTGTTCACCACGGCCATCCTGGTCTTCATCTTCTGCTGGAACGACTTCCTCTTCGCCATCACGCTCACCTCGACCGAGCGGGCCCGTACGGTCCCGGTGGCGCTGTCGTTCTTCACCGGCGAGTCGCAGTTCGAGGACCCCACCGGGGCGATCTGCGCCGCCGCCGTGGTGATCACCATTCCGATCATCCTGTTCGTGCTCTTCTTCCAGCGCCGCATCGTCTCCGGCCTGACCTCCGGCGCAGTCAAGGGATAGGTGGTGTTGTCATGGCTGACATCGTGCTGGACAAGGTGAGCAAGCGGTTCCCCGACGGGACGACCGCGGTGCGGGACGTCGACCTGGAGATCGCCGACGGCGAGTTCGTCATCCTGGTCGGCCCCTCCGGGTGCGGGAAGTCCACCACCCTGAACATGATCGCCGGGCTGGAGGACATCAGCTCCGGGGAGCTGCGCATCGCGGGGCAGCGGGTCAACGACAAGGCGCCCCGGGACCGTGACATCGCCATGGTCTTCCAGTCCTACGCGCTCTACCCGAACATGACCGTGCGGGAGAACATGGCCTTCCCGCTGCGGCTGGCGAAGCTGGACAAGGAGACCATCAACCAGAAGGTGGAGGAGGCGGCGAAGGTCCTGGAGCTGACCCCGCTGCTGGACCGCAAGCCGGCCAACCTGTCCGGCGGGCAGCGGCAGCGGGTGGCCATGGGCCGGGCGATCGTCCGCCAGCCCAAGGCGTTCCTCATGGACGAGCCGCTGTCCAACCTGGATGCGAAGCTGCGGGTGCAGATGCGCACCGTGGTGTCCCGGCTCCAGAAGCAGCTCGGCACCACCACGGTCTACGTGACCCACGACCAGACCGAGGCCATGACCCTCGGCGACCGCGTGGTGATCATGCGGGGCGGCGCGGTGCAGCAGGTCGGCCCGCCGCAGGAGCTCTACGACCACCCGCGCAACCTCTTCGTCGCCGGTTTCATCGGCTCCCCGTCGATGAACTTCCTGCACGCCGCCGTCGAGGACGGTCACCTGCGTACGGCGCTGGGTGACGTGCCGATCGGCGACCGGGTGCGCCGGCAGCTCGACGGCGCCGACGCCCCGCGCGAGCTGATTCTCGGCATCCGCCCGGAGCACTTCGAGGACGCCGCGCTCATCGACGACGAGACCCGCCGGCGGGGCCTGGAGTTCGACGCGCCGGTCGACATCGTCGAGTCGATGGGCTCGGACAAGTACGTCTACTTCACCGTCGAGGGGGAGCGGGCCAGCGCCGCCGAGCTGGAGGAGTTGGCCGCCGACGCGGGCGCCGCCGACTTCACCGGGACCGGGTCGAGCCTGGTCACCCGGCTGTCGGCGGAGTCGCCGGTGCGCGAGGGCGAGTCGCGGCGGGTCTGGTTCAACCTGGAGAAGATCCACCTGTTCGACCCGTCCACCGGACGGAACCTCACCCTGCACGAGGGGCGGGCGTCGGGCGCGCTGGCCGACTGAACGGCACCGGGTCCGGGCCGGTGGGCGCCGCCCACCGGCCCGGCCGCGTGTCACCAGGTCAGCCGCAGCGGCAGCCCGAGGAAGTCGGCGTAGCCGGTGAGGGCCGACTCGACGCGGGCCCGCAGCGCGGCGTCGAACGGCGTCAACTGCCGCACGGTCACGGTGACCGCCCGCTTGCCCACGGTCCGCTTCCAGATGCCGACCGTGCGGCCGCCGCGCACCACCGTGGCCTGGAAGATCCCGTTGCTGCCGGGGACGACCGCGTTCGCGTGCGCCGGGTCGAGCATCAGCGTGCGGTCCTTGTAGCCCAGCAGGTACTCGTCGAAGCCCGGCAGGGTGTGCACGTCGTCGACCGGCGCCCGCGGCGCGTCGAGCAGGGCGGCGTCGACCACCGCCGGCACCCCGTCCACCTCGACCGGGGCGAGCGCTTCGCCGGCCGCCGCGATGCCCCGGGTGGCGTCGGTGACCGTGAGCCCGGTCCACCGGGCCAGCTCGTGCCGGGTCACCGGGCCGTGGCCGCGGACGTAGCGGTGGGCCAGCACGCCCAGCGCCTCGTCGCGCTCGGGCCGGCGCGGGTCCGGCGCCCACTCCTCCAGCAGCGCGAAGGTCTGCTCGGTGCCCACGTGCGGGGCGATGCAGGTGACGCCGCGCTGGCTGGCGTACCAGAGCAGGTGGTAGCCGCGCTGGCCGGCGGTGTCCAGGCCGGCGGCGCGCAGCGCGTCCAGGCACTCGGCGCGGGTGAGCCGCCCCCCGCCCGCGAGGGCCTCGCCCAGCACGTCGGCGGCCCGGTTCCCGTCGGTCTCGGTCAGGCCGAGCTGCGCCCACCGGCCGGCCACGCCGGACAGCGCCCGCACCCCGGTCACCGCCAGCATCCACCGCGCGTCGCGGGGCGGCACCAGGTGCACGGTGCCCCGCATCGGCCAGGTGCGCAGCGCCTCGCGCCGCTCCAGCGCCGCGCGCACGTCGTCCTGGGTGCGGCCGGGCAGGCGTGCGCCGAGCGACCAGAGGCCGCTCGCCGCGTCCTGGGCCTGCATGGCGCCGAACCACTCGACCACCGCGGCCACGCTCTCCGGGCGCGCGGTGGGGTGCGGGCGCAGCAGCAGGCTGGTCATCCGCAGCGCCAGCGCCTCGGCGCCGGTGAGACGTACGGTCACGAGCGGCCTTCCGTCGACGTGGACGGTCAGCATAGGTCGGCGCTCTGACGCTCCCGGCGGGACGGACGACCGGACGGGCGGGCCGTGGCCCACCCGCCCGGGATGCGCCTCGCGTCAGCCGTTGCGGCGTGCCCGCTCCGGCACGTCGGCGTCCACCAGCTCCCGGCGGACCTGCGCGTTGACCGGCTGCTCCTCGACGACCTCGTCCTTGTTCAGCCGGACCCGCTCGACCGGGACCTGCTCCTTGGCGACCACCGGGTGCTCGGCGCGCAGCTCCATCTCGCGCTGCTCCTCGCCGATGCCGGCCCGGACGGCGTCCCGGTCGGCCTCGCTGATCGGCTCGTGGACGACGGTCACCTCGTCGTGCTCGACCGGGACGGTCGTCTGCACGTTCTCGGTGACCACCCGCTTGCTCAGCCGTGCCGTGCCGGCCGGCTCGCTCTGGGTGCCGACCCGCAGCCGCTCCTCGGAGCGGACCACCTCCGGGGCGCCCGCCATCCGCTGCGGCGCCGGCCCGGCCTGCTCCCCGAGCTGGTAGTGCCGGTAGAGCTGGCTGAGCTGGTCGCTGCCGAGCGGCTGGTCGGTGCCGGTCTCCACGCTGGGAGCGCTGCGCACCGTCGCCTTGTCGTACGGCACCTGGAGCCGGCCGTTCGGCTCCATCCGGGCCGCCTGGAGCGGAGCCATCGACTCGTGGTGACCCATGACGCCGGTCTTCACGCTGACCCAGGTCACCTCGCCACCGGGATCGACCCAGACCTGGCCCACGCTGCCGATCGTCGCGCCCGAGCGGTCCTGGACGTCCTGCCCGTACAGCGAGCGGACCTGCTGCTCCGTCAGTCGCATCGTTCGTCCTTCCTCTCGTGGGTCACCACCCGGATCCCCCGGGGCGTGTCCGCCATTCCCCGGAACCGGGACGAATAGGAGGAGGAGCAGCAACGATGCCGGTAACGCCACCCGGTGCGAGGCATGAGCGCCGCCGCAGCGGGGATGCGCCGCCCGTGACCGACGCGAGGAATGCGAGGTGTGGGGTGATGACAGCGTCCACTGAACCCAGGCGGTGAACCGGCTGGAGAAGCGGGTGACCGACCTGCGGGGACAAGCTCAACGACTGAGCCGGGTTCGCGCCCCTGATCGCGCTACGCCAGCCACGTCGCCGGCGGAGCGCGATCCCCCGTTCAGGTTCCCGGTGCGGGGCGGCGGCGGTACGCCGGCACCGGTGGCATCAGGATCCTCGCGCGCCCCGGCCCGGGGAAGCGGTTTCCATCGGAACTTGCGCAAATCTTGAGCGGCGGCAAGGGATCGACCCAGTTCGGTCGGTGCAGGGAAGGTCACGGACCGTACGCGCCCGACGTTTGACGTCGCAAGCGACGGGTAGTCGCCGGAGCTGACCCGACACCGAGGAGGAATCGTCTGATGGATGGCCAGGTCAAGGCCGCGGTGATCTACTACAGCGCGACCGGCATCACCTACCAGATGGCGCAGGCGGCGGTCGAGGCCGCCGGCGAGGCGGGCGCCGAGGTACGCCTGCGCAAGGTGCGTGAGCTGGCGCCGGACGAGGCGATCCGCTCGAACTCGGGCTGGGCGGCGCACCGCTTGGAGACGCAGGACGTGGAGGAGGCGCAGCCGGACGACCTCTCCTGGGCCGACGTCGTCATCATGGGCTCGCCCACCCGCTACGGCATGGTCGCCGCCCAGCTCAAGCAGTTCATCGACACCACCGGCCCGCTGTGGGCCCAGGGCGCGCTGGCGAACAAGGTCTACACCGGCTTCACCTCGACCGCCACGTTGCACGGCGGCCAGGAGGCGACCCTGCTGTCGCTGTACACGGTCTTCTACCACTGGGGCGGCATCGTGGTGACCCCCGGCTACACCGACCCCAGCCAGTTCGTCGCCGGCAACCCGTACGGGGCCTCGCACACCAGCAACAACGGCGAGAACCCGCCGGACCATGTGGCCCTCGCCGCCACGGCCCTCACCGCCAAGCGGGCCGTGCAGATGGGTGCCGCCCTCAAGAAGGGCATGGCCGGCTGACCCCGGAGCCGTGGCGACCGGTGGTGGGACGAGGGCTCTCGACCCGTCCCATCACCGGTCGCCTCTCGCCCTACCCCCGATCGGCCGGTCCATGCCCGGTCAGCGCGGGATGGGCCAGCAGATGCCCGAGCAGGTCCGCCAGGACCGCCATGCCGTCGCGGCTGAGCACCGACTCCGGGTGGAACTGCACCCCGGCGAAGCCCGGCCCGCGCAGCGCGTGCACCGCCCCGTCCGCCGGGTCCCGGGACAGCTCCACCGGGCCGTACCCGGTGGCGACCCGGTCCGCCTCGGCACGGGCCGTGAAGCTGGAGTAGAAGCCGACCCGGCGGGTCGTCCCGAACACCGGCACGTCCCGCGGCAGCCCCTGGTAGGGCGCGTCGCGGCGGTGCAGCGGCAGCCCGAGCAGCCCGGCCAGCAGCTGGTGGCCGAGGCAGACCGCCAGGGTCGGGCGCCCGGCCGCGAGCAGCCCGGCCAGCAGGGCCCGCATGCTCGCCATCTTCGGCTCGGCGAGGTCGTTCGGGTCGCCCGGCCCCGGACCCACCACCACGAGGTCGTACCCGTCGACCGGGCCGGCCCGGTGCCAGTCCCGCCGGGTCACCGCCAGGCCGAGCGCGCCGAGCTGGTGGGCGAGCATCCCCGTGAAGGTGTCCTCACCGTCGACGATCAGCGCGCGCCGGCCGGCCAGCCCGGGCAGCGCGGTGGCCCCGGGGACGCGCTGGTCCAGCCAGAACCGTGCGAGGGGGGTGTTGCGGGCGGCCAGCGCGGCGCGCACCTCGGGGTCGTCGGCGTACCGGAGCGCCGGCCCGGCGTCGCGGGTCGGTGCGTCCGGACCGAGGCCGAGCGCGGCCAGCACCCCGGCCGCCTTGGCGTGCGTCTCGGCCACCTCGCCGGCCGCGGTGGAGTGCCGGACCAGCGTGGCCCCGACCGGCACCCGCAGCTCACCGGCGGGGGAGATCTCGGCGGTGCGGATGAGGATCGGCGCGTCGAGGGTCTGCCGGCCCTGGTCGTCGCGGCCGAGCAGGGCGAGCACCCCGGCGTAGTAGCGCCGGCCCGTCCGCTCGTGGCGGGCGATCACCCGGCAGGCGTTCTCCATGGGGCTGCCGGTGACCGTCGGCGCGAACATGGTCTCCCGCAACACCTCCCGGACATCCAGCGAACCCCGCCCGGCCAGCAGGTACTCGGTGTGCGCGAGGTGCGCCATCTCCTTCAGGTACGGCCCGACCACCTGGCCGCCGTGCTCGGCGACGGTGGCCATCATCTTCAGCTCCTCGTCGAGCACCATGTACAGCTCCTCGACCTCCTTCGGGTCGGCGAGGAAGCGCAGCAGCTCCTCCCGGTCGGCCGCCGCGCCGGTGTGTCGGAAGGTGCCACTGATCGGGTTCATCATGGCCAGGCCGTCGTCCACGCTGACGTGCCGTTCCGGGCTCGCCCCGACCAGGATCCGGGCGCCGGTGTGCACCACGAACGTCCAGTACGCGCCCCGCTCGCGCAGCAGCAGCCGGCGCAGCGCGGCCAGGGCGGCCACCAGCGGCGGGCCCTCCACGGCGGCCCGCAGGGTCCGGTGGATGACGAAGTTGGCGCCCTCACCCCGGCCGATCTCGTCGGTCAGCACCCGGCCCACGGTGTCCGCGTACTCGGCGTCGGAGATGTCGAAGGCGGCATCGCGGGTCACCACCGGCGCGTCGGGCAGGGCGGCCAGCACCTCGTCGAGCGGGAGCCGCCGGTGCTCCGAGATCACCAGGCACTCCAGCGGCAAGCCGTCGTCCACGCAGGCGAAGCCCCGCTCGGCGATCTGCCGGTAGGGGACCAGGGCCAGCGTGCGCGGCCCGGGGGCGTCGTCGGGCAGCGGGATCCCGGCGAGCCGGTCGACGGTGCGTACCGTGCCGGCGAACAGGTCGACGTGGTCGGCGCCCTCGCGGCGGACGAGCGCGAACGGGCCGGGGTCGCGGCCGGCCGCGACGGCGGCGAGCAGGTCGTGCGAGCGGGTCATCGGGTCTCCTCGGTGGGCCGGAGGCCGCCGGTGGGGCGGCCCCGGGGTGCCGGGAAGAGACCGGCGGCCGCCTCGTGGGGCGGCCGCGTGGGGAAGCTACGCGCGGGAGTGGGCCGCCGGGTCGGCGGGCCACCAGCAGGACAGGTGCGCGGGCATGGCGATCACTGTACGCGAGCGGGCCGCGCCGGGGAACCCGATCGCCGGGCCGGGGCGACGGATCTTGGCTTCGGCGCCGCTCCCGGCGGGTAGGTTGACCCGCGATGGACATTCTCGCTCTGGACCTGGGCACCTCCTCGGTGCGCGGGCTCGTGCTGGACGCGAACGCCGTCCCACGCCCCGGGGCGCTGGCCCGCCGCAAGGTGCGCCTGGTGACCGGCGCCGACGGCAGCGGCACGCTGGACGGCCCCCGCTACCTGGCCTGCCTCGCGGAGTGCCTGGACGAGCTGGCCGCCGCCGGGCACCTGCGCGACGTGGAGCTGGTGGCCACCTCCGCCCAGTGGCACTCGGTGCTGCCGCTGGGCGCCGACGGCACGCCGCTCGGCCCGGTGCTCACCTGGATGGACACCCGGCCGGAGGCCACCGCCGGCGCCGCCGGCCCGGCCGATCCGGACGCCTTCCACGAGCGCACCGGCGCCTGGTGGCACCGCTGCTACTGGACCATGCGGCTGCCCTGGCTGCGGGCGCACTGCGGCAGCCCGGTCGCCCGCTTCGGCGGCCTGGTCGAGTACGTCCTCGGCGTGCTGCTCGACGAGGCGCCGATGTCCGTGTCGATGGCCTCCGGCACCGGGCTGCTCGACCTGCGCCGGCTCGAGTGGGACGCCGAGGCGTGCGAGCTGGCCGGCGTACGCCCCGAGGACCTTCCGGCGCTGGCCCCGCAGCGGTGGCGCGGCCGGCTCCGCGTCGAGCACGCCCAGCGCTGGCCGCAGCTCGCCGACGCCCGCTGGGCCGCCCCGGTCGGCGACGGCGCGGCGTCCAACGTGGGCTCCGGCTGCGTCGACCCGTCCCGCGCCGCGGTCACCGTCGGCACCTCCGCCGCGGTACGCCTCACCCAGGCGGTGCCGGCCGGCGCGCCGCTGCCGCCCCTGCCCGAGCAGCTCTGGCGCTACCGGGTCGACCACGAGCACGTGGTCACCGGGGCGGCGTACTCCAGCGGCGGGAACCTGTTCGCCTGGGCGTCCCGCGAGCTGCGGTTGCCGCCCACCGCCGACCTGGAGGCCGCGCTGACCCGGGCCGGCGCGAAGCTGACCCTGCACGCCAACCCGCGGCTCGGCGGGGACCGGCCACCCGGGGTCGCCCCGGCCGGCTCCGGGGAGCTGCGCGGCCTGAGCTTCGGCACCACCGCGGTCGACATCCTCGCCGTGCTGATGACCGAGCTGTGCCGGCTGGTGGCCGACGACCTGGCCCTCGTCGAGGCGGGCGCGGGCGGCGGTGCGGCCGAGGTGGTGCTGGGCGGCGGCGCGATGGCCGCCTCCGCCTGGTGGCGGGCGGCGTTCGTCGACGCGCTGGCCCCGCGCGCGGTGCGCTACCAGCGCAACCCGGAGATCGGGGCCACCGGGGCCGCGCTCGTGGCCCTCGGCCGGGTCGCCGAGGCGGCGCACGTGGCCGGCATCGGCCGGACGGACGACCGGAAAACGCCGAACACCGTAGACTCCCGCCCACCGCGCTGACCTTCCTGATCGTGCGGCCGGCCGAAGCGTTTGACACCGCCCGTTGGCCTGGTTGGATGTACTTCCGCTCCCCGTCACGGTGGAGCCGAGGGGGACCGAGGAGGATCGAGTGGGCGCAGGTCCCGACCCTGCTCGCGGGACGGCGTCGCAGCCACGCCGGAGCCCGTCCGAGGACCGGGTGGCACCGCACCGGCGACGCTCGCGCTTCCGGCTGCGGGACTGGCGGATGCGTACCAAGCTCGCCACCGTGCTGGTGCTGCCCTCGGTGGCGTTCCTGGTGCTCGCCGGCGTGCAGACCCGCGGGCTGGTGGGGCAGACCACCGCGCTGAGCGACTTCGCCCAGCAGGTCGGCGTCGGGCGGCAGATCAGCACCGCGGTGGACCGCCTCCAGCAGGAGCGGGACCGCTCCGCCGGTGAGCTGGCCGCGCTGCGCAAGGCCGGCAAGGGCGCCGACCGGGACGCCGCGATCGCCGCGCTCAAGCCGCTCCAGGACGCGTCCGACCGGGCGATGACCGAGCTGCGCGCCGCGGCCGAGCCCCTCGCCGACGCCGACGCCGCCTGGCGGGTGGCCTATTCCGAGGTGCTGGAGGCGTACGACCAGGTCGTCTACATCCGCGCCGCCGTGGCGCCGGCGGTGCTCTCCAGCGACACCGTGCTGAGCAACTACCACCGGGCCATCGCGGCCCTGCTCAAGCTGCTGGCCGAGCCGTCACCCGGCGACGACCAGCGGGCGCTGACCAACGCGGTGCTGCGCTACGTGCAGCTCTCCCGGGTGAAGGAGCTGTCCTCGCGGATCCGCGCCGAGCTGTACGCCGCCGCCCGGGCCGGCCGGTACGAGGTGGACGACCAGGTCTCCCTGACCGACCTGCGGGCCCAGCAGCTCACCGCGCTGGGCGCGTTCCGGGTGGCGGCGACCGCCGACCAGGTCCGCCGCTACGACCAGACCTCGGTGGATCCGGCGTTCGTCTCGGCCGCCCGGTTGGAGGAGCAGACCCTGCCCAGCGGCACCGCCGAGCCGGCGCTGCTGCCGGCGACGCAGTGGTGGGCGGCCAGCGAGCAGCGGCAGGAGCTGCTCCGCCAGCTCGAGAGCGAGGTCCTCGACGACGCCGTACGCCAGGCCGACGACGCCAGCGCCCGGCAGCTGCGGGACACGCTGCTGGTGGTCGGCGGCATCGTCGGCGTGCTCCTGGTGGCCGTGCTGATCTCGCTGCTGGTCGGCCGGTCGGTGGCCCGCTCGATGCGGCTGCTGCGGGGCCAGGCGCTGCGGATCGCGCAGGTGGAGCTGCCGCACACCCTGGACCGGCTGCGCGCGGTCGACCGGCCGCTGGGCGCGATCGACGTGCCGCCGGCGGTGGTCGACTCGCAGGACGAGATCGGCGAGCTGGCCGAGGCGTTCGTGGCGGTGCACCGCAGCGCCGTCGACGTGGCGGTCGAGCAGGCGATGATGCGGCGCAACGTCAACGCCATGTTCGTCAACCTGGCCCGGCGCAGCCAGGTGCTGGTCGAGCGGCAGCTCGAACTCCTCGACGACCTGGAACGCGAGGAGAGCGACCCCGACCAGCTGGAGAACCTGTTCAAGCTGGACCACCTCGCCGCCCGCATGCGCCGCAACGACGAGAGCCTGCTGGTGCTCGCCGGCACCGAGTCGAGCCGGCGGTGGAACCGGCCGGTCGGCCTCGGCGCGGTGCTGCTGGCGGCCAGCGCCGAGATCGAGCAGTACCAGCGGGTGCGCCACGACTCCCGCTCCGACCTGCACGTCGTCGGGCACGCGGTGGGTGACCTGGTGCACCTTTTCGCCGAGCTGCTGGAGAACGCCACCGCCTTCTCCCGGCCGGACACGGTGGTGCTGGTGGTCGCCGGGGCCGAGGGCCCGGGCGCGTACGTGGAGATCATCGACCAGGGGCTGGGAATGAGCCCGGCCGCGCTGGCCGAGGCGAACGCGGTGCTGGCCGAGCCGCCGGCGGCCGACGTGGCCGCCTCGGAGCGGATGGGCCTGTTCGTGGTGAGCCACCTGGGCGCCCGGCACGGGGTGCGGGTGCGGCTGCGGGGCGGCCACGAGGGCCTGGTGGCCCGGGTCGGGATCCCGGCCGAGCTGCTGGCCGCCGCGCCCCCGGCCGCGCTGGACCAGCCGGCCGCGCCGCGGATGCTGACCAGCCAGGTGGCCGCCGCGTCCCGGTTGGCGCCCGACGCCGGCCCGCTCCGTGCGGCGACGGCCGAGCTGCCGGTGGCCGGCCGCCGCCCGCTGGCCGGGCCGGGGGAGCTGCCCGTGTCGCCGTTGACGGGGCTGCCGCTCGGCGTGGCGCCGCCCGCCGCGGAGCCTTCGCTGCCGGGCCGGCCCGCCGCGGCGCCGGAACCGGGTGGGGCGCCCGTGCCGCGGCCGCGCCCGGTGCCGGGCCGGGCCGAGGATGTGCTCGCCCCGGCGGCCGGGTCGCCGGCCGGCGGTGGCTGGTTCAGCCGCCAGGGGCCGTCGTCCGCGGTGCTCGGTGTGACACCAGCGCCCGCCGCGACGCCGGTCACCGGAGGCACCAACGAGCGGGGCCTGCCGGTACGCGTACCGATGGCCCAGCTCACCGCGGTCACCCGGCCGGCCGGACCGAACCGGTCCGCGCGTCACGAGCCGGACCCGGAGGCGGTCGGCGGGATGCTCTCCCGCTACTACAACGGGGTACGGCGGGCGGAGGCCGAGGAGACCACCGAGATCTACCTGCCGCGCGATGAAGGAGGACGACGACAGTGACGACGTTGAGCCAGGAGGCACGGGACCTGAGCTGGCTGGTGAACGCGTTCGCGGAGCGGGTGCCCGGGGTGGCCCACGCCGTGGTGGTCTCGTCCGACGGGCTGCTCGTGGCGATCTCCGCGCACCTGCCCCGCGACCACGCGGACAAGCTGGCCGCGGTGACCTCGGGCCTGATGAGCATCACGGCCGGCGCGGCGCAGATGTTCGACGGCGACGTCGTGAAGCAGACCGTGGTCGAGATGGGCCGGGGCTACTTCCTGGTCATGCAGATCCGGGACGGCTCGATCCTGGCCACGCTGGCCGGCGCCGACGCCGACATCGGCGTGGTCGGCTACGAGATGGCGCGGCTGGCCAAGCAGGCCGGCGAGATGCTCACCCCGGCGCTGCGGGCGGAACTCCAGCAGGCCCTGCCCCGCTGAGGGCGGGTAGGTCAGGCCCGGCCGGCGTCGCGCCGGCCGGGCCGGCCCCTCTTAGAGCCCGTTGCGGCGGATCACGTCGCGGTACCAGTGGGCGCTGCGCTTGAGCACCCGGCGCTGGGTGGGGTAGTCCACGTAGACCAGACCCCAGCGCTGCTCGTACCCCTCGGCCCACTCGAAGTTGTCCAGCAGCGACCAGACGTGGTAGCTCTCCAGCGGCACCCCGTCCCGGATCGCCCGGTGGGCGGCGGCGAAGTGGTCGCGGAGGAAGTCGATCCGCGCGCTGTCGTCGACGGTGCCGTCCGCGGCGAGGGTGTCCGGGCAGGGCAGGCCGTTCTCGGTGATGGTGATCGGCACCCGGCCGTAGTCGCGGGTGACCCGGGTCAGGATGTCGTACATCCCCTCGGGGTAGATCTGCTGCCACTCCGCCTCGGAGGTCGGCCACCGGCGGACCGTGTCGCCCTGGCCGGTGACGTAGATCGGCGTGTAGTACTGCACGGCGAGCAGGTCGACCGGGCTGGAGATGATCTTCAGGTCGCCGTCCCGCACGCCGCGGACCATCCGGCTGTCGGCGCCCAGGTCCGCCAGCACGTCCTCCGGGTACGCGCCCTTGAAGATCGAGTCCAGGTAGAGCCGGTTCTCGTAGCCGTCGTGCAGCCGGGTCGCGGCGGCCGCCTCGGCGGTGTCGTCGGCCGGGTAGCAGGGGTGCAGGTTCAGCGCCGGGCCGATCCGTCCCCCGACACCGGCGGCGCGCAGCGCGCGGACGGCCAGGCCGTGGGCGAGCTGGAGGTGGTGGGCGACCAGGTACGCCGCCGCCGGGTCCTGCCGGCCGGGCGCGTGGTGCCCCCACAGGTAGCCGTTCTGCACCACGGTCTTCGGCTCGTTGACGGTCAGCCAGACCGGCACCCCGTCGCCGAGGGCGCGGAACACCGCGTCGGCGTAGTCGGCGAAGCGCTCGGCGGTGTCCCGGTTCTCCCAGCCGCCGGCGTCTTGGAGGGCCTGGGGGAGGTCCCAGTGGAAGAGGGTGGCCATCGGCGCGATGCCCCGCTCGTGCAGCCCGTCCACGAGCCGGCGGTAGAAGTCCAGGCCGCGCTGGTTGGGCCGGCCGGACCCGTCGGCCTGGATGCGCGGCCAGGAGATGGAGAACCGGTAGCTGCGCAGCCCGAGGTCGCGCATCAGGTCGAGGTCCTGGGCGTACCGGTGGTAGTGGTCGGCCGCGACGTCGCCGGTGTCGCCGTTGCGGGTGCGGCCGGGGGTGTGGCTGAAGGTGTCCCAGACGGATTCGCCCCGCCCGTCCTCCTTGGCCGCCCCCTCGATCTGGTAGGCCGAGGTGGCCGCGCCCCAGCCGAAGTCGGGCGGGAAACGCAGCGTGCCGTCGGGGTCGGCGTCGTCGTCGGGATCGGGCGTGCCGTCGCAGCCGGCGACGGCGGTGGCGGACGCGACGGTCCCGGCCGCGGCGGCGCCGACCAGCCCGGTCCGGGCCGCGCCGGCGGCGGTCGCGGAGAGGGCGGCACGGCGGAGCAGGCGCCGTCTGGTGAGTAGCGACATGGGCGTTCTCCTCGGAGTGACTGGCCGCCCTGGGGGCCGGGAGCGCTCCCAGCATAGGCCAGGCGCGGCCGGCCGCGTCCCGAGGGCGGGCCGCGGCAGGGGCGCGGCCCGGCCGTCGGGCGGCCGGAGATGTGGGTGGGCGGGGTGTCGCTCGGGGGCGGGGGCGAGCGGCGAGGGTGGGGCAGATAGCGAAGGAGGCCGTCCGGGCGGCGCCTCGCGCCTGTCCCGTCGGCCTCTTTTCCCGTCGACAACGGGGGTTTAGTGTGGGGACGGGGGAGGGCAACCCCCGTCCCCACCTGTGATGCACACACGCACGAGTGGAATTGGCGTCCGGTCGTGCGTGTCGCGCGGGAGCCGGGCCACGCGAGTGGCTCTGGTTCCACCTCCCTCCATGTCGGTGGGTGTTGGCTGACGGCGGCGTCCGGGCTGGCCCGCCGTCAGCCGAGGGGCTGGCGCGCCGGGCACACGGGGTCCCCGGCGATCTTGTACCTGCATCTCCGTCGATGGAAGCGCTCCCATCGGCGATGCTTGCGACTGTAACGCCCGTCACCGGTTTGTGAAACCCCCTGAATGAGATCGAAACATTCGCGTGCGTGTCTGCCCTGGCCGTTGTGGTGGGAGCGCTTCCATGGCACACTCTCAACCGCGAAGCGGAGCCAGCTCGCGTGAGTGCGGGCCGCCGAGGGCACCCGGTGACACCGGTGCGGCGCCCCGATCCCCCCGGCACGGCCGGGTCGACCACCTTTCCGGGCGCCTCCGTCCCCCCGCGTACGTCCTCGTCGACGCGTGGAGGCGCCCCGCCGGGGCTCCGCGTCCCGGCCCGGTCCGAGGAGACACCGCGCACATGAGACTCATGGCCAGACGTCGCCGGACGGCGATGCTCGCCGCCACCGCCCTCGCCATCGGCGGGGTGGCCCTGCCGGCGGGCGCCGCGCAGGCCCCCCCCGCCTGCGACGTGACCTACGCGACGAACGACTGGGGCACGGGCTTCACCGCCAACGTGACCATCAAGAACCTGGGCGACGCGCTCACCAGTTGGACGCTGAAGTTCGCCTTCCCGAACAGCACCCAGAAGCTGACCCAGGGCTGGTCGGCCAGGTGGAGCCAGTCCGGCAGCGAGGTGACCGCCACCAACGAGTCGTGGAACGGCAGCCTCGGCACGGGCGCCTCCACCACCATCGGCTTCAACGGCGCCTACTCGGGCAGCAACCCGAAGCCGACCGCGTTCACCCTCAACGGCGTCACCTGCAACGGCACCCCGGCCAACCAGCCGCCGACGGTCTCGCTCGGGGTGCCGTCCGGGCCCTTCGAGGCGCCGGCCGACGTGCCGCTGACGGCCACCGCCAGCGACCCGGACGGCACCATCAGCAAGGTCGAGTTCTACCGCAACGGCCTGCTCGTCAACACCGACACCAGCGCCCCCTACGGCTACACCCTCGAGGACCTGCCGGCCGGCAGCTACACCGTGCAGGCCAAGGCGTACGACAACGCCAACGGCATCGGGGTGGCCGAGAAGTCGTTCACCGTCAACCCGGCCTCCGGCCCGGTGCTGGTGGCCACCCCGTCGGCCGTGAGCGTCAACGAGGGCGGCGCCTCGTCGGTGAAGTTCACCCTGAGCGCCGCCCCCACCGCCAACGTCCCGGTGACCCTCGCCGTCGCCGGGGACAGCGACGTGACCGTGTCGCCCTCGACGCTGACCCTGACCCCGAGCAACTGGAACACCGGGGTCAGCGCCACCGTCGCGGCCGCGGAGGACGCCGACACCACCGGCGGCACCGCCACGATCACCGCCTCGGCGACCGGCTTCGCCCCCGTCGTGGTCACCGCCACGGAGATCGACAACGACACCCCGGGCGGGGACAACGCGTACATCAAGAAGTTCCTCGACCAGTACGGCAAGATCAAGAACTCGGGCTACTTCAGCCCCGAGGGCGTGCCGTACCACTCCGTCGAGACGCTCATCGTCGAGGCGCCCGACCACGGCCACGAGACCACCTCGGAGGCGTTCAGCTTCTGGCTCTGGCTGGAGGCGCAGTACGGCCGGGTCACCCAGAACTGGGCCCCGTTCAACAACGCATGGACGGTGATGGAGAAGTACATCATCCCGTCGCACGCCGACCAGCCCACCGCCGGCGCCCCGGGCACCCCCCAGTACGCCGCCGAGCACAACCTGCCCAGCCAGTACCCGTCGGCCCTCGAGCCGAACGTCCCGGTCGGCCAGGACCCGCTGCGCTCCGAACTCCAGTCCACGTACGGCACCGGCGACATCTACGGCATGCACTGGCTGCTCGACGTCGACAACACCTACGGCTACGGCCGCTGCGGCGACGGCACCACCCGCCCCGCCTACATCAACACCTTCCAGCGCGGCACCCAGGAGTCGGTCTGGGAGACCGTGCCGCAGCCGTCCTGCGACACCTTCAAGCACGGCGGCCAGTACGGCTACCTCGACCTGTTCGTCAAGGAGTCGGCCGCCCCGGCCAAGCAGTGGAAGTACACCAACGCCCCGGACGCCGACGCCCGCGCCGTGCAGGCCGCGTACTGGGCGCTGACCTGGGCCAAGGCGCAGGGCAAGGAGGCTGACGTCGCGGCCACCGTGGCGAAGGCCGCCAAGATGGGCGACTACCTGCGCTACGCGCTGTTCGACAAGTACTTCAAGAAGATCGGCAACTGCGTCGGCGCGTCCGCCTGCCCGGCCGGCAGCGGCCGCGACTCCGCGCACTACCTGCTCTCCTGGTACTACGCCTGGGGTGGCGCGTACGACACGTCGCAGAACTGGTCGTGGCGGATCGGCTCCAGCCACAACCACTTCGGCTACCAGAACCCGCTCGCGGCCTGGGCGCTGACCAACGTGCCGGAGCTCAAGCCCAAGTCGGCGACCGCGACCGCGGACTGGCAGAAGAGCTTCGACCGGCAGTTGGAGTTCTACACCTGGCTCCAGTCCGCCGAGGGCGGCATCGCGGGCGGCGCCACCAACAGCTGGGACGGCAGCTACGCCCAGCCGCCGGCCGGCACCGCCACCTTCTACGGCATGTTCTACGACGTCGACCCGGTCTACAACGACCCGCCGTCGAACCAGTGGTTCGGCATGCAGGCGTGGTCGATGCAGCGGATCGCCGAGCTGTACCTCCAGACCGGCAACGCCAAGGCCAAGGCGCTGCTGGACAAGTGGGTGCCGTGGGCCATCGCCAACACCACGGTGGGCGCCAACTGGTCGATCCCCTCGGACATGAAGTGGACCGGCCAGCCCGCCAACTGGAACCCGACGAGCCCGCAGCCCAACACCAACCTGCACGTCGAGGTGACGGTGAAGGGCCAAGACGTCGGCGTCGCCGCCGCCTACGCCCGGACCCTCATCGCGTACGCGGCCAAGTCCGGCAACGCCGCGGCCAAGACCACGGCCAAGGGCCTGCTGGACGCGCTGTCGGCCGCCGCCGACGCCAAGGGCGTCTCGATGCCGGAGAAGCGCGGCGACTACAAGCGCTTCGACGACGTCTACAACGCGGCCGACGGCCAGGGCCTCTACATCCCCTCGGGCTGGACCGGGAAGATGCCCAACGGCGACGCCATCGCCGCCGGCAAGAGCTTCCTGGACATCCGCTCGTTCTACAAGAACGACCCGGACTGGCCGAAGGTGCAGGCGTACCTCAACGGCGGCGCCGAGCCGGTCTTCAACTACCACCGGTTCTGGGCCCAGGCCGACGTCGCCATGGCGTACTCCGACTACGGCACCTACTTCCCGGCGGGCTGAGCTGACCACTCCGTCGCGGGCGGGCCCCGCCCGCCCGCGACGGAGGCCGACCCGGGCCGAAGGGGGAACGCAGCGGCCCGGTCGGCGGGCGGCCTGACACCCCACAGTCAGGCCGGGTGGGCCGGCCGTCCGGCCGACGCAGCGGACGGACCGGCCCACCCAACCGCCCGGAGACGAACTTGCCGCGAAAAAGCCCGCGAAAATCGGCGCTCCACGGGATCACGTGAGAGCCGGCGACGGAGTAACGTAATTCACCGGAGAGGCCGCTCCCCCCGTGGCGGCCTCTCTTTTAATTTGCCCGCACGTCTACTGTGCCGGCACGTCGTCCCGATCGGACAGCACGACCGGGTGCCGCAGCCCCGGGTGACCCGCCGGCAGCGACCGCCGGATCACCAGCCAGCTCACCGCCAGCGCCGCGGCCACCAGCGGCCAGGTCAGCGCCACCCGCGCCACCACCAGCGCGACCACCTGCCCGCCGAGCCACAGCGGGACGAACACCGCCAGCCGCAGCAGGTAGGTCGCCACCCAGACCCAACTGCCCCGCCCGTACGCCCGCAGCAGCGCCGGGTCGCGTCGCCACCGGCTCCGCTGGCCGAGCACCGCGCCGACCAGCACGCCCAGCAGCGGCCACCGCACCGCGATGCTCACCATCCAGGCCAGCCCGCTCGCCGCGTTCGAGACCAGCTGCACCAGGAAGAAGTCCGTGGCCCGCCCGGTCCGCAGCGCGATGAGCGCGGCCACGCAGACGGCGAGCAGCCCGATCAGCACCGAGCGCGGCCGGTCCCCGCGCCGCCACCGCCAGCCCGCCACCGCCGTGCCGGCCAGCACCGCGGCGACCACCCCGCCCCACAGTCCGGCGGCCAGCCAGCCGACGGCGAACGCCACCGGTGGCACCGTGGCGTCGACCGCGCCCCGCCGGCCACCGAGGAGGTCGGCCAGCGACTCCGGCCGGTCCCCGGCCGGCCGTTCCGGCTCCGGCATGCTGGTCACGCGCACCCCCTCCCGTCGCGTCCCCAACCTACGCCGACGGCCGCGCAGCTCCGACGAGCGCCGAACCCGGCCGACCGTTAAGTTGTGCGGGTGCGCGAGACGGCAAGGGGTTGGACGGCGGTCTGGTTGGTCGTACTGGCCCTGGCCCAGGCAGCCGCGTTCCTGGTGGTGTGGCGCTTCGCCGTGCACACCCAGCTCGGCCAGTGGCTCGACACCGTGGCGCTGAGCGGCAACCGGATCGGCCAGGACCGCATCGACGGCCCGGTGGACCGCATCCTCAACGCGATGTCGGTGGTGTCGCTGCTGGTCGCCACCGCCGTGATCGGCTTCATCGCACTGATCCGTGGCCGCAAGGCGCTCGCCGTCACCGCCACCCTGCTCATCGCCGGCGCCAACGTCAGCACCCAACTGCTCAAGCGCTACCTGGACCGCCCCGACTTCGGCATCGACCCGGAACGGGCCGCCGCCGGCAACAGCCTGCCCAGCGGGCACACCGCCGTGGCGGCCTCCGTGGCGGTCGCGCTGATCCTGGTGCTGCCACCGAAGCTGCGGGTGGCCGGCGCGTTCATCGGCGCCGGCTACGCGGCCGCCGCCGGGGTGGCCACCCTCTCCGCCGGCTGGCACCGGCCCAGCGACGCCGTCGCCGCGTTCCTCGTGGTCGGCGCCTGGGCGGCGGTCGCCGGCCTGGTGCTCCTGTTCTTCCAGCGGGAACAGGCCGTGGTCTCCCCGGCGGACGCGCACCGCGTCGCCGCCGCCGTGCTCGGCGGCGTCGGCGCCCTCGCCCTGGTCGTCTCCGCGCTCGCCCTCTCCTGGCTGGTCGACCGCTCCACCATCCCCGTCGAGGAACTCACCCGCCGTCCGCTCTTCATCGGGTACGCGGGCAGCGCGGCCGGCATCGCCGGCACGATCGCCGTCGTGGCCGCGCTCGTGCTCGCCGTGGTGCACCGCCTGGTGCCCCGCTGGAAGGGCTGACCGGCCGGGATCGCCGGCCGGCCGCCCCGGAGCGGGTCAGCGGTAGAAGGTGCCCACCATCGTCCCGCTGGCGATCTCCTTGTCGGTGAGCGCGCGGTGCACGTCGGGGGCCTGCGGCGCCTCCGGCAGCGCCAGCGGGCGTTCCAGTGCGTACAGGCGGAAGAAGTACCGGTGCGGGTCCTCGTGGCGAGGCGGGTGCGGGCCGCCCCAGCCGGTCGTGCCGAAGCTGTTGGGCCACTCCCGGCCGCCCTCCGGGACGCCGCCCTCGGCGACCCCGCCGGAATCCGGCGAGATGTTGGTCACCAGCCAGTGCAGGAAAGGAGTCTTCCCCGCGTCCGGGTCCTCCACGATGAGGACCAGCTCCTCCGTGCCGTCCGGGGCCCCGGACCACTCCAACGGGGGCGAGACGTTGCCGCCCTCCTGGGAGAAACGCCCGGGAAGCAGGTCGTGGTCGTTGAACGCGGTGCTGCGGAGCATGATGCCGGCCATCGTTCGGCGCCTCCTCTCCTCGGTCCACCGGCGCGTACCCGGCCGGTGGGCGGCGAAACGGCAGCTGGCAGGGTGGACCACCGAGGTACGGACCGGACGGGGGAGGACGGATGGAGCAGGTACGCGCGGCGTTCCGCGACGAGTGCGCACGGCTGGAGCAGGTGCTGCGGGATCTCGACGAGGCGGACCTGGACCGGCCCACGCTCTGCCCGCCGTGGGCCGTGCGGGACCTGCTGGCGCACGTGCGCACGGGCGCCGGGCGGCTGGTCGGCATGCTCGCCGCGCCGGCCCCCGAGCGCGCCGAGGTGGACGCGGCCGGCTACTTCGGGGCGGCCAAGTTCGCGCCCGACGTGGACCGGGACCGGATCGACGGCGCCCGGCGGGAGGCGCGGGGGCTGCCCGGCGTACCCGAGGTGGCCGACGGCTTCGCGCGGGCCTGGCGGGCCGCCGACGCCGCGGTGGCCGCCGCGCAGCCGGGGCGGCTGGTCCGCACCCGGCACGGCGACGCGATGGCGCTGACGGAGTTCCTGCGTACCCGGGTGGTGGAGGTCGCGGTGCACGGCCTGGACCTGGCCGACGCGCTGGACCGGCGGCCCTGGCTGAGCCCGACCGCGGCGACCGTGGTGGCCGACCTGCTCGCCCGCGGGCCGGTGCCCGACGGGCTCGGCTGGGACGCGCTGACCCTGGTGCGCAAGGCCACCGGCCGGGTGCCGGTGACCGACGCGGAGCGGGCGGTGCTGGACCGGACCGGCTTCCGCTGGCTGTCCTTCGGCGGCTGAGTGGCGGCGGTCAGCCGCCGGCGGCCGCCGCCGTGGTGCGGCGCAGGTGGTCCAGGACGACCGGGTCGATCCGGCCGGGGACGATGCGCTCCTCCAGGTTCTCGACGCCGGCCCAGGCGTCGAGCGCCTCCTCCAGCCCGGCGGCGCCGACCGGGTGGCCGGCGGCGGCCAGCAGCGCCGCCACCTCGTCGGCGACCGGGCCGGTGAGGTCGAGCAGGGTGGCCGGGTCGGGCTTGCCGAAGAGCAGGGTGTGGATGTCGAGCAGCCGGCCCAGTTCGCCGACCGGGTCGTGGTGGTCGTCGACCCGCAGGTCGACCAGTTCGTCGCCGGTGCCGGCGTAGCCGCCGTGGCGCTGCACGACGAACAGGGCGGCGCTCTGCCGGCCCCGCCGGTCGCCGCCGGCCCGGTCGCCGGCGGCGAGGGCGGCCAGCAGCCGCTGCGGGAAGGGCAGGTCCGCCGCGCCGAGCCAGGCGTCCCGGAGCGCGTCGATGACCTCCGGGCCGGCCAGGATGTTGCCCTGTGCGGCCCACCCGTCGCCGGACTGGCCGCCCGCCCACGGGTGGCAGCGCGGCCCGGTCCAGGTGGCGCCGTCGCCGCGCGCGCCCACCACGCCGAGCTGCCGGTCGTCGCGGCCCGGGTCGGCGGCGATGAGGCCGGCCACCACGCCCGCCGCGGGGACCCCGGTGCGCAGCATCGCCAGCCCCTGCGACCGGTACGCCAGGTTGGCGTGGGCCTGGCTGGCGAGCGCGCCGACCTCGGCCTCGGCGGCCGGAACGAGGGCCCCGGCGGCGAGGAACTTGCTGGCCACGGCGACGCCGTGCAGGAGGCCGTCCGCGGAGCGGGCGATGATCGAGTAGGTCACCCGGGGATGGTAGCGCCGGGGTTGGGGCGTCGGCGGTCCGCACAAGGCGCGGTCAGTACGGCGGGGCGGCCTCCTCCAGCGGGCGGCCCCAGGCGCGGCGGGCGTCGGCCACCGCCACCCCGAGTAGCACCAGCGGGGTGGCGATCGCTGCGGCCAGCGGCGTGGCGATGGCTGCGGTCAGCGGCACCACGGGCTTGAGCAGGGGCATGAGCAGCGCCAGGACGAGGACGGCCACCCAGCGCGACGGGGACACCCGGCCGAACACCTCGTACTCGAAGCGGGCCCGGCCGAGCAGGAAGACCGCCGGACCGCCGAGGATCATGGCGACCCAGCCAGCCTGGTTGTGGCCGGTCGGGTGCTCGTTGACCAGCTCGTAGCCGATCGCGGTGGCCACCACGCCGACCACCATGATGAGGTGGGTGTCGGCGGCGGAGCGGCCGATGGTGGCCGGGTGCGCTGCCCGGGTCACCGCCTCGCCCAGGATCCGCCCGGCCCGCTGCACGTAGATCCGCCAGAACAGCACCGAGGTGAGCAGCGCGGCGGCGAAGGCGACGGTGCGGGCGGCGCCGGTCGGCTTCTGGCTGTAGGCCAGCCCGGCAATCAGGATCGTCTCGCCGAGCGCGACGAGGAAGATCTGCTGGTAGCGCTCGGCCAGATGTTCGCCATGGATGTCCCACCGGGAGACGGTCGACCGGCCCAACCCGGGCACCGGCCAGCCGAACCGGGACGCCAGATACTCCAGCAGGAGCGCGAGCGCCCACAGCGTCACCCGTGAGTCGGTGGGCAGCACCGCGCCGGTCAGCCAGAGCACCCCCGTCGCGCTGAAGGTGATCAGCATGCGCAGCTTCAGCCGGCGGTACTGCATCCGGCGCAGCACCATCAGCAGGATCGCGGGCCGGCTCACCTGCACCACCACGTACGCGGCCGCGAAGGCCAGCCCGGTGCTGCTGAAGGCACGGAGTGTCGCGACAGCCATCACCATGCTGCCCATCAGCGCGATGAGCACTATCGTCTGGAGCCAGATGTGGTACGGGTCGTAGCGGCTGGTGGTCCAGGCGGTGCCCTGCCAGACCGCCCACAGCGCGAGGAACAGCAGCAGCGTCTTGCCGCCTCCGGTGACCGCCGTCCAGGCGGTCTTCCCCCCTTCGAGCGCCAGGTCCTCGAAGGCGCGGGCGGAGATCCGGGTCAGCGCGAAGACGAACACCAGGTCGAAGAAGAGCTCCACGAACGTCGCCCGGTTCGGCCCCTCTGTGGGGCGGAGGGCGGCCGGTTCGGAAGTCTTCACCGCGACCTCCCGCCCTTGGCCCACCCCATCTGGCGTTCGTAACACCCTTTCCGCGCCGGGTGCTGCCGATCGGGCATATCGCCTCCAGGTGGCAACGCCAGCTCGGCGCGTCCCACGCCGCAACCGCGACCTGGAGCCACCGGCCGGGATCTTGCTCGCGACCATGGCGAACGGGCACGATCGACCGGTGACGAATCGATGGGGCATGACGGTGCCGCTGGCCGGCGTCACCCTCGCCGACCACGCCGCGGTCTACGCGGCCCTCGACCGGGCCGGCTTCACCGACGTCTGGTCGTCGGAGGTCGCCGGGACCGACGCGTTCACGCCGCTGGCGCTCGCCGCCGCCTGGCAACCGCGGCTGCGGCTGGGCACCGCGATCGCCCCGGTGTTCACCCGGGGGCCCGGGCTGCTGGCGATGAGCGCCGCCGCCCTCGCCGAGGCCGCGCCGGGCCGCTTCGCGCTGGGCATCGGCGCCTCCTCGCCGGTGCTCGTCCGGGACTGGAACGCGCTGCCCTTCGACGAGCCGTTCCGGCGGACCCGGGACGTGCTGCGCTTCCTGCGGGCCGCGCTGCGCGGCGAGACGGTCGACGAGGTGTACGACACCTTCACCGTCCGGCGGTTCACGCTGGAACGCCCGCCGGCCGTGCCGCCGCCGGTGCTGCTGGCCGCGCTGCGCCCCGGCATGCTGCGGCTCGCCGCCGCCGAGGCCGACGGGGTCATCCTGAACTGGCTGGCCGCCGAGGACGTGCCGACCGCCCTGGCCGAGTTGGGCGAGCGTCGCCCCGGCTTCGAAGTCGTCGCCCGGATCTTCGTGTGCCCCACCGAGGACGCCGCGTACGCCCGGGCGCTCGGCCGCCGGCTGATCACCGGCTACCTGACCGTGCCGGCGTACGCGGCCTTCCACCGCTGGCTGGGGCGCCACGAAAGCCTCGGTCCCATGTGGGAGGCGTGGGCCGCCGGCGACCGGCGGGGCGCCTCGGCGGCGGTGCCGGACGAGGTGGTCGACGCGCTGGTCCTGCACGGCTCGCCCGAGGAGTGCGTCGCCGGGGTCCGCCGCTACGGCGACCGCGGCGTGGACGTGCCCGTGCTGGCGCTGCTGCCCACCCCCGAACTGACCGCCGGCGGCGCGGCGGCCCTGGCCGGGCTGATCCCACGGCTCGGCGTGACCGGCGGAGAGGCGGGCTGACATGAACCTGACCGACCGGGTGGCCGTGATCACCGGCGGGGCGGGCGGCATCGGCGCCGCGCTCGGCCGCCGGTTCGCCGCCGAGGGCGCCGCCGCCGTCGTCCTGGCCGACCTGGACGCCGACGCCGCGCGCGCGGTCGCCGAGGGCATCGGCCCGGTGGCGCACGGCGTCGGGCTCGACGTCACCGACGAGGCGCAGGTGCGGGCGCTCGTCGACGAGACCGAGCGCCGGTACGGCCGGATCGACCTGTTCTGCGCCAACGCCGGGGTGGCCACCGGCGGGGGAGTGGAGGCGCCCGACGCCGACTGGGAACGCGCCTGGCGGGTCAACGTGCTGGGGCACGTGCACAGCGCCCGGGCCGTGCTGCCGGCGATGCTCCGCCGCGGCCAGGGGTACCTGCTGTTCACCTGCTCGGCGGCGGGCGTGCTCACCGCGGTGGGCGACGCCCCGTACACCGCCACGAAGCACGCGGCGGTCGGCCTCGCCGAGTGGCTCGCCATCACCTACCGGGACGACGGCATCCGGGTCAGCGCGCTCTGCCCGCAGGGCGTGGACACTCCGATGCTCGCCGGTGGCCTGGCCGAGGGGCACCTGGGCGCCCGGGTGATCGCCGCCTCCGGCGCGGTGCTCACCCCCGAGCAGGTCGCCGACGCCACCATCGCCGGGCTGGCCGAGGAGCGGTTCCTCATCCTGCCGCACCCGGAGGTCGCCGGCTACGCCCGCCGCCGCGCCGAGGACCCCGACGGCTGGCAGGCCGGCCTGCGCAAACTCGTCCGCAAGCTGCGCGCCGCGGATCAGTAGGAGCGTTCGTCCGACAAATTCGCTACCCGGCGGCCGGAGCGCGGTGATACACAACCGAGGTGCAAAACACGTTGGAGTTCCCTGAGGTCCTGCGGCTGATCGAAGACCGCTCGGCCGCGTTCCGCGCCGCGATCGCGTCGGCCCCCGACCTTGACGTCCAGGTCCCGACCTGCCCGGACTGGACGCTGCGCGAACTGGCGCAGCACTTCGGCGACGGCCGCCGCCGTCAGGCCGCCATCATCGCGGCGGGCCCGGGCGCTGAGCCCCCGGCGAGGACGGACCCGAAGGGCGCTCCGACCGCGCCCCGCGACCGCGAAGCCCTGGACGCGTGGCTCGCCGAGTCGACCGGGCTCATGCTCGACGCGATGCGCGAGGCCGGCCCGGACCGCGGCTGCTGGACCTGGTGGGGCCGCTCGCAGGCCCCGGAGACCAGCGGAGCCGTGGCACGGCACCAGATCCAGGAGATCGCCGTCCACACCTACGACGTGCAGCTCACCCAGGGGGCCGCACAGCCGCTGCCGACGGACGTCGCGGTCGAGGGCGTCGACGAGTTCCTGACGACCGTCGCGGCGACGACCGTCCCTTGGCCGTTCAAGCCGGCGACCATCGACCTGCACGCGACCGAGGGCCGCTCCTGGCGCCTGACCCTCAACGCCGACGGCGTCCGCTGCGACGACCTCGCCGCCGACGCGGAGCCGGGCGACCTGGCGATGCGAGGCGCAGCGAGCGAACTGGTCCTCTACTTCTACGATCGCCTCCCGCTCGACGGCCTGGAGAACACCGGCGACACCGAGCCGATGGAGCAGCTCGCAGACTGGGACCCGAACGCGTAAAACGCGCACCGCCGCCAACCCGGTAGACGTTCCCGGTCAGAGCGCCAGGCGTCCCGCGTCAGCAGGACGCCCACGCCGCTTCCGTGACGGTGTCGGGTGGGGTCAGCGGCGCCAGCGCAGCGGGCCGGGGTGGACGGTCCACAGGAGGCGACGCCAGCCGGGGCGGGCGGCGCGCAGCGCCGCCACGTAGCCGGTGGCGAGCGCAGCTGCCCGCTCGGCCTGGGCCGGGGTGGCCGTGCCGGGGGCGAAGGCGACCTGGTTCAGCAGGCCGGCCAGCTCGTCCACCGGGCCGCCGGGCCGGCCGGCGACCGGCTCCGCGCCGGGGCTGCGCACCGGGCGCGGGGCCGGTACCTGCGCCGGCGGGGCGGGTGCTGGCGCCGGGGCGGGTGTCGGCGGCGGGGTGGCCTGCGCCTCGGCGAGGGCGCGGCGGGCCCGCTCGGCGACCTCCGCGGCGGACAGGTCCGCCCCCACGGGGTGGCCGGCCAGCCGCAGCGCGTCGGTCAGTTCCCGCCAGGCGCCGGCGATCCGGCGCCCCGGGTCACCCTGCGCCAGCCGGGCCCGGGTCAGGTTCCGGCGCAACGCGGCCAGGACCAGCAGCAGCCCTCCGGCCAGCAGCACCAGGCCGCCGACGCCCCCGCCGACCAGCACCGGCGTGCCCGGTCCGCCCGGCCCGCCCCCCACGTCGGGGCCGGCCGCGGCCGGCGGGGTAGCGGTGGGTTCGACGGTCGGTGCGGGCACCTCGGACGGGGGCGGGTCCTCCGGCTTCGGCCGGAAGTCCTCCTCCACCGGGCGCGGCTGCTCGTCCGGGCGCGGCATCGGGTCGAACGGCACCCAGCCGACGCCCTCGAACAGCACCTCCGGCCAGGCGTACGCGTCCGCCGCGCGGACCGGGCCGTCCGCCTTCGGCTCGAAGCCGACCACCACCCGGGTGGGCAGGCCGGCCAGCCGGCCCAGCACCGCGAACGACGCCGCGAACTGCTCGGAGGTGCCCCGCTGCCCGCCGCCGTTGCGCGGTCCGAAGAGGAAGAACGCCAGGTTCGGGTACGCGTGCCCGCTCGGCGCGTCCGCGGTCACCCGGTAGTGCTCGGCCAGGAAGTCGGCGATCGCGGTGGCCCGGGCGTACGGGGCGCCGTTCTCCTCGGCGAGCTGGGTGGCCAGCCGGCGCAGCTGCTCCGGCGCACCGTCGGCGACCCGCAGGACCCGGGCCACCGCGTCACCGGCCGGCACGTTCGCCGTGCTGATCAGGTTCATGTCGGGGCGTTCCCGGACCGAGGCGACCGTGTACCGCAGCCCCGGCGCCAGCCCCTCCGGCCGGATCAGCGTCCCGGTCGCCGGGTCGTACGCGACCCGCGCGCCGGTCACCTCGCCCGGGGTCGGCACGGCGGGCAGCAGCTTTCCGGTCAGGTCGGCCACGGTGATCTCCTGGCGCACCGGGTCCGTGGTGGCGCCCGGCGCCGGCTCGCCGGCCGGAAGGATCCGTCCCGCGTTGCGGTACGTCGCGCCCACCCGCCAGGTCACCCCGTCGTAGTCACTGAGCACCGCCAGCCGGATCCGCGGCGGACCCGCGTCCGCCGCGCCCGCCTCGGTCCGCACGTCGAGCAGCTTCTGGTCCGGGTTCAGCGCCCACCCGGAGATCCGGATCAGCGGGTTCTCGTCCAGCGACTCCACCTGCGGCGGCTCGACGTAGCGGCGCGGGTCGACCGGGCGGGCGTCGACCTGGCCGGCCACCACCGGGGCGAGCAGGGCCGCGACCGCCACCACGACCGCCACCCCGGCCGCGCTCGCCGCGAGCAGCCGCAGCCGCACCGCCGCGCGGACCGCCGGCGCCAGGCCGGCGACCGGGTCGGCGCCGGCCGGGCCGGCCCGCCCGGCGGGCACCGCCAGCCCGACGGCGGCGACCGCCGCGAACACCACCGTCGGCCCGACCGCCGGGCCCGCGTTTGGCCCGACCACGTAGAGCGCGCCGGCGTAGAGCAGCACCGGCGGCAGGTAGCCGAGCAGCACCCGGCCGGCCCGCAGCGCCACCTCGGCGGCGGCCAGCCCGGTCAGCCAGGCCGCCACCACCGGAACCAGCACGGTGTCCGGGGCCGGCTCCACCGGGATCATCGCGGTGAGCAGCCGGGGGATCGCGTTGCGGGCGGCGTCCGCCGCCACCTCGCCGAGGCCGCCCGGCAGCGCCGCGTGGCTGGCCGCCAGCCGCAGCGACAGCAGCGTCCAGCCGGCCAGCGCGGCCACCGACAGCGGCGCCACCAGCCACGACGGCAGCCGCCGGGCCGCCACGCTGACCAGCACCGAGCCGACCGCCGCGCCCGCCGTTAGGCGGGTCAGCAGCGGGTCCGCGTACACCCGGCCGAGCACCACGCCGGCCAGGGCGATCATGACGATCAGCGCGAGCGGCACCGGCACGGCCCGCAGCACCCGCGAAGGGACGCCACCGGGTCCGCCGTCCGGCCCGGCCGGCGCGTCGACCGCCGGGCGCGGCGGGGCCGCGGTCACCACCGGCGGATCCCGTCCCACTCGGCGGCGAACTCGGCGCCGTCGGCCGCGTCCACCACGACCAGGTCCGCCACGCCGGCCGCCGTGGGCTCGGGCGCGCCGAACATCCCCACCACCACCGAGGGGTACGCGCCGCGCAGCGCGCCGACGTGCCCGAGGTCGCCGCGGGCGCCAGGCCCGGTGAGGAAGACCAGCGTGTCGCCGAGCCGGTCCTGCCGCAGCCGGGTCAGCGCGGCTCGCAGCACGTCCTCCCCACCGTCGGCCAGGTCCGCCGCGGCGAGCCGGTCCAAGGGCCCGACCGCGTCGGCCGGCTCCTCGGGGGCGGGCGCGACGAGCAGCAGGCTCACCGGCAGGTCCTCCCGGATCGCGGCGGCGACCACCGACGCCGCCGCCTCGCAGCCCGACTCGAACGACTCGGCCACCCCGGCGTCCCGGTCCGGGTGGGCGGCCGCCCGGTTGTCCAGCACCACCACGAGCCGGGGCAGGCTGGTGTCCACGTTCTCCCGCACCATCAGCTCGCCCACGCGGGCGCTGGTCCGCCAGTGCACCCGGCGCAACTCGTCACCCACCACGTACTCGCGCAGCGAGTCGAAGGTGATCGAGCCGTGCGGCACGCTGTCGACCCGCCCGTCCAGGCTCCGTCCGGCGCCGGTCGGCACGGCCGACAGTGGATGGATGCGCGGGTGCACCCACACCGGCACCGTGTCCCCGTACGAGCGCGCCAGCGCCACCAGGCCGAGCGGGTCGCGCCGGGTCACCCGCAGCGGACCGACGGGCACCACGCCCCGGCGCCGGGTCGGCACCGGGTAGCGCACCTCGGTGTCCCGGCCGGGGCGCAGCCGCAGCACCGGCACCGGCACCAGCCGTCCGCCGCAGCGGTCCTCGGCCAGCAGGTTCGCCGCCCGCAGCCGGCCCGTGTTGCGCACCGTCAGCACCATGGCCGCCGGCTCACCCCGCGCCACCCGGTCCGGGTCGGCCAGCCGCTCCACCGCCAGCCGGGGGCGCCAGGCCGCGGTGACCAGGGCGTACCCGACCGCGACGCCGGCCGCCGCGCCGAGCACGGTCAGCTCCGGGTACGCGTACCGGAAGCCGACGCCGAGCAGCACGACGGCGGCCACGAGCAGCCCGACGCCCCGGGCGGTGATCCCCACCGGTCAGCCGTGGACCGGGGCGGGCTGGCCCGACGGCAGCGGCACCGGCACCGAGGCGACCGCCTGGCGCAGCACGTCGGCCGCGGTCACCCCGCGCACCTGCGCGTCCGGGGTGAGCAGTAGCCGGTGCGCGAAGACCGGCTCGACCAGCGTCTTCAGGTCCTCCGGCATGATCCAGCCCCGCCCGTCGATCAGCGCGTACGCGCACGCCGCCCGGGTCAGCGCGATCACGCCCCGGGGGCTGACCCCGACCCGCACCTGCGGGTGGGTGCGGGTCGCCGCGGCCAGCCGCACCGCGTACGCGTAGAGCGGCTCGGCGATGTGCACCCGCCGGGCCATCTTCACCATCTCGCCGACGGTGGCGGTGTCGGTGACCGCGGTGAGCGAGTCGGGGGAGCGCAGGGTGGCGCCCCGCAGCACCTCCACCTCGACCGCCTCGTCCGGGTAGCCGACGGACAGCTTCACCAGGAACCGGTCGAGCTGGGCCTCGGGCAGCCGGTAGGTGCCGTCCATCTCCACCGGGTTCTGGGTGGCCACCACGAGGAACGGCTGCGGCACCGGGTGGCGTACGCCGTCCACGGTGACCGTGCGCTCCTCCATCACCTCCAGCAGCGCCGACTGGGTCTTCGGCGAGGCCCGGTTGATCTCGTCGGCGATCACGATGTTCGCGAAGACCGGCCCCGGGTGGAACTCGAAGCCCCGGCTGGCCTGGTTGAAGATGGTCACCCCGGACACGTCCGAGGGGAGCAGGTCCGGGGTGAACTGGATGCGCCGCCACTGCCCCTTGACCGTCGCCGCGATCGCCCGGGCCAGGGTCGTCTTGCCCACCCCCGGCACGTCCTCCAGCAGGACGTGGCCCTGGGCGAACAGGGCGGTCAGCGCCAGCCGGACCACCTGCGGCTTGCCCAGCACGACCGCGTTGACGTTCTCGGCCAGCCGGGCGGCCAGGGCGGCGAAGCCCTGCACCTCCGGCTGGGTGAGCGGTTCGTGGGTGTTCACGGGCGCGGGTGCTCCTCGGTGCGGCGCGGTCAGCAGGTGGGCAGGAGGTTGAGGTTGTCGCCGCCCTCCAGGTTCAGCCAGGCCCACGGGATGTAGGTCTTGCCCTTGTAGTCGACCTGGACCCACCAGGTGCTGCGCTTGTCGTTGTTGTAGATGTAGGCGTAGACCTCTTCGCCCTGCTTCTTGCAGAAGGTTCGCAGGCGCGTGCCGTCCGGCACCCAGCCGGCCTGGCGGCTGTCCACCTGCTGGGTGATCTCGAAGATCTCGTTGCCGTTGCGGCCGGCGCGGTCGGAGTTGCAGTAGGTGGCCTCCGCGCCGGAGGAGCCGTTCTTGCACGTGGCCACGCCGTACACCGGGTCGGTCGACTGCGCCCGGGTCGCGCTGCCGTTGCCCGCCGCGTTGGTCGCGGTCACCGTCACCGTGTACGCCGTGCCCGGCGTCAGGCCGGTCACCCGCAGGCTGGAGCAGCTGCCGCTGGCGGTCTTGCCGCCCGTGGCGGCCGAGCAGGTGGCCCGGCCGCCGCCCGCGTCCACGGTGAACGTCACCGTCACCGAGGTGGCGTCGGCCGACGAACCGGTCACCGTGACCCGGGGCGCGGCCACCGTGCGCGCGGTGGTGCTGGCCTCCGCGCCCGGACCGGCCTCGTTGACGGCCTTCACCTTCACCGTGACGTTCTGCCCGTCGCCGAGCCCACCGATCGTGGCCTGCACGTCGGTCACCTCGGTGGTCTTGCCGGCGGCCTCCACCAGGTACTTCGTCACCGGGCGGCCGTTGTCCACGGCCGGCGCCCACTGCACCGCGATGGTGCCGGGCTGGTCGGCCACCGTGGACGCACGCAGCTCGGTCGGCGCCTTAGGAACGGTGAACGGCGCCACCGTGTTGCTCACCGGCGACGCCTTCGACCCGGCGCCCTTGTCGCTCACCGCGATCACCGTGAAGGCGTACTGCGTGCCGTACTCCAGCTGGCCGGCCGGGATGACCAGCTCGGTCTTCGGCGACTCGCCGGCCGGGGCGGTCGCGCCCGCCGAGCTGGCCGTCACCGCGTACTTCGTGACGGTGTTGCCCTGGCCGTTGGCCGCCGGCCACTTCACCAGCACCGTGCCGTCCGGCCGGGCCTCCGCGGTCACACTGGCCGGCGGGTCCGGCACGGCGGCGGTCGGCGTCACCGGGTTGCTCTTCCGCGCCGGCCCGTCGCCCTTGGCGTTCACCGCGTGCACCGCGAACGTGTACGTCTCACCGTTGGTCAGACCGGTGATCTCCAGGGCACGCTGGTTCGCGCCCACCTCGTGGCGCTGGCCGGCGCCCTCCACCACGTACCGGGTGATCTCGGCGCCGTTGGACGCGGCCGCCTGCCAGCTCACCCGCGCCGACGCGTTCCCCGCGGCGGCGGTCACCGCGCGCGGCGCGCCCGGCTTGCCCACCTTCGGCTTCTTCGGCGGAGGCGGCGGCGGGGCAACCGGCGGCGGGTCGCCGCCGAGCACGTCGTTGGCGTACTTGTTGACCTCGCGCACCTGGTTCCGGTCGTCCACGACCTGGGCGGTGGAGGAGTTCGGCGGGTTGATGAACAGGTGGTTCTCGCGGACCTCCAGCTCCATCGGGCCCGGCCGGCCGGAGCCCTTGATGGTGTCGACGAGCTGCCCGTTCGCGTCGAACGAGTAGACCGTGCCGGTGTTCTCGTCGGCGCAGTAGAACCGGCCCGCCCAGGCCACCGCCGGGCTCAGCCGCTCACCCGCACCCGGCACCGTGAACCGCTGCACCTCGTCGCTGTCGCGGACCACGTGCACCTTCCGCTCACCGGCCACCGTGACCGGCACCTGCGGACCGCTGGTGCGCGCCGGCAGGCTCCCCGGAGCGGTCGTCGTCAGGTCGGCCCGCAGCGTCCGGCCGGCCCGCACCGTGACCAGCGAGGCGGAGGTGCGGTCGAGCACCGCCACCCCCTCGTCCAGCGTGGACACCACCAACTCGTGTGCGGGCTCCGCGACCTCGTACGTCTCCACCCGCTTCGGGCTGAGCCCGGCCGGTGGAGCGGCGCCCGGCGTGGCGGGCAGCTCGGCAGCCGTGACCGCCGAGACGGTGCCCTCGCTCGGCACCGCGACCCACAGCTTGCCGGCGCCGTCGAACGCCCCGCCGGTGATCCCCGGCGGGTAACGCACCGGCTCGCCCACCGGGGTCAGCGACCGCGGGTCGAGCTGCCGGACGATGCCCTGCACCGCGTCCACGACGAACGCCGCGTCCTCGTGCAGCGCGACGCTCACCCCGAGGCCCGGCGCGGTCGGCGTGGTGGCGGTGATCTGGAGGGTGGCCAGGTCCAGCGTGCTGACCTGACCGGTGTTCAGGTCGCGCAGGATCAGCAGCCGGTCGGTCTGGGCGACCTGCATCTGGTGCCGCCGCCCGCCGGGCACCTCCATCCGGGTGTCCACCCGGGCGGTGACCCCGTTGACCCGGGCCAGCTCGCTGCGGCTGGTGCTCCACAACCAGGAGGAGGCGTCGAAGTTGGCCACCGCGTTGTCGGCGGCGCCCAGCCCGAGCACGGTCAACCCCATGGCGGCCAGCAGCGCGGCCACGGTGCCGATGGTCACCAGCCCGCCTCGCATCCGGGACCGGGGGCGGGCCGTCTCCGGCCCGGTGCTCGTGACGTCCTCAATGGTGGTCACTGGCGGCTGCCTTCCCGCGTCGGTGGGGGAGGGCGGCGCGCGCGGTCGACCCTCCCCAGAGCCGGGAGCCATCATAGGGGCCGGCCGGTGCCGGTCAAACCCGCACCGTCCCCCTGTGGACACCGAGCGTGTCGCCGGTGGCCGGTCAGTTGGGCGTCGTCCCGCCCTCCCGGTCGGTGCACACCTGGCCCGAGGTGGCGTAGGTGTCCGTCGAGTAGACGGCCAGCACCGTGAAGCAGTAGTCCAGCTTCGGACTCAACCCGTTCACGGTGTAGCGGGTCTGTCCCGCGTCCACCGTGGCCATCACGCCCAGCTTCTGCCCGGCCCGCCCGCCGGCCACCACGAACGGCACCCCGCCGCCCGTCGGGTCGGTCCAGGTGACCGTGATCGTGGTGGTGTTGTCCTGCAACTGCAGGTCACCCGGCGGCGGACCGCTCACCTTCGGCTTCGCCGCGGTCGGCGTCGGCCCGGGCGGCGGCGCCGGGTCCCGGTTGAGCAGCACGGCGCCCACGCCGACGGCGGCCGCCACCGCGACCACCGCGGCACCGGCGACCACGGCCACCACCGTCCGGTTGCGGCCGCGCGGCTCCGGCTCCTCCACCACCGGGTACGCGGCCGGCTGGTGGAACGCCGGCGGCACCGCCGGCCAGGCCCCCTGACCCGGGTACGGCTCCGGGTCCGGCTGCTTCGACTCCGGGAACTCCAGCAACCCCTCGTAGACCGGCAGCGGCCGGCCCGCCTCGTCCTCGGCCTCCGGGACCGGGTCCGGTTCCGCCGCCACGGGTGCGTCCACCACCGGCTCGGGACGCGGGTCGGCGGGCCGGTCGAGCGGCTGCGGCGGGGCCGCGCTGCTCCACGGCGGTGCGGTCATCCCCCAGGGGGGCACGGGCGAGGCGCTGACGGGCGCCGCCGCGGGCGGCCCGCTGACCGGCGGCGGGTAGCCGGTCGTCGGCGGCCCACTCACCGGGTAGCCGGGCGGACCACTGACCGGATGAGCGGGCGGGGTGCTGACGGGATGGCCGGGCGGGCCGCTGACGGGCTGGTCGGGCAGCGGGGGAGCGGCAGGCGGTGGGCCGCTGAACGGAGGGTCGACGCCCGGTGGGCTGGCGAAGGGCGCGCCCATGCCCGGTCCGGCGGAGACCGGCGGACCGCTGACTGGCGGAGGCAGAAAGGGCGCACCGTTGTCCGGTTGCGGAGGCAGGGCCGGCCCACTGGCGGCCGGGGACGGGTGGCCCGCGCCGTCACCCTGGTGCGACGGAAACGCCGGGCCACTGGCGGGCGGGCTGCTGACCGGCGGCGGGAGGGGTGCCCCGCTGGTGGTGGTCAACGGACCACTGATGGGCGGGGGCGGTAGGAGCGCGCCGTGACCCTGCGGTGGGGGGAACACCGGCCCAGTGGCGGGCGGCCCGCTGGCGGGTGGGGCGCTGATAGGCGGGGCGCTGACGGGCGGTCCGCTGACGGGTGACGCGCTGACGCGCGGTCCGGGCACTGGAGGTGCACTGACGGGCGGCGCGCTCACCGGTGAGTTGCCCGTGGGGGGCGCGCTCGTGGGCGGGCTGCTCACCTGAGCGGTCGCGTCGCCGGGGGACGACGAGGCGGCGATCCGCTCTGCTTCCTCCCGGAGCAGCGGGCCGATCTGCTGCACCTGGATGGTCGGCTTGTCCCACCCCGGCGCGGGTGTTGCCGGCACGTCGATGCGCTCGCCCACTCCGGAATCCCGCGTTTCCGCGGCCGGTGGCATGGGCGCCTGGTGTGGTGGGACGGCCGCTGCGGGTCCGGCTCCTGGTGGGGCCGAGGTGGGTGCCGCGGTCGGCGCACCGGACGTCGGCAGGGCGGAGACCGGGATGGGCGGCGGCGGAGGAAGTACGCCGGACCCGGGCGGGGCGGAGGTCGGGGCCGGGATCCTCGGCGCCGGCGGGACGGTCGCCGCGGTGGGCGGAACCATCGGACCGGGCGCAGCGGAGTTCGGCGCGGCCGACCCCGGGGCGGACGCGGGCGGCGTCGACACGGGTCGGACCGGAGGCGGGATGACCGGCGCCGGCGGCAACGGGATCGACGGCGCGGCGGGCGGCGCGGAGCTGGGCGCGTGCGGCATGGGGTGCGCGGTAGGCGGGGCGGGCGCCATCGGGACGGGGTTCGGCGGCGTCGCCGGAACAACCGGGGGTCGAGACGTAACCGGCGTGACTCCGGGCGCCGGCGGCACGGCGTTGACCGGCACGATCCCAGGCGGCGGCACCGGCGTGACAGGCATAACCCCGGGTGCCGGCACCGGCGTGACTGGCGTAACCGCGGGTGCCGGCGGCACGGCGGTGACCGGCGAACCCTCCGGAGTCGGCGGCACGGCGGCGGGTGGTGCCACTTGAGTGGGGCCGGCGGTAGGCGGTACGGGGATCCGGGTCGTCGCCTCCGCTGGCGGTGCCCAGCCACCATGCGGTCCGCTGACTGGCGCACCCGGCCCGAACGCCTGGGGCGGGGGAGCGGGCGTCGGCGCGGGGACGGCCGGAGGCGGCGGCAGCGGGGCCGAGGTGGGGGCGGCGCTGACCGGCGCGGGCGGCGGTGGCGGCAGCAGGTGGGTCGCCGGGCCGGGAGCGGGCGGTGCCCAGGGTGCCGGTCGGGCCGGCCCCGGCGGGGGCGCCCATTCGGAACCGGGCACCGGCGGGACGGCGGCGGGCGGCGGGGGGACGGCGGCAGGCATCGGCCGAATAGCGGCGGGCGCCGACGGGACGCCGGCGGGGGCCGCGGGAGCGCCGGGGTGGGGCGGGGCGGGCTGCGACGGGTACGGCTGCTGCACCGCCGGCAGCGACATGGTCGGCCCGGACAGCGCCCCTGGTTCGGGCTGTGGGCCGGCAGCGGCGGCGGAGCCGCCGGGGTGCGGTCCGGGCGGGACGGGAGCGGCGGCGGAGCCGCCGAGGTAGTGGCGGGCTGCGCGTACCGCGGGGTGGTCCGGACCGAGCACGGCGGGCCCGGCGGTGGCCACGCGGGTGTAGTTGCGGCGGGCCTCGTGCCGGTTGCCGAGCTCCTCCGCCACGCCGGCGAGGTCGAAGCTGAGGGCGAGCATCAGCGGGTCGCTGTCGGTGCGGCGACGCTCGCCAGCCGCGTACGCCTCTTCGAGGACCCGCCGGGCGGCGGCGGGGTCGTCGGCCTCGCGGTGCAGTCGGGCCAGCAGGTGGCCGGTGGCGAGTACGTCGGGGTGGTCCTCACCGTAGGCCGGTCGGGCCGCCGCGATCGCGTCGGCGAGCAGGCGGCGGGCGGTCGCCAGGTCACCGGCGGAGCGCAGCGCGAGGGCCTGGTGTTGAGCGGCGGTCAGGGGGGAGGGGTGGGACACGTGAGCAATGCTGCCCGGAATCGCCGGTTCCTCGCTACCCACCCCCCAGCATCCGGTCTCGGCTGCCGTGTCGGGCCGCCGGCCCGGCCGACTGAGCTGGGGAAACGCGGCGGCGTGATGACGATGTGCATGATCCACCTGGGCCGTGTACAGTAATGCCCCGTGCGGCCCCCCGGGGCGGCCGAACCGGTGAGAAGATCACCTCGGTCGACAGGGTAGGCTGGACGAGCAGGTCCGGGTGGCGGAATGGCAGACGCGCTAGCTTGAGGTGCTAGTGCCCGTATAGGGCGTGGGGGTTCAAGTCCCCCCTCGGACACAAACCATTACCCACGGTGCGCGCTTAGATCCACTGAAGCGCGCACCGTTTGCGTTTGCGGCTGGTAGGTGAGCCGGAGGCCGAGTTGGCGGTAGACCTCGGCCTTGTCGGCGGGGTCGGCGTCGCGAAGGGCGGCGGCGATGTCGCCGAGATCCGCACCGGGACCGGGCCCGAGGCTATGGCCTCCCTACGCGACGCCGCCATCGGTGCCCTGCCCACCGCCGGAATCGCCAACATCGCCGCGGCCAACCGGCATCACGCCCGCGACAGCACCCGCCCGCTGGCAATGCTCGGCATCACCTGACGACTTTGCCGGGGCCCTGATTCCTGATTGAGCTGTCAGAATGCTGACTTTCAGCGGCGGGCGGAGATTTTGTAAACGCTTGGCATCGAACATTGCCTCATCCGCCGGCACGAATTCGAGGCGCTCGGCTGAGCGGCGGATGGGGGCGACAGCGGTGAAGGTTGTCTTTGTTGGATGATCGGCTTTCGTGCCGCACCGCTGGGTGATTGACCGCTTACGAAATCACGAACATTCTTGTGCCAGCCTGAGCCGGCAGCCAGTGGGGGCGCTTGGTGGGCTGGTCGGTCTGTATCCCGAAGGGGCAGAGCACATGGGCATCAAGAGAATCCGCTTAGCTGTCGCGGCGTTTGCGGCAACCGCCACAATCGCTGCCCTCTTTCTCAACTCCGGTACGGCATTGGCGGCATCGGGCGCGGGCGCGGTGAAGGTGACGATCAACGCCCCGGAGGGGGTGCCGGCGACGATCTTCCTGGACGGCAAGACGCAACTGGTAGCCGCAAAGCCACCCGCCAGCACGACGGCGACGCTGACGCTGTCGATGCCCGCTGGGGCATATCACGTGAACCTTCCCGCGATCGAGTTCGGCGGGGCAAGGTATGTCGGGCAGTCGTCGAGGCCGGAGGCGGTCGTCCGTCCCGGAGCCACCACGCCTCTGACCGTGATCTACGAATGGGAAGGCGGTCCCCGCGACCTCCACGTGACAAGCCTCGACCGGACCACGGTCGCGCTGCGCTGGACCGCCGCCGACAGTTGGCGGTTCGCCCTGCGGCGTGCAGTGGGACCCACCGCACCAAGAAAGGTGGACGAAGGCGCCTTCGTGCCGACCGACGGGACAAGCGCCACCGACAGTGGACTTGCGCCCGGCGCCCAGTACTCCTACTCCCTGTTCGCCAAGGACCACAGCCGTTGGTATGGGCCACTGGTCATATCGGTGACGACTGCCTCCCCAGCTGGATCTACAAATGCCTCGTATGTGACACAGCCCTCGACGTTCATCGCCAACGCGGACGACATCGCATCGGCGGCTACGACCGGTGACGGCGTCCGGATCGTGCTCAACGAGGGTGTACGCACTCCGCTGCTCGGCGCGGCCGTTGTCCTGCCGGTCTCACCGGCGCTACCGGGCGGCTACTTGGGCGTCGTCAGCGGTGTGTCCAGTAACGGAAGGGCGCTCGACCTCGTAGCGGGCGGTCTGAGCGACGCCTTTGACTACTACGAACTCTCGGTCGACTCGTTCACCACCGACGCCGACATCCTCGCGTCCCCGACCACCGCGCCGTCGGCCGCAGCACCCAGCGCAAAGTCCAGCGGCACGGCAATGAAGAAGCCCGCGACACGCACCAAGGCTGGCAAGGGCAGTGCCGCGTCGAAGAGCGTTGCCGGGGCGGCCGCGCCGATGACAGCGGACGTCCCGCCTGCGCCTTCAGTCTCCGCAGGCCTTTGCCACATCAGCGTCGGAACGAAGGTCGAGTACGCCCCGAGCATTGCGCTCGCGGGCCACTTCAAGACCAAGCTGGACAAGTACCGCTTCCTCGGCGTGGATATCCCGACCGGCGCATCCCTGGACATGGCACTGACGGCAAAGGTTATCGGGGCAGCTTCGATCGATGTTGGCGCGAAGTACGACTGCGTGCTGCCGTTGCCTAAGGTGTTCAAGACGCTGACTGTCAACCCGGTCCCGCTATCAGTAATGCTCGAGCCGACCGTGCGGTTCACCGTCTCCGGCGCACTGAAAGTTTCCAACATCGGAGCCACCGTCACTGGCGGGGTCCACGTGGCCGGCTCGATGACAGTAAAAGATGGCGCATCCTTCTTCGGGTCAGCCATCCTGGACGCCTCACCCCTGACCCCGCTGGTCTCGCTTAACGGTGCGGTCGACCTCGAGGCCGGCGGCGCCCTGACCGTCGGTCCTGGCGTTGGCACCGCCAACGCAGGCGTGATCGCCGGAGTGAAGGGCCAGATCTACCCTCTCGATGCAAGTTACAAGGCCCACTTCCCGCTGGGGGACCCGAACTACAACAACTGCAGCCACCTCAAGGCCTCGTTGTCGGCGGGGCTGAGCCTCACGGCGAAAGCCTGGCTCAATAGCTGGTCCTGGAGCCAGAACATCACCCTCGACGCCCTGAACGGGGAACTGCCCTACCCCGGTTCACCTTGGGAGTTCCCAAAGGGCTGCAGCATCCCCACCGGCACGCCGGACTCACTGCTCGGTCCCGGCGTGTCCAAGGTCAGCGACTCCACCTCCGGGTCCGCCGACCAGTGGGGCCATGTGGACGGGTTTGTGCCCGGTAAAAAGGCGTGGGTACTGAGCACGGGACGGATCTCCGACGCCGTCGGTACACCCGACCAGTTCGCCAGCACAGAGCTCGGACTACCCGGCGACGCAGATCTGTCGGCCTTGGCGGGATACGCCACCCATGACGCCGCCTCATACCAGGTGACCCTGGTGCCGAGCGCACCCACGCTTCACGTCCGCTACGTGTTCGCCAGCGAGGAGTATCCCGAGTATGTCGGCAGCCAGTTCAACGACGTGATGGCCGTCTACGTCAACGGCAAGAACTGCTCGTTTGTCCCAGGCACCACGACACCGGTGTCGATCAACACGATCAACGCGGGCGAGAACAGCACCTACTATGTCGACAACTCCACCGGCGCGGCCGGATACTCCACCAGCATGGACGGTCTTACTGTTCCGCTGACCTGCTCCGTACCGGTCGCCCCGGGAGTGCCGGTGACCGTCCGGATCGCAGTGGCCGATACCTCCGACGGGATCTACGACAGCGCCGTCGCACTCGTTGATGGCGGTATCTGGACGGACTAGTCATCCGCCAACAGAGAACCGGAATAATCGACAAGCATTGATGACCGGGGCAGGGGAGCGGCCTTCGTGCTTCCCTGCCCTGAGTTGCGGGGAAGGGTGCCAGTTCGATCGGTCCTCAACTGCGTCGAACGGCACCCAACGGTGTGCAACCGCACCCACCCCTGGCTGCGGCTTCTCGTTTCCGCAGGTCAGAGTCAGTGCGGCGTCCTGCTTCACACGGAGTGCTCAGCGGCTTTGCGCAGCAGTCGACAGGGCTCTATGTCGCCTGGCAGGGGAGTATGCGCAGGTCACGGCGGTAAGGAGCCGCTGCATAGCCCGGCCTTGCAGGTGGGAGCAGATTGGGTGCAGGTTGGCGTAGTGGTCACCATCCCCGAAGTGCTCGCCGACACCAGATAGGGACGAGGGCTTTGACCTGCGGTGATGCGGTCGAGCGGCCTGGCGTGACCTCCCAGAGAAGACCGAAGGTATCAACTCGAGGCTTCACTCGGCCGGCCCCTGGGCTTAGGGCTAGTTGTAGGAATCAGCACGGGTATGGCACGGGGTGGCAGCTGCTCGTGCGTCAGCGGGATGGACGCCCGGATCAGCTTGAACAGGTAGCTGTTCATCCCACCCCGCTCTGGTGCCGATCGTCCGCGACCTGCCATCCGTCATTCCTGCATTGATCGGGAGCCGCGCACGACCCGTCTTCGTCAGATGGCTTCGGGGGTGGGCATGCTGCGGGGTGGCGCGTTCTGCGGCGAGTCTGCGACGATGCGGCGCGGTGCGGGCGGTTCAGCAGATGGGGTCAGCGATGCAACGCCGGGTGATGTGTTTCAGCTATGACGAGGCAACGCGTCTCTGCCGGTCGCCGGAAGGCCCTGCGGAGCTCAGTCTCCTGACGCATGGCGCAAGCAGCATCAAGCTGAGCCAGGTCACGGGCGCCATGGTCGGCGGAGGCATGTGATGGACCCGCAGGCATCTCTCCGCTCTGAATTCGAGCAGATGTTTCGTCAGCTCGCTGTCGACGTGGCCCGCGACGTCCTTGAAAATGCCAGGCCGCACATCGTGAGGTGGGTGAGTGAGCAGGCGATTCCGGCTGTGGCCTCGGCGATCCCGGCTGTCGGATCGGCTGTGGCGTCGGCCATCCCGGCTGTAGGATCTGCGGTGGCATCTGTCGCGACGTCAGCCTGGAGAACGCTGGCCAGCATCGGTAGCGGTGGCGACCAGGTCGTCCGGGTAGAGGCGACGGTTGGCCCGGTCGAAGCGGCGCGGCCGGTGGAGTCTGCGCCTGCAGAAGCGTCGTACGACGTGGTGGCCGTGCTCGAGGCATACCGGGCCGGGATGAACAAGGCCGAAGCGCGGCGGCGCATCGTCACAACCTTGGCGGCGAAACTGTTTGCGGCTGATCAGCTGCAGATGGTTCGTGACGTGGAGAGCGAGAACAGCAGCGACACGAGAGAGTTGACCAGCGCGATGGTGACGCTCACGGAGCAGCAGCTCGGGCGGGGCGTCCAGTTGATGCTCGAAGCGACGCCGTCGTTGCTCAGCGAGCAGTCGTTGAGCGACCTGCGGAACATTCTCGAAGCGTGATGACCCTCGTCTTGTTCGTCTTGCGTGCGGGACAGGTGTCGGGGCTTGGCGCTCTAGCAGCCTGCGTTCCCTGAGCGACCGTCGGCGAGGACGGTGGAGGTGGCGCGTTGTTGGGTGTGCCGTCGGCCACGCTGGCCACGTCCTGAAAGCGCAAGCCCACCAGGGGGAGTCCGGACCGCCATTGCGGCCAGCGTCAGCGACGCGCGGCGCACCCACTTGCAGTACAACTAGGGCCAGGTCCTGCAACAGACGTAGGGGCGGCCTCGGTCGTAGATGGCGCGTGACCGTGGTTGCTTGGCCTGGGGCAGTCGGGCGAGAACGTTGAGGAAGGTGTCACCGTCCGGCTCGAATCGGTAATTCGGGAGCAGTGCCGGCAGGGCGTCCGGCGGGATTGGGACGGACCGTCCAACCGGCTTCGGGGCTCGGTGGAACGCGAGGTGTCGCCGGGCGTCCCAGGCCAGCGGGACTGGCGTCATCGGCGGGGTCGCCGGCCAGAGTTCACCGGTTTGCGGGTGTTCCGGGATGAGGGCGAGGTCGGCGTCGGTGTGCGGAATGCCGGGCCCGGCTAGGACCAGGGTGCGTTCCTGCCCCGTACTGCCCGCCCCGACGAGGCGGTCGAGAGTTGGTCGGAAGACCTCGCGACCTGGTGATCGGGGATCGCCACAGGATCGCCGTCCGAGGCGGCCAGCATGTGTGCCAGTGCCGAGGCTGCGGTGGCCTTCCATATCGGGTGCCAGCATCGCCGGCGCGTTGGTTACGCCGAGGTAGGCCAGTTGAAGCAGCACGACCAGTCATCCTCGCCCAGTGGTTTCAGCGATTCGACCAGCCTGGGCACGTTGATGAGGGCAAGATCTTTGTCGTCGTGGTCAAACCGGGCGTGACCAGGGGCGGCCGTCATTGTCGGCACCTGCAGGGCTAGCAGGCCCAATAGGCGGCGCACAGAGCCGACGAGCACGAGATATGCGGAGGCACCCATGAAGGCAATCGTCGCGATGGATCAGGCCGCGGAAGCAGCCGGGATCACACTCGCGGAGCGGCCTGAGCCGACGCCGGCGATCAACGACGTCGTCGTTGAAGTCCACGCCTCGGGCTTCGTCCCCGCGGAGTGGGAGTGGCCCTCGACGTGGGTCGATCGCTCCGGTCACGATCGCGCCCAGGCGATCATCGGCCACGAGTTCGCCGGAGTGGTCTCCTCCCTCGGCTACGGCACGACGGGACTCTCGTTGGGACAGCGGGTGTTCGGGATCACGGACTGGCACCGCGATGGAACGCTGGCTGAGTACGCGGCCGTGGAGGCACGCAACCTTGCGCCGCTGCCGGGGAACGTCGACTTCACGGTGGGTGCGAGTCTGCCGATCTCCGGACTGACCGCGTGGCAGGGCCTGTTCCAGCACGGTCGTCTTCAGGCGGGGCAGAGCGTCCTCGCACACGGCGCCGCCGGCGCCGTCGGATCAGTGGTGACGCAGCTCGCCCGGGAGTTCGGCGCCTACGTCATCGGTACCGGTCGGGCGGCGGACCGCCTGGCGGCGCTCGACTTCGGCGCGAACGAGTTCCTCGACCTCGACCACGAGGAGCTCGACGACATCGGCGGGGTCGACCTGGTCTTCGATGTCATCGGCGGTGATGTCCAAAGGCGCTCGGCGAGCATCATCCGGCCTGGCGGGACGTTGGTGTCGGTGGTCGGACCTGTTGAGGCTCGCCCTGTCGACGGCTTGGCGGTCGACTTCGTCGTCGAGTCCGTTCCGAGTCAGCTAATGGAGATCGTCGACCGGGTGCGAGACGGGCGCCTTCGCACGCACATCGGAACAGTCGCGACTCTCGACGACGCCATCCCCGCGCTCAACCCGACCGAGCGGCGCAAGGGCAAGACCGTCATTCGCGTGCGCCCCTGAGCGCCCTGGAATAGGCGCGCGCACCCAGCAGGCCCAGGCGGCGCGCGCAGCCGATGCCGCTGCTGCTGCCGCTGCCGGTGATCAGGGCGACCTGTCCGCCAGCGGACGCGAGGTGGTCACGCCAGCAGCTCCGCGACGGCGGTCGTGAAGACCTCAGTGTGGTGGTCCACGTCAGCGGCAGTCGTCGCGGGCGACATCAACGCCATGTTGTGGAACGGAGTGAGCAACACGCCGCGGTTGGCGAGGTACAGGTGCAGATAGTCCTCCAGTTCGCCGTCCGATGCGCGCGCCGATGAGGTCCCGTCGCGGGGGGCGGGTCGCGCGAACCGGTACTCCGCCCGGGCACCGAGCTGGTTGATCGACCACGGCAGGTCATGGGCCTCGATGACCGTGGTGACCGCGTCGGTGAACCGGGTCGCGAGCGCCGTCATTCCCGCAAACGCGGAATCGGTGAGCACATGATCGAGGGTGGCTCGCGTGGCGGCCAGCGACAGCGCGTTCCCGGCCAGCGTCCCACCCACCCCGCCCATGTCGACCAGGTCGAGGTCGTCGCGGTCGAGGATCGCCGCGGCCAGCGCGGCGGTGAGGCCGTACGCGCCGACGGGCACCCCGCCGCCGATGGCCTTACCGATGGTGACGATGTCCGGTGCGAGGCCCCAGGCACCCGTGCAGCCACCGGGGCCAGCCGAGAAGGTGTGCGTCTCATCGTTGATCAACAGAGTGCCGTGCCGGCGAGTCAGGCTACGTACCGCGTCGAGGTAGCCCGGCTCGGGCAGCACGATGCCGATGTTGGTCAGCGCCGGCTCCATGAGCACGGCGGCGACATCGCCGTGGGCGAGTTGCCGCGCGAGCCCGTCGGCGTCGTTGAACTCCGCCACCCGACTGGTCAGCGTCACGTCGCACGGAGCGCCGACGTTGCCCGGCCGGCTGACCCCCTCGCCGTCCTCGCCGACGACGATGAGTGACTCGTCGACGCTGCCGTGATAGCAGAAGCTGTTGACCAGGACCTTCGGCCGACCCGTGACCGCGCGCGCCAGGCGGATCGCCCAGCGGTTGGCGTCCGTGGCGGTCAGCGAGAAGCTCCACTTCGGCAGGCCGAACCGGCGGGTCAGCTCGGCGCCCACCCATTCGGCGTCCTCGGTCGGCATCATCGCCGTCGCTCCGCCGAGGGAGGCCAGCCGTCGCGTGACCGCCTCCGTCACCGCGGTCGGGCTGTGTCCCGCCATGGCTCCTGTGTCGCCCAGGCACAGGTCGACGTAATCGTGGCCGTCGAGGTCGACCACGTGGCTGCCGCGGGCGGACTCCAGGTACAGCGGGAAGCCGGCGGCTTGCTTGTTCATCCAGGTCATCGGCACTCGACCGAACAGGTGCTCTGCCTTCGCGTACGCCGCGGCCGAACGCGGATTCCGTCGGACGTAGCTGTCGCGCTCGCGCTCCAACAGAGTGCTGAGCCTGCTGCGATCCATGGATCCTCCTGGAGACGATGCGGGCCGCGTGATGGGCGACGGAGCTGGAATCTACTCGCCGCGATTTCCTTCCGTCAACGGCGTTGACAGTGCCACTGACGACGGCCCCGCCCCGCCACGACCACCTGCCTGACCCGGCGCGGGCCACGGTCGCGGCGGTGTGATCTGCTGGCACCAGCGCGACCACGAGGAGGCCGAGTTTCGATGGCGAAGGAATCCGATGGCGGTCCCGGCGCCTCCCCGGATGCGCCGCCGGGGCCCACGCGCTCGTCCGGGACGAGGAAGCGGGCAAGCCTCTCCCGGGAGGTCATCCTGGAGACCGCCATGCGCCTCGCCGACAGTGAGGGAGCGACCTTCCTGACCCTCACCCGCCTCGGACGTGCCCTCGGCGCGGATCCCACCGCCCTCTACCGGCATTTCCGCAACAAGGACGAGCTCCTGCTCGCCATGGGTGACCAGATCATGGCGGAGGCGGTTGCCGGGATCGAGCCGGGCAGGACCTGGGTGGACACGTTGCGCAGCGCCGCCTGGTCCATGCGGCGGGCCTACCTGGCGCGTCCTGCGCTCGGGGCCCAGTCGGCCGCACGCTTCACCGGGGGCGACGCCGAGATGCAGCTCGTTCACACGATCATCGGCGAGCTGACGAAGGCGGGATTCGAGCCCGAAGAAGCCGCCCGTCACTGCCGTGCCTTCGCGGAGGTCGTCCTCGGGCACATCGGCATCACGGCGACACTGCTCAGCCTCTCTCCCGAGCAACAGGCGTTGGACGTCGCGATCGGGATGCGTGTCTACGCCACCCCCGCGCAGCGCCCCGCGACGCTGCGGTCGGCCAGCACCCACGTGGCCACCGCCCTCGATGACGAGAACGAGGTGTTCGGCACGGTCCTGGAGACCTACCTCACAGGGCTCCGTTCCCGGGTCTCAGCAGCGCGACCCGACCGCTGAGAAGGTCGACCCACGCTACGTGGACTCAATCTGCAGGCTGGCTAACGGCCGCTGGCTGCACCGACTCCATCGCGGCAGCCACCGCAGCTTGGACCTGTGGTGGCCGGGGGCGACGGTGCTGACCGTGTCGGCCTGAGCCTGGGCGGCCGACGGCGGGGTGGGCGCGCTGATCACCAGGCGCAGGGCGCGTAGTCCTTCAGGAAGCAGCCATACAGGTCTTCGCCCTGTTCGCCGCGGACGATCGGGTCGTAGACCCGGGCCGCGCCGTCGACCAGGTCCAGCGGGGCGTGGAAGCCGGCGTCCGCCAGCCGCATCTTCGTCGGGTGGGGCCGCTCGTCGGTGATCCAGCCGGTGTCGACGCTGGTCATCAGGATGCCGTCGGCCAGCATCTCCTGGGCGCTGGTCCGGGTGAGCATGTTCAGCGCGGCCTTGGCCATGTTGGTGTGCGGGTGCCCCGGCCCCTTGTAGCCGCGGGCGAACTGGCCCTCCATCGCCGACACGTTCACCACGTACTTCCGGCGGGCGGTCGCTGCGGCCATCGCCGGTCGCAGTCGGCTGACCAGCACGAACGGCGCGGTCACATTGCACAGCTGCACTTCAAGCAGCTCGACCGGGTCCACCTCGTGCACCCGCTGCACCCAGCTGTTGACCGGGTCGAGGTCCGGGACCAGACCGCCGGCGTCGATGGCGCTGGCTGCCGCGATCCGTTCCGGCGAGGCGGAACCGCTGGTCAGCGCCAACGCGGTGAGCGCCTGCGGGGTGACCGGGGCCGGCTGCGGCGAGGCGATCAGGGCCGCCGGGTCGCCCTGGCCGGCAGGTTTGGCGAACGTGATCAGCTCCGGCAAGGGGCCGTCCGGCAGGGCCGCCGCCTCCGCGGCGACGAGCTGCGCGTATGCCCCGGGCGTGCGGCGGACGGTCTGCGCCGCATTGTTGATCAGGATGTCGAGTGGTCCCTGGGCGCTGACCGAGTCAGCGAGGGCGATCACCTGGGCGGGGTCGCGCAGGTCGATCCCGACGATCCGCAGGCGGTGCAGCCAGTCCCCGCTGTCCGGCATCGCTGCGAATCGGCGGACCGCGTCGTGCGGGAACCGGGTGGTTACCGTGGTGTGCGCGCCGTCGCGCAGCAGCCGCAGCGCGATGTACATGCCGATCTTGGCTCGGCCGCCGGTGAGCAGCGCCCGCCGGCCAGTGAGGTCGGTGCGGGCGTTCCGACGCTCCCGGTTGAGCGCGGCGCAGGGCGGGCAGAGCTGATGGTAGAAGGCGTCCACCTCGCGGTAACGCTGCTTGCAGACGTAGCAGCCGCGCGGATTGTGCAGGAAGCCGGCCGTGGCACCCACGGTCGGGGAGGCGAGCGGGATGCCCTGGGTCTCGTCGTCGATCCGGCCCGGGGCGCCGGTGGCGGTGGCCGCCGTCACCGCGCGGTCGGCCGCCGCGATGGCATCCCGCCGTTCCTCGCGTCGCCGCTGCTTGATCACCTTGTAGAGCTTCGCGGTGGCCCGTTGCACCCGCACCACATCGGGGTGATCGGGAGGCAGGTCCTCCAACGCCTCGAAGACGCTGAGACAGGTCTCCAGCTGTCCACGGTCAATGCCGTATTGAGCGGTTTCGGTAATGTTGTCCGCCGTCATTCTGTCGCTGTCTCGTCCCGTTCCCTGCGCCGGATCTACCCGGCCCACCCCAAGTCCGACCCGGAACTGTACGCACCGCACGGCCTCCGACGCATCCCGCGTCTGTTCGACAGCCCAAAGATCGTGAAGGCCAACCTCGCCCGGCGTACGGAAACTGTGCATATCCAGCCGCACGAAGCTCGGTGCAGCCATGGGCAGGCCGGCCGCGCCGCCACCCCGGACCGGCTAGAGTTGTGCGAGCTTCAAGGTCGCGCCGATCGTCATCTGCGGTGGGGTAATGGTTCGTGTCGCCCCGACACACACCCAAGTCAGGCGTACGAGGGCCGTCGCGGGTCCAGCAATTCGGTGACGCGACCACGATCGAGCAGATCGATGAGTGCGTTGGTGCCTCGTTCGACCTTGACCGCCATCTCATCCGGGTGCAGAGGGATCAGCGCGAGCAACGCGATTCGGCTGCCGTCGGCGACCTGGATCGTCCGGGCCTCGGCCGGCACGCGCAGCATCGGCGCGACGACGACCCCGGCGAACGGGGTGCCCGCAGCGTACGGCTGGGCGGGTTCACCGTTCGGCACAGAATGCCACTCGCCGATCCAGGTCCCGTACTCGTGAGGCAGCCGAGCAACCTGCTTGAGGACTCGCAGCGGCCACCCGGTTGCATCGTCGAGCCCGGCCACCTCGTCCAGCGGCCAATCTGCAGGCAGGCTGAGCATCAGTTCGGCGTACGGGCTGATGTCGTGGCCCTCCGGCACCGTCATCGGCAGCTCACTCATCCCAGACGTGACCAGCGTGCGGTACGGGCGCTGCTCGGTCGGTGCCACGACATAGACATGCACACCGACCAGGTGCGAGGCGATCTCATGGTAGACGAACTCGACCGGCCCGAAGTGTTCCTCGATGTGTCGGTCGATTGCGTCGGCGAAGGCCCGCTGCGGGCCTTGCGCCGGTACGAACCCCTCGTGCACCGACTGATGACGGAGGACTCCTGACCCGCGCGGCTCGTCCATGACGACGCAGCCTAGGCCACGGTCCAACGAGGGTGCGCCCCGAGGAGCGTTCATCGGGATGTGCAGGCGTCCGGGCCTGCCGGAGGGAGTCGGCTGCGGGTCCGGAGTTGCCCCAGCTCTGTCGCATTCCGTGCGCCGACCATGGCGGATCAGTTGGTGGACCTGTGTCGCACGTCAGTCGACGGAGGAACGCGCTCCACCGCACCCTCACCAGAACTGTCGGGCTCCACTAGCTGCGTTCGGGATCAAGTGGAGCCCGACACCGCATCTAGTCCGCAAGAGCCGACCCCGAGCACGGGGGAGTGGTGGGAGATGTCGAGAGGTGTTTCCGCTGCTAGACGCCTAGCTGCCCAGGTCGGCGCGCCGGGCAGTTCGCTCTCGTAATGCGTACGTCGACGGTTCGATTCCGTCAGGCGGCTCGGTGAAGAAGCCCAGGTCACCGACCTGGGCTTCTGCCGTTTTCCGAGGTCCGATCACGTCGCCGCTGGCGGTGCGATCGGCGTGGACTGATGTTTCTTAGCTGGGGCGACATCCCTGAGCAGCCAGTCGACCGGAGGGCTGACCAGCGGACGCAACGCCCACACCACTGGCCGGCTGGCGGTGATCCAGACCAGCGCGACGACCGCGGCGATGAGCACCAGCAAGGCTGGGATGTTGTCGACCTGCTTGTCGAGGGGTGACCACTGGAAAGCCAGGACGACGAACCCGTGCAGCAGATACGGGTACATGGAGTTGGCTCCCCAACCTGTGAGGAACGTGTGGCGACGGGGAGCGAGCATCATGATCGCCCATGTCATCGCCACCCCGACGGCCATCAGTCCAAGCCGGATCAGGACGCCCTCGGTCACCTCCACCCCGAGCCGCTGATACATGCGGTTCCAGTACACCCAGAGGTTCGACAGGCGCGAGGCGACCAGATAGGCGATCGGCGCGGCAGCGATGAGGACAGCGATCGCGGTCAGCCGCACGGGCGGAGATGGGCGGTACGCGAGCCTGCCGCGACCGAGCCAGACGCCGAGGACGAAGAAGGGCAGCATTCCTGCCACCCGGTCCAACGACAGGGCGTGGCCGAGCAGGCTGGCGGTTCCGGCGGAGAGGGACACGACGATCGCGATGACGACCGCTCCGCGAAGTTGGGCGAAGAGCGGTGTGAGCATCCGCCAGATGAACAAGGCGGGCAGGAACCACAGGTGATAAATCGGGGAGAGGAGCATGTTGGCTGTCCACGGCATCGGCTTGTCCATCGCCGTGTAGAAGCTCATGTACAGCAGCTGAAACACCACGTACGGCGCGAGCAGATCCCGGATCAGCGATGCCGCACGACGGCCGGTGAGCTCGGTTGCCGAGAGCATCCCCGAAAGCATGACGAAGGCCGGCATGTGGCACAGGTAGATGAATGTGTAGATCGTCCTGCCACCGGGCGAGGAGCCGACCGTCTGACCCACCATGTGGCCGAGCACGACCAGGACGATCAACAGCCCTTTGATGTTGTCGATGTACGGGTCGCGCCGGACGGGCGCGACAGCGACGCCGGGGCTGTCAGGCATCACCGTGGTTGTCACCCGGCCAGGCTGCCGGTCGGCCGATAGCCCGACCTAGCTGGAGTGAACAGGATCACCAAGACCAACGCGTCACCCACGGAGCAGCCGGTGTAGGCCAGGAACCGCACCGGCGGAGGCCAGACGACTCCGGGATGGAGTTGTCGAACGGTTCCGGTCCGTGGCTGGCGGGATGGCAGCGGGTGAGCGGAGTGGGGCGCGACAAAATCGGCGGATGGAAGATCTGCTGCGATTCCTTCATGCGCGCTACGAGGCGGACAATCACGCCTACGCCGAGGTGGCCCACCGCTTCGGCGGTGAAGCTCTGCTCGACAGCCACCTGCCGATGCTCGACCTGGTCGACATGCTGGCACGGGAGTACGAGGCGATGGACCCGTCTGATGAGCGCTTCGCCGGTCTCGGGTACGCGGTCCGAGTACTGGTGCAGTCCTACTCCGAGCACCCCGACTATCGGCACGAGTGGCACCTGTAGCTGGCCCGGCAAGGCGATTCATCGTCCGCGCGCACGTGGGATCTCCCGAGCTGATACGACAGCCGGGCCCGTTCACCGCACCGCACGGCTCACCGATTGAATGGCCGTATGAGGGTTCCGGCCATTGGCGTTCGAACTGCTCTACCGTGTCCGTCGTCTGTACTGGCGGGTCAGCCGACCCCCTACGGGGTGAAGGCGCTGATCATGCACCCGGTCGGCCCTGGAAGCGCACGGACGCCGAGCCGCTGACCGAGACGCGTCCTGAGGTTCAAGAACCGAGTCGGTTGCACGGGTGGAGTCCGAACTGTTCGATCAGAGCCAGACAGCTCGACGGCTAGCTACTCCGATAGCCCAGGCGGACGGTAGGGCAGCAGCAGCGGTGGGATCTCGGCCCACAAATCGTCCGAGACGATCCACCGCGGCCGCTTATCCTTGTCACATTCCGGGAGAACCGTCCTCCAGTCTCCCGGATGTCACCAGACCCCAAAGTCAGACGCGCCGACCAGAGTTGCGGTAGCGCTCGACCTCCGACCACACCGAGGACATCCCAGCGAGGCAGCGGTCGAACACCTGGGCGTGCTCCAGATAGGCGACGCGGTCCGGTCCCGGGTGCACGCACAGGTCGTTCTCGTCGTTGACGGTCCACGGCGGCACGTCGTGGCCGAGGGCGCCGGGCAGCAGGGAGGCGACGCCCCGGGCGCCGAGTTCGCTGGTGAGCTGCCGCCGGACCGGGCGGCCGAGCACGTCGGCGAAGATCTGCGCCCACACTGTCGACCGGGCGCCGCCACCGGCCAGTCGCCAGGGCCGGTCACCGACGTCCGCGCCGCTGGCCAGCACCCGGTCGAGCTGCACCCGGTGGTACTGGGCGACGCCTTCGATGACCGCCCGGGTGAGGTGGCCGCGGCGGTGGTTGCTGGAGATGCCGAGGAAGGTGCCGGACGCCGATGGGTGTTCGGGTGAGCCGTTGACGAAGGGCAGGAACAGCAGGCCGTCGGCGCCGGGCGGCACCGCAGCGGCCTCCTGCAGCAGTTCCGGCGCGGCGACGCCGCCCGTCTGCTGGTGGGGCACCCCGGCGCAGGCGAGCCACTCGAGGTTGGCCGCCGACGTGGGGGCCACCTCCATGGCCAGCATCGTGGCCGGATCGGGCATGAACGCGCTGAGTGTGACCTCCGGGGCAGGGGTGCGCGCGGGCACCACCACCCCGTTGATCGCCCAGGTGCCGACGATGATCGTCCCGTCCCCGAGCTCCCGTCCCCCGGCGCCGAGTGTGGCGGCCACGCAGTCCATGCATCCGGCGATGACCGGCAGACCTTCGGGCAGCCCCGTGCGGGCCGCGGTTGCGGCGCTCAGTCCGCCGACCACCTCGTCGGACCTGCGCAGCGGCGGGAACCGGTCCAGGTCGGAGGCGGGCAGCCCGACCAGTTCGAGCGCCGTCGGCGTGTACGCGCGGGTGTCGAGCCCGACCAGGCCGAACGCGCTGGCGTCGCTGTAGTCCGCGCTCGCCATACCAGTGAGCTGCGCGGTGACCCAGTCTTTGCAGGACAGCACCCAGCGGGTGGCGGCGTACGTCGCCGGCTCGGCGTCCCGCAGCCAGCGCAGCAGGACGGCGGGCTGGGCGGCCCACGGGATCGAGCCCGTCTCCAGGGCCAGCCGGCGGGCCCCCTCCGGCGGGATCTCCTGGACGATGTGCTGTGCCCGGCTGTCCGACGAGGCGATGGCCGGCCCGATCGGGCGCAGGGACCCGTCGACCGGGTAGATGCCGTTGCCGTGTGCGGCCACGCCGATGCCCGCCGGGGCGTACCCCTCGGCGGCCAGTTTGCCGCCGACCTCCGCCAGCAGCGACAGCACCGTGTCCGCCAGCACGGTCATGTCGACGTCGTGGCGGTGGGCGGTGACGCTGGTACGCGGAGTCCGCGCGTGCACGACGGCCAGCTCATTGCCCACGACGTCGAAGGCGGCCACCTTGGTGGCGGTGAGGCCGACGTCGACCCCGAGGTAGCAGGTGTGCGGAATCGTCACGACGTCCTCCTGTCGTTCGTTCCGGTCGCCGGGGCGAGGTCCAGGCCGCGCGGGCGGAAGCGCCGCAGCTCGGCCCGGTAGGCGGCCACCTCCGCCTCGGCCCGTTCGGTGTCCCAGCCGAGCTGCCGTACGGCGACGTCCGCGCAGGTCACGGCCGTCGACACCGCCATGTCCGGGCCGAGGCCGACCAGCGTACGGCGCAGCAGCACGTCGGCCAAGGTCACGGCTCGCTCCTCGCGGAAGGCCATGACCACCTCGGCGGCGACGGCCCCGGTCCGCTCGTCGACGACTTCGGCCAGCGCCGGGTCGGATTGGGCGAGTTCGAGCACCCGGCGGGCGCGGACGCCGTAGATGTCCAGGAGCCGGGCGGACTGCGCCGGGGTGAACGGGACGGCCGAGCGCGGGAAGTCCGCCCGGAAGGCGTACCAGTCCGGGGTGTCGGCGCCGGGCAGCGGCCGGGTACGGGTGGTGCATCGTTGCCGCGGCCGGCCGAGCACCTTCAGCACCTCGTCGGTGGCGTCCTCGGCGAGGGCGCGGTGGGTGGTCAGCTTGCCGCCGATTATCGTGAGCAGCCCCTCGTACGCGGGTGCGTGAGTGAGCACCGTGTGCCCACGACTGATCTTGGCGTTGTCCGCCACGCCGGCCGTGTACGGCAGCGGACGGATTCCGGCGACGCTGTACAGCACGTCGTCCGGGGTGAGGCCGGCCTGGGGGAACAACCGGTTGGCCTCGGTGAGCAGGTAGTCGATCTCGGCGTCGCTGGCCACGACCTCGTCCAGGTCCCCCTCGTAGGTGAGGTCGGTGCTGCCGAGGACGTACCGGCCCTCCCACGGGAAGATGAAGATTGGTCGCTGGTCGGCGGCGGCCTCGAAGAAGATGCAGGTGTCCGGGGCGCCCGGGAACGGGTCGATGATGATGTGGCTGCCCTTGGTGCCGCCGTTGAGGCGCCCGCTCTCGACCTGGCCGTCGAGGATCCGGTCGATCCACGGCCCGGCCGCGTTGATCGTGAGGCGCCCCCGGATCTCCCCTTCCCGCCCCGACTGGTTGTCCCGGGTCCGGACCCCGTGCACACGTCCGTCCGTCACGAGCAGACCGGTCACCGTCGTGTAGGTCAGCACCCGTGCGCCCAGCCGCTCGGCGTCGATCAGCAGCTCGACGCAGAGCCGCTCGGCCCACGGCACCTGGGCGTCGTTGAACAGCACCCCGCCGCGCAGGCCACGGCGGGAGAGGTGCGGCCAGCGCCGGGCGATCGCCCGGGCGGACAGGCCCCGGCTGCGTCCGCGCCCGCGGCCAGCGGCCAGGACGTCGAACGCGGCCAGGCCGAGGCGGATCAGCGGTCCCGGCCGGCTGTCCCCGGCGTAGAACGGGATCAGCATCGGGTAGTCGTGCACCAGGTGCGGCGCGGTGCGGAACAGCAGGTGCCGCTCCCGGATCGACTCGTGCACCAGGGTGAAGTCGTAGCGCTCGAGGTACTTCAGGCCGCCGTGGATCAGCCGGCTGGAGGTGGCGGTGGTGCCGGCGCCGACGTCCCCGCGGTCGACCACGACGACGCTCAGGCCCCGGCCGGCGGCGTCTCGGGCGATGGCGAGGCCGTTGATGCCGGCACCGATGATCACGAGATCGACGAGGTCATCGGCGCCGGTCTGTGGGTGTGACATGAGGAGCTCCCGGAGATGCGGGGTGCGGGCCGGGTGGCCGGCCCGCACCCCTGGCGATGATCAGGACGCGGAACCGGCCGACCGCTCCCGGAACAGCTCGTAGGCGTCCTCGGGCTTGGCGTCGTCGTGCACCACGGCGCGGACCGCGGCCAGCATCGCGGCCGGGTACTCGCTCTGGAAGATGTTCCGGCCCATGTCGACGCCCGCGGCGCCCTCCTGCATCGCCCGGTACGCCATGGTCAGCGCGTCGAGCTCGGGCAGCTTCTTACCGCCGGCCACGATGATCGGCACCGGGCAGCTGGCGGTCACCGTCTCGAAGCCCTCGTTGACGTAGTACGTCTTGACGATGTGGGCGCCCATCTCCGCGCTGATCCGCGTGGCCAGGCGGAAGTAGCGCGCGTCGCGGACCATGTCCTTGCCCACGGCGGTCACCCCCAGCACGGCGATGCCGTGCCGCTGCCCGGCGTCCACCAGCGTGGCGAGGTTCGCCACCGACCGGGACTCGTGCTCGCCGCCGATGAACACCTGGATCGCCAGCGCCGCGGCGTTGAGCCGGACCGCGTCCTCGATGTCCAGGGCGATGTGCTCGTCCGAGAGGTCCTTCAGCACGCTCGGCCCGCCGCTGGCCCGCAGCACGATCCCCGCGCTGCTGTGCGGCGGGATGCTGGTGCGCAGCGCGCCGCGGGTCATCATGATCGCGTCGGCGTCCGGCACGAGCGGGGCGATGTTGGTGTCGATCCGCTCCAGGCCGGCCATCGGCCCGAGGAAGTAGCCGTGGTCGAAGGCCAGCATCACCGTACGGCCGTTGTCGGGTCGGAAGATCCGGGACAGCCGATTCTGCAGGCCCCAGTCCTGGGCGTGGGCTCCCTTGACGTGGAAGCCCGCGGTGGTGGCGGCGGCCCCGCCGAAATCGCGGGCGTCGAGCAGACCGTCGGTGTCAGCCATTGGTGTTCTCTCCTGTGTCAGTTCCAGCGGTGGTCGCGGCCGCGGGTCGCAGCCGTCGACGGGGTCGAATGGTCGCGCCGGCGTTGCGCAGCGTTCCGCCGCCGGCGAGGAAGAGGACGAACAGCACCAGGCCGCCCTTGAGCAGGTTCTGCGCGGCGGTGCTCCAGCCCACGAGGTTCACGAGGCCGTCGAGCAGGATGAAGAAGAGCGCACTGCCCCAGATGCCGACCGGCACGGCCCGACCGCCCGAGATGAGCGTGCCGCCGATGACGACGACGGCGACCGAGTCGAGCAGGTAGCGCGTGCCCAGGTCGGGCGACGGCGCGATGTAGGCGGCGAGCAGCGCGCCCGCCAGCCCGGCCAGGGCGCCACTGGCCAGGTAGGTGACGGCGAGGATCCGGCTGACCGGGATGCCCGCCCGTTCGGCGGCCGGCCGGCTCTGCCCGACCGCGAGCAGCGAGCGACCGTAGGTGGTGCGGCGGAGCAGGGCCACGACCAGCGCGGTGAGCGCGGCCACCGCGACGGCGAGCACGGGTACGCCGGCCGGCCGCAGGTTGAGCAGCCCACGCAGCCCGTCGTCGGGCACCGCGGTGAAGCCGTCGGCCAGCGACAGGGTCAGCGACGAGGCGATCAGCCCGGCGGCCAGGGTGGCGATGATCGGCGGGACGGACAGCCCGAGGATCGCCACCACGCTGACCAGGGCCACGGCCAGCCCGGTCCCGATGCCGGCCAGGATGCCGACCGGCACCGATCCGGTCGTCGCGGTCACCTGCACCGCGACGAACCCGGCCAGGGAGATGACCGGCGCCACCGACACGTCGATGTTGCCCGCCCCGGCGGTGATCACCAGCATCTGGCCCAGACCGACGATGACCAGGTACGGGGCCAGGGACAGCGCGAGCGAGACGGTCTGCCCGCCGCCCTGGCTGGAGATGGCCAGGATGGTGACCCAGACCAGCGCGGCGGCGACGAAGCCCCAGATCCAGGGGCGGGCGAGCGTACGGAGGGTCATCGGAACACCTTTCCGACCACGACGCGACCGGCGAGCACGGCCAGCACGATCACGCCCTGCACGGCCGACTGCATGTTCGACGGCACGTCGAGCAGGCTGAGGACGACACTGACCAGGCCGAGGGTGATGCCGCCGATGGCGACGCCCCACGGGACGGCGGTGCCGCCGGCGAAGGACCCACCGCCGAGGATCACCGCGGCGACCGTGATCAGCGTGTAGCTGGTGGCGGACGAGACGTCGCCACCACCCGTCTGCGAGGCGAGCACGAGGCCGGAGAGCACGCCGAGCGCACCGGCCACGGCGTACGCGATCACCCGGGCGGCCAGCGGTCGCAGGCCGGCCCGTTGCAGCGCGACCGCGTTGCTGCCCAACGCGCGGACCCGCACCCCGACGGAGCTGCGGGCCGACAGCAGCCAGACCAGCGCCGCGACGACGAGGATCGGCAGCAGCGGGGCCGGGAAGCCGCCCGGCTGCCAGGAGCCGAAGGCGGCCAGCCATTCGGGTGTGCTGCCGCCCGGGGTGGGCAGGACGAACAGTCCCAGACCCAGCCAGACGAAGGAGGCGCCGAGGGTGGCGATCAGCGAAGGCACCCGGCGCAGGTGGATCAGCGCGCCGAGCACCGCGTACGCCGCCACGAGACCGAGCAGCAGCAGCGCGCCGGTGCCGGGGGAGGAGACCAGCTTCGTGGCGGTGATGACGGTGACCAGGCCAACGAAGTTGCCGATGCCGAGGTCGATGTCGCCCACGGCCATGAGCACCATCTGGGCCTGGGCCGCGATGACCAGCGGCACGGTGGCCGAGAGGATCAGCGCGAGACCGGGCACGGTCAGCACGTCGGACTGCAGCGACGCGCAGACCGCGATCATGGCCACCATGGCGACCGCGCTGACCATGGCGGGCCCGGTGCGGCGCAGCAGGGCCCGCGACGGCATGGCCGTCGCGACGAGGTTCGTCATCGCTGTGCTCCCGTCGACTCGGATTCGGTGAAGGAGACGGCGATGATCCGTTCCTCGGAGATCTCCGCGCCGGTCAGTTCGGCAACGACCCGGCCGGCCCGCAGCACGTAGACCCGGTCGCAGTGCGCCATCTCGGCGTTCTCGCTCGAGTACCAGACCACGCTGCGGCCGCTCGCCGCCTCCTGCCGGATGAGCGTGTAGAGGTCGGTCTTGGTGTGCACGTCGACCCCGCGGAACGGGTCGTCGAGCAGGACCAGGTCGGCCGTGGAGGCGAACGCCCGGGCCACGATGACCTTCTGCTGGTTGCCGCCGCTGAGCTCGGTCATGCCCGCGTCGGCACCACCGCGGATGGCCAGCCGGTCCACCCACTCGCGGACCGCGGCCTCCTCCGCGTCGCAGCGGCGTACGCCGAACCGGGCCAGGCCGCGCATGGCCGTGACGATGAGGTTCTCCGCCACGGACCACAGCGGCAGCACGCCGGCGCGCTGCCGGTCACCGGGCACGTAGGCGCGGGTGCCCTGGACCGTGGTGTCCCGCCGGACCGGGCGCCACAGCCGTTCGAGCACCTGCTGCTGGCCCTGGCCGGCCAGCCCGGCCAGCCCGACGACCTCGCCCCGGCCGACCGTGATCGACACGTCGTGCAGGCCCCGGCCGGTGGCGTCGCGCAGCTCGGCGACGACCGGCCGCTCGCCGGCCGCGCGGGCGGACGCGGGAGCGGCGGTGGGTTCGACCACCTCCGCGCCCATCAGGACGAGCACGTCACGCTCACTGAGGCCGGCCGCGGGCCGCTCCGCGACGACCGCGCCGTCACGCATCACCGCGACCCGGTCGGCCACCGAGAGCACTTCACGGATCCGGTGCGAGATGAGCAGGACGGCGGTTCCCTGGGCGGCGACCCGGCGGACGTACGTGTAGAGCGAGCGCGCGGCGTCCGGGCCGAGCGACTCGGTCGGCTCGTCCAGGATCAGCAGGTCGAGCCGGTCGACCAGGCTCGCCCGCGCGATCTCCACCATCTGCCGCTGGGCCAGCGACAGGTCCTCGACCCGGTCCCGCGGGGACACCCCGTGGCCCGGGAACATCTCGTCCAGCCGGCGGACGACTGCCGTGCTGGCCGCCCGTCGCCAGCGCACGCGCGGTAGGCAGTGCCGGGACGAGACCCAGATGTTCTCGGCGACGGTGAGGTCCGGGCAGAGCGACGTTTCCTGGTAGGCCATCCGGACGGCGCGGAACGGGTCGGCGCCCGGTGTGACGTCCTTGTGCCCGCCCACGGTGACCGTGCCCTCGTCGCACGGTTCGAGGCCGGCGAGGACGCGCATCAGCGTGCTCTTGCCGGCGCCGTTGTGACCGACGAGGCCGAGCACCTCACCGGCGCGGACGTCGAGGTCCACGCCGGTGAGGGCTCGAGTGCGCCCGTACGTCCTGGTCACCTGCCGCGCGGTGACGACCGGTGGCGCCGGGGACGACTTCCGGTCGCCCTGCGGCGGGGCCGCGTGCGACCCCACCGGCAGGTTGTCGACGTGCATGATGCGCTCCTTGAGTTGCTGTCCGGTCAGCCGGCGGCCGTCGGGATCGGCGGCTGCACCGGGGCGCCGCCGCTCTTGACGGCCTCGACCTGCTTGCGGAAGAGCTCCTGGGTCCACGGCCAGGCGGCGTACTCGTCGGGCTTCAGGACGCCGGCCCACGCGGCGACGTCCTTCTGCTCCACCAGCACGATCGGGAAGGTCATCTCCTTCGGAACGTCCTTGCCGTCGAGCAGGTCGATCGCCTCCCACAGCGCGGCGACCGACTGGCCGGGGTCGGACATGACCGCGACCGAGCCGTTGTCGAGCTTGCTGTCCTGCCAGTACTTCAGCGCGCGGCCGTTGGTCTCGAAGGTGACCGCCGGCACCGGCTTGTTGGCCGTGCTGAAGGCCTGGGCGACGCCGTAACCATCACCGCAGCCGATGACCCCGTCGACCTTCGGCACGCTCGACAGCACGCCGAGCACTGCCTTCTGCGCCTTGGCGCCGTCGCACATCCCGTTGACGGTCGCGGCGACCTTGACGTCCGGGTTCTTGGCCAGGATGTCCTGCGTGGTCTGATACATCTCCGCCTCGGGCTGAGAGCCGACCACGCCCCGGCTGACGATCACGGTGCCCTTGCCGCCGATGCCCTTGACCAGCGGCTCGGCCGCGGCCGTCGCCCAGTCCTTGAAGCTGTTGAGCAGCACGTGGGCGCAGGGGGCGTCGATCGCCGAGTCGAAGACGACGACCTTGATGCCGGCGTCGCAGGCCTGCTGGATGACCGGCTTCAGCGCGGTCGGCGAGGCCGGGTCGATCAGCAGGGCGTCCGGCTTCTGCAGCAGCAGGCTCTTGATCTGGGCGACCTGCTCGGTGGCCGAGTTCTCGCCCGGGGCGTTGACGACCTTGAACTTGCTGATCAGCCCGTCGTTCTGTGCCTTGGTGGCGGCGGCCTCGAACTTGGCGATCATCGTCTGCCGCCAGCCGTTGCCGATGAAGCCGTTGCTCAGCGCGATGAACGGCTTGTCGCCGCTCTTGGCCTTGCCGCCGCCCGCGCCGGAGCCGCAGCCAGTCGCGGTGACCGCGACGGCCGCGACCAGCGCGGCCACGACCGCGCTGCGCCGTCGTCGGGATGAGGGGTGGGTACGCATGGTGGGGGCCTCCAGGGAGAGCGAAAACCCGCCGGAGCGGGAGTGGACGTGCTCAGTCAGCCGACCGCGCCGGGGGGCTGCGGTGAGGTGCAGTCATTACAGACCTGTAGTGACAGGTCCGCTAGGGCTGGATAACAAACGTGTTCCAAGTCACAGTGACGGCGGTTACGTCTCCGTGTCCTTTCAGCGCACCGGGGGTCATCCGGGCGCAATGCCTGTCATGACAGGCATCGTTCTGCCGTGGCATGCTGTACTCGATCGACGGGGAAGGAAGTCCATGACGATGACCTACCGGCGGCTCACCCGGGACGGGAGCGAGCCGCTGTGGATGCAGCTGATGCGGGAGCTGCGCGGCCAGATCGAGGCCGGCGACATCGCCCCGGACCAGCCGTTGCCGTCCGAGGCGGAGCTGACCGACCTCTACGGCGTCTCCCGCACCGTCGTGCGAGAGGCGCTGCGCGAGCTCGTCCAGCAACGGATGATCTACAAGGTCAAAGGACGGGGCGCCTTCGTCGCGCCCCGCAAGACCGAGCTGCGCTTCGTCGGCTCCGTGTCCGGCTCCGCCGACGACCTGCGCGAGTCGGGGCGCCGGGTCACCACGCACACGATCGGTCAGGCCCTGGGCCCGGCGGACCAGCGCGAGGCCGAACTCCTGCAGATCCCGCTGGGCGAGCCGGTCGTACGGATGCGCCGACTCCGACGCGTCGACGGTCAGCCCTGGCTGCTCGTCGACACGGCCCTGCCGGCCCGGCTGGTGCCCGGCCTGGAACGCGCGGTGCTCGAGAACCAGTCGCTGTACGACGTACTGCGCCGCCGGTACGGATTGGAACCGGTCGGGGCCGACCGTTGGATCGAAGCCGTCTTCCCCGATCCCGAGGACGCCGCCCTGCTCGAGATCACGACCTCAACGCCGCTGCTCGGCATTGAGTCCGTCGCCTGGCTGCCGGACGGCACCCGTTTTGAGGCCTACCACGCGTTGCACCGCAGCGACCAGACTCGCTTCTTCGTGGGAATCCGCTGAGCTGACGGTACGCCGTTCGGGGCTGCTCTGGCCCTGCAGGTGAGTGCAGGTCGGGTGCAGCCCGACGAGGTGGGTAGTCGTGCTCGACACGCCAGCCAGCTCCCCGGCGCCGGGAATGCCTGCTTGGTGACCTCTTCAGAAAGACCAAAGGGGTCAACCCCGGGCAAATTTAGGTCGCATGTCGGTGAGTGTGAGAAGCCTGCAGAAGGAGCAGGGCCGACAGCGAGGACATGGCGAAAATCCCAGCGTATCGACCCCAACCGACGTCGTAACGCAAGCCGTCGAGATGCAGGACCTGTAACCGGTCGCGGACGATGTCACCAATGTGGCCGCCTGAAATGGTGCTCCAGCCGCCGGCGCCGATCGTATCGGCGCGGGGGATCTCGATCCATGCCCAGAGCACGAGCACGACGCCAAGGAGGGAGAGTGCCGGGGATGCCCATCGTAGGGAGGTCAGCGCCGGCGGCAGGTGACGATCGATGCGGGTGAGCAGCATCGAGGCTGCGGCTGATGTCGCGTTGAGCACTAGGGCGGTGCTCCAGGCGGTGGATGCGGCCCAAGCCGATGCGCTGTTGGTCTCGTAGCTGCTCAGCCCTGTTCGTGGAAGCGACCCATCCTGACTGAAACCAAGGAAGAAAGCCGCTTACCAGGACGGCCAAGGCGGCGCCCGCGGTGATCAGCCAACGCCGATGCGACCGAGCGTGCGACGTGCGTGGGATGAGGTCGTCAGCTGTCATCGTCGTCAGTGTCCGGGAGAGCCTGCTGCCACCACATGCGAAGGAGGTACTTCTCGACGGCTCCGTACCGGGCCTGCAGCTCGCTGTCCGCCCGGCCTGCTCGCGGACCCATGGCGTGCACGACTTCGCGGTATGCCAACTCGGCTCGCTCGCGTCCTTGGTGGTAGACAGCGATGCGGTACCGACCTGGGCCCTCAGGTGGATCGATGCCATCGATGGAGGCGCTCATCCCGTCGCCGAGCACCAGCAGGCCCGTCGGGCAATCGAGATCTACGGCCGCTGCACTGGTCCAGCCAGTATCGACGCCTTCATCAGCGGGTGGCCCGGTCCACGTCTCCACCCGCACCTGTGTAGCGAGCAGATTCTGCACTGTGTGCAGGTGCAGGGCATAACCGTTACCTGCTGCAACGTGGCGCGCGGCGTGCTCGATTGCCGACGTGTCCCCAACGGCGGCGTCACAGTCGATGTCTCGCAAGATGACGATGCGATGGTCCGGGCGCAAGGTCAGCTCGTATGACGCGTACGGGCTCGGCATAAGTATTTCGTCCTGGCATAGGGGGCACCGCTGGCCACCAAGGTAGCCGACGGTGCTCAGCGCGATGGCCAGCTGCTCGAGGCGCGGATCGTCGGCCGGTGGCATGTAAATGGCGGGACAACTGTCGTACCGCCCCTAGAGAATCCCGAGGTGACGCTCTCAGCCCTCCTTAGCCGTGCCCGCCCACCGTCGCCGCTGGCTGGCCGCCTGTCCGTGCAGTCGCTGCTCTTCGCGCTCGGCCAAGGCACGTTCATGACCGGATCCGCGGTGTTCTTCACCAAGATCGTCGGGCTGTCCGCTGCTGAGGTCGGTCTCGGCCTGACGTTCGCCGGCATCGCCGCCTTCCTTGCCGCCGTACCGATGGGCAAGCTGGTCGACCGCTACGGGCCGAAGAAGATGTGGGCGGTCAGCGCCGCCGGGCAGGCGGCGATGTTCGCCGTCTGGCCGTTCATCACTGATTTCGAGGGCTACGTCACCATGGCCGTCTGCATGGAGGTGATCGGTGCGCTCGGCGGCGCCGCGTTCGGGGCATACACGATCGATGTGCTGCCACCAGACGAGCGGGTGAAGTCACGCGCTTACATGTACTCCGCGCTCAACCTCGGCTTCACCCTCGGCTCCGTCATGGGCGGAATCGCGCTCGCATTCCACTCCAACGACGTGCTGCACGCACTGCCCTGGTTCACCGCCGCGGTCTTCCTGGTCAACTCGGCCGCGGTCACGCGGCTGCCGCGGGCTTCGCACGATGAACGCAGCCGAGAGGACCGCAAGGTGCGCATACCCGGGCCGGGTCCGCTGCGTAACCCCGGTTGGCTGCTCACCACGTTCTTCGGTGGGGTGTTCTGGACGAACCAGGTGTTGCTGAACGTCGTCATTCCGCTCTGGCTGGTCGAGCAGACCGACGCTCCGCGGGTGGTGCTGGCTTTCCTGTTCGCCACGAACACGGTGATGTGCATTTTCCTGCCGATGGTCACCTCCCGCGGCGTCAGGGACTTGCCGACCGCGCTCAAGGCGATTCGGCTGTCCTCAACCTTCTTCGTCCTCTCCTGCCTCATCACGCTCGCGACGCACGACACCGTCGGCTGGGTGACGATCTTTCTGGTCTGGCTGGGCCACGTCACTGTGACGGGCGCTGAGCTCTACCTCTCGGCGGCGAGCTGGTCCTTCGAAGCCGAGCTGATGGACCCGCGCCAGCGCGGCGCCTACCAGGGCGCGGCCGAGCTGAGCGGCACACTGGGCAAGGTTTGGGCGCCGGCGGTGTACACGTTCCTCGCGTTGAACTGGGGCGCTGCCGGCTGGCTGGTGATCGCCGGCATCATCCTGGTGGCCACGATCGCCATCCATCCGTCGACTCGCCTGGCTCGACGATTCCTCGAGCGGCACGTCCCCGCAGAAGTGCTGGCCGACGCCCGAGCCTCCAGCAGCGATGCCGAGGAAGGGACTGGTACACCGTCGCTCCGCCAGGCCGACGTGTCGCTGCCGGAGTCAGCGGGTAGCCGCTAGGCACAACACCCGCAAAGTGACGGTTCACCTGTGATCGGACTTCGCGGCGCCGCGGTCGGACGCCAGCAACGCGAAGTCCCCCGCCCCCATCTTCGTCAAGAGCTTCGCGGCGACGACGTAGGCAGAGACATACGCAAGCAGTAGGTCGCGACGAGAGAGCCCTGAGTGCCACGATGGAGTGCGTCAGCAGCCGTCAACAGGCCGGGAAGGTCCGAAGTGACCTCCTCGTACCGGGCTGCCTGGTACATGCGGTGCGCATCGGCAACCGGACCTCGCACGCCTTCAGGTCGAAGTGAGCGCCCGGTTCCATCCCTAACAAGTGGTCGTAGCGCGAGAAGTACTGGCGCACCGCTTCCTTCGCCATGTCCAGCAGGACCGACAGACGGCCGACCGATCGTGCGCTGCGCTCCACCTGGGAGAGCCACGACTCCGACCGTCCGATCAAGCCAGCGAGCGCCGCTTGGCTCAGTCCTCGTCGACGCCGATAGGCCGCAATGCGTTCGCCGATTGATCCGGACGCCATGGCAGCATTTGCTCACACATTCGGCGGGAGTTGATAAAAGACCCGGTCGCGGGGTAGTCCGGGTAGGTGTGGTGACGGCGGCGCGGCCGTCACCACCGTTTCTGTCCAGATGAATTAGGGATGATTGATTCATGACCGTACGTGACGTGAGAATCGACGAGTCCCTTTCCGGCGTACGGGTCCTGGTCACGGGGGCGACCGGCGGCCTTGGCCGCTCGATGGCCGAGGCGCTGGCCGACAGCGGCGCGCGGGTGGTCATCACCGGCCGCGATGAGGGCCGCACCGCCCAGGTCGCCGAGCAGATCGACGCCGATCGCGGGCGGGTCGGTGGCGTCGCCATGGACGTCCGGGATGAGCGCTCGGTGGCCGACGGTGTCCGTCGGACGGTCGACCGCCTGGGCGGACTCGATGTACTGGTCAACAACGCGGGGATCGGCATGCGGACCGTGAACCCGGAATTCTTCACCGAACCTCGGGGCTTCTGGGAGGTCACACCCGACGGTTTCCGGGACGTGATCGACACGAACCTCACCGGCTACTTCCTGGTCGCCCGCGCGGTCGTACCGACCTTCTTCGCCGCCGGCGGCGGACGCATCGTGAACATCTCGCTCAACGAGGAGACCATGATCCGTAGAGGTTTCGTGCCCTACGGCCCGTCACGAGCGGGGTCCGAGGCGCTGTCCCGCATCATGGCCGCCGATCTGCGTGAGCACTCGGTATGGGTCAACGTGCTCCTGCCCGGCGGGGCCACCCGTACCGGCATGATCCCTGACGGGATGCCCCAGGCGGTTCGCGAGCAGCTGCTTGATCCCGCTGTCATGGCCGCGCCGATCCGCTGGCTGTGCTCGCCGGCCGCCGACGGTGTCACCGACGAACGCATCGTGGCCCGCGACTTCGACGCGTGGCTGAATACCCCGACCGATCCGTCCCGGGTCCGGTGACGCGCCGGTGACGCGAAGGCCAGGTCGGTGACGCGAACGCCAGGTCAGGGTCCGGGCACTACTCGGCGGAGTGTCACGCACCAATTGAAGCCACGACGTAAGCATCTGTGAGGCTCGCGGTGGTGGTCCTGGGTGGGCTGCTGCCAGGATCGGTGCCGGTGGTCAAGGCTCACTCCTAACAGAATCGGTGGACGCCGTCATCGGCGTGGACACTCACACCGACACGCACACCGCCTGCCTGCTCGACGGCGCTGGCCGGGAGATCGCGACCGTCACCGTCGAGGCGAACCCGGACGGTTATAGCAAGCTGATCGCCTGGTGCGCCCAGCAGGCGCCGGGCCCCCGGTTGACCTGGGCGGTGGAAGGCTGCCGCTCGCACGGGGCCGCCTGCTGCGGGCGCTGCTGGCTGCAGGACAGCAGGTCGTCGAAGCCGGTCGGCCGCAACGCGTGGGGCGTCGGCCAGGCGGCAAGTCTGATCCGTCCGATGCCCGTCTCGGCCGCCCGCACCGCCCTAGCTGCGGAGCATCACGCCCAGCCGCGCAGCGACGGCGACCGGGAAGCGTTACGCATCCTGCTCGTGGCTCGCGAACACGCCAACGCGACCCGCACCGCCGCGATCAACGTGTTCAAGGCACTGCTGTTGACCGCACCCGACCAGATCCGCGAGCCGCTACGCCGACAGTCCACGCCGCGGCAGACAGCCGCCTGCGCCCTGCTGCACGTCCACGCTTGCCACACCCCCGCTGAGCGGGTCCTGCGGCAGACCCTACGCAGCCTGGCCCAACGCATTCGTCAGCTGGACAGCGACCGCTTCCCGGCCGCTGAGACCTACTAACCAAGATCGCCGGAAACACCGTTAGCGAGACAGCCCCGACGGGCCGGGTTCCGCCGTCACTGGGCGAGGAAGGCGGCCAGACCGTCGAGGACGCGCGCGATGTCGGTGTCGTCGCTGTAGGGAGCCAGGCCGAGCCGGAGCGCGTGCTCGTCGTCCAAGCCGAGGCGGTGGAACGGCTCGTGTGCGTAGAAGGATCCGGCGGGGGCGAGCACGTTACGGCCCAGGAGGAACTGGTACGCGTCCCAGGTCTTGCGGCCGGGCAGGGTGACCAGCAGCGTCGGGGTGCGGTCGGCAGCACGGGAGTGGACCACGACGTCGGCGCCCAGTGCCGCGAGTCCGTCTTCGAGTAGGCGACGGAGGCGCATCTCGTGCTCGTCAACGGCATGCAGGGAGGCCTGCAGCCGTTCCCGCCGTGAGGAATTGCCGTTCGTGCTTCCGACGGCCGCGGGGGTGATGTCTGCGAGGAAGTCGACGGCGGCGGTGGCGCCGGCGAGGGTCTCGTAGGGGAGGGTGCCGAGCTCGAAGCGTTCGGGGACGGCGTTGGTGGAGGGGACCAGCTTGTCCGGATGCAGGGTCTCGAGTAGGTCGGGGGAGGCGGCCAGGACGCCGCAGTGCGGGCCGAGGAACTTGTACGGGGAGCAGACGTACAGGTCCGCACCGAGGGCGGGGACGTCGACGAACTGGTGCGCGGTGTAGTGCACGCCGTCGACGTAGACCAGCGCGCCGACGGCGTGTGCAGCGTCGGCGATCGCCCGCACCGCGGGCTTGGTGCCGAGAAGGTTCGACGCGGCGGTGACGGCGACCAGCCGCGTCCGTTCGGTGATGGCGGTCTCGACGGAGGTGGGATCGATCTCGGCGGTGGTGGGATCGATGTCGATCCACCGCACGACCGTGCCGGCGTTCTCGGCGGCGATCACCCAGGGCCGGACGTTGGCGTCGTGGTCGAGCTTGGTCACGACGACTTCGTCACCCGGGCGCCACTGCTTGGCGATCACCCGGGAGAAGTCGAAGGTCAGTTGCGTGGCGCTGCGGCCGTGGACGATCCCGCGGGCGGGAACGCCGAGCAGGTCGGCGTAGGCCTGCCGGAACGCGGTGACCGCGGCGTCGGCGTTGGCCTCCGACACCGAGCCCGTGCCACGGTTGGACAGCGGGCTGGTGATCGTGGCGGCGATCGCGTCGGCGACCGGCCGCGGCGTCTGTGTGCCGCCCGGACCGTCGAAGTGCGCGATGCCCGAGGCCAGGGACGGGAACTGCGCCCTCAGCGCAGCGATGTCGAATTCGGTCGACGCTCTGGTGGCCGATTCAATGGAGGTCATCGTCAGTCTCCTGCGGTCGAGCCACATCGTGGCGGTCGGGGGCAGCGCCTGAAGCAAGACGTGTGGTCAGCTGCTGGGCACCAATCTCCGGGCCGCTGCACTCCGCGCATCGGCGCATGCAATATAATGCACATCATCGTCACGTGCAATATGCTGCATGCCGGGCTCCTGGTGGACGAGTCGCATGCCCACCGAACTGAGTGCGGAGGTGCCGATGGAGACCAAGGCCAGCTGGAGCGACCCGTTCATCGAACGGGTCGGCCAGGAGGTACGCCGGCGCCGTCAGGAGGGCGGCATGACGATGCAGCAACTGGCCGACGCCTCCGGGGTGAGCGTGCGGATGCTCAGCCACATCGAGCTCGGCGAGGCCAACCCCAGCCTGGTCACCGTCGCCAAGGTCGCCCACGCCCTCGGCACCGACTTCGCATCCCTGGCCCGCGAGACCCGGCCCGGCTCACTGGTCGTCAACGCCCCTGGCACCGCCACTGGCATCTGGTCCTCGGCTGCCGGAAGTCACGCGGTGCTGTCCACCGCGAGCACAGTGCGCCCCTCGGCAGCCTTGTGGGACTGGATTCTCGTCCCCGGGGACTCCTACCAGGCCGAGCCGGACCCGCACGGCAGCGAAGAGCTGTTCCTGGTCCTCAGCGGCGTGCTCACCCTGATCGCCGACGGCCACGACGACACGGTTCTCGACACGGGGGCATCAGCGCGGCTCGCCACCGACCGGGACTACGGCTACCGCAACGACGGCAGCGAACCTGTCAGGTTCATCCGCGTCACCCACGTCGCCACCTGACCGGCATCGCCGAGCAGGCCGGGATCGAGATCGTTCGCGTCAGCACCGGAGGCATTGGTGGTGCACGGCGATGGGAGTGGTGCGGCCGTAGCGGGTGACGGTGACCGGTGTGGCGGGCACGGTGGGCGGCCAGGTCTGCGGGCGTGCCGATCCGGGTACCGTAGACTCTTGCGCCACAGTCGGGTCAGGACCGGCAGCGCGACCGGCCGGTCCGGAAACGGCAGGGCAACTATGACCGCTGCGACGACGAAGGTGTTGCCGCGCGACAGTTTCTGGTTGCCTTTGGCCACCGTCGACGAGCCGTCGTAGCCCCAGTACGCCGCATAGACTTTCCGGCCGCAGCGGCGGAACATGGTGTCGTCGACGGCCACCAGCAGTGGTACCCCGATCGGCGCCAGGTGGCCGACGATCGACCGCAACACCGTGAGTCCGAGTCTGTCGGGGTGCCGGCGGGGCGGCGGCGAAAACCGGTGGCGCCCGGCTGTGATGCCACACGCCGCCCAGGCCTGCGCCGGCCAGCATGCCGCACACCGCCGTGCGGTGCGCCGGCCGGGCGATCAACCCGACCAGCAGCGTCACGAACGTGGTGATCGTTGGGGCGGTGAAGCACGGCCGGAACGCCTCCAGCACGCGCCGCAGCGACCCCGGTTGGGTGTGCACCTGCAGCATCGGCGGTAACTCTCTTCAACTGGGTTCAAGGCAACCGCCGACGTGCTTCATTGCGCCGGCGAGATCACCCGACACGCCGACCGTATGCAGTATTGATCAAACGCACGACCGCAGATCGCCCTGAGAAGCCGATGAGCGTCCGTTCTCATCGGCGACGGTTGGGGACGGGCATTGGCGTTATCACCTGCGTGGTAGGCGGCGTGCACCTGGACCTTCGCGACCCAGCACATCGCGCGGATTGGTCAAATGGCAGGATCGTAGCGACAGGCAGCCGCATCCGATGCACTCGGTGAGGTCGTCGCGCAGTGCTTGCAGGTGCGCGATGCGTGCGTCGAGCTCGGTTCGCCAGTTTGCGGACAGGCGAGCCCAGTCGTCGCGGGTGGGAGTGCGTTCACTCGGTAGTTGGTCCAGGGCGTCTCGGATCATCGCGAGCGAGATGCCAACGTGTTGGGATGCCCGGATGAAGGCGACCCGGCGCAGCATGTCGCGGCTGTACCGGCGCTGGTTGCTCGCCGTTCGGGTGCTGCGGATCAGACCCTGGCGCTCGTAAAAGTGCAGCGCCGAGATCGCGACGCCGCTGCGGTCGGCGACCTGCCCGACGGTGAGTTCATGGAACGTGGTGCGGGGTCTTGGCATGGTTGACCCTAGCGCTTGACCTCAACAGAGGTTGAGGCCAGAGAATCAGCGCCGTCCACAAGTCACGATCAAGGAGCCGTTTATGGCCACCGTTCTCGTCATCGGCGCCACCGGGAAGCAAGGCGGCGCCGTCGCCGAGTTGCTGCTCAATCATGGCCACGACGTCAGGGCCTACGTGCGGTCGCCCGAGTCGCCGTCCGCGCTGGCTTTGTCCACTTCCGGGATCCGGCTGTTCGCCGGCGACCTGGCCGACCCGCAGGCCCTTGCCGGGGCCGCACAGGGCGTTGACGCGATCTTCGGGCTGTCCGTACCGTTCGGATCCGGTGGAAAGGACGAAGAGGTCGCCCAGGGCCGCCGCCTGGTCGATGCCGCAGCGCGCGCAGGCGCGCACCTCGTCTACTCCTCGGTACGCGGCGCCGACCGGCTGGTGAAATCGAATATCGACCATGCCGACAGCAAGCAGCTTGTCGAGGCGTACCTGCGGAACAAGGAGGTCAGTGCGACCGTCCTCGGGCCCGTGTACTTCATGGAGAACGTCTTCAACATCGGGTTCAGCCGCCTTGGCGACGGCGTCCTGGCCAACCCACTGTCCGCCGGCAAGCCGCTGGACCAAGTGACCGTCCGGGACATCGCCGGGCTCGCCGTGCACGCCATCGAGCACCCGGATCGGTTCGTTGGCGAACGGATCGACGTCGTTTCCGACCGGGTAACCGGCGAGCAGGCGGCCAAGATACTCAGCGATGTACTCGGCCGCGAGATCCCGTACCACCAACTGCCGCTGGACCAGGTCCGCCAATGGGCCGGCGACGAAATCACCGACATGTTCCAGCGGTTCGAGGAGAACACTGACTTCCTCGACGTGGACGGGCTGCACGCCAGGTACCCGGACGTGGCCTGGCACAGCTATGCCGATTGGGCCAGGACGGTCGACTGGGACGTCGTCCTACGAAGCCGGACGACGGCGCGGTAACCCGCGATGACAGTACGACGCCGCTCGGGCCTTTGCAGGACCGAGCGGCGGAGTCTTTCGGCCGCCCCATTTCGGCAACACGTGGCCAGTTCCCGGACTTTGCCAGCTGATCGGGCGTCTCCTGCCACACAGCCGTAGCAGCCGGCGCCGGATAGAAACGGCCGCAATCCTCAAGATCAGCTTGCTTGCCATAAGCCCGCACATACGTTCCACAGAAATGCGAAAGTCGAGTCAAGGTAGCTGACCTGACCATCGCACCGTTCGTGGTCCGCGGCACTGCCGCCAGGGGCCGCCCAGCCGAGAGGTGATCACCGGTGGCGGCGTGTACGGTGCGCAGGTGAGCTGGCGTGGCCACGTCGGGGCCGGTGGGCGCGACCCGGACCATGTCCCGGACGCGGTGACTCTACTGTCGGAATCGATCACTGAGGTCGCGGTGACGCGGCTGCGGCACGCCGTCGCCGCGGCCGCCGCCGCGGCCGGGCTCGCTGGTGACGCGTTGGAGGACTTCGTTTTGGCCGTGCACGAGCTGGTCACCAATGTCGTGCGCCACGGTGGCGGCAGCGGAGGGCTCCGCCTGCTGTGCGATGCCGTATCCCTGTCCTGCCAGGTCATCGACCACGGTCCCGGAACAGGGGATGTTCCGATCGCGCTGCCGCGCCCCGGAACCCCGGGCCACCGGGGTCTGTGGCTGGCCCAGCAGCTCACCGACAGCCTGGTCATCGACAGCGGGCCGCTCGGCACGACAGCCACCGTCACAGCCCGCCTCCCCGGCGTACAGCCGAGCGCGACCGGATGAGGTGCGGCGGGTGCTGGCGATGACCGGGATCCTGCCAATGCTCAGCACGCCCGACTCCGGCGACTAGCTAGTGACGCTGACCGTCCCGGCCGGCGAATCGTCTCCGCACAGCCCTGCAGCAACTCGCGCCGGATCCCGCACGACATGTTTGTGGAGCAAGCTGGACGGTGTCTTGGACCCGGACGGCGGCTTAGCGAGGCAGTACGGCCGGGCCCACCGCCCGCCATGTCCACACTTTGATCATCCGTACGGGCGATGGTTTCTGCTGGGGACAATGCCCTGCTGCGGCGGTGCCCTAGATTGCTACCTCTCTGCCCGCCTCAACCGGTGAGAAGGGCATCGACGTCCAGAGGAATCAAAGAATGGTGCAGGACTTCAGCACGCCCCCGCCGGCGGACCAGTCGCCGTCCGCTAATCAGCCCGTCGAAGGTGGACCGTCCCTGGCGCCGGCCGCAATGCGACCGGTCCGCGAATGGATCGTGCTGGCTGCGGGCATCGCGGCCGTCATTGGCTCGTTCATGCCCTGGGCGAAGGTCACCGCGCCGATCTTGGGCAGCATGTCGTTGTCTGGTACGGACGGAACGGACGGCTGGATCGTTGTTGTACTCGGCGTCGTAGTGGCTGCCTACGGCGGGTTGAGTCTGCGGCGCCAGAACGTGCCCGTCGTCGCGCCGATCCTCGCTGGCCTCGCCGCCCTCGCATTGTTCGGAATCGGCGTGTGGAAGATCGTGGATCTGCAGGCGACCGAGGCGCAGATGCGCGAGAGCATGTCCGGTGGGGACGACCCGCTGGGCATCGGCAAGGCAATCAGCGCCGTCACCCAGGTGAGCGTCGGTGCCGGGCTTTGGCTGCTCACGCTCGCTGGACTGGTGGGCGCCGCCGCCACGGCGCTGATCCTGCTCACCCGTTACCGCGCCGCTGTCAGCTGATGTGACAGTTGCAGGTGGCGTCGCCAGCGGCACGCCTGGGTGGCCTGCCAAGTTCAACCCGGGGCCGAGAACCACAGCTCCGGCCCCGGGTTGTTGTGCCAGTGCGAAGGCCGGTGTGCAGCTGTACGCGTTGGTGCTCTTCGAAGCGTCTGCCGTCGTCGGTATTCTGTCTTCCCAGCCGACCGGCTCGAGCCCACATGCGCCCGCGCTCGGTACTCATACCCGGATCCAGTTGCCGCAATTGCGGGACGTGAACATCTCGTCGGAGGACCGGATCGTCACCGTCACCTTCTTCGCCGCGGTGATGAAGTTGTTGGCCCTGATGTTTCCGTTGGCGCCGGTCCTCTCCCAGTAGCAGTCCTCCACCCTGCCGCCGTTGACGTGCGCGATCGTCTGGTAGGTGCCGGGCTTGACCTCCGCGCCGACCTCGTAGCTGCCGTCGGTGAAGCCGGTCTTCGCCTTCTTCCAGTCGGCCAGGAACTGCGGGCAGTCCCGCAGGCGCGTCTCGTTGACGTCGTCCTTGTTCTCGATGAACGCGTCGAGCACGGTGCCGCCCAGCTGCTTCGAGTAGTACGCGGCGTCGCAGGTGTCCCCAGTCAGGAAGTCGTTGTTGCAGCCGCCCTCGTAGCTCTCCAGCGAGGTGTCGCACGGCGTCCACGCCGGTACCGGCTTCGGCGGCGGTGTCGGGCTCAGGCTGACGGAAGGGGTGGGCGACGGCGTCGGGGACGGCGTGGGGCTGGCCGAGGTGGCGGCGGCCGAAGGCGAGCTGGTGGCCCCGACCGCCTGGTGCTGCTGCCCGCCGCCGCAGCCCGCGCCTGCAAGCAGGGCGACGGCCGTAACCGCGATGGCGACGGTTCGTCGGTAGTTCTGTCGGATCATGGGAACATTCCTTAACTGCAGACCTCACTCAGGGCGCCACGGAGGCAAGGTGCTCGGCCACGCGACTGCTCGGGGCGCCCCCGGCTCTGGCTATCAGCCGACAGCCCCGGAGAATCTCCGGGGCTGTCGGCTGTCTTCGCAAGGTCACGCTTGTCTGCCGGCGGCCGGTCAGAGGGTGACGACGGCGTCCTCGGCGAAGGTGAACAGGCCGGCGTCGAACGTGATCGTCTTCAGCTTCGTGCCCTTCGGCACGTCGAAGTAGACGTTCGCCTTCACCGAGTTGCCCGGGTTGATCTCGTCGAGGAAACCCTGCCCGTCGGTGTTGCCGTAGATTCCGGCCTCGCCGTCGGCCTCGTACTCCCGGCCGGTGGCGTCCTGGGCGGTGAGGGTGCCGTCGGCGTGGAAGGTGTGCGCGCTCTTCGTGACGTTCTTGACGGTCACGTTGACCTTGCAGAAGGTGCCCTGCGCCTTGGTGTTCAGGAACTGGCTGCCCACCTGGGAGATCCCACACTTCACGCCGTTGACGGTGAACTCGAAGTCACCGCCGCGCACCTTGTCACCGACGCCAAAGGTCTTCGGCTTGGCCGGGGCCGGCGCCGCGGTCGTCTTCGCCGGCTCCGGCTTGGCCGGCGCGGGGGCCGACGTGCTCGGGGCGGAGGTGCTGGGGCTGGCAGCGGGGATGTCGCTGCTAGCGGACACACCGGTCTTCTTGTCGTCGCCGCTGACCAGGCCGATCACCATCGAGCCGCCGCAGCACAGCACCACGAACGCGCCGACGCCGATGAGGGTGGGGATCAGCCAGGGCCGCTTGCGGGCGGCGGGGGCCGGCGCGCCGGGCGGCGGCGGGAACTGGCCGGGCTGCTGAGGGAACTGCCCGGGCGCCGGCGGCGGAAACTGGCCGGCGGGCACCTGCGGGAACTGAGCGGTGGGCGGCATCGGCTGCTGGCCGGCCAGCGGCTGGTTCTGGGCAGGGTCGTAGGGGGTGGTCATTGAGTGGTGTTCTCCCAGGCTTGATTCGCGCTGCCCCGTTAGTTGAGCGCAATACTTTCCACCCTGGCATATTTTGCCTCAGGCAACGGTCCTCCGGCTGGCCTGACCCACACACCCGGTCAGCTTGAGAAACACCCGATCTTGGTGACCCGGCCGTCAACCGTTGAGCCACCAACTTGTTACGCTCCGGCCACGGCGTCCCAGAACGGGTCGGCCTCACCGCCGAGCAGCAGCGGCACGTCGTACACCGACAGGTCCAGCCGCGGACGCACGAACCACACCCGGTGGCGCCATCGCCGGCAGCGGCTGCGGCTAGGGGTGCGCGACGATGCCCCGGCGCTGCAGCCGGGGTGGGACAGCAGCGGCGGGAATTCCCGGCGTTGGACCATCGCCAACGGGTGGGTCCTTCCCGCGTAGCGCAGGTGACACCTTCGATCGAACCGGCCGAGGAGCAGCGTGCTCGGATTGCCGTGACTGCCGGTCATCTCGCCGATGATCGCCTCGGTCGCCGCACGGCACCACGGAACTTCTGCCATCCGCGCCGGCCGGGCTCGTACCGGCCGTCCAGCCGCTTGACGACCACCCCCTCGATCCCGGCCGCCGGGTACGTAGTCAGCCAATCCCCACGTCGTCCATGTCGGTGATCTGCGGCATGGGGGTCAGTTGCGCCGGCGCGGCCAAGCCGCCGATCAGATCCAGCAACGATGGCCAGCCGCCGCATGAGTGCCGTCGGGATCCCGTCGGCATGGTCCTGGCTGTCAACTCGTCACCGCAGACGACCTCCAGTACGTGATCTTCTTTTCCCAGCCGGCTGGTCGGCTTGCTGGTCACGGCGGCGGCCGACGCCCCTGATCCCCAATTCGTTCGAAACGGGCACCTTCTCAGCGGCCTTGCCGTGGCGGGGCCCGACAGCACTCACCGAGCGCAACTCGCTCACCTCCTGGGCAGATAGGCAGGGCGCGTTCGGGTAAGGAGCCAATGACACAACAGCCAAAACCCGCGGCGAGCAAAGGGTTTGGAAGGTGGCAGGTCATGACATCGGTCGGCCAGCGAATCAAGGGTTTCCTGAACAGCCCACAGGGGCGCAAGATGATTGACCGTGGGCGGCGCGAGGCGGCCAAGCCGAGCACCCAGACGAAGCTACGGCAATTGGCAGCGCGGATGACGGGGGGACCATCTGGCCGCCACTGACGGAGAGAATGGTGCGCGCGGTCGGGCTGTGCGCGATTGGGACGTCGGAGCGGATGGAACGAGGTGTGCCAGCACGGGCCTGTTGGGCGTGCTCACCCTTGCCGACCGGCAACCCCTCGGGCTACGCCGAGGTCGCGCTGCCTGACATCCGATGCGTGTCCCGCCCGCTGAGGTGACCGCGTGAACCCCGGCCTGTCCTGCGGACGTCACATGGCGGTCAGCCTGGGGTCGGTCGATTCCCGAGTGCTTGCGCGACGCCCAGCCACTCGCCGACTAACGACTCGGTGACACGCGGTGACATTCGGTGGGCGAGCAGCGCCAGATGCGGAACCGCCCCGGTTGTCACCTGTCTGCGCGAGCGGCGGCAGTCTGTGCGGCCACAGCAGGCATGGGCTGCGCGATCATGACCGGCGCCGGGCTTCGAGTGCCGCTCGATAGCGGGCCAGTTTCGCGTCGGACTCGGCGACGGTAGGTCCTTCTGGTACGACGGGGGCTGCGGCTGGCATGTCGGCGTGAGTCTGGTCGAGGAGCGCGGCGATGGTGTGACGCCGCTGTAGCGGCCCGCGGTTCGTGTCGATCCCCGACGCAAGTTAGAACATGATCCACTTGAGGCGACCTGAGCGGACATGTTGCGGGCCATCGACCGATAGGTCAATTCGGCCCTTGTCCGCGGGCTCGGCATCACACCGCACCTCGATGATGCTTCTCAAAGATCCTGATGATGCTTCCCAAGGCTCCCACGAGTTGTGGATCTCCTCCGGAGTGAGGTGGCGTCGTCCGCCGAGGCGTCGCAGGGCGGCCTCGGCCGCAGCCTGCTCGGCTTGGACCTCCGCGATCCACCGGCCGACGCTGCCGGCACCTCGTGCATTACTCCGCGGCGGGCAGCCACACACGGACGCTGCTCGCCGAGGCGCTGTCCTACGCCGACCACTCGGACAACCCGGACCGACGCGACGATCAGCCACACCTGCATGGGCGGAGGCCCGCAGCTCGCCCGCGCGTCGTAGGGGCTCCGCTTGTTCCTATCGCGCCGACTGATCGAGGCGGCCTGTTGCGTGCTCGCGACCCGCCCGCGCTCCGAACCTCGCCGCTGCCACGAATGATGGCAGCCGCCGAGCCGCCTGCCGGGCGAGTATCGCGCACCCGATCCCGACGGCGAGGGATGCGGCCAGCGCCGCCGCCCGCGACCAGGGGCCGACGATCGGCATCACCTGCCAGTGGGTGAGGTAGATCCAGAGTGAGCTGGCGGCCAGCGAGGCGGCCGCGCGATTGACGGCCGGCCGGCTCGGCAGCCGCGGCACCCAGACGAGGAGGGCGAAGCCGGCGACGATGAACGTCTCGCGGAACGGTTCGCCGAACAGGCCCGGCACCGTGAGTGCCGCCGTGGCGGTGACGGCCACGCGCTGGGCGGTCCGGGCGGCGCGGGCCGCGGCCCAGCCGAGCGCGAAGAGCCAGCACACCACCACGGCCGACGGCACGTAGCCGAACGTGGCGAGGCCGGGCAGGTCGTACCGGGTGACCAGGCCGAGGGCGGCGAGCGCCAGCGGCAGGCCGAACGGGTACCGCCGTTCGATCCGGTCCATCGCCGGCACGGCGATCAGCGCGGTCGTCGCCAGAAGGATGTAGACCAGCGCCTCGATGAACCAGAACTGCCACTCCGTCGCCCCGTCGTGCGGGCCGAGGACGCTGTTGAGCAGCAGCAGGTTGGTCAGCGTGTAGTCGCCGGTGACCGCCCCGGCCAGTGCGATGAAGGCCACCGACGGCAGCACGATCCGGCCGATCGCACGTACGGCGCCGCGTATCCGCTCCCGCCGGGCCGCGGTGGTGAGCTGGAACCGGGCGAAGTTGAACCCCGCTACGGCGAGCAGCAGGTGCGCCCCGCCCTTGACGGTGAAGACGGGAATGTGCGAACCGACGATGACCACGATCGCCAACGCCCGCAGGGCCACGCTGGTCTCCAGCACGCGGTGCCCGGTCGGGCGGGCCGGCGCGGATCGGGCCAGCTCCCGGATCGGCGTGGTGTGCCAGTCCGCGGGCAGGTCGCCGAGGAGCTCCTCGAGGCGGACCGACATCTCGACGTACGACAGGGAATCGCCGCCCAGGTCGACGAAGCTCTGGTCAGCGCTGACCTCGGGTTGGTCGAGCAGGTCGGCGTAGAGCCGGCAGAGCCGCTCGGTCCCGACGCCGGGCGCGTCGAGGGCGGGGACCGGCGGGGGAGCGGTGGTGAGGGCGCGGACGGCCGCCCGGTCCGGCTTGCCGTTGGCGAGCCGGGGCAGCTCGGCCAGCAGGTGCACGCGGACCACCCGGGCGGGCAGCCCCGCCGCGGCGGCGGCCAGCCGCCGTACCCGCTCGGGTCGGTGACCGTCCGTTGCGGCCACCAACAGCTCGCGGTCCGTCCCGACGCAGTACGCCTCGACGCCCGCCACGCGCAGCCGATCCTCCACCCGGCGCGGATCGACCCGCAGGCCGAAGATCTTCACGAACTCCGCGGTCCGCCCGACGATCTCGTAGAGCCCGTCCGGCCCACGCCGGGCCACGTCCCCGGTGGGCAGCTCCTCGACGGTGCGCCCCAGCGCCAGATCGCCCGGCTGTTCCGCGTAGCCCAGCATCACGTTGGGCCCGGCGTAGACCAGCTCGCCCGTGTCCGGCTCGGGTCGGTCCGGCAGCGCCCGCAGCCGGAATGACCCGCCCGGGATGGGCACACCGATCGCCTCGGGCCGCAGCTCGGCCAGTTCCGGCGGCAGGTACGCCATCCGGGCGGTGGCCTCGGTCTGGCCGTACATCACGAAGAACCGCCAGCCGTGGCGGCGGCCGAGGGCGGCGTACCGGGCCACCCGCTCCGGGGCGAGCCGGCCCCCGGCCTGGGTGACGTACCGCAGGTGGGGCAGGCGCATCCGGTCGAAGCCGACCCGGTCCAGCAGGTCGAAGGTGTACGGCACGCCGGCCAGGCTGGTGCCGCGCTCGGCCCGGAACAGCTCCCAGAAGCAGCGGTCGGTGACCGAGAGCCCGGTGAGGATGAGCGCCGCCCCGCGCAGCAGATGGCTGTTCACCACGGACAGGCCGTAGCAGTAGTGCAGCGGCAGCGTGGTGGCGGCCCGGTCGGTGTCGCGGATGTCCAGGTACTCGGCGATCGACTCGGCGTTGGCCTGAAGGTTCTCAAACGACAGCCGGACCAGCTTCGGGGAGCCGGTCGACCCGGAGGTGCTGAGCAGCAGCGCCAGGTCGGGGTGCAGCTCGTGGCCGGTGCCCGGGCGCCGCTCGTCGACCACCAGCTCTCCGTCGACGCGGTGGATCAGCACGTCCGGGTCGTACGCCCGGGCCATCTCGCTGACCGCGGCGTGGTGGTCCCCCGGCACCAGCAGCAGGGGATGCCCGCCGGTCAGCGCCGCCAGGTACGCGACCAGTTCGTCGACCCGGTTCGCCCCGGCGAGCAACACCAGCCGGCGGGTCGTGCCGAGCCGGGCGGCCACCTCGCTGACCCGCGCGGCGAGCTCGGCGTAGCTCAACCGGCCGTCGGCGGTGATCACAGCCGGCCGGTCGCCGTGCTCTGCCAGGGCACGGACGAACGGCGCCGGCCCGGTGTCGGGGAGGACGCGCATGGGCGACAGATTAGGGCAGCCTCACCTAAGAGAAAAGCGGGGGTGGCCTGCGTCATCTCCTGGCTGTCGGGCGACGCCCCTCATCCACCAGTCAGTGTCGGGGAAACGAGCGGACGGCAGCGGGTACGGCGATACCCACCTTGTCGCCCACGTGCGGTACGCGATCGCCGGGGACGCGCGCCACCAGACGGGTGGTCTGGCCGACCAGTTCCAGGCGGACCATGGCGTCGGCGCCCTGGTAGGTCACCGACCAGACCGAAGCCGTGATGTCGGACGGCTCGCTCAGGACGAGTTGCTCGGGTCGGACCAGCACGAGTACGTCGCCGGTGGCCGGTTCGGCCAGGTCGAGCCGGCCCAGGCAGCAGGAGACGGTCCGGCCGACGGCCTGCCCGTCGAGGAGCATCGCGTCGCCCAGGAACCGGCCGACCTCGGGCGTGGCCGGTGCGCCGTAGACGCCGGCCGGGCTGTCGATCTGGGCGAAACGACCGTCGAACATGACGGCCACCTGGTCGGCGAACGACAACGCCTCGGCCTGGTCATGTGTCACGAGGACGGTGGTTGCGCCCTGCGCGGCGAGAGCGGCACGGGTGGCCTCGCGGGTTGCGGCGCGCAGCGCGGTGTCGAGCGATGAGAACGGCTCGTCGAGCAGCACCACGGATGGTTCGCGGGCCAGGGCCCGGGCGAGCGCGACGCGCTGCTGCTGCCCGCCGGACAGCTCGTCCGGTCGGCGGCGGGCCAGGCTCGGTGACAGGCCGACGAGTTCGAGCAACGGCTCGACCTGGGCCGCGCGGCGCCGTTCGGCTCTCGGCAGCCCGAAGGTGATGTTGCCGGCGACGTCGAGGTGCGGGAAGAGTGCGCCGTCCTGTCGGACGTAACCTATGCCGCGCCGCTCCGGAGCGACCAACGTCGGTCCGTCGGTGAGCACCTCGCCGCGTACCTCGATTCGCCCGCGGTCGGGCCGGATGAACCCGGCGATCGCCCGCAGCAGTGTGGTCTTGCCGCTGCCGGAGGGACCGAGCACCGCGGTGACGCCGCCCGCGCGCACGTGCAGATCGACCTGATCCAGCACCGGCGGGCCGCCGTACCCGACGGTGAGCCCGGTGATGGAGATGCCGGCGCCGCTCATCGCTGGTCCAGGATCTGCCGGCGCAGCAGGACGGTGAGCGGGGCGGACAGGGCGATCATCGCCGCAGCGTACGGGGCACTCGCCACGTAGTCCAACTGGTCGCTGGCCGACCAGAACGCGGTGGCCAGCGTCTCGGTGCCGGTCGGGGCGAGGAGGAGGGTCGCTGTCAGTTCGGTCGACGTCGCGAGGAAGACCAGCACGAATCCGGTCAGCGCCGATGGCAGGACCAGCGGGAGGACCACCCGGATAAGGGTACGGAGACCGGACAGCCCGAGCGAACGTGATGCCTCGAGGAGTTCGGGCGGAGCCGCGGCCAGGCCGGACCGCCAGGCGACCATGGCGCGGGGCATGAAGAGCACCGTGTAGGCCAGCACCGCGAGTGCGGCGGTCTGGTAGACCGGACGGGCCCACTGCACCGCCAGCGTCACCAGCGCCAGCCCGATCACGACCCCGGGAAGTGCGCTCGCCAGATAGGTCACCCGCTCCAGCGTGGTCGACAGCCGGGACGGGTACCGGTGCAGCAGCCAGGCAGCGGGCAGCGCGGCGACCGACGCCGCCAGGCCCGCCAGCACCGCAAGGCCGACGGTCGAACCGGTCGCCGTGAGCAGCGGGCCGACGGACACCGCGCCGGACGTGACCGCCCGCACCAGCCAACGCAGCACCAACACCAGCGGAACCAGCAGCGCCAAGCCGACCAGCGCGGCGAGTGCGGCGGACGCGGGGACGGTCCACGCGCCCAGGCGGTACGCGACCGGACGCTGCCGGGCGCCGGCGCCCACCCGGGCGATCCGTGTGCGGCCGCGCAGTGGCACCTCGAGCGCCAGCAGACCGACGCAGAGCACCACCAGGACCGCGGCCAGCAGACTGCCGGCGGCGTTGCTGAACCCGATCGCGAACTGCTGGAGGATCGCCGTGGTGAAGGTGGGAAACCGCATCATCTGCAGGACGCCGAACTCGGCCAGCAGGTGCAGGGCCACCAGCAACGCGCCACCGGTGATGGCCGGTCGCAACTGCGGCATCGCCACCCGCAGTACCGCTCCCAGACCGGATGAGCCGAGCGACCGCGCGGCGTCGAGGTGCCCCTGGTCGAGCGCCCGCAGCAGGGCCGCGGCCGGCAGGAAGACGAACGGGTAGTAGGCCAGGGCGGTGATGAACACCGCGCCGCCCAGCCCCTGGACCTGCGGCAGCACCGACGTCCAGGCGTAGCTGCTGACGAACGCCGGGATGGCGAGCGGTGCCAGGAGCAGGGTGCGCCACGTGCCGGCGCCCGGCAGTGTCGTCCGTTCCACCAGCCAGGCCGCGCCACAGCCCAGCAGCACGGTGATCGGAACGGTCAGCACGACGAGGAGCATGGTGTTGCCGAGCAGTTCGGCCGTTCTCGGCCGCAGCAGCAGCCTCGACGCCTCGTCGCCACTGGTGGAGGCCTGGCCGACCACGACCAGGACCGGCAGGACCATCACGGCCGCGACAAGCAGCGCGCCCGTCACGACAGGCCACGGCATCCGGGTGGACCGGCGGGCGCGTACGACCGGCCGGGGCGCCACCCGTTCCGGGTACCCGGCGGCGGGGGACTCGCGGAGGTCAGATGATGCCGACATCGGTCATCAGCTCAGTCACCTTCTCGGAGTTCAGCGTGAAGGGATCGACCGGGGGCGCCTGCAGACTGTTCAACGGCGGCAGCGCGGGAGCCGAGTCGACACCGCTGCCCACGGCGTACTCCATCGACTGGGAGTCGACCAGCACCTGCTGCCCGGCCTTGCTGGTGATGAACGCCAGGAACTTGTGGGCCTCGGCCGGCTTCTTCGTCCGGGCCAGCACGGCACCTCCGGACAGCGACACGAACGCGCCGGGGTCCTGATTACGGAAGTAGTGCAGGGCCGTGTTCGCGCTGCCTTCCCTGGTGCCAGCCTGGTCCCGGTACCAGTAGTAGTGGTAGATCACGCCGCACTCGATCTCACCGGCGTTGACCGACTTCATCGTGGCGATGTTGTTCTGCAGCACTCGGGCGTTGGACTTCAGGCCGTTCAGCCAGTCAGTGGTCTTCTGCTCGCCCTGACCGGCGAGCATGCCCGCGACGATGGCCTGGAAGTCGGCACCACCCGGGGCGCACCCCCAGCGGTCCTTCCACCGCGGCGCGGCGAGATCCATCAGCGACTTCGGCAGGTCGGCCTTGTCGAGTTTGGCGGTGTTGTAGACCAGCACGGTCGACCGGGCGGCGATCGAGGTCCACGACTTCGACGACGGGGTCAGGTGAGCCGGCACCTGCCGCCGGGTCGCCTCGTCCAGCGGGGCGAGCAACTTGTTCCGCTCGACCAGCGTCATCGCCGGACTGTTCTCGGTGAGGAACACGTCGGCGGGCGACGCGGAGCCCTCGGCCACGATCTGATGACCCATCGATGCGTCGGAGCCCTTGCGGACCTGCACCTTGATGCCGGTCGCCGAGGTGAACGCCTCGGCCCACGCCTTGGTGAGGTTCTCGTGCTGCGCGGAGTAGACCTGCAGCGCATCGGGGTCGGCCTTGTACCCGCCCTCGGATTTCGACCCGCACCCCACCAGGCCCACCGCCCCGAGGGCCCCCAGGCCGGTCAGGAACGTGCGTCGACGCATGTCATGTCCTCTCTCACGAGTTGCTTCGCCGGATGACTGCGACCGCGGGCCGAGGCGACAGCCGCCGGCGCAGGACGTGGTTGCCGACCGCACAGAACCCCAGACCGGTGGCGATCGCGGCCGTGAACTGGACGATCGGAGAATCGAAGAACGCGAACACCTGGAACTGCACGAGGTAGATGTGCAGTGAGGCGGCCGCCAGTGCGCCGAGCGGACGGACGAGCAGCCGCGGCACTGGCAGCGCGGGTACGAGCGCCAGCACAGTGAGCCCGACCATGATGGTCAGGTTGCGTGCGGGATCTCCGGCGAAGAAGCCGAAGGCGGCGCCGGCGGCGACCGCCACGGTGACCAGGCGGCGCTTCCGGCTGTCGGCCACCGCCATCGCGATCCCCGCCACGAAGAGCCATGCCACCGTGCCGGGCAGGCCACGCAGCGGACCGTCGTACAACGCGAGCACCAGATAGCGGGGCACCAGCAGCACGCCCAGAGCGACCATCGCGGTGCGCCAGGCGTCGGCGGTGTATGCGGCCCGTAGCCACGGAACAGCCAGCGCGGCGACGGTGGCAGACATGATCACCAGGTAGGCCTCGACGAACCAGAAGTCGTTGATGTCCCGCGGCCGGGCGAGCCAGTGCACCAGCGCGAGGTTCGACCAGTGGACCGTTCCGAACCCGAACAGCATCACCGCCGCCACGGTCACCGCCGGGACGACGACCCCGACCGCGATCCGGGCGGTCCGCCGCGCGCGCTGCCCCGTCGTCGGCGAGGCGAGTACGTACCTCGCGAACAGGAAACCCGCGACCGCGAGCAGGGTGTGCGCTCCGCCGGGCAGCCGGAACAACCCGACATGACTGCCACAGATCGTCACCACCGCCACGCCGCGCAGGACGACGGTCGTCTCCACCCGTGCCAGCGGACGCCACCACCGGGAACGCGGCACCCGGTCGGCGAGCGCGATCAGGTCGCGCACCGGGCGGTGGTGCCAGTCAGACGGCAGGTCACCGAGCAGACGCGTCAGGCCGACGGACGCCACGACGTGGCTGAAGGAGTCGCCGCCGAGCTCGACGAACGACCGGTCGGGGTCGACGCCACCGGGGCCGACGAGCGGCTCCAGCACCGCGACCACCGCAGCGGCGGTCTCCGCCTGCTGGCCGGAGCTCTCCGTGACGTGCAGTTCGGCGCTGCGCCGGCGGTCGATCTTGCCGTTGGGCAGCAGCGGGAGGTCGTCGACCGCGCGGACCGAGATCACCGACCGGCTGAGACCGGAGAGCTGCGCTGCCCGGTCGCGAACCTGGTCGGGGGACTGCGCGCAGCGCCGGTAGGTGACCTGAAGCTGATCGTCGCGCCCGGTGACGCAGGACTGCAGCCCCTGGCCGCGCAGGGAGCGCTCGACCTGACCGAGGTCGATCCGGATTCCCATGATCTTCACGAAGTCGGACCGCCGCCCGACGATCCGGACCAGCCCGTCCGCGTCGATCCGCGCCAGGTCGCCGGTCCGCAGCTCGGTGTGCATCCGACCCAGGGCCAGGTCGTCGGGCTGCTCGGCGTACCCGAGCATGACGCCCGGTCCCGTGAACACGAGTTCGCCGACCGAGCCGTCGGGCGAACCCACCGCTTCGTCGATTCCGGCCGTGTCGAGCCGGAACGCCGACCCGGCGATCGGCCATCCCACCGCATCGGGGTACCGCTCCGACAGTTCGGGTGGCAATACGGCCATCCGCGCGGTGGCCTCGGTCTGGCCGTACATCACTGCCATCTCCCAGCCCGCCGCGCGGCCCCGGGCGGCGAGCTCCCGCACCCGCGCCGGCGGCAACGCGCCGCCGGCCTGGGCGAGCAGCCGGAGGGAAGGCAGATGGCCGAGCACACCCTGGACGTCGAGCAGATCCACCACGTGCGGAGTGGCGGCGACCAGAGTCACCCGGTCGCGGCGCAGGTCATCGGCGAAGCCGGGGTCGGTCACCGACCCGGGCCGCAGCACCGTGGTGGCACCCGCGCGGAGTTGGGCGTGCAGCACCGACAGCCCGAAGCAGTAGTGCAGCGGTAGCGAGGTGACGGCACGGTCGGCCGGCGTGATCGACAGCGCGGCCGCGATCGCCTCGGCGTTGCTGACCACGTTGCGGTGGCTGAGGCGAACCAGCTTGGGTGAGCCGGTGCTGCCCGACGTACTGAGCAGCAGCGCCAGATCGGGATGCAGGAGGTGCCGCGGTTGCGCGGTGTCACTGCTCGGCGTCGCGTTCACGAAGGTGCCGTCCGGCCGGAGCGACAGGTCGGGCTGGTAGACCGCGGTGATGGACTGATGCTCGGACGGGGTGACCAGTGCCACGTGCCCGGCCGACAGCACTGCCAGGTAGCCCAGCACCAGGTCGCGATGCGGTGCCAGCGGCACGTGCACGAGCCGACGACCAGCCAGCGCTGGCGGCAGGCTGGCCGCGAGCGCAGCCACCCGGTCGGCCAGTTCCCCGTAACTGAGACGGCCGGCCGAGTCGATAAGGGCAGGGTGGTGCGTGTCGGCCGTGTCAGACACTGGGACGGCGGCGCGCACCCGCCGGGGATCCAGCAGAGACACGGTAGGTGAGGCTAACCTAATGACCTGTGGCTGTCCAACCGTCGACGACGAGCAGGATCACGGTGTTCACCGTGGGCTTGACCAGGGCCCACGTCGGATTGATGAACCTGCTCGACCCCCGCGAACGGCAGCGCCTCGATCGGGCCGTAGCTGAGGCGGATCGCGCCCGGTTCCTGCTCGGAGCGGCACTGCTGCGCTCCGTCGCCGGCTCGATGCTCGGCGTTCCCGCCGAGGCGGTGACGGTGGACCGGACCTGCTCTCACTGCGGCCGCTGGCACGGTCGGCCGACGCTGCCCGGCACCGCACTGCACATGTCGGTGTCGCACAGCGGCGCGGTGGTGACCGTCGCAGCCCTGCCCGGCGGCGGGCGGGTCGGGGTCGATGTCGAGCGGACCGGTGATCGGCCGGTGTGGGAGGTGGTCGCCTGGACAATCGCAGAAGCCCGGTTCAAGGCCGGTGGCGGGCCGGGCCTGACACTCCACCGGCTGCCGCCCCCTGCGCCCGGGCACGTGCTGACCTTGGCCACCAGCCGGGAGGCGGCCGCGGTCGAGGTGGTCGACGCGACGCCCCTGCTCTCGCCATCTACATGACAATTTGGCCCCGCGGCGGCTGTGCAGCCGATCGCGGCCCGCCTGATCAACTAGAGGCCGGCCGGTCAGGTTGGCAACCGCCGCCGCTTCCGGATCGGCATCGGTGTCAACGCGACGCCCGATCCGCCCGCGCGGCGCCGAGGAGACATTCCTGTCCACGCAGCCGCCGTCACTCAGCCGGCGGTCAGGTGCTTGTGCATCTATCAGTGATTGGCTGGTGGGCAGAGGAGCGGCTCAACGATTGGTAGCTGTAGGAGCCCCGGGCAACGGCTGACCATCGAAGGCTCTGGCGAGGGGGACCCGGTTGAGGCTGGGCCGGTGGTCGGGCGCGGCGTTGTGCTCGCGGTCGAATCGGCCGTCCGAACACGACGAGTGGTCGTTTTCGAGTTGCCAGCGGAGTCCGTGGCCGCTGATTTAGCGGCGGTTCCACGGCTCGCCTCGGCTTGACGCGGGACCGATCTGTCTTGTCGTGGTGCCCCGCCCGTCGGCGGCGGGGCCGCTTCCGTCGGCGACGGGCGCGTACCGCTGGTCGGCGTCGCAGGCGTTGCCGGCGTGCTCGGGACGGTGGTGCCGATGGCGCGCGGCGGGTCGACGGTGGCGTTGTGGGGTGCCCCTGCCCGGTGCGGCGAGTCGGGCTGTTCCGGTTTCAGCGTGCCGGCAGACAGCGCGGCGAACGCCAGTGCGAGGAGGGCGGCAGCGGCCGCGGTCAGACGGCCGGGGCGTAGTGGAGTCGGCGTGGCTTGGTCTGGCTCTACCGGTGGTGGTGGTAGCGGCCGAGTGCCCTGGTGCGCCGCGAGCAGGTTGTCGATCTGCGCGGCGACGGCGGCGCGTTTCCCGGTGGCGGCGGCGAAGGCGAGGGTGAGGTAGAAGCGGAAGTTCACGGTGGCGGTGCCGGGCACGAGCAGCCCGGCGAGCCGGCCCCCGTCGGTGGTGTGTAGCAGCGTGAGTGGGATGTCGGGGTGATGCGCGGGTCCCACCATCGCCAGGTATCGCCACTCGCGCCGGCGTCGGTGTCCGGAGAAGGCCACCCGATGGTTCGTGACGACGGCCATGCCAGCGTCGACGATCCGCAGGGCGCCCGGCAGTGGGCGGCCGGGTGCGCCGACGCTTGCCGCGGCGCCGGCAAGCCCGGGCGTGGGTAGTCCGGGGACGTGGCGTGCCTGCGCCTCGACCAGCTCGACGGCGGGCAGCACCCGGTAGACAACCTCGTCGTCGTCAAGGTCGACCGGCAGGCCGGTACGTGGCTGCATACATCCGAGGAACCCGGCTGCCTCGATCCGCAGTCGGATCAGCTCGTCGTGGCGTCGGTGCCAGGCCCGGGCCCGTATGGCGTATTCGTGTCGCCGCCGGTCGTTCTCGCGCTCGGCCCACCTGCTCGGCCATCCGGGGCGCGTCGCCGTCGGGGTCATGATGATCGCCGTAATGTCGCCGTCACATTTTGTGCAACTGTTCATGGTCGGGCTGGGAAACGCGTGCGGAGTTCATGCTTCCTGTTGCTCCCCAAAAGCACCGATCTGTCTCGCGCCCACTCAGTCGATTTCGGTGTCTTCGACCGGCTGCAACTTCCCGGCCTGCACTGGCGCGTGACCGACGACGAGGCGTACGACGGGCCTTGGAGGGATCTTGGGTTCGTCGGTGCGGTTGGTTAGCATGCCCGTCGATGATGACGATCTTCCGTTCCTGGCGGTTACGCCGCGCGGCCCGTCGGCACTTCGGCTGGCACAGGCTGCGCGACACGCAGATGCGCGCTATGCGGGCCCTGCTCGCGGGCCGTGACGCGCTGGTCGTCCTGCCGACCGGGGGTGGGAAGTCTGCGGTGTACCAGGTTCCCGCCACGCTGCTGCGCGGCCCGACGGTGGTGATCTCACCGCTACTGGCACTACAGCAGGACCAAATAAGCAACCTCAACCAGCGCGACGATCCGGCGTTGCGGGCGGTCCGGATCAGTTCCGCGGAGAGCCAGAGCAAGCAGGAGGCCGCGCTGGCCGAGCTGCGCTCGGGTACGGCGAGATTCCTGTTCATCACCCCGGAGCAGCTCAGCTCGCCGGAACGGCTGGCCCAGGTCCGCGCGCTGCGCCCGGCGCTGGTGGCGGTTGACGAAGCGCATTGCATCTCGTCGTGGGGCCACGACTTCCGCCCCGACTACCTTTCCATCGGCCACCTTGTCCGCGGCCTGGGCAGACCACCCGTCGTGGCACTGACCGCCACGGCGTCGCCGCCGGTGCGCGATGACATCACCACGCGGCTCGGCATGCGCAAGCCGCGGCTGGTCTTGTCCGGGCTGGACCGCCCGAACCTCTTCGTGGCGGCCGCGCACTGCCCCAGCGAGGACTACCGGTGGCGCAGGCTGCTCACCCTGCTCAAGGAGGCCGACCCGCCCGGCATCGTGTACGTGCCGACCCGGCGTGCCGCCGAGGACCTCGCGCAACGGCTGTCCGAGGCGGGTTATCCCGCGCAGGCCTACCACGGTGGCATGGCGGCCGGGCTACGTCGCAGCCGCCACGAGGACTTCCTCGCCGACCGGATCCCGATCATGGTCGCCACGTCGGCGTTCGGGATGGGCATCGACAAGCCGAACATCCGCTGGGTGGCACACGTGGCGCTACCCGATTCACCGGACAGCTACCTGCAGGAGATCGGGCGAGCAGGGCGCGACGGTGAGCCGGCCAGGGCGTTGCTGCTCTACCGAGCCGAGGACATTGCGCTGCAACGCTTCTTCAAGGGCGGCGCACCTGACCTGGACGAGCTGCGAACGGTCGCCGCTACCCTGCATGCCGGCCCGGTGACGCGCTCCGCGCTGGCCAAGGCCACCGGCCTGAGCCCGCGCAAGATCGCCGCCCACCTCAGCCTGCTCGAGCAGGTTGGGGCGGCCACGACCGGGCCGAGGGGCGAACTGAGGGCCGGCCCGTATGCCCCGCTTCCCGACCAGGCGGCGCGGGAGGCGCTGGCCGAGTACGGCCGCTACCAGGCCGGGCAGCGCTCCCGCACCGACATGATGCGCCGCTTCGCCGAGAGCCGTGGCTGCCGGATGCAGTCGCTGCTCGGCTACTTCGGCGAGCAGTTGAGCCGACCCTGCGGCCACTGCGACAACTGCCAGGGCGGTACCTCCGAAGCGCTTCCGGGCGACGGCCCGTACCCACTCCACAGCCTGGTGCGGCACCCCAAATGGGGATCAGGCATGGTTCTCGGCTACGAGAAGGACCGTATGACGGTGCTCTTCGACGAGGTCGGCTACAAGACCCTGTCGGTCTCTGTCGTGCAAGCGCAGGGCCTGCTGGCGCTGGAGGCACATTCCCGGTAAGGAGCGCGTCGAGACCGGCCCTGCCTCGAAGAACTCTTCCCCACCCGATTTCTTCCTCAACGAGGTATCCGCCGACTACAGCTATCCCGCGTCTCGACTGCAACTGTGGCCCGGTCCTGCTCGCTGAACCCTCGCCGGGAGAGCCGGAAGGTGCGTCGTCGCGCTGGAAACCTGCGGGTCGCTACCGGCGGCGATCGGCCCTACGCTGGACGCCATGCCGGACGCCGCCCTCCACGGTGCCGAGGTGCCTTCCCGCGAAGCGATCCTCGACGCCGCCATGGCACTGATGGCGCGGCTCGGCTACGCCGGTACCTCGATCTCGAAGATCTCCGCCGCCTCCGGGTCGCCGGCCAGCTCGATCTACTGGCACTTCGGCAGCAAGGACGGGATCTACCTCGCCGTGCTCCGCCGGGCCCGCCAGCAGCTCGTCGACTCGCTCCCGGGGACCCCCGTCGGTGGCACGGTGGGGGAGCGGCTCACCGCGTTCCTCGACGGCGCGAGCGCCGCGTTCGAGCAGCACCCGCACGACCTGCGGCTGCTGCTCGATCTGGGCATGCTGGACAAGGGGGCCGCCGTCAGGGCCCTCGCCGAGCTGGGGCAGTATCGGCTCGCCCTGCGGCAGTGGGCCGTCGATTCGCTCCGCCACGTCTTCGACCTCGCCGACCGCCCGGCCGTCGCCGACGAACTGGCCCGCTTCATGCTCAGCGTGGTCGGCGGGACCGCGATCGGGCGCTGGTTCGACGGTCCGGTGACGTCGCTACCCGTACCGCAGTTGCGGGTCGCCCTGCTGGCCCTCGCCCGCCAGCAGGGACTGCCGGTCGACGAGCGCCCGCGGTAGGCCGGGGTCCGGGCTCGGCCTCTCGCAGGTCCGCGCACGAGGTGTCGGTTGAGCGCTGCACCTGGCATCCATTGACAACCATCGCTGCTCTGGTCATCCTGGACGAGTCAAGTTACTGAACGGTCACTAGCCATATACGTCCGTATATGGACCCGTTCGGGAGTAGGGCACAACCCAGGAAGGGGAGGACATGGTGTCTCTGCGCAGACTGGCGTTGACGGTGGCCGCCGCGGTCGCCGTCGCCGGCACCCCCGTTGCCGGCATCCCGGTGGCGAGCGCCGCGGACGAGGACCAGCAGCGGCCCGCGGCGACCGAGACGAGGACCATTCGCTACGGTCCGTGGACGCTTCCCGCCGCCACCGGTCACTCGCACGACGAGATGGGCAGCACCGGGAATCGGCTGGCATTCGACGTCGAAAAGCCCTGCACGAACTGCATGCTGACCGCGATCAAGCCGAACCTGGTGTACGAGGACGGCAGGAACGCCAACATCAACACCGGCCCGATGCTGCACCACGCCGTGATCGGCCAGCTCGGGAAGCCGGACCTGGTGTGCCGCCTCGGCGGGCTGGGCCCGAAGCGCCTGTTCTCGTCCGGCAACGAACGGACCCCGGCGACCCTGCCCGCCGGGTACGGGATGCGGGTCAACCCGAGCGACCGGTGGAGCATGGTGTACGACCTGATGAACCACGCCCACGCGGAGAAGACGGTCTACATCTCCATCGAGTACAGCTACGTCACCGGCCCGGCCGCGCGGCGACTGACGCCGGTCACCCCGATGTGGCTGGACGTGGTCGGCTGCCTCAACCCCACCTACGACGTTCCCGCCGGAGACACCACCCGAACCGCACGATGGACCTCGACGGTGAGCGGTGAGGTCGTCTACCTGAAGGGCCACCTGCACCACGGCGGCAGGACCATCACCGCCACCAACCTCACCACGGGCCAGCGAATGTGCGCGGTCACCGTGGTCCTGGGCGGCTCACCCGAGTTCATTGACGAGCACGGGAATGCCGAAATCTCCAGCGCACCACCGTGCGTCGGCGCTCCGGTCGCGACCGTCCGTCGCGGCGATGTCCTGGAGGTCGCGGCTCGCTACGTCGCCGACCATCCGCACGAGAACGTCATGGGCATCATGACCGGTTGGATCGCCGAGCGCTGACGGCGCCACCGACAACGCAGAGTGGGCGGGCCGCGGCAGGACAGGGCCCGTCCACGCTGTTCCGGCACGCAAGCATCGCGGAGATCGTCATGACAGCTCTGCATGGGAGCGCCCGCGTCCGTAGGATGCGCCGTTCTCGCCTCCGATGCTGGACCGCGTCCCAGGTTCTGGCGCTGTTGGTCACCTGGACGGGCATGCTTTTCGTCGCCCCACACCTGGCCGCGAGCGCAGGCGTCCGGCAGCTGGCGCTCTTCGCCCACCTGGCCGCGCTGGTGCTCGGCTTCGGCGCGGTGCTGACCCTGGACTGGTTCGCTCTGATGTGGCTGCTGCGCCGCCGAAGCCTGGCTACCGTCGTGCAGGTCGCGCGCGGCGTTCACGCGCCGATCTGGCTCGGCCTGGGCGGACTGGCGCTCAGCGGCGTGGTCCTGGCGCCCGACACGTCCGCGCCCCTCACCATGGTGAAACTCGTCGCGGTGCTGGTCGTGGCGATCAACGGTCTTTTCGGGCCGCAGGTGCAGCAGCGGTTGGCGGAGGTGGACATCGAGCCCCCGTCGTGGAGGCTGCTGCTGGCGGCAACCCTGGTCATGGCGATCTCGCAGGCCGGATGGTGGACCGCCACCGCCGTCGGGTTTCTCAATGCTCAACAGTGAGGCGGACCTGAAGCTCGTGTCGGTGCGGGTGGCACGGGCGGATTATCGTCGCCGAGGTGAGCAGCGACGAGAAGCAGCGGCGGGTCTGGGACCGGCAGGCCCGGGACTACGACCGGCAGATGAGCTTCCTCGAACGCCGTTTCCTGCGCGACACCCGGGCCTGGGTCGGCGGGCAGGCCAGCAGGTGTTGGGTGACAGGTTCGGCTAGACGATGTCTGTGCTAGCGCAACGGCGTGGATCGAGGGTGCGATCAAGCTAGGCCTAGCGGCGCGCGAAGAGGAGGGCCCCGGGAGTGCTCTGGTCCGGATAGAGCAGCATCTGAGCCTCGACCGTGAATCCGGCATCGCGCAGCCAGGCTGCCACCTGGCCAGGCTGGCGACGGTGGACGTAGACCTTCATCGGGTGGCCACCGTAGCCCTGTGTCTTCAGCCGCGAGACGTCGCCGACATGAAAGCCGAGTAGCAGCAGTCCGCCCGGACGTAGCGCCCGCCTGAAGTGGCCGAAAACCGTGGAGACCGCCTCATCGGGCACGTGGACCAGCGACCAGAAGGCGAGCAGGCCGGCAACCGAGGCGTCGGCGATGTCCAGGTCCGTCATCGAGCCCACCTCGAATCGCAGGCCGGGGTGGTCACGCCGAGCCACGTCGACCATTGCAGGTGAAAGATCGATGCCAAACGCATCGACGCCCAACTTGCTGAGGTGGGCGGTCACGTGCCCTGGCCCGCAGCCAACGTCTGCCACCGGCCCGCCACCGGCGTCGTGGACCATCTCGGCGAACAGCGCAAGACTTCCTCGTAGGTAGGGCTCGACAGCGACAGCGTCGCGCATTTGGCCGGCGTAGCTGACCGCGACTGTGTCAAAGGAAGTACGGGTGTCAGCCAACCAGCTTTGATCGCTCATCCCGGACAGGGTAGTGACTCGTCGGACTGTCACGGCCTTAAGGACCGCAACCGATGCCTCCGGCGGGGATCTTCGACAGCGATGGGCTTTGAGGCAGGGGAGCGGTACGTGGCAGACGAGGTGTTCGTCAGCGATCTTTCCGGCCACTTCTGGGCAACGCTGGAACACCGGCCTGAACTCGATCGATGGCGCTTCGAGATCCTCGACTATCAGAGCAACGTCCTGCTCAGTGGCTTGGCTTGTAGCGAGCGGCAGGCCGCAGCCATCGTCCAGGCATGGGACCAGGTGATCGCAACGTCACCCGACGAAGAGGACCCCAGCATGGATTGGGTCGATGACTCGGAATGACGGGTGGCCTGCGATGGCTACGGAAGTTGGTCCTCATCACCGAGGGTCAGCATGAAAGGCGATCCGGGGTGATCCGGCTGCCACCCAAGGTCGAGCGCGTGTCGTATGGCGCTGGCGACCGCCGAAGGCAGCACCGGAGACGACGGAGCGTTCATCCAGTTGCCCGGATGACGCGACGCCAGCTGGACGACGAGAGTGGCGCGGCCAGGCGGCTCCGTCCGCTCAGCAGCAAAGCTCAGCGGCGACCAGGTCAAGCCCTGGCTGTACGTCGGCTTCCGGCGGACGATCCAGCGATAGCCCTTGCCATCGACAACGATCGGCCTACCGCCTCGCTTGTTGAGCGCCACCGAGCCTCCCAACATGCCGCAGCAGCCTTTCGCGGCCCTACAGCCATTCGTACAGCCAACACTGTCGACCAAGGCCGACGCGATCCGACAGCGGCAGACGCCTTGAGCAGGGGCAGGTTGCCGCGACCAGCCATCCCTGATCTTCTTCTAATCTTCAGGCCGCTCCGGGCCGCTGGCGCCGACGCTTGACAGATGGCAATGAGACTCGTCCGGTAGGGCGCTCCACCTTGTCCCCGTCCGGGGAGGCTGGACGGTCGGAGACTGCCCGACGAGGAGATCCGCCAGGAAACGCCGATGACGCCTTTACCCCTGCTGTCGGTGGTTGCCGGCAGACCCCCCGCCGTGAGTTATGACCTGGCTGTGTGCTGTGTGGGAGGGCGCGCAGCCCGGGAACGATGCCTTGTCTCAGGGGTTCAAGGCCTTTTGGCGCCTAGCGGGCCAGCTATGCCGAGGAGTTCGCCCAGGCCGTGACGAATAGCGTAGTTGCCGCCGCCGCCACCAATCCGCCCATGACCACCGCCACACAAGCCCGCTTGGGCGCCTGCCGCGGATCCGCGGCCGCAGCGGCGAGAAGAATAAGCGCGGTCGGAACGTGGACGAACGACAGGAACCAGAAGCCCAGGACCGCCAGGACCAGTATCAGCACCGCGCTTGCCAAGCAGGCGTTCCGAAACGGCCGACGATGCACAGCGAGCAAGGGCATTGCCGCAATCAGGACCGGAAGCCACCACGCCAGCCACCATGCCGGGCCATTGCCCTGCACCACGGTCAGGTAGCCCGCCACGAGGGTGGAGGCCAGCAACCCCGCCCCTACCAAGGTGCGGGGCCATACGTGCACCGCTTCCGCCGCTGGGTCTTGCCTGCTCACAGAAGTCACTGCGTCCTCCGACGTCGCCCACCCGGGGGAGAGAGTTGGCCGATCAGCATGACAGATCCGGGTGGTGGCCGCGTCCCGCCTACGCCCGGGCGTAGATCTTCCCTGCCCGATATCCCGACGTCGCGGCGGCAGCCCGGAGCCGATCAACTGCTCGAAGCGCGGGGATACCGACAACATGCTGTGGGCCAGTAGCCGCTGACCTGAGCGGTCACCAGCGAGCAGTAGCGGCTGGCAAGGAGGCTTCCGCAGCTAGGCGTTTCAGGCATTTAGGAACGGCTGAGCGCTCTCTTCGAAACGGACCCGGAATTGGTGAAGCCGTGGTCGTGCGGCCCACTGAGCCAGTCGAAGTCGTACGCGACAGGCTTTTCAGCACGCTCACGAATGCGAAAGTCCTGCCCGTCGACCGTCATCATGATCGGATCCTCCTCGGTATAGCGTCGGAAAGCAGCCCACCATGCCATTAGCGTGCCATTAGCCGGGGCGAGTTGGGGCCAACCGGGGTCACGAGAGACCCGCGAGACCACGCTGCCATGCCCATAGACAGGCGAACATCGGCAATTCCCAAGCTGCCAGTCTCTGACCCCAGCCTGACCCCAGCACGACGCCAACAGCCGCCACCGGATGAACGACGGCCACGAGCCAGCGGGGAGGCGAGGCGGTGATTGCGGATGCGGGATGCTCCTACGGATCAGATGTCGTAGGCGTGCCGCTCTCACTCCTTATCCAGTCCTCAAAAGGTCGAGCCGGTCATCCCGGGGTGTCGTGACAGCTGTCCCATTGCCCTCGGGACGCCGGGAACTGGGAGCTGGGGTCGACCGATGAGGACGAGGGCAGCACCCGTGGATGGCGGCATCCGGCCACTCGGTCAGCACGGCGAGTCCGTTTTGGAGACCGGGGAGGAGGCCCGGGTGGCCGTTCGGCCACCACGACTGGCGGCTCTCTGACAAGGGCGCGACTGGCACGCAGCGCCACGCCTAGCTTTTGAGGTCTTGATTGTTACTACTGTGGGGGGGCCACCGTGAACAGAGCGCACGTCGTCACAGGCGGCACCGGCTTCGTCGGGCTGGCGCTCATCCTCGAGTTGCTGCAGCGTACCGACGACGACGTCGTGTGCCTGGTGCGGTCCGGTGCGCAGGACCCGGACACGCGGCTGCGGAGCCTCTTGATCAGCGCGGCGGGCGCCTACGGCCGGCGCGTCGACATCGGCGAGCGGGTGCGTACCGTCGCCGGTGACGTCAGCCGGCCGGACTGCGGCCTGGTCGAGCCGATCCGTGGCCCGATCGCGGACTTCTGGCACAGCGCGGCATCGCTGCGCTACGAGGAGTCCGCCGTGGCGGAAATCTTCACCACCAACGTCGACGGCACCCGGCACGCACTCGACCTCGCCGACCGGCTCGGCGCCGCCGCCTTCAACTACGTCAGCACGGCGTATGTCACGGGCACCCGCGACGGTGTGATCACGGAGCGGCTCATCGCGCCCGACGGCAGCAACAACGCGTACGAGCGCAGCAAGGCGGCGGCCGAAGCGCTGGTGCACGCCCACACCGGCACGGCCACGCGCATTCTGCGGCCCAGCATCGTGGTCGGCCACAGCCGCACCCGGGCGGTCGTCGGCAGCTACACCGGGATGTACGGGTTTCAGCGCCGGCTCGCCGCGTTCGCGCAGAACCTCTCGGTACGCGCGCCGGAGCGGCTGCGCCGGCCCGTGCGGGTGCTGGTCGATCCGGGCACGCCGCTGAACTTCGTCCCCGTTGACGCCGTGGTCGAGCAGATGGTGGGCATCGCCGCCTCGGGAAGCCCGGAACGCATCTTCCACCTCACCAACTCCACCCCGCCGGCCGCCGGGGACGTGCTGCGTCGGATCTTCGCGCTGGCCGGGCTGCCGGAACCGGAGTACGTCACCGACCGGTCCCAGCTCGACGACACCGACCGGGCGTTCGCGAAGGGTATCGAGTTCTACCGGTCGTACCTGGTCGGCGAGAAGCTCTTCGACCGGGTCAACAGCGACCAGGCGCTGGGCCGGCCCGACGCCGGGACGATGCTGTTCCCCGACGACGAGATCGTCGCCTACGGCCGCTGGTACCTCGACAACGTCCAGCGTCAGCGGCAGCAGGCCCCGCTGGGCCCGTCCCCGGCCGCGCAGTCCGCCGCGCAGTTCGCCGCGCCGGTCGGGGCGCCGCTCGCGGCGCCCGAGCCGGCCGGTCCGACCCGGATCGTCCTGCTCGGCGGCGGCTACACGTCGGTGTGGACGTACAAATCGCTGCGGCGGCGGCTGGGCCGGCAGGTGCGCCGGGGCGACGTGGAGATCGTCTTTGTGGACCCACTCGGCTACCACTCGTTCCATGGCTTCACCGCCGAGGTGCTCGGCGGCATCATCGCCGAGGGGCACGAGCGGAGCCCGCTGCGGACCACCTGCCCCTTGGCGCAGTTGGTCCGGGGCACCGCGCAGCACGTCGACCTGGCCCGTCGCGAGGTCACCGTAGCGTTGGTCGGCACCGGCGGGGAGACCCTGACTCTGCGCTACGACCATCTCGTCATCGGCTGCGGCAGCCACGACGACCTGGCCCGCGTTCCGGGGCTGGCCGAGCACGGCTGGTCGCTGAAGGACCCGGGCGGGTCCGCCGCCGTACGGGAGCGGCTGTTGACGCAGGTGGAGTTGGCCGAGGCGAGCCCGGACGAGCAGACCCGCCGCGAGTTGCTCACGGTGGTCGTCGTCGGGGGCGGGTTCACCGGCGTGGAGATGTCGGCCACGGTCGCCGAGATTCTCCGCAGCCTGCGCCCCCGCTACCGGGTGCTGCGCGAGATCGAGCCGCAGGTGCATCTCGTGCACGGCGGCCACGAGTTGCTGCCGCAGTTGCGTCCCCGGTTCGCCCGGCTGGCCCGGTACGCGCAACGCCAGCTCACGAGGGCGGGCGTACGACTGCATCTGCGGACCCGGGTGGTGCGGGTCGACGGGGACGGCGCGTACCTCGATGACGGCTCGGTGCTCGCCAGCGGCCTGGTCGTGTCGACGTTGGGCCAGGCGGTGGCCGCACTGCCCGGCACGGAGCGGCTGGAGTCGCGCGACGGCCGCCTGGTCACCGACGAGTACCTGCGGGTACGCGGGGCGGGCAGCCGAGTCTGGTCCGGTGGTGACCAAGCCCGCGTGCTGCATCCGGTCAAAGGAGAACCCTGCCCCGCCAACGCGCTCTGGGCCATCAAGCACGGGGTGTGGATCGGCGGGAACATCGCGGCGACGCTACGACGCAGGGCGCCGCGCCGGTTCACCTACCGCGGTCTCGGACAGGCGGCGAGCCTGGGGGTCGGCAAGGGCGCCGTCGAGCTGTACGGGGTGCAGGTCACCGGCTGGCTGGGCTGGCTGATGCGGGCCGGGTTCTTCCTCTGGTTCATGCCCTCCCGGCGGCAGGCCGTACGCAGCCTCGTCGACCTGCTCGGCGCGCCCCTGCTGGGCCGGCGTCTCACCGCGCTGGCGACATCCGGCCAGCCGGTCCTGCACCGCGGCCCGGACCGGTCCGAGGCGCTGAACCAGCCGTCCCGTCCGCTCGGTCAACGTGATCAGCAACCGCGTCGCCAGCCCGAACGGGACAGGAACGAGCAGGTTCCCCGGCTGGGCAGCACGAGCACAGTGCCCAACCCGTGAGCCTCGGGGACTGACAGCAGTCGAGTGATCAGGGGGACCTGCCATCGGATGCGGTCGTCGAGCCAAACAGGGCCCAATCGGCGACATGGCAGCCAGCGTCACCCGATGACCTTGGCCCCTCGCATTGGCGCACCATCCGGCGGATGTGCGGCCGGGGCCTCCCCGAACGCCTGGCGCAGGTGCAGAGCGACCTCCTCTTGGGCCTGCGCGGCCTTGTCCAGCACCGCGGCAAGGCCGAAGAAGTCGTGCATCACTCCCTGGTAACGGACCGACGTGGCCCGCACGCCGGCGGCCTCCAAGCGCGCGCACCACTCGTCGCCCTGGCTCTGCAGCACGTCGCGGTCGGTGGTGACGATCAGTGTCGGCGGCAGACCGGCGAGGGCCTGCGCGGGCAGCGGGAGCAGATCGACCCTGGGGTCTTTCAGGCTGTCGGTCACGCCACGGAAGGCGTGCATCATCATCCAGGACAGCAGTGGACGGTTCAGCGGCCGGGCGTCTGCGGCGTCCCGCATGGACGCGCCGTACTGGTCGGTGGTGGTCAGCGGGCAGACGAGCACCTGCGCCACGGGCAGTGGCTCACCTGCCTGCTTGAGCTGACCGCAGGTCGAGGCCGCCATGTTCGCCCCGACGCCCTCGCCGCCGATGGCGATGCGTGACGGGTCGCCGCCGAGCCCGGTGACGTTGGTCCGGAGCCACCGGTAGGTGGCCAGCACGTCCTCGTGGGCGGCCGGGAACACGTGCTCGGGAGCCTTGCGATACTCCGGCGACACCACGATCGCGCCCGTCCGGTTGACCAGGGCACGGCAGGACGCGTCATAGTCGTCGTTCGTGAACAGGATCCAACCGCCACCGTGCACCCACATCACGACGGGCACCGGATGGGAGGTCTGGCCGAGCGGCTTGTAGACGCGTACGACCAGATCACCACCCGGGCCGGGCACGGTGACATCCGCTGCCGATCCGACCTCCTCGGGGTCCGTCGGCCGCCCGTCCTGCCGCAGGATCTTCATCGCCGCGTCGGCGAGGCTCGGCTGCTGGCGGGCCTGCTCGAGGGTGAGGAGCTCGTACGGGGCCAGTACCAGTCGGGACCAGGTGTCGAGGATCCGCTGCGCCTGGGTGTCGAGCAGGCAGGAGGCGTCGGTGGACAGGACGTTGCTGCGGCCGGATACCCGGTCGCGTACCTCGTCCATGAGCCCGGCGGCCACGTGCATGAGCCTGCGACGGCGTCCGTTCGGCGGGACGCTGGGATGCGAGCGGGCCGGGACCGACCGCTTGGCGGCGAGGTACCGCTCGCCGAGCCGACCCATCTCCTCCGCGCCCACCGCCCGACGCAGCGCCGGCAGGAACTCCCCTTCCTCCTTCTCGATGTGGTGCCGGACACCGCCGATCAGCTTGTTCAGCGCCCGCTCGAATGCGTGGCTGCCGGGATCCGCATGGTCAAGCAGGACGAGCAGCGTCTTGAGGGCCTGGTGCTCGTCCCGCCCCTCCTCGGCGTCCGCGGCGGCGCCGATCTCGGCCAGCGCCGGATACAACACCTCCTCCTCGGCCTCGGCGTGCAGGGCGCGGCCGTAACTCAACTGGTCGACCAGCATGCGCCGGTCACCGCGTCCGGCCTCGAGGTGCTCGAAGAGGCGGTTCGCCACCACGTGCTCGTCGGCGATCAGGCGGTCGAGGTCGCCCGGCAAGGTCGCGTACGGCAGCGTCATCGGACACCTCCTCCTCCACACTTACCGCAACCGGCACCGCCTTCGCGGCATAACCTGGCATGTCGACAAGCCGCATCGTCAGCCCCCGAGCGGCTGTCGCCAGGGATGTTCGGTCAACGCAGATCGGACTCGTAACTGCTCGCCGAGGGTGGGGAGCTGGCCGACCGGTCCCGGTTCACCGGCATCCTTGCCGACCGGCTGGCTCGCCCGCTGTGAGGCCGGCACCGTGACGGTGATCGGTTAGGCACGAGAAGTGGGGCGGCGTCAGCTGGACGCCGCCCCCGCAGATCTCCTGCGTGTCGTCCGCCCCGGCAGGGGCGAGCGTCACGTGCCGGCCGGCACGGCGGCGGGCCGGACCGAGAGGTCGAGTTCGCCGCCGACGACGTCGACCTCGATGGTGTCGCCCGGATTCGCCCCGTCCTCGAGCAGCAGGGTGGACAGCCGGTCTTCCAGCTCGCGCTGGATGCTGCGCCGCAGTGGCCGCGCCCCGTACTCGGGCTGGTAGCCCCGGTTGGCAAGCCACTGCACGGCGTCCGGGCTGACCTCAAGGTTGATGTCCTGTGCGTGCAACCGGCGGCGGGTGCGGTCCAACAGCAGGCCGGTGATCTCGAGGAGTTGCTCCCGGTCCAGGCCGGTGAAGATTATGATCTCGTCGATCCGGTTGAGGAACTCCGGCCGGAACCGCTGCCCCAGCAGCCCCATCAGTTCCTCGCGCAGGTCGCTGACCGGACGCCCTGCCGTCTGGGCGGCCAGAATGCGGTCCGCGCCGATGTTGCTCGTCATGATCAGGATGGTGTTGCTGAAGTCGACCGTGCGACCCTGCGAGTCGGTGAGGCGCCCGTCGTCGAGCACCTGCAGCAGGGTGTTGAACACATCCGCGTGCGCCTTCTCCACCTCGTCGAAGAGCAGCACCGAGTACGGCCGGCGCCGGACCGCCTCGGTGAGCTGGCCGGCCTCCTCGTACCCGACGTAGCCCGGGGGCGCCCCGACCAGCCGGCTGACCGTGTGCCGTTCCTGGAACTCGCTCATGTCGAAGCGGATCATGGTGGACTCGTCGCCGAAGAGCGCCGCGGCGAGGGCCCGGGCCAGTTCGGTCTTGCCAACGCCGGTGGGTCCGAGGAAGAGGAACGACCCATCGGGTCGCTGGGGGTCACTCAGCCCGGAACGCGATCGGCGTACGGCGGCCGACACGGCCCGTACGGCCTCCTGCTGGCCGACCACGCGCTCGTGCAGTTGCTCCTCGATGCGCCTCAGCCTCTGCTTCTCCACCTCCGTCAGCTGGGTGACGGGAACACCGGTACGGCGGCTGACCACCTCGGCGATGTCGCTCATGTGCACCTCGGGCACCGGGGGCATGCCCTCCTGCGCCGCCGCCAGGTCCCGCTCGGCCGCACTGATCTCGGCTTTCAGCGCACCCGCGCGATGGTAGTCCTCGTTCGCCACCGCGCTGTCCTTCTCCCGGCGCAACTGGGACAGCCGCTTCTCGATCTCCTTCTTGTCCGGAGCCGGGGTGCGGGAACGCAGCCGGACCCGCGCCCCCGCCTGGTCGAGCAGGTCGATCGCCTTGTCCGGCAGGAACCGGTCGGTGATGTAGCGGTGGGACAGCTCGGCCGCGGCGTCCAGGGCTTCGTCCGTGTAGCGCACCTGATGGTGCGCCTCGTAGCGGTCGCGTACGCCCTTGAGGATCGCGACGGTGTCCTCCACGCTCGGCTCCGACACCAGGATCGGCTGGAACCGACGCTCCAGCGCCGGGTCCTTCTCGATGTAGCGACGGTACTCGTTCAGCGTCGTCGCGCCGACCACGTGCAGTTCGCCGCGGGCCAGGGCGGGCTTGAGCATGTTGCTGGCATCCATCGCCCCCTCGCCGCCGCCGCCCGCGCCGACAACGGTGTGTAGTTCGTCGATGAAGAGAATCAGCCCGTCCTCGGCGGCCGTCACCTCCTGGATCACGTTCTTCAGTCGCTCTTCGAACTCACCGCGGTACTTGGCGCCCGCCACCATCCCGGACAGGTCGAGTGCGACCACACGCCGGTTGGCCAGGGTTTCGGGCACGTCGTCGTTGACGATGCGCTGCGCGATGCCCTCGACGATCGCCGTCTTGCCGACGCCCGGCTCGCCGGTGAGCACCGGATTGTTCTTCGTACGCCGGGAGAGCACCTCGATCGTGTCGTCGATCTCGTCGTCACGCCCGACGACCGGATCGAGCCGCCCGGCCCGGGCGTCCTCGGTGAGGTCCCGCCCGTACTGGTCCAGGGTGGGGGTGGTGCTGGCCCCGCGCCCGTCGGCGCCGCCCGCCGGCCGCACGGGCCCGGTGACGGCCCCGCCGAGCGCGCGCAACGCCCGGCCCGCGGTCGTCTCCGGGTTCGCGGCGATGCCGAGCAGGATGTGTTCGGGGCCGATGTACGTCGCGCCGGACCGTCGCGACTCGCGGTGCGCGTCGAGCAGGGCGCGCTTCGCCGCTGGCGCGAGCGGAGGCGTGTCCTCGCGTGGCCTGCCCTTGGAGACGGCCGCCTCTATCTGGCGGGCCAGGTCGTCGGGGTCGGCGCCGCTCGCGTCGAGGATCCGGCGGGTGGGGTCGGACTGGGCGGCGGCCCACAGCAGGTGCTCGACGTTGAGGTACGGGCTGCCCCACGCCGCAGCCTGCTCGGCTGCCCGTTGCAGCAGCTGCCGCGATTCGGTGGAGAGCAGCCGGGACAGGTCCACGCGCTCCACCGGACGTCCCGCGAACGGGTCTCCGCCGAAGAACCGACTGATCAGGTCATCCAAGGAGCCGCCGGGGATGCGGAACGCGTCGAGCGACATCTCATACCTTCCTGTCGGTGGGGTGGGTCCTCGGCACGGGCCCACCCGAACGCTACGCACCTTTCGCCCGTCAAGGCGGCTTTTGTGGGTTTGCGGGGAGGTCAGGGTTTGTACTCGCTGCGGGTGCGGGGGAGCCACTGCGGGTGGTTGTCGCGGATGTAGCGGATCAGGCCCTCGCGGAGGTCACAGCGGAGGTCCCAGGCGCTGGCCCCGTCGGCGGCGGTGGCCTGCACCTCGATCACGACGCTCGCTGCGGTGGCGTCGACCATCTGCAGTACCCACCGGCTCCGGTCCCACAGCGGTGAGGACTCGACCAGCCGTTGCGCCTCCGTGCGCAGGTCCTCCAGGTCGGCGGTGTGGTCCACGTGGATCTGGACCTTCCCGACCACCCGCGCCTCGTGCCGGGACCAGTTCTGGAACGGGCGCTCGGTGAAGTACATCGTCGGCAGGATGAGCATCCGGTCGTCCCACAGCCGGACGACCACGTTGGTCAGCTTGACCTCTTCGACCCGGCCCCACTCACCCTCGATGACCACCACGTCGCCGACGTGCAGACCGTCCGAGAAGGCGACCTGAATACCGGCGAACGCGTTGCCCAGCGCGGTCCGGGCGGACAGGCCGATGAGCGCGCCGACGACGCCGGCCGAGCCCAGGACGGAGATCCCGAACGCGCGGATGGGCGGGAAGGTGGTCATGATCAGGCCGATGGCCACGATCGTGACCACTACCGCGGTGAAGCGCCGGACGGGGCGGATCTGGGTGCGGGCCCGCCGGATCCGGCGGTCCGCGACCAACTGCGCCGGCAGCCGGCTGAAGGTGACGCCCTCGGCGACGTGCAACGCCTTGATCACCAGCCAGGCGACGACGCCGATGAGCAACAGCCCGGTGACGTGTCGGACGTCGCCGAGCCATCCGGTCGACCTCGGCGGCAGGGCGAGGTACAGCCCGGTGAGGAACAGCACGGCGGCCGTCGGACGGCGGCAGGCATTCCGCAGTGGTCCCAGGACCCACTGGTAGCGACCGTGGTCGGCGCGACGGACGAGCCTGCGCGTGCCGATGTCCAGCAGCACGGCCACCACCAGCGTGGCCAGCATGATCAACGCCGCGCGCATCAGGCGGCGACCGCCGTGGTCTCGACCGTCATCCCGCTGCGCTCCTCGCCCACGTCATGACGTACAGAGGACGGGTTACCGCCTGACCCTATGCACACCGGGAGTACACGGAGTATTTCCTGCCAAGAACACCTCTTCCGGGTGGCACTCATAGCCGCCGGCGCCGCGGTGAACACCAGACCGAGGGCGTTGTCGCGCAGGTACTTCCTCACCGGTGCACCACCCCAGGGCCGAGAGGTAGACGAGGCCGGCGGCGAGCACCCGCCAGCCGCCGGGAAGGAGGCGAGGAAGGCGGTGTCGCCGCCGAGCCGAACCTGCGCCCACTGCCCGTACACGCGGCTGTCCGACATCGACCCCGGTCTGGGCAGGCCCTCGACCAGGATCGCCTGCGCACACGGCTTGTCGGCGGACTGCTCAAGCTCCGCCACGGTGCCCGGAGCCAACAGGACGCAGGCCGCAGTCCCGTCCTTCGCGGCGACGGCCTCGGCCAAGCTGCTGGGCGGTCAGACAACCCGATCACCAGCTGCGCTCACCCGGGATGACGACGTTCCGGACGCGGCCTGCCTGCACAGCATCCCCGCACCGGAAGCCGACGTTATCTCCTGTCGGCAACGGGAAACGACAGCACGACGCACACCGAACTCCACTGCAGTGGATCAACGGGAGGACTTCGTGGCCACCAACCACCGGCTGGCCGACCGCTCGCAGAATCGGCCGCTGCGGATCGCAATGGTGCTCCCGCCGTGGCTCCCGGTGCCCCCACCGGGCTACGGCGGGGTGGAGCACCTGGTGGCCGGCCTCGTGGACGCGCTGGTCGATCGTGGTCACCAGGTGACCCTGTTCGGGGCCGGGCCGCAGCACGGCACGGCCGCCGACTTCGTCTCGACGGTGCCCGAACTGCAGTACGAGCGGCTCGGCGAGACGCTGCCCGAGGTGGCCCACACAGCCCGGGTCGCCCACCTGATCAGCGCCGCCGACTTCGACGTCATCCACGACCACACCACCATCGGCCCGATGGTCGCCGGCCGACGCGCCGTGCCCACCGTGGCGACCGTGCACGGCAGCCCGGTAGGCGAGTACGGCGCCGTGCTCAGCCTCACCGACCAGGGCGTCGCCCTGGTCGCCATCTCGCACGCCCAGCGCCGACTGAACCCGCAGCTGCCCTGGGCCGGCGCCGTGCACAACGCGTTGGACCTCGCCGGCATCCCCCGCAAGACGGCGCCCGGCCGGGGGCCCGTGCTCTGGCTGGCCCGGTTCAGCCCTGACAAGGGAGCGGACGTTGCCATCCGGGCGTGCCGGGCCGCCGGCCTGCCGCTGATGCTGGTTGGCAAGTGCAATGAGCCGATCGAACGCCGCTACTACGACGAGGTCATCCGGCCGCTGCTCGACGAGGACGTCACGGTGGTGTTCAACGCCGACCGGGAGGCCGTGCTGCAGCTGTTGGTCGACGCCCGCTGCCTGATCATGCCCATCCAGTGGGATGAGCCCTTCGGCATGGTCATGCTGGAGGCCATGGCGACCGGCACCCCGGTGGTCGCGCTCAACCGCGGCGCCGTCCCGGAACTCGTCCGACCCGGCCTGACCGGCCTGGTCTGCGAGGCAGACGAGGAACTGCCGGCGGCGCTGCACGAGGCGAACAGCCTCGACCCGGCGGCCTGCGTCGCCCACGTGGCGGAGAACTTCTCCACGCAGCGGATGGCTCGCGGCTACGAGACGATCTACCAGCGCGCTGCCGCGAATGTCTAGGACTGCTTGAGCAAATCCCTCCAGCCGACCAACCGGATCAACTGGGAGCTCGATACGAGGTCGGACTCGCCACGATCAAACTCCACACGTTGCTGTGGATGTCGTACCGGCCCGGCCCTGATCGCGCTGCTCGGCACCCGGGTATGCGCGTCTGGCATCGCGCATCTAGCCCCACCCTCGCTTCGCATGTGAGAGTGATTTCGACCGATATGACGCCCTTGTCGGCCTGGTGTGCCTAGGCTCGGTGAGTCATCCGCCTCAGCTCAGAGCGGGGTAAACCATGCCGAAGCGGTCAACTGCCGAGCCTGGCCAGGACCGCCAGCCGGCGATCCTGGCGCCGGCCCAATTCGGCGGCTTTCCCGGCCCGGTGCGGCGGCCATGGCCCGGCGCCACACTGGTCAAGCTGATCGCCACCACCGACGCCAAGCAGATCGGCCTGCTTTACCTGACCACGTCCTTCTTCTTCTTCATCGCCGCCGGCCTCGAGGCGTTGCTCATGCGCGCGGAGCTGGCCCGCCCGGGTCTTCAGTTCCTGTCGCAGGAGCAGTACAACCAGCTGTTCACCTCGCATGGCACGATCATGATGTTCCTGTTCGCCACCCCGCTGGCGTTCGCCTTCGGCAACTACCTGGTGCCGTTGCAGATCGGCGCGCCCGACGTGGCGTTCCCCCGACTGAACGCTCTGGCCTACTGGCTCTACCTGTTCGGCGGGTTGATGGTGCTGGGCTCCTTCATCGCCCCCGAGGGCGCAGCCGACTTCGGCTGGACGGCCTATCCGCCGCTGAGCCAACAGCAACACACGCCCGGCGTCGGGGGGAACGTCTGGGTCGTCGGCCTGGTGCTGTCGGGTGTCGGCACCATCCTGGGGTCGGTCAACCTGATCACCACGACCCTGACCCTGCGCGCCCCCGGCATGACGATGTGGCGGATGCCCCTGTTCACCTGGGCGATGTTCATCACCGCGCTGATGGCGGTCGTCGTCTTCCCGCTGCTGTCGGCCACCCTGCTCGGGCTGCTGTCCGACCGTCTCCTCGACAGCCACGTCTACGACGCCGGCCACGGTGGGCCAATTATCTACCAGCATCTGTTCTGGTATTTCGGCCATCCGGAGGTCTACATCGTCGCCCTGCCGTTCTTCGGGATCATCAGTGAGGTCATTCCGGTCTTCTCCCGCAAACCGTTGTTCGGTTACAAGGGCATGGTCCTCGCCCTGTGGGTGATCTTCTTCTACTCGCTCAACGTCTGGGCCCACCACATGTTCGCCACCGGCCAGGTCCTGCTGCCGTTCTTCTCCGCCACCACCTTCATCATCGCCGTGCCGACCGGGGTGAAGTTCTTCAACTGGATCGGCACCATGTGGAAGGGGCAGATCACCTTCGAGACGCCGATGCTGTTCGCCGTCGGCTTCCTGGTGACGTTCCTGTTCGGCGGCCTCACCGGAGTGCTGCTGGCCAGCCCGCCCATCGACTTCCACACCCACGACACCTACTTCGTCGTCGGGCACTTCCACTACGTGCTCTTCGGCACCATCGTCTTCGCCGCCTTCTCCGGCGTGTACTTCTGGTTCCCGAAGATGACCGGGCGGCTGCTCGACGAACGGCTCGGCAAGGCGCACTTCTGGACCATGTTCATCGGGTTCCACACCACGTTCCTGGTGCACCACTGGCTGGGTAACGAGGGCATGCCCCGCCGGTACGCCGACTACCTGCCCCAGGACGGCTTCACGACCCTGCACACCGTCTCGACAGTCGGGTCCTTCATCCTCGGCGCGTCGACCCTGTTCTTCCTCTACAACATCTGGCAGTCCTGGCGGTTCGGGGCCACGGTCACTGTTGACGACCCCTGGGGGTACGGCAACTCCCTGGAATGGGCCACGACCTGCCCACCCCCGCTGCGCAACTTCGACCGTATGCCCCGGATCCGCTCTGAGCGCCCCGCCTTCGACGCCAAGTATGGGCCGCTCGTCGCCGACCTCGGCCGGGACCTGCCGCAACGCGCCGCCAAGCCACCCCAGCAGATCAAGGACGAAATGCACCGCGAGAAGCGCGTACCCGAGTCGCCCGCTGTCGACGGCGCGCTGGGGGCCCGCGAGGCGGTGGCACACCACCCGGCGCCGCAGTCCGGTGCCCGCCCCGTCGACGTACCGGCACCCGAGGAGGTGCGCCGGCCCAGCTTTGAGCAGACGAGAGAAGCGGACCAGGACCCGCTCGACGCCGAGCGACTCGACCTGAGCCCGGACCGGTGGCGCCGCCCCGGGCAGGAAGACAGCGAGAACGAAGAGCGGTGAACCACCGGGCGGTTCAGCGCAGCAGGACCGGTCCGGCGTCGATGCGGGTGCGGAACAGGGCGTACGGCTTGCGCCGCAGGTCCTGTCCCCGCTGGTACTTCGGCTGCCGGTGCAGCTGGTTGGCGGTGACGTAGAGGTGCCCGTCTGTGGCGACGGACATTGTGTCCGGCCAGAGCAGGCAGGGATCGTGCACGACGGTCTCGTACTCTCCGTCCGGCCGGCGGCGCAGCACGGCGTTGTTCTCGTACGAGGTCAGGTAGAACCGGCCGGCGTCGTCGGTTTCCAAGCCGTCGGAGCCGCCGCCCTTGTCACCCTCGTCCGCCACCGTGGCGGCGACCAGGTCCTCGGTGAGGGCTCGGTCGGCGAGCGCGTCGGTGGCGACGCTGTACCAGCGGCGGGAGGCGAGGGGACAGTAGTGCAGCCGGGAGCCGTCGGCCGAGATGGCGATCCCGTCCGACCCCATCGACAGCGGCTTCGGCGGTCCGTCGGCCGGGCGTTCCAGGAACGGCCGTCCCTCGACCACCGGCCGGTAGGTGGACAGCGGCTCGGCCTTCGTGGACGGGTGGTCGTGCAGCCGCCGCCAGGATGCGCCGCTGGCCAGGTCGACCACGACGATCCCGTTCGGCCCGGAGTCCGAGGAGTCGGTGATGTAGGCGATCCCGGCGTCACCCCTGCGCAGGTCGAACCGCACGTCGTTGAGGTACGTCGAGGGCAGCGCGACGTCGGCAGGAAAGGTGATGACCTGGGCGACGGAGTTGCTGTCCAGGTCGACGCGGACCAGTTTGGGTCCGCCCGGCTTCGTGGGCCGGAACATCGGGCTGCCGGTGTCGAGCACCCAGAGCCGGTCGGCCGGGTCCACCACGATGCTCTGCACCGAGACGAACGCGCCGGCGTCGTCGTCCCGGGCGGGCTGGTTCCAGGCCTGGTCCGGGAACGGCACCTCGCGGCCGTCGCGCAGCTCGACCACCGTGGCGGGCACCTCGTCGCCCCACTTGGGGAAGTTCACGAAGACCCGGCCGGTGTGCGAGACGCTCACCCCGGTGGGCATGGGCCCGGTGAAGGTGTGCACGAGTTCGAGGGCGCCGACGGGTTCGTCGGCTAGGGGTCCGTTCATCCGCTGCTCCTGACTGTCGGCGCGACGCCTTCTTCCCGAAGCCCTGAGCGGCAAACGCCCTGGGTAGGCGCTGCCCGCCGCTGCCGACGACCAACATCTGCCGCTCCGACGGAAGGCGCTGAGTCAGCGTCGACGAGCCTCACCGGTTTGTCGGACGGCCCACCGGAAAGCAGGGGACGCTGTGTTCGGCGTGATGGCCGGCCTGCACGCGCCCGTCGGTGTCCTCGTCGCCCTGCACCACCGCGCCCGCACCCCGAGCGCCAGCCGTGCCAGCAGCGATACGACCCCGCGCACCGATCATCGGGCGGGTTCGAAGACGGCGCGTACGCAGCCGTCGAGCTTGTTCTTGAACATGTTGTATCCCTGTGGCGCCTCGTCGAGTGGCATGGTGTGTGTCGCGAGGTGTTCGGTGACCAGCTCGCCGCGTGCCATCCGTTCGAGCAACATGGGAATGTAGCGGTGTCCGTGCTGTTGGGCGCCACGCAGGGTGAGGCCCTTGTTCATCACCGCCCCGAGCGGGAACTTGTCGACAAGGTTGGCGTAGACGCCGAGCAGGAACACGCTTCCGCCCTTGCGGCAGTGGTAGATGGCCTCGCGGGCGGCGATCGGACGGTCCGATTCCAGGCGTAGCTGCTGTTTGACCTGGTCGTAGAGGTATTGCGGGCCGGTGCTGTGGGACTCCATCCCCACCGCCTCGATGCACACGTCAGGCCCGCGACCGCCGCTGCGTTCCAGCAGTTCAGCGCCGACGTCCTGGGTCTGGTAGTTGAGTGTCTCCACGCCCAGGTACTTCTCCGCCATCTGCAGCCGATTGGCGAAACGGTCGATGATGATCACCCGCTCCGCGCCGAGCAGGACGGCCGCGCGTGCGGCCATCTGGCCCACCCCGCCCGCGCCCCACACCGCGACCACGTCACCGGCCTTGACCCCACCGAGGTCCGCGCCCATCCAGCCGGTCGGGGCGGCATCGGAGGCGAAGAGAGCACGCTCGTCGCTCACCCCATCTGGGACGGTGAAGGCCCCCTGGTCGGCGTACGGAACGCGGATGTACTCGGCGTGGCTGCCCGCGAAGCCGCCGAGCGCGTGGGAGTAGCCGTAGCAGCCGCCGGGTGCGAAGCCCCAGACGTTCTCGGTGATCGCGGGGTTGGTGTTGCCGTTGTCGCACAAGGAGTACTGCTGCTGCTGGCAGTACCAGCAGCGGCCGCAGGAGACGAACGAGCAGACCACCACCCGGTCGCCCACCTTGTGCTTACGCACCTGCGGGCCGACCTCGACCACCTCGCCCAGGAACTCGTGCCCGAGGACGTCGCCCCGCTCCATGAACGGGATGTACCCACCCAGCAGGTGCAGGTCGGAGCCGCACGTCACCGTCTTGCGCACCCGGATGATGGCGTCCTGCTCGTTGCGCATCGTCGGGTCCGGAACCTCGCCCACCGACAGTTCGTTGACGCCTTGCCACAACAGTGCCTTCACAGTCGCCCCTCCCGGCGCCCCTGCCGCGTCGCCATCTGCAGCGGTTGGTTGACCACCGTCGGCTGGGTGGTGGGTGGAAAGTCGGGGTGCAGCACCTCGCCGGTCTCCAGCAACTGCTTCGCCTCCCGCAGCGCGGCGCGGATCGCCTGGTTGGGATCGCGACCCGCGAGTCGTCTGGCCCCCGCGGTCACCGGGGACTGAGCGCCGTCACGCAGCCGTACCGCCAGCTCGATGCCGCGGTCACCCGCGGCGCGGCGGATCCGCACGTCCACAGCGTCCCCGAGACCGGCCAGTGGCTCCGGAAGTGGCGAGTCCGGGGTCAGCTCGTCGCGGGCTGGGTTCACGGTCACCACGTGCCACCGCGGCTCGCGCCGCATCAACGGGGCCTGCTGCCAGGGCCCCTGACGGCCCGACGGAAGCAGGAACCTGCGGAGGGCCAGCCCTCCGATCGCGATGACCGCCGCCTTGACCAACGCCCTCATGTACGCCCCCGAGTCGACCCCACCCGTCGCCGCATCTGCCGGACCGACGGCACCGTCACCGGCAAACCCTGTCATATCGGTGCAATGTCACGCTGAGGAATCCCGCACCCGGTAAGGGCAGTGGTACGCCCGCCCCCGGATCGACCCCCACATCCCCGGAGTTATGCAGAGGATGTAGAGCGAATAGACAGTTGGCATCCCGCGCGGGACGCCGATCAGCTCTGCGGTTGTTGGCCCTGCGGTCCTACCAGCCGCGCCGTGACCTGCCTCAGTGGCTGGCTGTTGTTGACGACCTTCTTCATCCGTTGCCACGCCGTTCGGGCCGGAGATCCGCCCAGCACGCCGCCCAGACCCACGCCGCCGCCAGCCGCCGCCGCGCGGTTCTGAGCCAGTTGCTGGGTAGTCTGCCCGAGCTGTTGACCGACCTGCTGGGTGGCCTGCTGCAGCGTCTGCGACAGCGGCCCATTGGGCCCCAGCGCCTCCTGCGCCGTCTGCCCGACGTGGTCGAGCGTCCGCGCCAGCGGCCCCTGCGGCCCGAGCACCTGCTGAGCTGTCTGCCCGACCTGGTTCACGGCGGTGTCCACCGTCTTGACCAGCGACTCGATGATTTGAGGGTTGCGCTCGATGGTGTGGAGAGCGCTGTCGAGAATGCCGCGGAGTTCCTCGAGCCGAACCTCGAGCATCGCCTCGGCCTCAACGCCCTTGATATCGATCTTCACCGTGCCGAGGTGCGCCTGGACGCCCACGTCGAGCTGGAGCAGGCTACCCAGTCGGGCTCGCAGTGAGACGGACGCGTCCAGGTCGTCGACCTCGACGTAGATCTGTTCGACCTTGGCCTGCGGGATCTGGAGGACGACGTCCGGATCTGACATCGTCTTGCTGCTGTGCCCGCCAGCCGGCTGGGGAAGGTCGTGCTCACCGCGCTGCGGGGCGGCAGGGCTTTCGCCCGGCCGCTCGGCACCGGTTGGACCGCCGGCGGGGCCGACGTTCTGGCCCCGACCCGAGACTCCCGCGCCCTCCTCGGCGTCGCGCTGGCGATCGACCTGCTCGCGCGGTTGTGCGGGCGTCTCGCGTGCGCCCCTGCCCCGGCCCTCCGGTTCGGCCATCCCGCACTCCTCGGGTCTCACATAGCATGCGGACCGGATGGAGCCCAACATCGGTATGCGGCTCCGATCCTCGGCCCACCCCCTCGGACCGGGTCGCGGTCTACCCGTGTGCCGAAGCAGCAAACGGCTCAGCGGTGCGACCGAGGAGACGGCGGATCAGCTGCGCCTGAAAGCGAGGAGCAACGGGTAGCCCCACCGTGGGCGGCAGTCGGCTCCTGGTCCGCCGGCGTTCGCCGGCCGGTTGCAGTGACGATGGGCCGTCCGGACGCCCTGTGAGCCGCCCGGGCCTGCCGTGCAGTCTCCCGTCAGCGGGCGATTGGCGGGGTTCAGGTGGTCTGCGGCGGGTATGCCGGCCCCACTGTTTCGCGACCCCGGTTCGCCATGACCGGGACGCTCGGCAAGGTGGGATCGGATACGGAGACTACCCGCGACTCGACTGGCGGTCCGAGAGGCAGCGAATGCCAGGCAGGAAGAGGTGCAGCGGCGGGGGCGCGGGCTCGGCTGGATGAGTCTCGGTCTGGGCGTGGCACAGCTGGCGGCGCCGCATGCGGCGGCTCCTTGGTGTCACTGGCGCCGTCCTCGGGATCACGGTGCTGGATGTCCTGACCTCCGTTGCAAGCCACCGGCGGTACGGGGCGCACGCAGAGGAGGACCCATGGAGCTGACAGCCACGACAACCGTGCGCAAGCCCTCATCGGAGGTCTACGCGTTCTGGCGCGATCTGGGCAATCTCCCGACGTTCATGGCTCATCTCGAGGAGGTCCGCGCCACCGGTGACCGTACGAGCCATTGGTCCGCCAGCGCTCCGTTCGGCAAGAACGTCGAGTGGGACGCCGAGATCATCGACGAGGCGACCGGCGAGAAGATCGCGTGGCGGTCGACCGGGAACGCCGACGTGCCGAACGCCGGTACGGTTCGGTTCGTGCCCGCCCCGGACGGTGTGAGCACCGAGGTGCACGTCGTCCTGACCTACGACATCCCGGGCGGCGCCGTCGGCAAGGCGGTTGCCAGGTACTTCGGGGAGGAACCGCACCAGCAGCTCGACGACGATCTGCGCCGGCTCAAGCAGGTGCTGGAGACCGGCGAGGTGGTCCGGTCCGACGGCGCCCCGTGGGGCAAGCGGGCCCGCAAGGAGTTCCCGCAGCGTCCGGCGCAACCGCTGTCGGATTCCGACCTGGCGAAGGGAGCGGAAACGTGAGGGCGAACACCTGGGCGGGCCGCAACAAGGTCAAGGTCCGTGACGTACCGGACCCGAAGATCCTGAACAAGCGCGATGCCATCGTACGGATCACGTCCACCGCGATCTGCGGCTCGGACCTGCACCTGCTCGATGGGTATGTGCCCACGATGCAGGACGGCGACGTCATCGGCCACGAGTTCATGGGCGAGGTGATCGAGGTCGGCTCAGGAGTGCCCGCCGACAAGCTACGGGTCGGCGACCGGGTCGTCGTGCCGTTCCCGATCGCCTGCGGCGCGTGCGACGCGTGCGCCGCCGAGCTCTACTCCTGCTGTGAGAACTCCAACCCCAACGCCGGGATCGCGGAGAAGATGTTCGGTCATCCGGTCGCCGGGATCTTCGGCTATTCCCATCTGACGGGCGGCTTCGCCGGCGGTCAGGCGCAGTACGCGCGGGTGCCGTTCGCCGACGTCGGTCCGTTGAAGATCGAGTCCGATCTGACCGACGAGCAGGTGCTGTTCCTCTCCGACATCCTGCCCACCGGCTACATGGGTGCGGACTTGTGTGACATCCAGTCCACCGACGTGGTGGCGGTGTGGGGCGCCGGCCCGGTCGGCCAGTTCGCCATGGACAGCGCCCGGGTGCTCGGCGCCGCGAAGGTCATCGCCATCGACAAGGAGCCGTACCGGCTGCAGATGGCGGACCGGGCGGGCTACACGACGATCAATTTTGAGGAGGTGGACGTGCGGTCCCGGCTGCTGGAACTGACCGGTGGGCGCGGACCGGACAAGTGCATCGACGCGGTCGGCCAGGAGGCCAGCCACGGCAGTGCACACGTCCACGCCTACGACCGGCTCAAGCAGGCGGTCCGCTTGGAGAGCGAGCGCCCGCACGCGCTGCGGCAGGCGATCCTGTCGTGCCGCAGCGGTGGCATCGTGTCGGTGATCGGCGTGTACGGCGGTTTCCTGGACAAGTTCCCCTCCGGCGCGTGGATGAACCGAGCGCTGACCCTGCGTACCGGGCAATGCCACGTACAGCGCTACATGAAGCCGCTGTTGCAGCGCATCGAGCGCGGCGAGATCGATCCGACCCGGGTCATCACCCACACCCTGCCGCTCGACGAGGCGGAACGCGGCTTCGACATCTTCAAGAACAAGCAGGACCACTGCGAGAAGGTCGTCCTCAAACCCTGACGACCACCCGCATCCGGCGACCGCGGCGTGCACGGGTCGCCGGATGCGGCATCTGTCGGGAGGCGCCGGTCAGACGGGTTCGCATTGCGGGCGGAGGGGGCCTGGGTGTTTGCCGCGGGCGACCCTGGGTAGGCACGGTCGGTGAGCGCCCCAGAAACGGAGCTCGGCACCCGATCGGACACCAGCCGTGCCGTGGCGTTCAGCGACGCCATCTTCGCCATCATCATCACGCTGCTGGTCCTGGACCTCCGGGTGCCGGACGTCCCGCCCGGCCGCCTCCTGTCCGGACTGCTCAGCCAGTGGCCGTCGTACGTCGCTTATCTCGCGTCCTACTCGTACGTGGCCGTCGTCTGGCTCAACCACAAGGCGGCGTTCAACCGCATCCAGCAGACTGATCGCGGCCTGCACTGGATGAACCTGCTGGTGCTGTTCACCACGGCGCTGCTGCCGTTTCCGACCATCGTCGTGTCGCACGCCCTGCAGGAGCACGACAACGCGGACCAGCGCGTGGCCATCGCCTTCTACGCGCTGGTCGGCGCGTCGCTGTGCGCGACGTGGCTGGCGTTCTACCACTACCTGGCCAAGCACCCCGACCTGCTGAAGGAACAGGTCAAGCACGAGTTCTTCCGCGTCGAGCGGATCCGCGCCCTCGCCGGGGTCCTCCTGTACGCCCTCGCGGGGGTGCTCGGCTACCTGGTGACGCCGCTGGTCGGCCTCGCCATCTTCCTCCTTCTGCCCGCCTTCTACGGCGTCACCAGCGCCGGCCTGTACCAGTTTCGGGTGACCCGCCGGATCAGGCACCGCCCTCCGCCACCATCCGGCTGAGGGCGGGCGGACCGCCGTTTCACCCCGGCGGGCGCGGGTACCCGCCGCATTCAGGTTCGAGAGGGGATCCCAGGTGAACTACACCGAGTTCATCCAGTCCGTGGCAGCGCGACCGAAGGTTCCGCCGGGGCAGGCGGAACCGATCACCCGGGCCACGCTCGAGACGTTGGCAGAACGGATCACTGGCGGCCAGGCGAGGGACCTCGCTTCTCAGCTCCCTGAGGAGCTGCGAGGGCTGGTGGACAGGCCCACTGAAGATCCGGAACGGTTCGGGCTCGCCGAATTCTTCCAACGGGTGCAGTCGCGGGCCGGCGTGGATCGCCAGGTGGCCACCGACGCAGTACGGGCGGTGCTGGATACCCTTCGTGAGGCGGCCAGCGCGAAGGAGTACGGAGACCTGGTCGACCAGCTGCCCCAGGAGTTCTGGCAGTTGACCGGGCCGGGGACGGGACAGCTCCAGCCCCGCCGGGTCGGCACCTGACCGGGCCGGTCGGCGCCCGGCTCGACTCCGGATGTCTCGCCGGGTTCGCCGAGTGAGCCGGCGGTCCCGAACCGATCCGCGAACGGCTACAGCATCTCCAGCGGTTGCGGGCCGGCCGGCGGCGGGAACGCCGTGTCGAGTGCCGCCACGTCCTCCTCGCTCAGATGCAGGTCGCGAGCTTCCGCGTTCTCCCGGGTGTGTTCCGGGTTGGACGATCGGGGGATGGCCGCAATCCTGTCCTGCCGCAGTAGCCAGGCCAACGCCACCTGAGCGGGCGTGGCCCCGTGCCGGGCGGCGACCTCCGCGATCTGGGGATGGCCGAGCAGTCGGCCCTGCTCGATCGGCGAGTACGCCATCACCGGGATTCGGTGCTCGCGTAGCCACGGCAGCAGGTCGTACTCGGGACCTCGGCGGGTGAGGTTGTACAGGATCTGGTTGGTTGCGCAGGAGTTTCCGCCCGCCTCGAGCAGCTCCGTCATGTCGGAAAGATCGAAGTTGCTCACGCCCCACTGCCCGATGTCACCAGCGTCGACGAGTTCGGCGAACGCCTCGATCGTCTCCGCGAGTGGATGGCTGCCGCGCCAGTGCAGCAGGTAGAGGTCGATGTGGTCGACGCCGAGTCGTTGCAGGCTGCGGCGGCAGGCCTGCACGGTTCCCCGTCGGCTGGCGTTGGACGGCAGCACCTTGTCGACCAGAAAGACGTCGGCGCGTCGTCCGATGATCGCCTCGCCGACGAGTTCCTCGGAGGCGCCGTCACCGTACATCTCCGCAGTGTCGATCATGGTCATGCCCAGGTCGAGCCCGGCGCGTAGGGCGGCTAACTCGTCTTGCCGCCTTTCGGGGCGCTCACCCAGGTACCAGGTTCCCTGGCCGAGCACGGGCATGGTCTGGCCGGATGGCAGCTCGATCGCGGCGGCAGCGAGGGTCATGGTGGGCCTTTCGGGAGCCTGGGTACCAGTGGGTCGAGTGCGTTACCCGCTGCGGCAGGAAGCACGCTCGTAGCGCGACCTTCCTCCGCGCAGGCCCTCTGTGAGCGGCGGGCATATAGGCGGATTGTCCACCCTTGAGTGGCGTTCGGTGGCCTGTTTCCCGGTGCCGACAGCGGGAAGGCGACCCCGAGCGAACGACGCGCCGCCGACGGGGCGGCGCCGCGAAGGGAAGGCCGCAGAGATGGCGCAGAGCCAGCAGCCACTGACCGGCAAACGAGTCGCTTGCCTCGCCGCCGACGGGGTCGAGGACGTGGAGTACACCCAGTCCCGGGCCGCCGCGGAGCAGGCGGGGGCCGAGGTCCACCTGATCTCCTTGAATTCCGGCGAGATCCAGTCAATGAACCAGGACATCAACCCGGCCAACCGCTATCGGGTGGACCGGACCGTGAACGAGGCCAATGCGGCCGACTACGACGCCCTGCTGCTGCCCGGCGGGACGGTCAACCCCGACCGGCTCCGGATGAACCCGCAGGCAATGGACTTCGTCCGGGCGTTCTTTGAGCAACAGAAGCCGGTGGCGGCGATCTGCCACGGCCCCTGGTCGTTGGTCGAAACCGGCATGGTCAACGGCCGGACCGTCACCTCGTTCCCCAGCCTGCGCACCGACATCCGCAACGCAGGCGGGAACTGGGTGGACCAGCAGGTACAGGTTGACAGCGGCCTGGTCACCAGCCGCAGCCCCAGCGACCTTCCGGCCTTCTGCGCCAAGATGGTGGAGGAGTTCGCCGAGGGCAAACATGTTCGCCAGATGGCGACAGCCTGACCCGATGGTGCTCCGGGCCGGGAGGATCAGCCGGCCCGGAGCCCCGGCCCGGCGGGTATCCCGCCAGCCATGCTTTCCGCGGTGGGCTCGGTGTGACTGATCGGGGTCGGGTTCAGACGGGGACTTCGGCGCTGAGGACGATCGTGCGTTCCTCAGGCAGGTGAAGGAACTCGGCATGACTGGCAGCGTTGTGGGCGAGGCCGATGAACAGGCGTTTACGCCAGGTGGCCATGCCGGGTCTATGCGTGCAACGGAGTGTGATCCGCGAGACGAAGTAGGAAATGCCGTCGAGGTCGAGTTCTTTGGCGAGGGGATGGGCGGCGGCGCGGCGAACCACCTCGGGGAAATCGGTCGGGTCCTGGAAGCCGAAGACCGCGGTGATGTGGAGGACGCCGTCATTGGGATCGCCGAGATCGTCGATGGTCAGGCGCTGATCCCACGGAATATGCGGGATGTTCGCGGTACGACCTGTAATGATCACAATCGTCTGATGTCGGACGTGGTTGTACGCGACGTTCGCGCGCAGCGCCAGGGGCGTCGTCTCCTTGTTCGGGTGGGGAAACACGGCGGTGCCTGGCACCCAGGGGATGTTCGTCGCGTGCAGGGTGTCGATGAAGTCGGGGAGCGGCCCTTCCCGTTCGATCCGCCGGGCGGTGACCAGTTCGGCGCCACGCCGCCATGTCAGCAGGACTGTGAAGACGACGATCGCGATCAGCAGCGTCAGCCAGCCACCGTGGGTTACCTTGGCCAGGTTCGCGGTGAAGAAGGTCAGCTCGATGCTGCCGGCGACGACGGCGAACACCGCGACCTGCCACGTGGCCCAGCGCCACAGCATCCGCGCGACGACGAGGAACAGGGTCGTGGTGATCAGGAAGGTGCCGGTGACCGCCACCCCGTACGCGGCGGCAAGGTTCGTGGATGAGCCAAACGCGAACGTGACCACCAGGACCGCCACGAACAGACCCCAGTTCACGCCCGGGGCGTAGATCTGCCCGTACTCGCGGCGGGAGGTCTGTCGGATGCGCAGGTGCGGCAGGAAGCCCAGGCGCATGGCCTCCCGGGACACCGAGAACGCTCCGGAGATCACCGACTGGGACGCGATCACGGTCGCCACGGTGGCCAGGACGACCATCGGGAGCTGCGCCCAGGCCGGCAGCAGCAGGAAGAACGGGTTGTCCCGGCTTTCGGGTGCCCGCAGGATCAACGCGCCCTGGCCGAGGTAGTTGAGTGTCAACGCGGGAAACACGATCGCGAACCACGCCCGGCGGATCGGGGCGCGGCCGAAGTGACCCATGTCCGCGTAGAGCGCTTCGGCGCCGGTGATCGCCAGCACCACGGCGCCCATCGCGACGAATGCGATGACCGGGTGGTTCAGGAAGAACGCGGCCGCGTAGGTCGGTGACAGGGCGGCCAGGATGCCCGGGTGCCGCAGCACCTCGGCCGCGCCGGCGACACCCAGACAGGCGAACCAGAGCAGCATGATCGGCCCGAACACGGAACCGACCCGTCCCGTGCCCCACCGCTGGATGGTGAACAGCAGGGTGAGGATCACCGCCGATGCTGGCAGCACCACCACCGCCCACTGCGGAGAAACGACCTCCAGTCCTTCCACCGCGGACAACACCGAGATCGCTGGGGTGATGACGCTGTCGCCGTAGAACAGGGCAGCGCCCAGAGCCCCCAGCGCCAACACCGTTGCGGCCCGTTTCGCGTTGGCCTTGAGCAGCGCTCTTCGAGCGAGGGCGGCCAGGGCCATCACCCCGCCCTCGCCTTCGTTGTCGGCTCGAAGGATGAAGATGACGTACTTGACCGACACGATCAGGATGATCGACCAGAACACCAGCGAGATCACGCCGAACACGTCGGGCCTGTCCGGGACCAGGCCACGGTCGAGAGTGAAGACCGTCTTCAGCGCGTAGAGAGGGCTGGTACCGATATCGCCGTATACCACCCCCAACGCGCCCAGTAGCAACCCCAGCCCCGCGGCCGGGCGACCGGCGAGCGATGCCTGAGAGGCTGTCCCGCCATCCTCGGTCGGCCCCTCGCCGCCCGCCGCAGGCTCTTCGTTGTTCGCTCGCTCCGTCACCTCACAGGCATACCAACCCGGAGCCGCCCCTACCCCAGACCGAAATTCGGTCACCCTGTCGAATGACGCCGGCGATTCGCGCACCCGGGTCAGAAACGGGCCAACGGACCTCGCCTTCTCACTTCGATCGCCAGGAACCCCAGGCAGACTGCGGTCAGCGCGGCAAGCGCGCTCAGCGCCGGTACGTGAACGGTGGCGAGCGCCAGTGCGGTGATCACCACCGTCTGGGCTGTCCGTTCCGCATGGGGGCGGTCGGCATGCCGCCGACCGCTGATTGGCTCTCGACCCGGAACGGCGGAGCAACGAAACTGGCGACCTGATGCCGTACTCGGGAGACTTGTGATGCAGGTAGCGGTGATCACCTTCGACGGGTTCAACGAGCTCGACAGCTTCATCGCCGCCGCGCTGATCAACCGGTGCCGCAAGGACGGGTTGGCGGCCTTCATCACGACCCCGACGCCGGTGGTCACGTCGATGAACGGCGTCGAGGTGACCGGGCAGCGCCCGATGGAGTTCGTGACCGAAGCAGACATCGTGCTGATCGGCAGCGGGGTGCGGGCGCGAGAAGTGGTCGCCGACGATCAAATGCTCTCCAGGCTGCCGCTCGACCCGACACGACAGCTGATCGGTGCGCAGTGCTCCGGCGCCCTGGTGCTCGCCCGGCTCGGGTTGCTCGACTCCATGCCCGCCTGCACGGATATGAAGAGCCGGCCGTTCGTCGAGGCCTGCGGCGTTACCGTGCTGGACGCGCCGTTTCACGCCGAGGGCAACATCGCCACGGCCGGCGGCTGCCTGGCGTCGCAGTATCTCGCCACGTGGGTGATCACCCGCACGCTCGGTGAGGGCGCCGCGCGCGACGTCATCGGCTATGTGGCTCCGGTCGGCGAGAACCAGGAGACCGTCGAGCGCGCCCTGCGCGCCGTCCACGCCGGTGAGTTCGTGTCGAGTTGACGCCCGGCGGTCGCGGACGGCGACCGCGCGAGGCTGGAGGCCGGCCGGGTGTCGCCCGCCCCGTGCGCATGCCTCGTCACTGGTTGCCGCGCGGCACCCCACCCGGGTCCGCGGCCGGATTCTCGTCGGCGGGGGAGGGGCCGCCGGCCCCAGGCCGGCCCGCGAAGCCCACGCGGCCGCGCAGCGCCTGCTCGGCGAGGGCGTCCCGGACTGACCGTCCCGCTGAACGAAACGGCGCCGCCGTCGACGAAGTCCACTGACCGGAGCGGGTTGCCCGTGGCCGCCCGCTGGACGGCCGGGCAGCGTCGGTCAGCGGGCCTTTCTGGTCGCCCGCTTGCGGGGCGGCGTCAACAGCTCGGCGATCGCCGCGATAGCGGACGGCACCAGTCGGTAGTACGCCCAGACGCCCCGCTTGTCCCGCTCCAGCAGACCGGCCTCGGTGAGGATCCGGAGGTGATGGCTGACGGTCGGCTGGGAGAGGCCGAGCGGCGTGGTGAGGTCACTGACGGACGCCTCGCCCTCGGGAGCGGACTGGATCAGGCTGAGCAGTCGCAGCCGGGCCGGGTCGGCGACGGCCTTCAGCACTCCCGCGAGCCGTTCGGCGTCGGCGCGCTTGATCGGCTCACCAGCAAGCGGCGAGACAGCAGGTGCGGCGGTTTTCGGGGTTCCCACGTCATGCATCGTGCCACCAACACCATCAATGCGCTGGCAGAACCCGTGACCGAGCCACCAACAGTCCCCGGGCAGGGTCCTCGGCATGATGATCTGCGGGCCGGAGGGGCTTGCGAGCGTGTCGGCCGCCGGCGGCGATTGGAGGGGCAGTCGGACGTCGACGTCAGGCCGGGACTGGCGGGTGCCCGCCCCGGCCTGACGTCGACTCAGCTCACCTGTTCAGGAGTGGTTGCCAGCCGTCGCGGTAGCGCAGGCCGCGGGGTTGCAGTCGGATCTGGTCGTGGACCGTCCCGGAGACCGGCTCGGTGCGAATCACCTGGGGCCGGTCCACCACGACGCACACGTCCTCGCCCGGCCACCACCAGCCGCAGGAGCGGGCCAGGTCGGCCCAGGCGTCGAGGTGTTCGGCCTCGTCCGGCCCGTACCGGGCAAGGCCGAGGCGGTGCAGCACGTCGTAGTAGGCGATCCATGAGGCCTCCTGCTGCCCGTACCAGCACACGGGTACCGGGCCGTCGCCAGCCAGCGCCGCACGCACGGGTAGGCAGTACCCGTGCGCGAGGCTGCGGTGCAGTGCCGTGCGTACGCCCTGGTGCAGCACGACAGCGAGCGGAACGCCGCTGTCGAGCGCCCGCAGCGGCGCCAGTTCGGGCCATGGTTCTTTCGTCTTGCTCGTGCGCACGGGCGACAGCTCGGGATCGGTGTGAGTGACGCCCGCGCTCAGCGTGCCACGTAGCTGGGAGGCGATCATGGCAATGTCGCTTGCCGGCGGTGGCGTCCCGCGCGGCCGGGGGGCCCGGATGCGCTCGTAGAGTTGATCGAGGGTGGGCCAGTCGGTGATCAGGGGGCGTGCCTTGTCTGGCGAGTCGACCCATTCGAACCGGGGTCGCGGCCGCGATGCCCTCGCGTAGATGGCGGTCAGGCAGCGTTCGGCGGTCGACCGGTCCGCCGGCTGCGTGGACAGGGCGTGGTCGAGCCATTCCTGGCGGATCCGGATGGCCTGCTGCCACAGGTCGTGAGGCTTGCCGCTGCGAACGGCCTGTGAAGGTTTCGCGGCGTCGGTGCGCCGCGCGGGGGCGCTCACCGCGCCAGGGCGTCGCCGCCCTTCCGGTAAGAGATCATGGAACGACTATGGCCCGTGGGGCGGCACCGGCGCAAGCCGGTTCTCCACCTGCCGCCTGCCTCCACGGACGTTGCCGACGATCGGGCGTGATGGGGCAGGCCGGCTGCTCAGAGCGACGGGCCGCGGTCCGTGGCCCGCTCCGGGCGAGGCCGGGTAGCGATCGCGTAGCCGGTGGTGGTGACGCCCAGTGCCACTCCCCAGCAGAGGAACACCAGCAGGGTGGCGGTCACCGCCCACCCCTCACGCACGTCCGACCACTGCGTGTCGCCGGTGAGAACCTGCCGCACGAGCACGGCGATGCTCAAGACGCCGTAGGTGACCAGCGTCAGCGCCACCAGCGGGAGCCCGATCGCTCCACGGGTGATCGTGGGCGGGCCGGGAGGTCAGGACGGGAAGCGGTCGGCCATGTCGTGTCGGTTGGTCGCGGCGAACCAGCCGCGAACCTGGGGGCGGCCGGCGAGAAAGAGCAGCGCGACCGCCACGAGCATCTTTGCGACGTTGACCGCCCGCAGCCACCAGGGGAACGGCTGGAACAGGGTCAGGCCGGAGCCGAGCAGCACGATCACCGAGATGAGGACCACCTGCCGGTACGCCTTGCGCTGGCCCATCTGCAATCCGTGGATCAACCACAGGTAGGCGAGCGCGACCAGCGCCACGGGCAGCACCTTGGACCACACCGAGGAGCGCATCGTCTCCCGGGCGGCGGCCAGGTCGGTGCCGGCCGGCAGGTCGAGGTGGGCGAGCCGGTAGTCCAGCAGCTGCTCCTGGAAGACCAGCATCAGGCCGGCGAGCAGGGCGCTCAGGGCCAGGTTGGCGAGCATGAGCACGACCATGCGGCGCACGTGCGGCGGCGTGGTCGCAGCGGCGTCGGGGTCGGTGGTGGGAGCGTCCGGTGTTGTCATCGGCAGGGATCAGATCACACGACGGTCTCCCGCGCCGCCCCGGTCTCCCGGCCGCCCGCCCAGGCGCCGACCTCCCCGGCGAGGACCCACCCCCACGCCGCGTCGATGATCGGCCACACTCCTACCGTGCGAAACGACCTCGACCAGATCGCAGCGGCGTTCGTCGGCACGCCACTGGCCGGCCTGCCGATCGGGCACGGCCCGGCGGGCACCGTCCTCGTCGCCGACGTCGACCCCCATCGCCTGCACGAGGCCTGGCGGGCTGCCGACGCACTGGTGCCGGTCCTCGGACGCCGGCCCGTCCTGGTCACCGACGACTTCGACGGCACGCTGAGGATCCGGCCGGAGCCCGACCCGGGTCCGTCGGAGTCGGAGCTGCGCACGTTCGCCGAGGCGGCCGAGGCTTCCGATCCGTGGCTGATCTACCGCCACTACAGCGAGGACGACGTGGTCGACGAGGGTGAGGTCGAGTACTGCGCGCGTGGCGTGGCCGGCGTCGACCTGACGGCCCTGGTGTCGGACGTGGCGCTGCCGGCTGAGCGTCCGGCGCTGGAGAGGACGCTGTACGACCGGCTGCTCGCCGACGCCGACCTGCACACCCGGGTGTCCGCCAGGGCGCGGTTCGTGACGCAGACCGACTACTGGTACACGCCGAACAGCGTCCTGCTCATGCTGCTGCCCACCAGCGACGTCCGCAGCTCGGGGTACTGGGTGGCCTTCTACGGTGCGCTCACCCGGGAGTACCAGCGGAGGCTCGCCGAGGTGTTGGCGCAGTGGCGTCACCGGTGGGACGCCCGCCTGGTCGCGTCCTGGGGCACCATGCTGCAGTTCCAGGTGGGTCGTCGCCCGACGCCGGGGGACGAGGCGTGGACCGCGGCCGGCCAGCTCAAGGCGCTCGCCCCGAACCTCGACCTGCACCGGTGGGAGGTCGCCGTCGCCCTGTCCGCAGGTGACGCGTGGTTCGTGCACAACCGGCCCTGACGAACTCGACCATCTCCCGCACCCCGGCTCAGGCCACGAGCAGGCGGAGACCGAGCTCCGCCGTGTCGAGGGCGACGATGTCGCGGTTGCGCTCCGCCCAGCGGCCGGAGGAAAGATCTTCGCGCAGCGTGCTGACGGCCCGTTGCTCCGCCTGCGGTCCGACTCTGGTCCATACCGAAACCGCACGGCGTACGCGTTCGTCCAGGTAGGCCTCAGGCCGCCGCCAGTACGCCTCGAAGAAGCCGTCGGCGCAGTCCCACGGGACCAGCACCGGCTCTGCCCGTCCTCCGATGGCGCGGGTCAGGTCGGCCAGGGACGGCCAGCCGACGAGGAGTTCTGCGAACTCCGGCAGGTAGTCGCGGGTGAGCCAGAACCGCTGACGCCAGCCGGTGTCGTCGGCGTCGTACGTGAACACCACCACGCGGCGCGCCACCCGCCGCATCTCACGCAGCCCGGCGACCGGGTCAGGCCAGTGATGGACGGTGCTGACCGCCATGGCCGCGTCGAAGGACTGGTCTTCGAACGGCAGGCTCTCCGCGGCGGCGGCCACGCACGGCGCCGCGCCCGCGGGACGCTGCGCCCGCATGACCGCCGACGGCTCCACCGCCGTGACGTCACGGTCCGGTGGTTCGTAGGAGCCGGTGCCCGCCCCGACGTTCAGCACCGTCCGTGCGTCCCCCAACGCATCCCAGATGCGCGCGGCGATCCGGGGCTCGGTGCGCCGCGTCGCCGGGTACGCGGATCCGATGGCGTCGTACAACTGCGCGCCGAACATTTTCAGCTGCTCCTCGGGTGTCGTCCGGATTCCCATGGCTCGTGCCTCCAGTTCCCTGTCGATGGCCGTCACCATGGCGGCAGCGCGGTCGCGCTGGTCCATGAGCAGGCCGCGCAGCCGGCACAGGTGCGCGACCGCGTCGGTGGCCGGATCGTCGACCAGATCCGCGATCTCCCGCAGTCCGAAGCCGAGCCGCCGGTAGGCGAGCACCTCCCGGAGCCGCTCCACATCGCTCGCGGAGTAGGCCCGGTGCCCCGCTGCGGTCCGCGTGGACGGCTCCAGGAGGCCGATCTCGTCATAGTGGTGCAGTGTGCGGACGCTGACGCCGGCCAACTCCGCCACACGCCCCACGGTCAGGTGCTCCTCCACGCCACCGACTATGTGCCCTGACGCCGCGTGAGGAGCAAGTGTTTAGCCCGGGCGTTCACCTTCCGCGCTGGTACCGGGCCGGCCCTGACCGTCGGTCGGGCCCGGTCCCGAGCGACCGCGCGCGGACCGCGGCATGGTGCAGCCCGGCCCGCGGCCACCGTGCCTGTCGCCGCGGCTCAGGCCCACGGCGGCGGCCCATGGCGCGATCTGTCCGCGGATGATGCCCGGCCCCCTGGGTGATGAGCCGTTCGGGGCGAGCGCCGTCGACGACGACCGAGAGCGGGACGGGCCAGGAAATTACGCGAGAGGACGGGTCGAGCGGTTGCCGGCATGCGTCCCGCTCCACAGCGGCGAGGCAGGAACGGCAGTGGACGCGGCGGAACGGGAGAAGGGGAAGGCGCGTGCCGCGAAGGACCCAGGGCAGCACGACATGAGGACGCGTAGACATGAACTCTCCGAAGACCTGACGGAAGGCATGGGAAAAGAGCCGACGGCGACGTCGGCGACCGATGCGCGGGCACGGTGTCAGGTCTAGAGAGCAGGCGGCGTCACGCGGGGTGAAGTCCTCTGTGAGTGGGTCGGACACGAAGAACAAGTGACACGGTAGGGCGGGACGGCCCGGCGAGGCCACCCACTTTCGTCCTGCTGCCGAGCACTGGCGCCGCCCTGCGATCATCGGTGCCATGCGCAAGATCGCCGTGACGGTGGCCGCTGTCCTGCTGGTGTCGGGCTGCACCGGCGAACGCGTCGGCACGAGCACCGCGCCAGCACCCTCGGGACCCGCCGCGACCGCCGCAGGCGGGTCGCCCGAAGCCGTCGGCACCGGCGCGCCGGCACCGGCCTGGCGCCTGGCCACGCTGCCGGAGCTGGCCCGGCCGACGAGCGTGCTGTGGGACGTCGTGACGGTGGACGCCACGCACGCGTGGGCCGTCGGGAGCGAGGCCTACTCGCCCGACCAGCCGAACGACAGCGGCACCCCGTTGATCCTCCAGTGGGACGGGACGCGCTGGGCACGCGGGGCGCTCCCGGCGACCACCTGGCACGGTCGGTTCGACCTCGTCGCGGCCGACTCGCCCTCGAACGTCTGGGCCGTCGGCAGCACGGCCGCCGCGGGCCCGGAGGACCAGGAGACGCACGTCCTGCACTACGACGGAACCGCCTGGCGCGAGGTGCCCCTCCCGAGGCGGAACAGCAGAGGCTACGCGCTGATCACCGGACTCACCGTCGCGGACGGACACGCCTGGCTGGTGGGCAACCAGCTCAGCGACGTGATCATCGAGGAGTGGGACGGCCGGTCCTGGCGGTCGCACCGGTCGCCCGCCGAGTGCCGCGCCGGAGGCACGTCCTTCGGTGGTATGCCGAACTTCTGCACCTTCACCGCCATCAGGGCCTTCCGCTCGGATGACGTCTGGGCCGCCGGCAACGGTGCGTGGCAGGGGTTCAAGGGCCCCCTGCTGTTCCACTGGAACGGCTCAGGCTGGCGTACGGTTCCGGTGGGCATCAACGACCAGGAGTCCTCGTTCACGGCGCTCGCGGGTCGCTCGTCCGGCGAGCTGTGGGCGGTGGGGAACGGTGGGTTGGCCGTGCGCGGCGGCGGTGGCTCCTTCGAGATCCTCCGGGACGCGCCGGCAGGCGCGCTGCCTGACGTGGCGACCGACCTGGCCGGGGTGCCGTGGCTCATCGACAACTCCCCGGCGCCGAGCGCGGCGCTCGCCACGTTCAGCACGGGCGGGTGGGTCGGCACGCCCGCGCCGCAGCCGGCGGGCGCGGTCGGCATGAGCCTGCACGGGATCACCGGGACCCCGGGCAGCCCGCTGATGTTCGCGGTGGGAGCGGTCGATCTCCCCACCAACCCGCGCTACCTGCGGGCGGTCGTCCTCGAGTACGTGCCAGCCCCGTCGACCGAACCGGGCGCCTGACCCGAACCAATTCACCGCGGAAGCGCGGCGGTTAGGCTGGACGGATGCGGGAGGCGGTGTCCGGGAGTGACGTCGATGACTGACGCGGACGACATCCGTCACCTGGCGCTGGCGCTGCCTCACGTGGTCGAGATCGACAGTGAGGGCTTCGACTTCCGGGTCGCCGACAAGGGTTTCGTCTGGTCCTACCCCGAGCGCAGGCCCGGCACGTCGCGCCGCATCCGGACCGACATCGCGGTGCTGTACGTGGGCGACGAAGCGGAGAAGCAGGCCCTGCTCCTCGGTGAGCCCGACCTCTTCTTCACCACGCCCGCGTATGACGGGTTGCCCCTGGTCATGCTGCGGTTGGCGCAGGTGAGTGTCGATCGGTTGAGGGAGCTTGTAACCGACGCGTGGCGCATGCGGGCCCCGGACGCGCTCGTCGGTGACCTCGACGACTGCGTCGACCCGTCGAACCCGGACCTGAGCGGAGCGCATCCCACCTGCTGACCGCTGGCCTACCGGCGGTGGTCACGTGTGGGGACGGCTGGTGATGCCGTCCAGGACGGTGACGAGGTTGTGGTGGAAGGTCTCCTCGGCGTCGAGGTGGGCGCCGTCGACGACGAGCCGGGCGACGGTGGGGTAGCGGCCGGTTTCGAGCATGCGTGTCAGGTACGGCCCCAGGGCGGCCTGCCAGGCGGACACGTCGGTGCCGGTGGAACGGGCGGTGCGTCGCTCGGTGATCTCCCTGCGGAGCGCTCCGACGACGAACGCGTTGAGAGCGCCCAGGGCCCGCTGGAGATCGTCGATACTGCGCACGCCGGGGGCCTGGCTGAGCGCCGCGGCTGTCGATTCGCCCACGGCGAGCGCGTGCGGTCCCAGGTGTGGCCTTGCGCCGAGCAGGTCGGCGAACCATTCATGCTCGAGGGCGACTTCGCGGGTCCGGTGGACGATGGCCAGGACGGTGGCGCGCCACCCGGAGTGCTGGTCGGCCTCGGCGATCCGGGCGTACACGGCGTCGACCATCAGGTCGAGCAGTTCGGATCTGTTGACCACGTAGTCGTAGAGCCGCATCGGACCGACACCGAGCTCTTTGGCGATCTTGCGTACCGACAGCCCGTCGAGGCCGTGTGCGTCGGCGAGCCGGATCGCCGTGGCGGCGATCTTCGCGCGGCTCAGCGGCACGGGCGCCGCCCGGGGCTGAGGCTCGGGCCGTTCCCAGACGGGCAGCGGTGCGCTACCGTACGGCGTATCCACGAGATACAGCGTACGGCAAGGGAGCTCTTGATGCGAATCGCGATCGCCGGCGGTGGCCTCGGCGGCCTGACGCTGGCCCGGATCCTGCACCGGCACGGCATCGACGCGGTGGTCTACGAACGCGAGGCGAGCCGGTCCGCGCGAGCACAGGGCGGATCGCTCGACCTGCACCCGGAGTCCGGACAGCGGGCCCTGGCCGCGGCGGGCCTCGCCGGCCGGTTCCGGTCCGAGGCGCGGCCGGAGGGTGAGGAACACCGGATCCTCGACCCGGCGGGACGCACCCTCGTGCACCACAGGCCAGCGCCCGGCTCGTTCTCCGGACGTCCCGAGATCGACCGCCGCGCACTGCGTGACCTCCTGCTCGATTCGCTCCCCGGCGACGCGGTGGTCTGGCGGCACCGGCTCGTCGCGGCGACGCCACGGTCCGGCGGGGGCTTCGAGCTGACGTTCGACGGCGGCCGCCGCACCGACTGCGACGTCCTGGTCGGCGCGGACGGCGCGCGCTCGGTCGTCCGGCCGCTGCTGATCGACGCGACACTGTCCCCGGTGGCCACCGTGGTGGAGCTGAGCATCGGCGACGCCGACCGGCGCCACCCGGACCTCGCCGAGCTGGTCGGCCCCGGGAACCTCTGGTGCATCGGCGTGAGCCGGATCCTGTCGGCGCAACGCCTCGGCGACGGCAGCATCCGGGTCGGGATCTCCCTGCCCGCGGACGATCGCCACCTGGACGCTTTCCGCAGCGGGCGCGCTCTGCTGGACATGTTCGAGGGCTGGGACCGTAGGCTCACCGCACTCATCGAAGCCGCTGACGGCCCGCCGACCCCTCGGAGGATCGAGGCCATGCCCACCGGTACGCGCTGGGCCCACCGGCCGGGCGTCACGCTCATCGGTGACGCCGCGCACCTCATGCCTCCCGTCGGCGAGGGCGCCAACCAGGCCATGCTCGACGCCGCCGAACTCGCCGCCGAACTGGCCGGCAACCCCGCCGACCCCGACTCGGCGATCCGGGCGTACGAGCAGGCGATGTTCGCCAGAATCCACCCGATCGCCGAGATGTCCGCACGGGTCCAGGCGATGATGCTGTCGCCCAGCGCGGCCGAGGACACCGTGCGCTTCTTCACGCCACGGGCCGCCGAGCCGGCACCCGTGGACTGACAGCGCCGCGAGACGACACCGTCAGGTGGTGAGGGCGGCGGCCAGCCGCAGGGTCGCCGCTCGTAGCCGGTCCGCCCCGACGTCGTCGAGGGCCGCGCGCACGTGCTCGGCGGCGAGAGCGGCGAGCAGGGTGTGCGCCTCCGCGGCCGGATCCGGGCGGCCCGCGAGGAGCAGGGTCACGTGCTGGTGCCAGAACCGGTACGCCCCGATCCGGTACCGGGCGCCGGGCGCCGCGGTCTCCGAGATCCGGACCAGGTCTAGGTGGTCGAGCAGATAGTCCAGGTACGCCTCGACGAAGGCGTGCAGCCGGTCCCGTGCCGGCGGCGGCGCGTCGGCCGGGCCGGGCCCGAGGGGCGCGGGGCCGAACAGGATCGCCTCCTGGAGCGCGCGCTCGTGGGTGTCGAGCAGGGCGGTGGCCAGCCCTGCCTTGTCCCCGAAGCGCCGGAACAGGGTGCCCTTGCCCACTCCCGCGGCGGCGGCCACCGCCTCCATGGAGACCCCCTCGACGCCGTGCTCGCGGAAGAGGGTCGCGGCGGCGTCCAGCACCGCGGCGCGGTTGCGGGCCGCGTCCGCCCGCTCGCGCGGGGGTGTCGTACGCAACTCGACGAGTTCGGCCGGGGGAGTGGCATAACCGGACCGCGGTCCGCTATCGTTCCGAGGCATAAACGGACTGTAGTCCACTTCTCTGGAGGTTGTCATGACTGCCCGGATCAGCCGCGAGGAACTGCGTACCGCCATCGACGCGGGGACCGTCACGGTCGTCGACGCGCTGGGCGGCGAGTACTACGCCAAGCAGCACCTGCCCGGCGCCGTCCCGCTGGTCGAGGCCGAGGTGGCCGACCGCGCCGGTGAGCTGTTGCCGGACCGGAACGCGCCCGTCGTCACCTACTGCTCCAACCCGGCCTGCCCCAACAGCGGCCGGGTGGCCGATCGCCTCACCGCGCTCGGCTACACGAACGTGCGCAAGTACGCCGAGGGCATCGAGGACTGGGTGAGCGCCGGACTGCCCACCGAGTCCGGGGCGCTCACCCGCTGAGGCGGCGCGGGGAGGTCGTGCCCGCGACCTCCCCGCGCGGGGCCCGCCCGCTCTCCCTCCGCAGGTCCTCCGTCTCCTGGACCAGGTAGTGCGGGCGGTGTGAGATCCCTCGCCGGCGGGAAGGCCGCGCACACCCGGAGGTGTTGTGCGGCACGTGCCGAAGACGGATGTGGTGGTGGTCGGAGCCGGGCAGGCGGGCCTGTCCAGCGCGTACCACCTGCGCTCCTCCGGTCTCGACTTCGCCGTCCTGGACGCCGACCGGGCACCCGGCGGAGCCTGGCAGCACCGCTGGCCGACCCTGCGCATGGCGACCGTGCACGGGATCTTCGACCTGCCCGGGATGCACTTCACGCCACCGCCGCCGGACGAGCCGGCGGCCGACGCGGTGCCGGCGTACTTCGCCGACTTCGAGCGGGAGTTCGGCATCGACGTGCAGCGGCCGGTCGCCGTCACGGCCGTCCGGGACGCCGGCGACGGTGGGCTCCTCGTCGAGACCGACAGGGGCACCTGGACGACCCGGGCACTGATCAACGCCACGGGAACGTGGACCAGGCCGTTCGTGCCGTACTACCCCGGACAGGAGACCTTCCGCGGGCGGCAGCTGCACACCGCCCACTACCGGGGCCCCGCCGAGTTCGCCGGGAAACGGGTGATCGTCGTCGGGGGCGGAACGTCGGCCGTGCAGCTCCTGGTCGAGATCGCCGACGTCGCGGCGACGACGACCTGGGTCACCCGCCGCCCGCCGGTGTTCCGGGACGGGCCCTTCACGCCCAACTACGGCCGCGAGGTGGTCGCCACGGTCGACGCGCGCGTCCGCGCCGGCCTGCCGCCGGGGAGCATCGCCAGCGCGAGCGAGCTGGCGTGGACCCCACAGCTGCGCGAAGCCCGGGAACGCGGCCTCCTCGTACGCCGGCCCATGTTCGACCGGATCGTCCCCGACGGTGTCCGGTGGCCCGACGGCGCGGCACAGGACGCGGACGTCATCCTCTGGTGCACCGGCTTCCGGCCGGCGCTCGACCACCTGACCCCGCTGCGGCTGCGCGGGCCCCGCGGCGGCATCGTCGTGGACGGCACCCGGGTGGTCGCCGATCCCCGGATCCACCTGGTCGGCTACGGGCCGTCCGCGAGCACGGTCGGCGCGAACCGCGCCGGGCGGGCGGCCGTCCGCGAGCTGCGCGCGCTCCTGGCGGCGCCGGCGGACCCGCACGGCGTCGCCGCGTAGCTTCCGGGGAGGGCCGACCGCGGGCGTGGCTACCATGAGGCCGGTCGACGCCGGGGCGTCACCGGCACGAAGGAGGCCACGTTGACCCCGAGCACCGCGTCGCGGACGGTGGCGGACGCCCGGCGCGCCGACCGGGACTGGCGACGCCAGGTGCCACGGGCCTTCGCCACGCTGCTCTGGGTGATCGCGGTGGTCTGCGCGCTGGCCGCGCTGAGCAGCGCCGTCCGCTCCGACATCCAGCCGGTCCGCACCGCCATCGACGCCCTGCTGCTGCCCGCGCCGGCGAACCTGGCGTACGCGGTCTTCCTCGGCACCCTCGCCTCGGCGGTGCTGCGCCGCAAGCGGCTGGCGTACTGGGTGCTGGTCGTCTACTTCACCCTCAGCCTGGCCGTCGGCGTGCTGGCCGGCGTGCTGCTGCTGGTGATCGGCAGCAACGACCTCACCGACGACGCCGGGGAGCGGCTGTTCACCTCGCTGGAGACGGTCGGGGTGTGGGTCGGCATCGCCTTCGCCGCCGGCGCGTTGGCCCTGCTGCTCGCCGCCCGGCGGGAGTTCTACGCCCGGGTGCGCGGCGGCAGCGTCTGGCAGGCCCTGGGGGTGTTCCTCGGGCTGGCGGCGGTCGCGGTCGGGCTCGGCTACCTGCTGCTCCTCGTCGAGCCGGGCAGCCTGCGCACCTGGGTGGACCGGCTCGGCTACGCCGTCGAGAAGGTGTTCGGCGGCGCCGTCACCCTGGACGTCACCCGGCAGGGGCAGGCGCCCGGCTGGGTCAACCTGCTGCTCGGCGCCTTCGGCGGAATCGCCTTCGTCGCCGGCCTGTTCACCCTGCTCCGGTCGCAGCGGGCCGCCGCCGTGCTGCACCCCGACGAGGAGGAGCGGATCCGGGAACTGCTCGCCCGGCACGGCGGGCGCGACTCGCTCGGCTACTTCGCCACCCGCCGGGACAAGGCGGCGATCTTCTCGGCCAGCGGCAAGGCGGCGATCACCTACCGGGTGGTCAACGGCGTCAGCCTGGCCAGCGGCGACCCCGTGGGCGACCCGGAGGCGTGGGGGCCGGCCATCGAGGCGTGGCTCGAACAGGCCGGCGCCTACGCCTGGACCCCGGCGGTGATGGGCGCCAGCGAGGCGGGCGCCAGGGCGTACCACCGGCACGGGCTCAAGGTGCTGCACCTGGGGGACGAGGCGATCCTGCTGGCCCGCGAGTTCGACCTGGACGGGCGGGACATGCGCCCGGTCCGCCAGGCCGTGCACCGGGTGGAGCGGGCCGGCTACACGGCCCGGGTGCGCCGGCACGCGGAGATCCCGGCGGGGGAGCTGTCCGAGCTGGCGAGGCTGGCCACGGCCTGGCGGGACACCGAACACGAGCGGGGCTTCTCGATGGCGCTGGGCCGGCTCGGCGACCCGGCCGACGGCGACTGCGTGCTGGTCGAGGCGCGGGACGCCGACGGCCAGGTGCGGGCGTTGCTGTCGCTGAGCCCGTGGGGCGCCGACGGGCTCTCGCTGGACCTGATGCGCCGGGACCGGTCGGCCGAGAACGGGATCACCGAGTTCCTGGTCGCGGCGCTGATGGGCGAGGCGCCCCGGCTCGGCGTCGAACGGGTGTCGCTGAACTTCGCGGTGTTCCGGTCGGTCTTCGAGCAGGGCGCCCGGATCGGCGCCGGCCCGGTCATCCGGCTGTGGCGGCACACCCTGCTCTTCTTCTCCCGCTGGTGGCAGCTGGAGTCGCTGTACCTCTCCAACGCCAAGTACCAGCCGCACTGGACGCCGCGCTACCTGTGCTTCGGGGAGCGCCGGGAGCTGGCCCGGGTGGGCCTCGCCGCCGCGGTCGCCGAGGGCTTCGTCGCCCTGCCGGGCGGCCGGCCCACCCCGCTGCACGGCGTGCCACCGGCCGACGGCGGAGTGGGCTACGTGCCGCCGGCCGCCGCGACGGTCCGGGCCGTGCCGCCGGAGCCGGCCGCCGTTCACCTGCCCGAGCAGATCCGGGTACGCCTGGCGAAGCTCGACCGGCTGCGCGCCGAGGGCGTCGACCCGTACCCGGTGGGCTTCGCGCGTACGGACGACTGCGCGGCGGTGCGGGCGCGGCACGCCGGGCTGGCGCCGGACACCGGCACCGGGGAGACCGTGTCGGTGGCCGGCCGGGTGCTGCTGATGCGCGACCACGGGCGCATCTGCTTCGCGACGATCCGGGACGGCAGCGGCGACCTCCAGTTGGTGCTGGAGCACGACCTGGACCGGTGGCGCGCCACCGTCGACATCGGCGACCACGTGGGCGCCACCGGCGAGGTGTACGCGACCCGGCGCGGCGAGGTGTCGGTGCGGGTGGCCGACTGGCGGCTGACCGCCAAGTGCCTGCGCCCGCTGCCGGACAAGCACCACGGGCTCGCCGACCCGGAGGCCCGCGTCCGGCAGCGCTACCTCGACCTGGCCATCGATCCGGCGGCGCGGGACCTGCTGCGGGCCCGCGGCGCCGCCCTGCACAGCCTGCGGGCCTCGCTGGCGGACCGGGACTTCCTGGAGGTGGAGACGCCGATCCTCCAGCGGGTGCACGGCGGCGCGAACGCCCGCCCGTTCGTCACCCACAGCAACGCGTACGACCTGCGGCTGAGCCTGCGCATCGCCCCCGAGCTGTACCTGAAGCGGCTCGCCGTCGGCGGGATGGAGCGGGTGTACGAGCTGGGCCGGGCGTTCCGCAACGAGGGCGTCGACCACAGCCACAACCCGGAGTTCACGGTGCTGGAGGCGTATCAGGCGTACGCGGACTACCACGTGATGCGCCAGCTGGCCCGGGAGCTGATCGTCGCGGCGGCGGTCGCGGTGCACGGGTCGCCGGTGGTGCGCCGCCCCGGGACGGGCGACACCGTGGACATCGGGGGCGAATGGCCGGTCCGTACGGTCAACGAGGCGGTCTCCGCGGCGCTCGGCGAGGAGGTCTCCGCCGACACCGACCTGGCCGCCCTGCGCAAGCTCTGCGATGCCGCCGGGGTCGCGTACGACCCGCGCTGGGAGCGCGGCGCGGTGCTGCTGGAGCTGTACGAGCGGCTGGTCGAGGCGCGCACCGACGCGCCGACGTTCTACCTGGACTTCCCGACCGACGTCTCGCCGCTGGCCCGCCAGCACCGGGACGACCCGCGGCTGGCGGAGCGGTGGGACCTGGTGGCGTTCGGGATGGAGCTGGGGACCGCGTACTCGGAGCTGGTCGACCCGACCGAACAGCGGCGCCGGCTCACCGCGCAGTCGTTGCACGCGGCCGGCGGCGACCCCGAGGCGATGGAGCTGGACGAGGACTTCCTCACCGCGCTGGAATACGCCATGCCGCCCACCGGCGGCCTGGGCCTGGGCGTGGACCGGCTGCTCATGCTGCTGACCGGCCGGTCGATCCGGGAGACGCTGCCCTTCCCGCTGGTCCGGGACTCCTCGTGAACCGGGCCCGGGCGCTGCCGGGGCTGGCGCTCGCACTGGCCGGGGTCCTCTACTCGTCGTGGCTGATCGGACCCCTGCTGAACCCGGCGTTCGGCCTCCTCGACGGGTACGCCAGCGAGCTGGCCGCCCGCGACCAGCCGTACCACCTGGTGTTCGGCCTGGGTGACCTGGTCGTCGGCGCGCTCGCGTCGGCGACCGGGCTGGCGCTGGCCCGGCGGGCCCGGGGCTGGCCGCGGTGGGCGTGGTGGGCGCTGGTCGGCTTCGGCGTGGCCACCGCCCTGGACGGCACGGTCAGCTCGATGGACTGCGCCCCCTCGGCCGACGCGCGCTGCGCCCGGCTCGCGGAGCTGGGCGAGCTGTCCTGGCGGGACCAGGGGCACTCGGTCAGCTCGGCGGTGGCCATCGCCGCCGCCCTGGCCTCACTGTTCGCGCTGCTGGTGAGCCTGCGCGGTCGCCGCGCGTCGTTCCGCTGGGGGCTGGCGGTGGCCGCGGTGCTGCTGGTGGGCACGGCCGGCACGCTGGTCGAGCTGATCCGGCCGGACGCCGCGCCGGGCGCCTGGCAGCGGGTGCAGCTGCTCGGCCTCTCCGGCTGGCTGCTCTACGCCGGCGGCGTCGTCGCCGCGAACCGCGTCAGCCCGGCCGGTGTACGCCCGCGTCCCGTGCCCGGGCCACCGCCTGCGCCCGGTCGGCGACGCCGAGCTTGAGCAGGATGTTCGAGACGTGGAATGCGCCCGCGACAACGGCGACCTGGTCTCGGCGCGCAAGGGCGTCGCCGACCTGGAGGTGACCCTGCGCGGCCGGTCCGCCCACGCGGGCATCGAGCCCGAACGCGGGGTCAACGCCCTGCTCGCCGCCGCCCGGCTGACCGTCGACCTGGACCAGCTCAACGGTCGCTGGCCCGGCGTGACCGTGAACGTCGGGCTCCTGGAGGCCGGCGGGCGGCCCAACGTGGTCGCCGACCACGCCCGGATGCTTGTCGACCTGCGCGCCTGGCACACGCCGCCGTGGGAGCCGGGCGAGGGCGGCCGCCGGCTGACCGAGCTGGCGGCCAAGGTCGGCGCCGGGCTCGGCGTGCCCGTGTCGCACACCGCCACGGGTGGCTGCGCCGACGCGAACCTCCTGGCCGAGGCGGGCGCGGCTGTGCTGGACGGGCTCGGCCCGATCGGCGGCGCCGACCACAGCCCGCACGAGTGGCTCGACCTCGACTCCGTCGTCCCACGGGTGGCGCTGCTGGCCGGCCTCATCGACCTGGTCGGCGCAGCCGACCGGCCCTGACACCGCTCGCCCGCGAACGGAGCCGCCGCCGGTCACCCGACGGCGGCTCTGCTCATCGCGGCCCGGGAAGTTCCGGGCCGCCGCCCGAACGGATGACCACCGCGTGATCCGGGGGCCGGCCGCCGCGCAGCCTGCCATCGTCGGTGGGCCGCCGGTGATCCACGGGACAGGACGGGAGGGGCGGACATGTCGCACCCTCCTAATGTCGTGGAACCGCCGGCCGTCCGGCGTACCGAGCTCCAGCGGCACCCGGCCTCCGTGCCGGGCCGGCTGATCGTCCAGACGCTGTTCGAGATCCCGGTGGGGTTGGCGTCGGGCCGGCACCGGCACCCCGGCGAGGAGGTCGGCTTCCTCATCCACGGCACGGTCGCCATGGAGTTCGACGACCGGCCCACGCTCACCATCCACGCCGGGCAGCCCTTCCTGATCCCACCCGGAGTCGTGCACAACGCGCGGAACATCACCGCCGACGTCACCACCATGATGCTGTCGACGTACTTCGTCGACGAGAACGAGCCGCTGGTGACGCAGTGCCACTGACCGAGGGAGCGCACCCTCGATGAACGGAGAGCCGATGTCCACGGCCACCTCCCGTCCCGGCGCGCCCACGGTTGTCCTGGTGCACGGCGCCTTCGCCGGCAGCTCCTCGTGGAACGGGGGCGGACGTCATCATGCAGGCCCTCGACGCCCTCTCCCGCTGAGCCGTCCTCGGTAGCATCCTGGGGCAGGGGCGGGACTCCGGCACCGCGGAGCCTTCTTGCGAGAGACCCCGGACGGGTGGCTGAGGATGCGGATCGCACTGTTCGTGACCTGCCTCGCCGACACGCTCTTCCCCGAGGCGGCCAAGGCGACGGTACGGCTGCTGGAGCGCCTGGGCCACGAGGTGGTCTTCCCCGAGGGCCAGACGTGCTGCGGGCAGATGCACGTCAACACCGGCTATCCGGACCAGGCGTTGCGGCTGGTACGCCGGCACGTCCGGGTGTTCGCCCCGTACGACGTGGTGGTGGCGCCGTCCGGCTCGTGCGTGGGCTCGGTGCGGCACCAGCACGCGACGGTGGCGCGTCGGGCCGGCGACGAGCGGCTCGCGAGCCGGGTGGAGGAGGTTGCCGCGCGGACGCACGAGCTGTCCGAACTGCTTGTCGACGTGCTGGGGGTGACCGATGTCGGGGCCTACTTCCCGCACCGGGTGACGTACCACCCGACCTGCCACTCCCTCCGCATGATCCGGGTCGGGGACCGGCCGCTGCGGCTGCTGCGCGCGGTGCGGGGCCTGGAGCTTGTGGAGTTGCCGCAGGCGGAGCAGTGCTGCGGGTTCGGGGGGACGTTCGCGGTGAAGAACGCGGACACCTCGACGGCCATGCTGGCGGACAAGATGCGCAACGTGCTGGCCACGAGGGCGGACGTGTGCACGGCCGGGGACGCCTCCTGCCTCATGCACATCGGCGGCGGGCTGTCCCGGCTGCGTGCGGGCGTGCGGACGGTGCACCTCGCGGAGATCCTGGCCAGCACCGAGGCGGACGCCCGCGGCGCCGGCCGGGACGTCGCGGGGGTGGCCCGGTGACGGCCCCGGGCGGGCCGGCCGGGGCCACCGGACGGGCGACCACGTTCCTCGGCATGCCGGCGACCGCCCCGCCCGGGGTGGGGCACCTGCGTGGCGACGAGCCGTTCCCCGCCGCGGCCCGGCGGGCGTTGGCTGACCCCCAGCTCCGCCGGAACCTGCGGCACGCCACCACCACGATCCGCGCCAAGTCGGGGGCGGTGATCGCTGAGGCGCCCGACTGGCCGCAGCTGCGCGCGGCCGGCCGGGCGATCAAGACCGACACCATGGCCCGCCTGCCCGAGCTGCTGGAGCGGCTGGAGGCGGCGGTCACCGCGGCCGGCGGCACGGTGCACTGGGCGGCCGACGCCGTCGAGGCCAACCGGATCGTCACCGACCTGGTCCGGGCCACGGGCGCCGACCGGGTCATGAAGGTCAAGTCGATGGCCACCCAGGAGATCGGCCTCAACGAGGCCCTCGAGGCAGCCGGCATCGAGCCCGTCGAGACCGACCTGGCCGAGCTGATCGTCCAGCTCGGGCGGGACCGGCCCAGCCACATCCTCGTACCGGCCATCCACCGCAACCGGGCCGAGATCCGGGAGATCTTCCTGCGCGAGATGCCCGGTGTCGATCCGGGGCTGACCGACGAGCCGGCGGCCCTGGCCGCCGCCGCGCGCCGGCACCTCCGCGAGACGTTCCTCAGCACGCGGGTGGCCGTCTCCGGGGCCAACTTCGCCGTGGCCGAGACCGGCACCCTCGCGGTGGTCGAGTCCGAGGGCAACGGGCGGATGTGCCTCACCCTGCCGGAGACCCTGATCACCGTGATGGGCATCGAGAAGGTCGTCCCCACCTGGCGGGACCTGGAGGTCTTCCTTCAACTGCTGCCGCGGGCGTCGACGGGGGAGCGGATGAACCCCTACACCTCGATGTGGACCGGCGTCACCCCCGGCGACGGCCCGCAGCAGGTGCACCTGGTGCTGCTCGACAACGGGCGCAGCGCGGTGCTCGCCGACGAGGTGGGCCGGCAGGCGCTGCACTGCATCCGCTGCTCCGCCTGCCTCAACGTCTGCCCGGTCTACGAACGCACCGGCGGGCACGCGTACGGGTCGGTCTATCCCGGGCCGATCGGCGCGGTGCTGTCCCCGCAACTGACCGGCGTCGCCGACAACGCCTCCCTGCCGTACGCCTCGTCGCTCTGCGGCGCCTGCTACGACGCCTGCCCTGTCATGATCGACATCCCGTCGATCCTGGTGCACCTGCGCGGGCAGGCCCCGCACCCGCGCGCCGAGGCGGCGGCGATGGCCGCCGCCGCGTACACGATGGACCACCCGGCGCTGTACGCGGCCGCGCAGCGCGGCGCGCGGCTCGCCCGGCTCGCCGGCCCGCGCGGGCGGGGTCTGCCGCCTCCCCTGTCCGGGTGGACGGCCAGCCGCGACCTGCCGGACCCGCCGCCGCAGACCTTCCGCGACTGGTGGGCCGAGCGGTGAGTTCCCGTGACCTCGTCCTCGGCCGGCTCCGGTCCGCCCTCGGCGCGCCACGGCCGGCGCCGGCCGAGGTGACCCGGGGCTACCGGCCCGCCGGCGCCGTCGCCGCCGACCTGGACCTGTTCGTGGACCGGCTCACCGACTACCGGGCCACCGTGCACCGCTGCGCCGCCGCCGAGGTCGCCCGGGTGGTCGACGAGGTGCTCGGCGGCCGGCAGGTCGTCGTGCCGGCCGGGCTGCCCCGGCACTGGCTGCCCGACGGCGTCGAGGTGCTGCCGGACGACGGCCTCCCGGCGGAGCGGGTCGCCGCCGTGGACGGGGTGGTCACCGCGGCGGCGGTCGCCGTGGCCGAGACCGGCACCATCGTGCTCGACGGTGGCCCGGACCAGGGCCGCCGGATCATCACGCTGCTGCCCGACGTGCACGTGTGCGTGCTGCGGGCCGATCAGGTCGTCGCCACCGTGCCGGACGCCCTCGGCCGGGTCGATCCGCACCGGCCACTGACCTGGATCAGCGGGCCGTCGGCCACCAGCGACATCGAACTCAACCGGGTCGAGGGCGTCCACGGGCCCCGCCACCTGCACGTGGTCATCACGCCGTGAACCCGGCCGGCGGGTGATCGCCGCGGTGGGTTGGTGGCGTCCGGCGTGGGTGCCGGGCAGCGCCTGGCGAATGCCGCGCCGGCCCTTTCGGTGTTCTCGTTCGCCCTGGCGCCGTTCGCCCCGAGGATGGAGGGGTGAAGGCCGCCGTGGGTTCCGTCGGATCACGGTTCCGGCGGTCACGGTGCGGCTGTCGCCGCCCGCGCCTGACCGGCCGGCTGGAACAGTTCGATCAGGTTGCCCGCGGGGTCGGCCAGCAGGATCTGCCGCCCACCCGGTCCGGCGACGACCTCGCTGCGGAACGGCAGCCCCGCCGCCCGGTGCCGCTCGACGTCGGCGGCCAGGTCGTCGACGACGAGGTGGATGCGGTTGCGGCCGGGATCGGCGGCGTCCTCCGGCGTGGCTCGGGCGCCCGAGCTGGCGGGCCCGGACAGCAGCAGCCGCAGGGGACCGCGGAGCACCTCGGCGAAGGCCGGTGCGGCGTCGGCGCCCAACCGGAAGCCGAGGTGGGTGGTGTAGAAGTCGACGGCTGCCGCGACGTCGTCGACCAGGTAGCGGACGCTGGCGTACTCGTGGCTTCCGGTCATGGCGAACCCCCTTGCGCGAGGACGGGTAGCAGATGGCGGATGCGGGTGTCGATGTCGGCCGCCGTGCGGGCGAAGGCCGGGTGGCCGGCCTGCTCGCCATCACCCGGCGACGCGGGGTCGGGGATGCTCCAGTGGATGCGGCGCGGGTGCCGCGGGAACTCGGGGCAGACCTCGCGCGCCTTGTCGCACAGCGTGATCACGTAGTCGAACCGGCGGCCGGCCACGGTGTCCAGGTGGCGCGGGCGCTGGTCGGCCACGTCGATGCCGTACCGGTCGCGCAGCACCCGCACGCCGCCGGGATGCAGTCGCTGGCCTGGCCGGCTCCCGGCGCTCACCGCCTCGACGCGTCCCGCCGTGTGCTGGCGGAGCAGGGCCTCCGCGATCGGTGAGCGGCCGGTGTTGCCCGTGCAGACGAACAGCACGGCGAGGCGGCGGGACCGCCGGGGGCGGATCGGCGGCGGCGCTGTGCCGATGCCCGGACGCAGGGCCGGGTGCAGGGCGGCGCCCGCGCCGGCGAGCCCTTCGGCACAGCGGTCCAGATCGAGGTGGTAGTAGCTGTCGCGGCCGTCGAAGCTGCTGCGGGTGGCGGCGACCAGACCGCCGTCGCGCAGCAGCCGCAGGTGGTAGGAGACCAGGTTCTGCGGCTCGCCGGTGAGCGTGGCCAGCTCCCGGACCCGCAGGTCGCTGCCGGCGAGCTCGGTCAGCAGCCGCCAGCGCAACGGATGGGCGGCCAACCGCAGGTAGGCGGGAGGGGCCCCGGACGCACCCATGCCTCGGACGATACATCAAATCGGTTTGATGTATCGCGTGAAGTCGGACCCCTGTGCAACCTTGCACCCGGCGGCCGCCGACATAGAGACGACCGGAGCGCCACGGCCCACGCCGGCAGGACAAGGGAGCAGGATGCGGACCGACCTCGAACGGGAGTACGTCGAGTACGTGACGGCGCGGTTACCCCGGCTGCACCGCACCGCGTACCTCCTCTGCGCCGACGCCTTCCAGGCGGACGACATCGTCCAGGCGACGCTCACCGCCCTCTACCTCAACTGGACGCGGGCCGCCGGCGCCGACAACCTCGACGGCTACGTGCACCGGATCCTCGTGCGCCGGTACCTCGACGAGCGGCGGCGCGGGTGGTCGAGGGTGCTGCTCGGCGACCGGCTGCCGGACCTCCCCGTGCCCGCGGAACAGGGCATCGAGGAGCGGGACGTGCTGCTGCCGGCCTTGCGGTCGCTGCCACCGGGGCAGCGCGCGGTCGTCGTGCTGCGCTACTTCGGCGACCTCTCGGTCGAGGCGACCGCGGAGGCTCTCGGCTGCTCGGCGGGCAACGTCAAGAGCCAGTGCGCGCGGGGGCTCGCCGCGCTGCGCGAGGTGCTGGGCACCGGGCGTCCGGTCGTGATCGCACAGGGGGAAGGGGCTCGGCCATGAACGACGAACAGGAACTGCGGGACCGGCTGCGCGCGATCGAGGTGCCGGCCAGCCGGATCGAGATCGACGGGCTGGTGCGCGCCGGCCGCCGGCGCGCCTTTCGCCGCCGCTCGGTGGCGGGGGCCGGAGGCGTGGCGCTGGCGACAGCCCTGCTGCTCACGGCGCCGTCGATCCTGACGACGGCGGGCGCGCGGCCGGACGCCGCGCCGGCCGGCGCCTCGCCGGCCGCCACCGGTCCGACCGGCGCGGGCACCACCGCGGCGGCCTCGCCCACCCCGTGCCAGCCGAGCGAACTGCCCCTCCCGGCCGGGATGAGGAACGCCACGGCGTCCGGCGTCGACCCCACCGGACGGTACGTGGTCGGCAACGAGGTCGTCGGGCAGGACTTCCGGCCGGTCCTGTGGACGGACGGGAAGCCGCAGGCGCTGCCGGTGCGCGGCAGGTCCGTCGAGGTGACCGCCGTCAACGCCGCCGGTGTCGCGGTCGGCCTTGTCGAGGACGGGCGGCAGGAGTACGTCTTCCGCTACCAGCAGGGTGCCGCCACGCGGCTGCGCACCCCGCCGGGGAACTGGCACGTGTACCCGAGGCCCGCGATCAACGCGGCCGGTGACGTCGTCATCAACGCGGAGCCGAGCGGCAACTCCGGCGGCGAGGACAGCGTCGTGCTGCTCTGGCGGGCGGGCTCGACGCAAGCGGTGAAGCTGCCGCTTCCCGACGGGGCCAACGCCTTCGACATCACCGACGACGGGACCGTCGTCGGCGCGCTGTACCGGGACGGCATCGCGAGCGCGGCGTACGCCTGGGACCAGCAGGGCAAGGGCCGGAAGCTGACGGCGCCGGCCGGCGAGACCGCCGCCGGCTACGCGGCACAGGGCGAGTGGGCGACGGGCGGCCTGTGGCCGTCCCGCTCCGCCGCCCTGTGGAACCTGCGGACCGGCGCGCTCACACGGCTGACGACGGACGGTCCCGGCGACGCGGTCAACGCCTCCGGCTGGGTGGTGGCCGCCGGCGTCCTCCTGCGCGACGGGGCGGCGGTCGACCTGCGGATACCGGGTGGGCAGACCGGCCTGGCCGTGGCCGTGTCCGACACCGGGCTGGTCGTGGGCCTGGCCCGGCCCGGCGGTGACGGCGCGGAGAACTCCGGCCCGCGCGTGTGGCGGTGCTGACGCCCTGAGGCGCCGGCACTGCCGGCCGATCGGTCAGCCACGCTGCTGGCACGGCACGCAGAACCGGGCCGAGGGCCGGATCTCCAGCCGGGCCGTCGGGATGTCCCGGCCGCAGCCCTCGCAGACGCCGTAGGTGCCCTCGGACATGCGCTTCAGCGCCTGGGCAATGTCGGCGATGCCCTGCTGGGCCGCCTCGATGAGCCGGCGCAGGGTGTCCGGGTCGTGGCCGCCGTGACCACGCTGCCGCGAGAGCAGTGTCAGCTCCGTGAGCTGGTCGGTGTGCTCGCCGAACTGGCGTTCCAGCACGTCCCGCAGCGTTTCGGTGCGGTCGTCGAGGGTGTCCGTCATGGTCGTGGTCCTCTCTGTGGAAGGTCGGGTTCAGTCGCTCGCGGGGTGCCGGATCGCCGCCACGGCGGCCATGCCGGCGCCGGTCAGCGCGGCGGTGCGCGGTGACGCGGCACGGTGCACGGTCGCGCCCAGCGCGGCGACCAGCCGGGCCGTGAGGTCGGGTCGGGTGGCGCCGTCCCCGACCACGATCACGCCCCGGGCCAGGGAAGCGCGGACCAGCGGCCGCAACGCGGGCTCCTGTCGCAGCTCGCGGATCAGCCGGGTGGTGGTCTCGGCGAGCATGGCGGCGGTCACCGCGTGGTTCAGGTCGCGGGTGCCGACCTCGGCACGCCGGGCGGCGACCACCCGTCCGTCCTCCAGCAGGGCCACCTCGGTGAGCTGGGCGCCGATGTCGGCGAGCAGGAGGGTGCCGGCGGCGGCGCCGGCGCCGATGGCGCCCGCGCGCACGCTGTCGACGAAAAGCAGCCGGGACGGCGCGAGTACGGCGTTGAGCACGCGGCGTGTCGCCTCCTGGTCGGCCGGGGTGGCGAGCACCGGACGGCACGCGACGACGAGCGCCCCCACCGGCACCGGGGTGCGATGGTCGCGCAGCAGCCGCCGCAGCTCGGTGGCGCAGGCCGGGCCGTCGACGACGCGGCCACGCCGCACGACCGGTGCCCGCAGGCCCTGGCCGACCGGCACGCTCAGTACCCCGCCGGGTCCCAGCCAGATCCGCAGCTGGGCGCTGCCGAGGTCCACGGCGATCGGCTCGGCGCGGTCGGCCACGACCGGGCGGGTGGTGTGGGACCGGCCGACGAGCATGCCGGTGCGCGCGGGAAGGTGAACGGAAGTGGTGTTGCCGGACATACCGACCTCATTTGCGTAGCGGTGCACAGCCGTCCGGTGGACGGCGCGGGATGCGGGGAACGGGGTGGCCGGGCCCGTGAGCGAGCGACCGTCAGGCCGGCGCTCTCGGGCGGCGTCAGCCTGCCGGGGTCACGGGCGTAGGCGGTCCGCCGGCGGCGGGGGGACGTGGCGGTCCCGGACGGGGCCGCCGCCGGCCGGACCGGGAATCCGGGCCGGTCCGAGCCGGGACAGCGGCGGACGACCGGCGGACACGGGCGGCGTGGCCACCGGCGTGCGGGTCGTCATCACCGCCTCCTCGCTGTTGGTTCGGGTACCGCGTCGGACCTCCAGCGTCGCTCGCAAGCAGAGGGTTGGCATTGCGCGTGGCCGGCAAACAACAGCGCGCCTGATTGCCGACCGGCGGCGAACGTCATCGCTTGCCGTCCGGCCGCCGTCACCGCTCGTGGTCGTTCCGCGATCCGGGGCCGGCCTCCTGGCGAAGTCCCTGTCTCGGGGCCCCGGCGCGATGTCCCGCGCGGCTATGGTGGGCCCCATGCGTAACCGGCAGCACCCCGTCGGCGTCGAGCGGCCTCTCGCGCTGTCGATGCTGGCCGTGCTGGCGGTCGTCGTCGCGGCGGTTCGTGCCGGCGGCGCGCTCGGCGTGTGCATCGTGGTCCGGCTGAGCCGCGCCGTCGCGGGCTGCGTTCCCGCCTGGTCGGCCGATCGGGCCCCGCCGCGGGTCGGGACAGCCGCTCGACCGTCCACCGCGTTGCCGTAGCGCCGACCCGCTCCCGGCCGGCCCTGGCAGCCGTCCCGCAAGGAGCTCTCCCTGTGAACATCGAACGCACGACGCTGCCCGGCATCGGGGTACGACACACCTTCACCACCGGACAGGGCCGCCGGATCGGCATCGTGGAGTACCAGGTGGGCGACCGCCGGGACGTCGTCCACGACGACCCCGACGATCCCGACGATCCCGACCGCATGGTCAGCCTCACCCTCACCCGGAGCGAGGCCAGCGCGCTGGCCGCCCTGCTCGGCTTCCCGGAACTGGTCGCCGTCGCGGCCTGAGCCGCTAGGTCGGCAGCGGCCGACGCGGCCAGTCCAGGGCCCGCGCGCCGAGCACGGCGGCGTGCAGGGTGAACCGGTCCCGGGGATCGGCCGGGTCGTAGCCGCTCAGCGCGCGGATCCGGTCCAGCCGATAGGTGACGGTGCGCACGGACACGTGCAGGCGGCGGGCCGCCTCGGTGGCGACCTCGCCGCAGGCGAAGTACTCGTTCAGGGTGTCCAGCAGCGGCTCGACACCACCCCGGGCCTGGCCCAGCGGTGCCAGCACCGCCTGCACGAGGTCCACCATGGCCGCCTGGTCCCGCAGCAGGACGCGGTAGATCAGCAGGTCGTGGGCGTCGATCACCGGTGTGTCGGCGTGCAGTCGGCGCGCCGTGGTGAGCGCCTCGCGGGCCTCCTCGTAGGAGCGGGCGATGCCGTAGACACCCGGGTGCGGGCGGCCCACCGCCACCTGCCACGGCCGGCCCCGCACCAGGCGGTCCAACTCGCCGTGCATCAGCCGGCCCAGATCCGCCACCGACCCGCCGTCGCCCCCGCCCCGGCCGGGCACCACCGTGTCCGCCGGGGCGATCACCACGAGCAGCCCCTCCTTCGTGGCCACCAGCACGTCCCGGTCACCCAGCCGGTCGAAGATGACCCGCTCCAGCGCGCTGATCGCCGCCTCCGTGTCCGGCAGCCGATGATCCGGTGAGGCGAGCGCGACCTGGTGCACCCGGGCCAGATCCAGCCCGAACGGCTCGGCCCGCTCCACCAGCCCACCGAGGTCGGAGTCCCCACGCAGCAGGTCGTCGACGAGTTCCCGGCGCAGCGCCTCCTCCCGGCGGACCAGTTCCCGTCGGGCCGCCGCATAGCCCTCGGCGAGAGTGGCCACCGCGGTGTCGACCACGTGGAGCACGGCGTCCGCCGCCGCGCGTACCGTCTCGCTGTCGGTGGACCGGGCCAGGTGCGGCAGGTGCCGCCACAGCCGCCGTGCCGCGGACAGGTAGAGACGGACCGCTCGGCCCGCCGACACGCCCTGCTGGGCGGCGCGCCGGCCGAGCGCGCCCACCGCGTCGAGTTCGCCGCGGCGCGGCCGGCGGCCGGTCACCGCCGCGTCCGTCAACAGCCGCAGGTAGTCGCCGAGAAGCTCCACCGGCACGCCGCCGGCGTCGGCGCTGGCCCCGCGGGCCACCTCGGTCAGCCACCCGTCGTCGCCGTGGGCCCCGGCCCGAGCCGGTCGGCGGGCGCTCTCGGTCATCGCGGTCTCCCGGGGCGGGGCCGGCACCCGACACCGACCCGATCCGTCCAGCCTATGGGCGCGGGCAGGACGCTGGCGGGCTCCGGAGCCGGCGAAGCGGTCAGCTTGTGCGGCCCCCGGTGACCGGGTGCCGTGCCTCGGCGCCCGTTTCCTCCCGTCCCGGTCATCCGGCCGCGCCGGGGTCCGGCAGCGGGTCGACGGTTCGTCGGCTGACCGGCAGCGGCTCGATCATGCCGGCGGGCGGTGCCGCCGGGTCAGCCGATCTGGTTGTTGTCCTTCAGCGCACCCCACCCGTGCCAGCGGTCGATCTCGATCAGCGCACTGACCCGACGGCGGTCCCGCCGCGGATACGCCCTCCCCGTGTAGTGCTCGGCGAGCCGGTCGATGTCGGCCAGGTCCTCGTCGTCGCGGAGTTCGACGACGCGCCCGACGATCGTGACGTGGGTGTACCATGCCTGCTCGTCCAGCACCGTCAGGGTGACCCGGGGATCGTTGCGGATGTGGTCCAGCCGGCGGCGGCCCTCGTCCATGTTCACCAGGATCCGGCCGTCCTCCCACAGGTACCAGGTGGCCGCGGAGACCGGCTGGCCGTCGCGTCGGACCGTGGCGATGACGGCGGGGTTCGCCTTCCGGAGCATGGTGATCGCGGATTCGGGCAGCGGCGGCTTCGACATGGCTCTGCTTCCTACTTGTTGCTCTAGTTGAGCGGTTCGGATAATTCGCTCTCCGCCCGGTGGTGGCTGGGCTGGAGTCCTGGACCGGCAGTCTGGTCCGGTGGCGATCGGTCCTGTCCTGCAGGATCTGCTTCACCTTCTGGTACGGGGTGTCCAGGGCGATGTCGGGGTCGCCGGCTCGGTGCAGGATGTTGATCGCGGCGTTCACGTCAGCCTGCCACACCACCCCGCACGAGGTGCAGTGAAACCGGTCCCCGCCGCGGCGGCCGAACCGTCCGCAGCGGTGACAGGTTTGTGAGGTGTAGGCGGCGTTGACGGGAACGAGCGCAGAACCTCTGCGCTCCGACACGTTTTTGAGGGCCTCGGCGGTGACTCCTTTGGTCCACGCGGCGAGACGCCGGTTGATGTTCTTAGGAAGCTGTTTGCGGCCGGTGAAGTGTTTGGTGAGGTCTTCGGCGATCACGGTGGTGGCCTTGTCCACGACCTCGTGCACGGCGGTGAAGATTTCCGTGCGCACCTGTGCTCGGTGCCGGGCGGCCTGCCGTTCCCGCTTGATGGTGCCGAGGTTGTTGGCCTTGATCCGGTGCGCTTTCGCGTGGTCGCCACGCAGGGCGGCGCTGTTCGCGATTGAGCGTAGTTTCGCCCGACGGCGGTTTCGTTCCTTCAACCGGTCCGACTCGCGGGTGAGCAGGTCGCCGAGCTGTTCACCGTGGGGCTGGCCGTCCGAGTCGGTCAGGGCTTCGGTGTAGCCCTTGTCCACGCCGATCGTCGCCTCGCCGCATGGGCGCTGTGATGAGCGCATCTGCGCCGCGTCGATCTGGTAGTGGACCTCGACCCGGCCGCCGCGCAGGATCAGTCGAAGCGTCCCGGTCGGGGCGATGGTCGTGGACAGCGGGATCCTGACCATCTTGCGGGGCTCGAGACCGGGGATCGCCAGCCATAACCGTCCCCGCCCATCGACGGCGGTGTTGTATCTGTCGGCGCGCACCACGATCTGATCGTGCGTGCGGTTGTGGCCCCGCCTCCAGTGCTTGCGCATCTGCCGGGCCAGGAACGGATCGTCGACCCATTGGTCGGCCTTCAGCGCGGTGAACATTCGCCTGCGCTCGGCCGGATCGTTGGTGCGTCGGTTGATCGCCCGCCGGATGTCGACCTTGGCCGCCGCGAGGTTCGCGGCGATGTCGGCCATGGCGTCGCGGACGGTTTCCTTCCACGCATTCGCCAACACGGCGAACTGCACATGCGTGCCGTCGGCCAGCCACCGGTCCCGCACCTGCCGGTCCCGCAGTCCGGCCCCGACACCGTTGATCGACCCGTAGCGCTGCCACACCTCGCTGCGCACCCGGCCCAACCGGCGGGCCTGCTCCGCCAGGGCAGCGTACTTGCCCGGATTCAGTCGGACCGAGTAGGCGATCCGGGTGACCTTCACCGGTCACCCTCCATGGCCAATGCCGCCCTCTTCAACTCCTTCTCGTAGCGACGCGAACCGTCCAGCCGGCACGAGAAGGCGTCCACGACGGCCAAGAAGTCCTCGACCAACTCCCGCTGCGGGGACAGGGACTCCTGGTTGGCGACGACGATCTCGCAGCCGCCGCGCGCCGCCAGATGCTCCACCAAGTCGAAGCCGAACCGGGCCAACCGGTCCTGGTGCGCCACCACCAGCGTGCCAACCTCACCCCGGTCGACCGCGTCCATCAACGCCAGGAACCTTTCGCGGCGAAGGTCCATCCCGCCGCCGACCTCGCTGACCCACTCGTCCACCGCCAAACCACGAGCGAGGCAGAACTGCTGCATCGCCGCCACCTGCGAGGCCAAATCGACCTTCTGACCCGGCGACGACACCCGGCAGTACACCACAACCTTCCGCCGGTCGGCGTCGAAGCCCGGCTGCAGCACCCGGCGCACATCCGAATCGTCGAAGTACCGCTGCCCGGACGGCAGACGACGGGCCGTGATCCGGCCCTCCGCCTCCCACCGGCGCACCGTGCTCACCGAACGGCCCACCCGCTTGGCGAACTCGCCGATCCGACAGACATTGCCCACAACAGTCGATCATGGACAGCTCTAGAAAGGAAAGCAACCACTAATAGCTGCTCCTCTTCGCGGCAGCGTGACCTCTGCAATGTACGCAACCACCGGGCTACGGTCTGGCCGCCGCGCGCGCCGCCCTCCGTCGCCAGGGGACCGCCAGGAGCAGGACGGCCAGGGCGCCGGCGGCGCCCGGGCCGAGGATGATCAGCCACGGCATCGACCGCCCGGTCCGGGCGTGCCCGTGCTGCTCGGCTCTGACCTGGGCGACGGGACGGTCGCGCTTCTTCTCGTCCGGAGTCACGAGGCGACCCACCGACGCGCCGGGTGAGAGCGCGAAACCCCAGTTCAGCAGCGCCGCCGCCTCGCCCAGGCTGCCCAGCGGCGCGGTCTCCGCGCCGAGCAGGGTGACGGCGAGCCGCCGGCCGTCGCGTTCGGCCACCCCCACGTACGTCTGCCGTGCCAGGTCGGTGAAGCCCGTCTTCCCGCCGAGCGTCCCCGGGTAGTGGTCCAGCAGCGTGTTGTCGTGGGTGATGGCGAAGCCGGGCCGACCCGGCTCGGCCGGTATCTCCGCCACCCGCGTGGCGATGTACCGCCGGAAGTCCGCGCGGGCGTAGGTGGCGCGCGCGATCAGCGCCAGGTCGTACGCGCTGGTGTACTGACCGGGACCGTCCAGGCCGGAGGGTGTCGCCGCGTGGGTCTGGTTGGCGCCCAGGCGGTGCGCCTCCTCGTTCATCGCCTGCACACCGCCCTGCCGGCCGGCGGCCCCGCCTCCGACACGGGCCAGCACGTTGGCGGCGTCGTTTCCCGACCTGAGGAGGAGCCCCAACCACAGGCTCTCGATCGAGTAGCGGCCGCCCGGCACCAGCCCCATCACCGAGCTGGCCGGATCGAGGTCCTGGAGGTCCGCCCGCGTCACCTCGACCACCTGTTTCGGGTCGAGATGGGGCATCAGCGCCGCGGCGAGGAGCATCTTCTGCACGCTGGCCGGCGTCCGGTGCTCGTGCGGGCCGCATCCGCCCAGCACTGTGCCGCTGTCGAGGTCGGCCACGACCCACGAGGTGGCGGTCACCGCCGGGGCCGCCGGCGCACCGGCCGGGATGGACAGTCCGGCCGTCGCCAGCGACTGGCCGCCGACGGCCAGGTCCGCGGGTCCGACCGGCGGCGGCGACGGTGCGGCGGGCGGGGGCGCCGGCGGCTTCACGGCCGGGCAGGGCACGTACGGCGCGGCCGCCCGCGCCGGTGCGGCGGGCGCGACGGGTGTGGTCACCAGGGCGCTGAGCGTCACCGCGACGATCCTCATGATGGTCACGTCAATGCACCGTAATCGCCGTGCATGCGGCCCAGGCCCGGTTGCCGAAAGTGGTCCGGGGAGGGGCGAGAATTCCGGCCTCGGCCCGGCCGGCACCCCTTCGGTCGCCTTGTGCCCGTCCGCAAGGCTCCGCCCGCGTGACGATCGGCGCTCCCGACGGTGAACAGGCACGGGCGGGACATTCTCCGGCCCGCCGGAACTACGCGGCGAGGCCAGGAGGGGATGGGCGGGCGGTCCGGCGCTCATTCCGTGGCGCGGGACGACAGACGAGGTCAGGTTCGGCGGGACGTGCCGAACAGGAACCGCAGGTCGTCCATCATCACGACGAGCACAGCGGTGAGCAGACCGCCCGCAACGGCCAGGACGGCTTCTCCGGGGCGTACGGGCCCGGCCGGTGCGAGCGCGCCGGCGATGGCGCAGCCGACGAGGAACGCGTTGCGCCACACGTGGTGCCGGCCCAGCGGCGCGGCCACCCGGCCGGAACAGCGGCAGGTGGCGCCGGGCCGCCCGTCGCGCTCGGGCCAGCCGGTGATCTTGTCGGCCGTCCATTGTGGGATCATGAGGACACGTGTGCGCGGTCTCCGCGCCGGAGCATCGGGAGGAATGTGTGCGCGGATCAGCGCGACGACTGGCCATTGCGATTCTCGCCGCGACCGTTGCCGCGGTGACACTCGCCTCGCCCGCCCAGGCGGCGACGAATCCGTTCACGGCGGCCCAGGCCTGCAACAACGACTTCGGTGGCTCGTGGGCCTACGCCAGTGACGGCCACCGGTCGATCTACGCCTCGGACGGCACCAAGGTGGGCGACGTCTACCTGATGTACAACGGCGCGAGCGGCTACAACTGCGTCGCCACCCTCAAGCGGGTCGCCGTCGGCTCGACGACCGGCGTCTCCGCGGGGATCCGGGTGGAGGGCGGCTCCTGGGTCGACGACTCCGGGAGCTACAAGTACTACGCCGCGATTCAGCGCTCCGCCGTCGACAAGTGTGTGATGTACCGCGGTGAGGTCCTGTACGGCACGAGCTGGCAGGGCGCCGGCCGGTCCAGCTGGGGCAACTGCGGCTGAGCATCCGCCACCGCCGCTCGTCGTGGGGTGCGGATGGCACGCCCGTGCCGCTGACGACTTCCGCAGCTTCCGCCGTTCAACCGGTCCTGGGCCGGTGGGCTGGCGGATGTCCCGGTGCTCCCTGGGCGGGAGCACCGGGACACCCGGTCAGCAGGCCGATGCGCTCGCGCTCGGGTAGGCAGCATCAGCTACGTGGCGCGCGCCCCTCACCCGACCCGCACGAGTTGCCATTGCTGGTTGGCGCCGTTCCAGTCGGTGTACTGGACGATGTTGGCGTTGTCGGTGGTGGCGGCTCCCTGTACTTCGACGGCTTTGCCGCTGTTGCGGTTGAGGAGTCGGAGGTAGCCGCCGGAGTCGGCGAGTTGGAATTGTTGGTTGGTGGCGTTGGTGTCGGTCCATTGGATGAGGGGTGCGCCGTCGGTGGTGGCGCGGTTGGAGACGTCGAGGACCTTGCCGGAGTTGCGGGACTTGAGGCGGTAGTAGCCGCCGCCGGAGTCGATGAACTGCCATTGCTGGTTTGTGCCGTTGTTGCGGGTCCACTGGGTGATGCGGGCGCCGTCGGTGGTGGCGGCGCCGTAGACGTCGAGGGCCTTGCCGCTGTTGCGGTTGAGCAGCACGTACCAGGCGTTCGTGTCGACCGTCGCCGCGGCCGCCTCCGTGGCGGTCACCGCGGCGGCGGCGACGCTCGCCAGCAGCGTCACCGCGGCGGCGACGGCCAACCCCGGACATCGGCCTCGTCGATGTCCTGCGGGCGGTGGGGCCGCGCCGTTGATGGTCATGGGTGTCTTCCCTCCGATCGGGAGTCGCTACCCGCTGTTAGCGCCAACAACAGGTCGTCGACGTGCGGTGTGGGTGGCGGTGGTCCGGGGATCCCGAGGTGTGCCGGCGGGCGCCGAATGCACGGACAACGGGGCCGTCAACGTTGCCAGAATGTTTCTCCGCATTCAAGAGCTAAGGCGTCGGTCGATGCGTCACGTCCCGTGCGGGGTCCACCACCACGCTGTTTCGGCAGGCCGACTTGTCGTCGTCATGCCGCATAACATTTTTCGGTCGCCAATTTCCGCCGCGCACGAGGACGCGGAACAACGGGGTTCGCACCCCGGCCGCCCCTTCTTGACGCGGCCACCGGAATCGAGTTGTGTGACTGCGACGTGAAGATGCGAGCTACCGGCGCCAACGAGGCGGACCTCGTGGTCGCGGCGCAGGCGGGTGACCGGCGGGCCATGGACGAGTTGGTCGCGGCCGGCCTGCCGCTGGTCTACGCCCTCGTGCACCGCGCGCTCAGCGGGCACCCGGACACCGACGACGTCGTCCAGGACACCATGCTGCGTGCCGTCCGCCGGCTTGCGGAGCTGCGCACGCCGGAGAGCTTCCGGCCGTGGCTGACCGCTATCGCCCTGCGCCAGCTCAGCACTCAGCTGCGCCGCCGGCAGGTCGCCGCCCGGCGGGCCGCCCCCCTGGACGAGGCAGCGGAGATGCCGGACGTCGAGGCCGCCTTCGTGGACCTGACGACGCTGCGCCTGGAGCTGTCCGGGCAACGCCGGCAGCTCGTCCGGGCGAGCCGCTGGCTCGACCCGGACGATCGGGCGTTGCTGTCGCTGTGGTGGCTGGAGACGGCGGGAGAGCTGACCCGGACCGACCTGGCGGCGGCCCTGGCCGTCAGCGTCGCGCACGCGGCGGTGCGGGTGCAGCGCATGCGGCATCACCTCGACGTGAGCCGCGAGCTGGTCGCCGCGCTGGAGGCCAGGCCGGGATGCGCCGCGCTGGACGCCGCGGCGGCCGGATGGGACGGCGTCCCGCGTCCGTTGTGGCGCAAGCGCCTCACCCGGCACACCCGGTCCTGCGACCGCTGCGCACGCGCCGGCACCGGCATGATCGCCCCGGAACGGCTCCTGCTCGGGGCTGCCCTGCTCCCTGTTCCGGTCGGGCTCGTCGCCGTGCTGCTCGGCAGTGGCGCGCTCGGCGCGGCCGGCACGTCGACGGCCACGCTGTCCGGCGCGATCGGCGGCGGATTCGGTGGTGGTGTGGGCGCGGGCGCCAAGGTCGGACTGCTCGCCCAGCTGCTCCAGGCGGTGGTGGCACACCCCGTCACCGCGACCGTGGTGGCCGGTGCCGTCGCCACCGGCGCCGCGGTCACCGTGACGGTCCTGCCCACCCGCCCGCCGCCCCCGGCGTCCGCGCCGGCTGCGGCGCCGGCCTCGCCGTCCCGGCCACGCGCCGTCCCGTCCTCGGCGGTCGCCGTGCCCGAGCCGAAACCGCGGACGACCGCGGCCGCCAAGCCCTCGGCCGGGCGCACCGCGTCCCTGACTGCGGGACGGCCCGTGTCGCTGGAGTCGGCCAACGGGGCCGGGCGGTACGTCAGCACGGTCGACGGTCTCGGCGTCCTGATGCCGGTCGGGCCGGACAGCACCGACACCGCGCGTCGCCAGGCGACCTTCACGGTGCTCGCGGGCCTGGCCGACGCCCGCTGCTTCTCCTTCCGTGCCCGGGACGGCCGGTACCTGCGGCACTCGTCCTGGCGGCTGCGGCTCAGCCCCGTCGACGGGACCGGGCTGTTCCGTGGTGACGCGACCTTCTGCGCGCGCGACGGGGCGACCGCCTCCTCCACGGCGCTGGAGGCGTCGAACTATCCCGGCTGGTTCCTCCGGCATCGCGACGGCCAGCTGTGGGTCGACCAGGCGGACGGCACCGCCACCTTCCGCGCCGACAGCTCATTCCGAATCCGGCCCGCCCTGGCGGGCTGACCTGTGCATGTCGGCCCACTCCACTCGTGACGCCACGCTGATTGCCGCGGCGTCGCACGCACTTTCCGATGACCACGCCCAGCCTTCGGCGACAACAGTTTTCGGCATCGCGTTTTCCACCTGAGGCGGGACCGGCTCGAACGATTCCTCATAGACGCGCTTCATTGATAGATACGCCTGTTATCGCTAACATGCGTGCTGCGGGACTGAGCGGGACGCTGGGAGCCGGGCGAGCGGCGCCCGCTCAGCCCCGGGCAGCCCGGAACAACGGCGCCGACCAGCAGTGGCAGTTCTTCCCTTGGAGGCAGACATGAGGGTGCCCCCTCCGCTCCCCGGCAAGTTCCGCATCCGGCGGTTCCTCGCCTGGGTCACGGCGGTGCTCTGCGCCGCCGTTCTCGTTCCCGCCGTGGCTCGGGCGGACAACCCGATCGTCCAGCACATCTACACCGCCGACCCGGCCCCGCTCGTGCACAACGGCCGGGTCTACCTCTACACGGGTCACGACGAGGACGGCTCGACCTGGTTCACCATGAAGGAGTGGCGGGTCTGGTCGTCGGCCGACATGGTGAACTGGACCGACCACGGTTCCCCGCTCAACATCGCCAGCTTCAGCTGGGCCAGCGCTGACGCGTGGGCCGGCCAGGTCATCGGCCGCAACGGCAAGTTCTACTGGTACGTACCCATGACCGTCCGGGCGACCGGAGCGAAGGGCATCGGGGTGGCGGTGGCCGACAGCCCGACCGGTCCCTTCCGGGACGCCATCGGCCGGCCGCTGGTCTCCAACGGCGAGATCGACCCGACCGTCTTCGTCGACAGCGACGGGCAGGCCTACCTGTACTGGGGCAACCCCAACCTCTGGTACGTGAAGCTGAACCCCGACATGATCTCCTACTCGGGAACTCCGACGAAGATCCCGCTGACCACCGCCGGATTCGGCACCCGCACCGGCGACGCGAACCGACCGACCCTGTTCGAGGAAGGCCCCTGGGTCTACAAGCGGAACGGCCTGTACTACAACGTCTTCGCGGCGAAGTGCTGCTCGGAGTTCATCGCCTACTCGACGGCCCCCGGCCCCACCGGGCCGTGGACCTACCGCGGGACGGTCATGCCGACCCAGGGCAGCAGCTTCACCAACCACCCCGGCGTCGTCGACTTCAACGGCGGGTCGTACTTCTTCTACCACAACGGCGCGCTGCCGGGCGGCGGCGGCTTCACCCGGTCGGTCGCCGTCGAGAAGTTCTCCTACCACGCCGACGGCTCGATCCCGACCATCACGATGACCAGCGCCGGGGCGCCCCAGATCGGCACGGTCAACCCCTACACCCGCCAGGAGGCCGAGACGATCGCCTGGGAGTCAGGCATCGAGACCGAGGCCGCCAGCGAGGGCGGGATGGACGTCGGCTGGATCGAGAACGGCGACTACGTCAAGGTCAAGGGGGTCGACTTCGGCGCGGGGGCGAGTTCGTTCACCGCACGGGTGGCCTCGGCGACCAGCGGCGGCACCATCGAGCTCCGCCTCGACGGCACCGCCGGGCCGGTGGTGGGACGGTGCGCCGTCCCCGGCACGGGCGGCTGGCAGACGTGGACGAACGCCTCCTGCGCCGTCACCGGCGCCGCCGGCACCCACGACCTGTACCTCCGGTTCACCGGCGGCAGCGGCAACCTGTTCAACGTCAACTGGTGGCAGTTCGGCGGGGCCGGCGGGGGAACCCTCATCGCCAACGGTGACGGGGAGAGCGGCACGTCGGGCTGGGGGGTCATGGGAGCTACGTCTCCCTGACGCCGGGGACCGCGGTGAACCCCGACGGCTGGACGAAGCTCACCGGCACGGCGACGGTGTCCTGGAGCGGAAATCTGTCCGGCGCCACCTTCTACGTGGAGACGGCGTCGGGAACCGACGCCTTCTCCGTCGACGACGTCTCACTGCGGTAGCGCGGTCCGCCAAGTCGCGCGGAGAGCGCCGATGTTAGCGACAACATCACCGTGCTGCGGGCTCTCTTTCGCCTGCTGGTAAGGACGCATTGTTCCCGGGACATTGCGGCTTGACGAACACAATGTTATCGCTCACAGTCGATGGACAGGGACGGCGACGCCAGTGGCTCACCGGGCGGGCCCGCTTCGTCCGACCTTGGTTCAGGCGCGGGCCAGCACACGCAGCCGAGGTGTCAGCGCTGACAACCCGACGTGTGCGTCCGGCCCTACGTCGCGGTGCGCCCATCGTCGGCGGACCGGTTCGGCTCTTGGTCACAGAAGGAGGATCATGTCTGCCTTTGGTACGGCTCCCTCGGTCGTGCCGCCGTCACGGCGGCGTGGGTGGTTGCCGCGGCTGGTCGCCGCCGGCGTGGCGGCGGTGGTGGTCGGCGGCGCCGCCGCGGTGGCACTCTCGACGCCCGCCGCCGCGGCGACGGTCGACACGAGCGCGTGGTACGTGCTGGTCAACCGCAACAGCGGCAAGGCCCTGGACGTCTACAACCTGGCCACGAATGACGGCGCACGGATCGTGCAGTGGACGCGGAACAACGGCAACCAGCAGCAGTGGCAGTTCGTCGATTCGGGCGGCGGCTACTACCGGCTGCGGTCGCGGCTGTCCGGCAAGGTGCTCGACGTCTACAACTGGTCGACCGCCAACGGCGCCAACATCGTGCAGTGGACCGACGGCAACCAGGCCAACCAGCAGTTCCGGCTGGCCGACTCCGACAGCGGCTACGTCCGGTTGATCAACCGGAACAGCAACAAGGTGGTGGAGGTGCAGGGCGCCTCGACCGCCGACGGCGGCAGCATCGTGCAGTACGACGACTGGAACGGCGGCAACCAGCAGTGGCAGCTCGTCCGGGTCGACGGCGGGGGCAACCCCACCACGCCACCGCCGGGCGGCTCGTGCACCCTTCCGTCGACGTACCGCTGGTCGTCGACGGGCTCGCTGGCGAACCCGAGGTCGGGGTGGGTCTCGCTCAAGGACTTCACCAACGTCGTGCACAACGGCCGGCACCTCGTCTACGCCACGACGCACGACACGGGCACGTCGTGGGGCTCGATGAACTTCAGCCCGTTCACGAACTGGTCCGACATGGCCTCGGCCAGCCAGAACGCGATGCCCTTCTCCGCTGTCGCGCCGACACTGTTCTACTTCGCCCCGAAGAACATCTGGGTGCTCGCCTACCAGTGGGGCGGGACCGCGTTCTCCTACCGGACGTCGAGCGACCCCACCAACGTGAACGGGTGGTCGTCGCAGCAGACGCTGTTCACCGGAAGCATCTCCGGCTCCGGCACGGGACCGATCGACCAGACGCTCATCGGTGACAGCCAGAACATGTACCTGTTCTTCGCCGGGGACAACGGCAAGATCTACCGGGCCAGCATGCCGATCGGGAACTTCCCGGGCAACTTCGGCTCGAACTACACCACGATCATGAGCGACTCGACCAACAACCTCTTCGAAGGGGTCCAGGTCTACAAGGTCCAGGGCCAGAACCAGTACCTCATGCTGGTCGAGGCCATCGGCTCGCAGGGGCGCTACTTCCGCTCGTTCACGGCCACCAGCCTGGGCGGGTCGTGGACGCCGCAGGCCGCCACCGAGGGCAATCCCTTCGCCGGCAAGGCCAACAGCGGCGCCACCTGGACCAACGACATCAGCCACGGCGACCTGGTGCGCAGCAACCCCGACCAGACCATGACCGTCGACCCCTGCAACCTCCAGCTGCTCTACCAGGGTCGGGCCACCAACTCCGGCGGGGACTACGGCCTCCTGCCGTACCGGCCGGGTGTGCTGACGTTGCAGCGCTAGTGGCGTGACGCAGCCCGGGTCGGCCGTTCTCCCGGGCGGATCGGGCGGAACTTCAGCGGGCGGGCTCGGCGCAAGGCCGGGCCCGCTTCGCCACGCCTGCAGCGCGTCGACCACCCGGGCGGGCCGTGTCTCGGCGGGCGGGGACGCGGTCTCGGCGTACACTGGCGCTGGTCTTGTGCCGGGCTGCCCCGGACGCTCAGCCGGGGTGGGTGCAGGGCTGCGGATGGCGCGTCCCGCGGCTCCGGCGTCGACCGCCGGGCGTGGTCGAGGGCTTGGCGGGGAGGGTGGGTGCCGTGCGGGGTCCCGCGATGACGGATGTGGCGCGCCTCGCCGGGGTCTCCCATCAGACCGTGTCGCGGGTGCTCAACGGGCACCCCAACGTCCGCGAGCAGACCCGGCTGCGGGTGCAGGCGGCGATCGCCGAGCTGGGCTACCGGCCCAACCGCGCCGCTCGCGCGCTGGTGACCGGCCGGTCGCAGGTCATCGGCGTGGTTGCGCAGAACACCACCCTGTACGGCCCGGCCTCGCTGCTGGCGGCGCTGGAGCAGACCGCCGCCGAGGAGGGCTTCGCGGTCAGCGTGGGCAGTGTCCGCGACCTGGACCAGGTCTCCATCTCCGAGGCGGTGGAGCGGCACCTGGCGCACCGGGTCGCGGGCATCGTCGTCATCGCCCCCGTCGAGTCGGCCGGCGAGGCGCTGGAGCACCTGCCGAAGGACGTCCCCCTGGTGACCGTCGACGGCGACCCCCGTCGCCGGGTGCCGCTGGTGACGGTGGACCAGGTGGCGGGTGCGCGGGAGGCCACGCGGCACCTGTTGGAGGCCGGTCACCGCACGGTGTGGCACGTGTCGGGGCCCGCGGACTGGTTCGACAGCGCGGGCCGGATCGAGGGCTGGCGGGAGGCGTTGCAGGCGGCGGGCGCCGAGGTCCCGCCGCTGGTGCCGGCGGACTGGTCGGCGGCGTCGGGCTACCGGTGCGGGCAGATGCTGGCGCGGATGCCCGAGGTGACGGCGGTCTTCACGGCCAACGACCACCTGGCGCTGGGCGTGCTGCGGGCCCTGCACGAGTACGGCCGCAAGGTGCCGGACGAGATCAGTGTGGTGGGCTTCGACGACGTGCCCGAGGCGGCGTACTTCATCCCACCGCTGACCACCGTCCGGCCGGACTTCGCCGCGGTGGCCCGGGCCAGCCTGGACCTGCTGCTCGCGCAGTTCGAATCCGATGCGGTCGGCGAGCTGCGGCAGACCATCGCACCGACCCTGATCACCCGGCAGAGCGTCGCCGCCCCGCCTCGGTGACCGCCGTGGGGCGACGGTCGCTGTCCGATCGTCGACCGGGGCACCGGTACGGCCCTTGACGCCGCCCGCCCGGCGCCACCCATCGGGAGTCAACCGACGCCTGAGTCGAGCCGCACCCGATTGTGACCGTTCACAGGCCGAATGAGGATCAGGCGCAATACATCGACGCCTGTGAACGTTAACACTGGCACTCCGTGCTTGGTCGATCCACTTGGCGCCGCCCGCCGGTGTCGATGGCCGCGCCGTTACGGCACTGTTGCGATCGCATCTTGACCGACGCCGATGTGAGCGCTAACAATGTGAGCCACGGCACGCGGAGGTGGAGATGACGGGTGTGGACGGACCGGGGGACCGGTACGTCGTCGGGGTCGACTACGGGACGATGTCGGGCCGGGCGCTGGTGGTCCGGGTGGGTGACGGCGCCGAGCTGGGCACCGCGGTCCACGAGTACCGGCACGGGGTGATCGAGTCTTCGCTCCCCGGCACGTCGGTGCCGCTCCCACCCGACTGGGCGCTCCAGGACCCCGAGGACTACCGGGACGTGCTGCGCCAGGCCGTGCCCGCCGCCGTGGCCGCCGCGGGCATCGACCCGACGCGGGTGATCGGCATCGCCACCGACTTCACGGCCTGCACCGTGCTGCCCACCCTGGCCGACGGCACGCCGCTCTGCGAGGTGCCGGAGCTGCGCAACCGGCCGCACGCCTGGGTGAAGCTGTGGAAGCACCACGCCGGGCAGCCGCACGCGGACCGGATCAACGCCCTCGCGCGGGAACGCGGCGAGCCCTGGCTCGGCCGGTACGGCGGGAAGATCTCCGCCGAGTGGCAGTTCGCGAAGGGCCTGCAGCTCCTCGACGAGGACCCGGAGACCTACCGGCGCGCCGAGCGGTTCGTCGAGGCGGCCGACTGGATCGTCTGGCAGCTGTGTGGCGTGGAGACCCGCAACATCTGCACGGCCGGCTACAAGGGGATCCGGCAGGACGGCCGCTACCCGTCCCGGGAGTTCCTGGCCGCGCTGGACCCGGGGTTCGCCGACTTCGTCGCCAAGCTGGACGGTCCGCTGCTGCCGATGGGTGCCCGAGCCGGCGCCCTGACCGCCCAGGCCGCGGCCTGGACCGGCCTGCCCGAGGGCATCGCGGTCGCGGCCGGCAACGTCGACGCCCACGTCACCGCCGCCTCGGCCCAGGCCCTGGCGCCCGGGCACCTGGTCGCCATCATGGGCACCTCGACCTGTCACGTGGTCAACGGCGCCGAGCTGGCCGAGGTGCCCGGCATGTGCGGCGTCGTCGAGGGCGGGCTCAGCCCCGGCGCCTGGGGATACGAGGCCGGCCAGAGCGGCGTCGGCGACATCTTCGGCTGGTTCGTCGAGCACGCCGCCCCGGCGGGCGTGGATTCCCACGAGCGGCTCTCCGCGCTGGCCGCGGCGCAGCCGGTCGGCGGCCACGGGCTGATCGCGCTGGACTGGTGGAACGGCAACCGCTCCCTGTTGGTCAACCACGACCTGAGCGGTCTCGTCGTGGGGCTGACGCTGGCCACCCGGCCGGCGGACGTCTACCGCGCGCTGCTGGAGGCGACGGCGTACGGCACCCGCATGATCATCGAGGCGTTCGTCGAGGCGGGGGTGCCGATCCGCGAGCTGGTGGTGGCCGGCGGCCTGGCCGGCAACCGCCTGCTCATGCAGATCTACAGCGACGTCACCAACCGGCCGTTGAGCCTCATCGGGTCGGCCCAGGGACCCGCTCTGGGCTCGGCCATCCACGCCGCGGTCGCCGCCGGCGCGTACCCGGACGTCTACGCGGCCTCCGCGGCGATGGGCCGGGTGGACCGCGACGTCTACCGGCCGGACCCCGAGCGGGCACGGGCCTACGAGGCGCTCTACGCCGAGTACCGGAGCCTGCACGACCACTTCGGTCGCGGCGGCAACGACGTCATGTCGCGCCTGCGCGCGATCCGCAACGCCGCCGTCGACCGATCGGCGGCACCGGCCACGACGCCGCTGGAGGTGGTCGCATGAGTGCCGAGACCGGTCAGCAGATCCGGCGGCTCCGGGAGAGCGTCGCCCGGTTGCACGCCGAACTGACCCGCTACCGCCTGGTCGCCTGGACGGCGGGGAACGTCTCCGCCCGGGTGCCCGGCCGGGACCTGATGGTGATCAAGCCGAGCGGCGTGGACTACGACGACCTCGCGCCGGAGAACATGGTCGTGTGCGACCTCGACGGGGTCGTGGTCGAGGGTGACCTCTCGCCGTCCAGCGACACCGCCGCCCACGCCTACGTCTACCGGGCGCTGCCCGAGGTGGGCGGGGTGGTGCACACCCACAGCGCGTACGCGACCGCCTGGGCGGCCCGTGGGGAGCCGATCCCCTGCCACCTCACGGCGCAGGCCGACGAGTTCGGCGGCGAGATCCCGGTCGGCCCGTTCGCCCTCATCGGCGGCGACGACATCGGCAAGGGGATCGTGGAGACCCTCGCCGGGCACCGCTCGCCGGCCGTGCTCATGCGCAACCACGGCGTGTTCACCATCGGCCGGGACGCCCGCGCCGCGGTGAAGGCCGCCGTGATGTGCGAGGACATCGCCCGCACCGCCCACCTGGCCCGCGCGCTCGGCCAACCGCTGCCGATGGCGGCGGTCGACGTCGACGCCCTGCACCACCGCTACCAGAACGTCTACGGACAGCGACCCCCCTCACCCGCGAGCCCCTGACGGCCGCCCCGATCGCGCGGCGGCGCCCACCCGGGCCGTCCGCGTCGCACCACCCCCGGACACCACCACCGACGCAGGGCGTACGCCTTCCCGGCGTGCGGCTCGCGGAACGCTTACCCCGAGGAGATTGCGGTGAAGAGAATGAGGACCCACCTGCCGTCCCGGAAGGTCATCGCGGTGCTCACCGCCGCGCTGCTCGCCACCGGCATGGCGGCCTGCGGCAACAGCGACACGGGTGACAAGGGCGACGACGGCACGATCACCCTGGGCTTCTCCCAGGTGGGCGCGGAGAGCGGCTGGCGTACGGCGAACACCACCTCGATCAAGGAGGCCGCGACGGGGGCCGGGATCGACCTGAAGTTCGACGACGCGCAGCAGAAGCAGGAGAACCAGATCAAGGCCATCCGGAACTTCATCCAGCAGAAGGTCGACGTGATCGCCTTCTCGCCGGTGGTGGAGTCCGGCTGGGACACCGTGCTGAAGGAGGCCAAGGACGCGAAGATCCCGGTGATCCTCACCGACCGGTCCGTCGACTCGGCCGACAAGTCCCTCTACAAGACCTTCCTCGGCTCGGACTTCGTGAAGGAGGGCCGGCTCGCGGGGGAGTGGCTGGTGGAGCAGAAGAAGGCCGCCGCCGGCCCGGTCAACATCGTCGAACTCCAGGGCACGACCGGTTCGGCGCCGGCGAACGACCGGAAGAAGGGCTTCGCCGAGGCGATCGCCGCCAACCCGAACCTGAAGATCATCGCCTCCCAGTCCGGTGACTTCACGCGGGCGGGCGGCAAGCAGGTGATGGAGCAGTTCCTCAAGGCCAACCCGAAGATCGACGTGCTGTTCGCGCACAACGACGACATGGGCCTCGGCGCGCTGGAGGCGATCACCGCGGCCGGGAAGGTGCCCGGCAAGGACATCACCATCATCACCGTCGACGCCGTCAAGGACGGCATGCAGGCCCTCGCCGACGGCAAGTTCAACTTCATCGCCGAGTGCAGCCCCCTGCTCGGTCCCCAGCTCATGGACCTCGTGAAGAAGGTGCACAACGGCGAGGCGGTCCCGGCCCGGATCGAGACCCAGGAGACCACCTTCACGCAGGAGCAGGCCAAGGAGGCGCTGCCCAACCGCAAGTACTGACACCGACCGCGGGGGCCGACGCCCCCGGCATCCGACGCGGCGGCCAGGCCTCGGGCCCGGCCGCCGCGCGGCCCCACCGACCGCCCTCTCACCCATCTCAGGAAAGGCCCGGTGGCATGACAGGCAGCCATCCCGTCCTGACAATGACGGGGATCAGCAAGTCCTTCCCCGGCGTACGCGCGCTCGACAACGTGGCCTTCCGCCTCTTCCCCGGAGAGGTGCACGCCCTCATGGGCGAGAACGGCGCCGGCAAGTCGACCCTCATCAAGGTGCTCACCGGTGTCTACGGCACCGACCAGGGCACCGTCACGCTCGGTGGCGAGCAGGTGTCCTTCACCGGCCCGATGCAGGCCACCGCCGCCGGGGTGAGCACCGTCTACCAGGAGGTCAACCTCTGCACCAACCTCTCCGTGGCGGAGAACATCTTCATCGGCCGGGAACCCCGCCGGCTCGGCGCGGTCCGGTGGGGCGAGATGCGTCGCCGGGCCCGGAGCCTCCTGGCCCGGCTCGACCTGGACATCGACGTCAACGCCCAGCTTGGCAGCTACTCGCTGGCCGTCCAGCAGATGGTGGCGATCGCCCGCGCCATCGACATCGAGGCCCGGGTCCTGGTCCTGGACGAGCCGACCTCCAGCCTCGACGCCGGTGAGGTCGCGCAGCTGTTCCGGGTCATGCGGCAACTGCGCGACGACGGCATCGCGATCCTGTTCGTCACCCACTTCCTCGACCAGGTCTACGAGATCGCCGACCGCATCACCGTCCTCCGCAACGGCCAGCTCGTCGGCGAGTACGCGACGAGCGAGCTTCCCCAGCTCGGCCTGGTGGAGAAGATGATCGGCAAGGAGTTGCGCGTGCTGGAGCGACTCGACGAGCAGCCCCGGCACGACCCCGCCGACCGGGCGGAGGGCCCGCCGCTGCTGGACGTCCGCGAGCTGGGACGCCGCTCCGCCGTGGCGCCGTTCAGCCTCACCATCCACGAGGGAGAGGTCGTCGGCCTCGCCGGGCTGCTCGGCTCGGGCCGTACCGAGGTGGCGCGGCTGCTGTTCGGCGCCGACCGCGCCGACCACGGCAGCGTCCGGGTGCAGGGCTCACCCACGTCGCTGCGTACGCCGGTGGCGGCCATCGCCCACGGCATCGGCTTCTGCTCGGAGAACCGGCGGGCCGAGGGCGTCATCGCCGAGCTGTCCGTGCGGGAGAACATCATCCTCGCCCTCCAGGCCGCCCGCGGCTGGCTCCGCCCCGTTCCCCGCCGCCGCCAGGACGAACTGGTCGACCGGTACGTGCGGGCCCTGAGCATCCGCCCGGCGGACCCCGACATCCCGGTGGGCAACCTCTCCGGCGGCAACCAGCAGAAGGTCCTGCTCGCGCGCTGGCTCATCACGGAGCCTCGCCTGCTGATCCTCGACGAGCCGACCCGGGGCATCGACATCGGCGCGAAGACCGAGATCCAGCGGCTGGTCGCCCAGCTCTCCGACGGCGGCATGGCGGTGCTGTTCGTCTCCGCCGAACTGGAGGAGGTGCTGCGCCTCAGCCACCGGATCGCCGTGATGCGCGACCGCGAGATGGTCGCGCAACTCGGCAACGACCAGAGCGTCGACGCCGACCGGATCATGCAGAGCATCGCGGCCGGCGCGGGGCACGAGGGGATGCCGTCATGAGCAGCCGAAAGGCCGGCTACCGGGCGCTGACGACACACCGGCTCTTCTGGCCGGTCGCCGTCCTCGTCGTCATGCTGGCCGCCAACACCGTCTACCGACCCGGCTTCCTCTCGGTGCAGATGCGCGACGGCCACCTGTACGGGAGCCTGATCGACATCCTGCGGCTGAGCGCGCCGCTGATCCTGGTCGCGCTCGGCATGACACTGGTGATCGCCACCGGCGGCATCGACCTGTCGGTCGGCTCGCTCTGCGCGATCAGCGGCGCCATCGCCTGCCTGCACATCAGCCGACAGCCCGACCAGAACGACCTCGGCGGCGTGTTGACGGCGCTGGCCCTGGGCCTCGGGGCGGCGCTGGTGCTCGGCGCCTGGAACGGCGTGCTGGTCGCCGTCATCGGCATCCAGCCGATCATCGCCACGCTGATCCTCATGGTCGCCGGCCGGGGCCTCGCCCAGCTGATCACCGAGGGGCAGATCCTCACCATCAACTCCGGCCCGTACAAGGCCATCGGCGTCGGCCACCTGCTGACCCTGCCGCTGGCCATCTTCCTCGCCCTCGCCGCCGCGACGGTCGTCGCCGCGGTGACCCGGCGGACCGCCCTCGGCCTGATGATCGAGTCCGTCGGCGGCAACGCGAGGGCCAGCCGCCTGGCCGGCATCCGGTCCGGGCGGATCACCTTCCTCGTCTACGTGATCAGCGCGGCCTGCGCCGCGATCGCCGGGTTCATGATGACGGCCAACGTGTCCAGCGCCGACGGCAACGCCGCCGGCCTCTGGGTCGAACTCGACGCCATCCTCGCCGTCGTCATCGGCGGCACGTCGCTCGCCGGTGGCCGGTTCTCGCTCGGCGGCACCATCCTCGGCGCGCTGCTCATCCAGACCCTCACCACCACGGTGTACGCCATGAACATCTCGCCGCAGACCTCGCTGCTGTTCAAGGCGGTCGTGGTCATCGCGGTCTGCCTCATCCAGGCGCCCGGCTTCCGGGCCCGGTTCACCCGACGCCGCGCCCCGGCGGCCGCCCCCGCCCCCGTGACCGAACAGCCGAAGGAGCAGGTGCCGGCATGACAACCCTGTCCCTGATGGCCACCCGCACCTGGTCGCGGCTGCCCCGGCGGCACGTCCCGGTCCTGGCCACGCTCGCCCTGCTGCTCGTCCTCTACGGCGTCGGGGTCTCCCAGTACCGCGCGTTCTCCAACATCCAGGTCGTCTTCAACGTCTTCATCGACAACGGGTTCCTGCTCGTCGTCGCGGTCGGCATGACCTTCGTGATCCTCACCGGCGGGATCGACCTCTCCGTCGGCTCCGTCGTCGCCATGACCGCGATGGTGTCGGCGTTCCTGCTGAGGGAGGGCCTGCCGGCGGCGCTGGTGCTGCTCATCGCGCTGCTCATCGGGCCGACACTCGGCTTCCTCATGGGCTGTGTGATCCACTTCTTCGACATCCAGCCGTTCATCGTCACCCTCGCCGGCATGTTCCTGGCCCGCGGCATGTGCACCTTCATCAGCGGCTCGTCCATCCCGATCACCGACGGGTTCTGGACGCGCATGTCGCAGGAACGGATCGGCAACCCGAGCGGCAACTTCGTGTCGGTCAGCGTGCTCATCGCCTTCGTGGTGGTCGCCGTCGCCGCGTACACGCTGGCGTACACCCGGCTGGGCCGCAACGTGTACGCCATCGGCGGCAACCCGCAGTCCGCGCTGCTCATGGGGCTCCCGGTGGGACGGACCCGGATCGCCGTCTACACCATCAGCGGCCTCTGCGCGGCGATCGGCGGCATCCTGCTGTCGTTCTACACGCTCTCCGGCGCCCCGCTGATCGCCGTGGGCATGGAACTCGACGTCATCGCCGCCGTGGTCATCGGCGGGACCGTGCTCACCGGCGGCTCCGGCTACGTCTTCGGCACCGTGCTCGGGGTGCTGGTCCTCGGGGTCATCCAGACGCTGATCACCTTCGACGGCAGCCTCAACTCCTGGTGGACCAAGATCGTGATCGGTGGCCTGCTCTTCGCGTTCATCCTGCTCCAACGTCTGATCGGAATCCGCTACAAGTGACCGACCACCTCGCGGAAGGCAATCCCATGGCAACGCACGCTGCGCCTGAGATCTGGTTCCTCACCGGCAGTCAGGCCATGTACGGCGAGGACACCCTTCGCCAGGTGGCCGAGCAGTCCCGGCAGATCGCGGCGGCGCTCCACGACTCGCCGCAGATCCCCGCCCGGGTCGTCTGGAAACCGGTGCTCACCACCAGCGGCGACATCCTGCGGGTCTGCCGCGACGCCGCGGCGCAGGGGGCCATCGGGGTCATCGCCTGGATGCACACCTTCTCGCCGGCGAAGATGTGGATCGCCGGCCTGGACGCGCTGCGGACGCCGCTGCTGCACCTGCACACCCAGGCCAACGTCCTGCTGCCGTGGGACGAGATCGACATGGACTTCATGAACCTCAACCAGGCGGCGCACGGCGACCGGGAGTTCGGGTTCGTCCAGACCCGGCTCGGGGTGGCCCGCAAGACCGTCGCCGGGCACGTCAGCGACCCGCGCGTGGTGTCCCGCGTGGGCGCCTGGGCGCGGGCGGCCATCGGCTGGTCGGCGATGCGGTCCCTGCGGCTGGCCCGCTTCGGCGACAACATGCGCGACGTCGCGGTGACCGAGGGCGACAAGGTGGAGGCGGAGCTGCGCTTCGGTGTCTCGGTGAACACCTACGGGGTCAACGACCTCGTCCGGGTGGTCGGCGAGGTCACCGACGCGCAGGTGGACGACCTGGTCAAGGAGTACGACGACAGCTACCGGATGGTGCCCGAGCTGCGCCCCGGCGGCGACCGGCACGAGTCGCTGCGCTACGCCGCCCGGCTGGAGCTGGGCCTGCGTACGTTCCTGGAAGCCGGTGGTTTCCGCGCCTTCACCACCAACTTCGAGGACCTGGGCGGGCTGCGCCAACTGCCGGGCATCGCCGTGCAGCGGCTCATGGCCGACGGCTACGGCTTCGGCGGCGAGGGCGACTGGAAGACGTCGGTCCTGGTCCACGCCCTCAAGGCGATGGCCGTCGGTGTCGACGGCGGCACGTCCTTCATGGAGGACTACACCTACGACCTCACGCCGGGCCGGGAACTGGTCCTCGGCGCGCACATGCTCGAGGTGTGCCCGAGCATCGCCGCCGACGTGCCCTCCGTGGAGATCCACCCGCTGAGCATCGGCGGGCGGGAGGACCCGGTCCGGCTGGTCTTCGACGCCGAGCCCGGTCCCGCGGTGGTGCTCGGCCTGGCCGACATGGGGGAGCGCTTCCGGCTCGTCGCCAACGAGGTCGACGTGGTGTCGCCGCCGCACCCGCTGCGCCGGCTGCCGGTGGCCCGGGCCGTCTGGCGCCCCCGCCCGCACCTCGCCGGCTCCGCCGAGGCGTGGATCACCGCGGGCGCCCCGCACCACACCGTGCTGTCGCGGGCCGTGGGGGTGGAGGAGTTGCACGACCTGGCCGAGATGAGCCGGACGGAGCTGGTCGTCATCGACGCCGACACGGACCCGCGCCGCTTCGCCGAGGAGATCCGCTGGAACCAGGCCTACTACCGGCTCGCCCGCGGGTTCTGAGGCAGCGGGCGGCCGTCGTCCCCGGCAGGCGGTGACCCGCCTGCCGGGGAGCGGGTTCAGCAGGTGGAGTTGGTCTGCGTGAGCAGGCCGAGGCGCCAGGGCAGGCCGTTGTAGTCGCCGCCGGCGTTGGGGTCCAGGCCCTGGTAGAGGTAGCGCAGGTTGCAGGGACTGACGGTGAGGGTCTGGTCGTAGCCGCTGCGGATCAGCTCGCCGTGGCTGATGTCGCGGGTCCAGGCGCCGCCCGGGAAGGTGACGGTGTTGGCGCGGGCGAACGGGTTGCTCTCGGTGTCGGCCAGGGCGGTCCACGGTCCGGTGACGGCCGGTGCGGTCCAGGAGCGGAACCAGCGGCGGCCGTCGCTGCCGATGGCCTCGACCAGCAGCAGGTACTGGTTGCCGACCCGGTAGACGTTGGACGCCTCGAACAGCCGGTTACGGTCGCTGTCCTGCATGGCGATGACCGTGTTGGTCATGCCGTTCGGGAAGTTCGCCAGCGTGGTCTGGGACCGGTAGAGGTGTCCGTTGTCGTCGGAGGAGAACAGGTAGCAGTTCGCCGAGTCGCAGATGACCCACATGTCGACCCAGTAGCCGTTGCCGATGTTGTCGCTGATGATCTGGGGCATGCCGCTGTAGAAGTTCTTCGGCGCGCTCCACCCGGCCGGGTTGCTGATGTCCGGGTTGGTGGAGTACGACGCGTTGCCGGTCTGGTAGACGAGGTACCACAGCCGCTGCGGGGCGAAGTAGAAAACCTGCGGCGCGGCGCGGTACCCGGCGCCGATCGGGGTCTGGTCCAGGTAGGTGAAGGGCGCCGAGCCGGCCTGCGACCAGTCGGCGAAGCTCGTGTAGACCAGGTTGTAGCCGGAGGACTTCGCCGTGCTGGCGAAGACGTGGTACCGGCCGTTGTAGAACACGACGGAGGGGTCCTTGATGCCGGCGATGCCGCGGCCGTCGTTCCTCGGGCCGATCAGCGCGCCGCTGGAACTCCACCGGAAACTGCTCGGCAGGCTGCCGGTCGGCGGGGGAGAACTCGGCGGCGGCGAGCTCGGCGGGGGAGAGCTGGGCGGCGGGGTGGTGCTGGGCGGCGGCGTGCTCGTGCCGCCGGTGCAGGTGGTCCCGTTGAGGGCGAAGCTGGCCGGCGCGGGGTTGCTGCCGGTCCACGAGCCGTTGAATCCGAATGACACGGTGGCGTTGCTCCCGATGCTCGCGTTGTAGCTGACGTTCGACGCCCGCACCTGCCCGCCGCTCTGGGTGACGGTGGCGTTCCAGTACTGGGTGACCTGCTGGCCGGCGGCGTAGGTCCAGGTGAGCGTCCAGCCGTTGACCGGATCGCCCAGGTTGGTGACGGTGACGTTGGCGCCGAAGCCGCCCTGCCACTGCGAGGACACCTGGTAGGCGACCGCGCAGCCGGCGGCGGCCGCCTCGGCGGGCAGGGTCACGGCCGCGGCGGCGGCCAGACCCGCGGTGGCGGCGAGCGTCGCCGCCCGGACCTTCCACGTGGTACGCATCAAGGATCCTTCCGGTGGTGGATGTCCGCCCGGACGGTGAGGGACGCAGCGCGCCGCTCGACAGGCGCGGTTCACGCTGGTTGCCGGTGCCCTCGGCTCCTGAGCGGCGAACATAGCATGTTATCGATAACAGGCTCAACGTCATATCCATCCAAGGATTGCGATGTTAGCGCTCACAGCGTAGGTTGTGGACGGGGCTCAGGGCAGGCGCACCCCTGACGGGGCGTCGAGCGCCACCAGGCCAGGGCCGGCAGCGCGGGCCACCGATGCCGTACGTCCCGCACCCGCAGCCTCGCCACGCCCCGCGTCGCCCGGTCGGCGCCACGGCGAGGAGCGGCGAGCGTCCTGTCCGGACGCTCATCACCCAGCTACGCCGCCCGGCGCGGCGAAGGGAGTCACCCCATGGCCCGACCCAGATCGTTCCTCGGCGCATTCGCCGTCGCGGCGCTCGCCGTCGCCACGGCCTCCTCCACCGCATGGAGCGGTGGTCTCGGCGCGACCACGGCGGCCGCGGACGTCGGCGCCGCCGCGACGACCGCCGGGTGCGGCAGGGCACCCACCCTGTCGAGCGGCACGCACTCGATCCAGAGCAGCGGCCGGACCCGCACGTACATCCTCCGGGTCCCCGACAACTACGACAGCAACCGCCCCTACCGGGTGGTCTTCGGGTTCCACTGGCTGAACGGCACCGCCACCGACGTGGCCACCGGACAGACCGTGCAGCGGGACGTCTGGTCCTACTACGGCCTCCAGCGGCTGGCGAACGAGAGCACGATCTTCGTGGCGCCCCAGGGCCTCAACAACGGCTGGGCCAACACCAACGGTGAGGACCTCACCTTCGTCGACGACATGATCCGCCAACTCGACGCCGGCCTGTGCGTCGACACGACCCAGCGTTTCGCGGTCGGCTTCAGCTACGGCGGAGCCATGAGTTACGCGATCGCCTGCGCCCGGCCCACCGTCTTCCGGGCGGTCGCGGTCCAGTCCGGCGGGCAGCTCAGCGGCTGCAGCGGCGGCAGCCAGCCGGTCGCGTACCTCGGGGTGCACGGCATCCGAGACAGCGTGTTGAACATCGTCGGCGGGCGCACGCTGCGGGACCGGTTCGTCCGGAACAACGGCTGCGCCGCGCAGAACCCCGCCGAACCGGCGCAGGGAAGCCTCACCCATCGGGTGACGACCTACTCGGGCTGCTCAGCCGGGCACCCGGTGGTGTGGGCCGCGTTCGACGAGGGGCACATCGCCGCCCCGCAGGACGGCGCCACCGGGGACAGCGGCTACCGGACCTGGGTGCCCGGCGTGGTCTGGTCCTTCTTCACGCAGTTCCAGGGCAGCACGCCCACGCCGGACCCGACCACCCCGACGCCCGGCCCGACCACCCCGACGCCCGGCCCGACCACCCCGACGCCGGGGAGCGGGTCATGCCGGGTGACCGCCACGGTCAACGCGTGGAACAACGGCCTGACCGAGGACATCACCGTCACCAACACCGGCACCAGCACGATCAACGGGTGGTCCCTGGTCTTCACCCTGCCCGGCGGCCAGAGCATCGTCGGCGGTTGGAACGCCACCTACGCGCCCACCTCCGGCCAGGTGACGGCCCGCAACGTCGACTACAACGCCACCCTGGCGCCGAACGCCTCGCTGAGCATCGGCTTCCAGGCCACACACACCGGCAACACGGCCCGGCCGAGCGGGTTCACCCTCAACGGCGCGGCCTGCGCCGTGGCCTGACCGCCAGGACCCGACCCGCGCGACCCGGCGCTCCCCGCCGGGTCGCGACGGGCCGCCCGCGCCGACGAGCCGCTCGGCCGACCATCCACCGCCGGTCCCGCCCACCGGCCGGACCACGACCTGCGACGGGGTACGCCGCCGCGGGAAGGAGAACCGATGAGACATCTCGCCTCGGCCCGGCGCTGGGCCGCCGGCGCAGCGGCCGCGCTGCTGCTGGCCGGCACCCTGACCGGGCTGCGCCCACCTGCCGCGCTGGCGCTGGACAACGGGGTGGCGCGCACCCCGCCGATGGGCTGGAACAGCTGGAACTCGTTCGGCTGCAACATCAACGAGACCCTGATCCGCCAGTCCGCCGACGCCATCGTCGCCAGCGGGATGCGCGATGCCGGCTACCAGTACGTCGTGGTCGACGACTGCTGGTTCAACCCGAACCGCGACGCGGCCGGCAACCTGCAGGGTGACCCCGGCCGGTTCCCCAGCGGCATGAAGGCGCTCGGCGACTACCTGCACGGCAAGGGGCTGAAGTTCGGCCTCTACCAGGTGCCGGTGGACCGGACCTGCGCGCAGTACTTCGGCTCGTATCCGGGCGCCACCGGCAGCCAGGGGCACGAGGCGCAGGACGCCCGGCAGTTCGCCGCGTGGGGCGTGGACTTCCTCAAGTACGACTGGTGCTCGCCGAACGGCACGATCGACCAGCAGGTGGCCACCTTCGCCAGGATGCGGGACGCCCTCGCGGCGACGGGCCGGCCCGTCGTCTACAGCATCAACCCGAACAGCATCCACGCCAAGACCGGCCCGCTGCGCAACTGGGGCGACGTGGCGAACATGTGGCGGACCACCGAGGACATCACCAACGCCTGGGACACCGGCCAGACCAACGGCTACCCGATGGGCATCCAGAACATCATCAACGTCACCGTGCCCCTGGCCGGCCACGCGCGCCCCGGCGCCTTCAACGACCCGGACATGATGGAGGTCGGCCGGGGCGGCATGACCGACACCGAGATGCGCAGCCACTTCGCCATGTGGGCCGTGCTCGCGGCGCCGCTGATCGCCGGTAACGACGTCCGTTCCCAGTCGGCGGCCACCCGGAGCATCCTGACCAACCGGAACCTGATCGCGATCAACCAGGACGGCCTCGGCCTCCAGGCGACCCAGGTCTCCTTCGACGGCACTCGACGCGTGCTCGCCAAGCCGCTGGCCAACGGCGACGTGGCGGTCGCGCTCTTCAACCAGGGCAGCGCCACCACGACGATCTCGACCACCGCCGCCGCCGTCGGCAAGACCGGCACGAGCTTCACCCTGCTCGACGCCGGGACCGACGCCACCAGCACCACCGGTGGCGCCATCTCCGCCAGTGTCCCCGCGCACGGCACGGTGGTCTACCGGGTCAGCGGCGGGGGCACCACCACCCCGCCACCAGCCACCAGCGGCGCACTCGTCAGCGCCGCCTCCGGTCGCTGCCTGGACGTTCCGCAGAGCAACACCGCCAACGGCACCCAGCCGGTGATCTGGGACTGCAACGGCGGGGCCAACCAGCGCTGGAACATCAGCGGTGACACCCTCCAGGCCCTCGGCAAGTGCCTGGACGCCCCGCTGAACGCCAGCCCCGGCGCCAAGGCGCAGGTCTGGGACTGCAACGGCGGCGCCAACCAACGCTGGAGCCGGAACGCCGACGGCACGATCCGGGCCCAGCAGTCCGGCCTCTGCCTCGACGTCAACGGCGCGGCCAGCGGCAACGGCACCACCGTCATCCTCTGGACCTGCACCGCCGCGGCGAACCAGCGGTGGACCATCGGGTAGGGACCTTCCCCGGCCCGGTGCGGTGCGGCCGGGCCGGGCCGGTGTCCGCCAACCGTTCCCGTCGCCCACGGCCGGGACATGTACGCCATCAGCGCGCCGCTGGCGGTCGAGGCGGTGCGCGCATCCTCGGCGGTCGGATCAGGACGAGCGGCGTCGCCTCCGCCGGTCGGACCTTCGACGCGCCCGACTTCCTCCGCGCGCTGTCGGCGTACCTCTCGGTCGAACCCTGCGAGGAGTCGCACGCGCCGCAGTTCGCCTGACCGCCCCGGCGACGGCGGGACAACCCCGGTGGTACGACGCCACGGGCGCGCGCAACCGGGGTGGTAGGGCCAGAGGCAACTCCGGCATGACGACCGGTGACCACCCCGGTACATACGCTGCCGCAGGTAGTCGTCAGGCCAGCGAAGGGGATCCCCGATGAACGTCCGTCACCTGCTCACCGTCGCCACCGCCGTCCCGCTCGGTGCGTTCGGGCTCGCCGCTCCCGCGGCCGCGCACGTCTCGGCCCAGCCGATCGCCGCCAGTGCCTACACGATGAGCGCCGGGCGGCTCGGCGCCAGCGCCGCCGCCCTGCTGGGCCTGGCCGGCGTGATCATCGGAGGGCTGGCGCTGGCCCGCCCCGCCGGTCGTTTCGGCACCGCGTCCGGGCGGCTCGGCGCCGCGGTGGCCCTGGCGGCGGGGCTCGTCGGCATGGCGCTCGGCGGGCTGGTCGCGGCCACCGCCGACGGTGGTGTCGGCACCGGCAACGGGCTGGGCGGCGCGTACGTGGCCCTGGTGGTGGGGTTGATCGCCGTGGTCCTCGGTGGGCTGGCCCTGGCCCGCTCCCGCCGCACCGCCTGACCGGCCGGCCGCGGCGCCGGGACGCCGTGGTCAGGAGGGGGTGAGCCAGCGGGGCACGGTCAGGCCGGACTCGTAGGCGAGGATCACCAACTGGGCGCGGTCCCGGACCCCGGTCTTGGTCATGATCCTGCTGACGTGCGTCTTCGCCGTGGCCGGGCTCAGCACCAGGCGTGCCGCGATCTCGTCGTTGGACAGGCCGGCGGCGACGAACGCCATCACCTCCCGCTCCCGTTCGGTGAGCGCGGCCAGCCGCGGCCCCGGGTCCGGGTGGGTGGCCCGGGCGGTGAACTCGGTGATCAGCCGGCGGGTGATCGCCGGCGCGATCAGCGCGTCGCCGCGGGCCACCACCCGCACGCCGTGGATCAGCTCGGCCGGCTCGGTGTCCTTGACCAGGAAGCCGCTCGCGCCGGCCCGCAGGGCGTCGTAGACGTAGTCGTCCAGGTCGAACGTGGTCAGGATGATCACGCGGACGTCGGAGTGCGGGGCGATCTGCCGGGTGGCGGCCAGGCCGTCCAGCCCGGGCATGCGGATGTCCATGAGGACGACGTCCGGGCGCAGCTGCCGGGCGAGCCGTACCGCCTCGGCGCCGTCGGCGGCCTCGCCGACGACCTCGATGCCGGGCTCGCCGTCGAGGATGGACCGGAACCCGGCGCGTACCAGGGTCTGGTCGTCGGCGAGCAGCACCCGGATCACGCCGGGTCTCCCGCCGGCACCGGGCCGGGCCGCAGCGGCAGCCGGGCGCGGACCCGGAAGCCGCCGTCCGGCCCGGAGCCCGTGGTCAGCGAACCGCCCAGCGCCCGCGCCCGCTCGCCCATGCCGAGGATCCCGTTGCCGGGCGCGCCCGGCGCGGTGGTGCCGTCGTCCTCGACCTCCACGAGCACATCGTCGTGGTCGGGTCGGACCCGGACCACCGCGGCGGTCGCCGTGGCGTGCCGGGTCACGTTGGTGAGCGCCTCCTGGACGATCCGGTACGCCGCGAGGTCGACCTCCGGCGCCAGGGGCCGGATCTCGGCGACCTCGGTGCGGATCGTCAGCCCGGTCCGCCCGGCCGTGGTGACCAGCTCGCCGAGGCGGCTCAGGCCCAGCGCGGGCGCGGTCGGCGCGGCGTCCTCCTGGCGGAGCGCGTCCAGCGTGCCGCGCAGCTCCCGCAACATCTCCTTGCTGGTCTGCTTGATCGCGGTGAGCGCCTGCTCGGACCGGGTGGGGTCCGGGCGGTGCAGCGCGGCGCTGGCCTGCACGTTGATCAGCGAGAGGTGGTGGCCGAGCGCGTCGTGCAGGTCGCGGGCGATCCGCAGCCGCTCCTCGGTGGCCCGGCGCCGGGCCTCCTCCTCCAGCCGCCGCTCCGCGGCGAGTGTCCGGGCCCGTGCCTCGGCCAGGTAGGCCCGTCGGTTGCGGGTCACGCCGACGATGACGGCGGTGAGCCAGCCGGCGTGCAGCAGTGTCGCCCCGTTCCCGGTGGTGCCGGTTCTGCCGGCGCTGTCCGCGACGGCGAAGGCGGCCACCGAGGCGACACCGAGCCCGATGGCGACGGCCAGGTGTCCCTCGTCGACCACGGTGTAGAGCGCCACGACGAACACCAGCATGATCGGCCCGGGGCGGTGCAGCAACGCCCCGTACGCGGCGACGGCGGCCAGCGCCACCACGCCCACCGTGACCGGATGGCGGCGACGGAGGTACAGCGCGCCGGAGGAGGCCAGCACGGCTGCCAGCGCCGCCCATTCTGCGGCGGTGTCGAGGCCACGCGACTGCGCCACGAGGCCGCCCAGGGCGACCAGGCCGACCACGAGCACCAGGGCCACGTTCGTCGCCCGGCCGTGCCGACGCCCCGTCCACATGGGTCGAAGCCTAACGCTCCCCGGTCGGCGCGCGGCCCTTGACGTGGCGCATCGGTAAGTCGTAACGTACCGTTCGTGGCTACTTACCGAACGGCCGACGGATGGGACGCGTTGGGTGACCCGACCCGGCGCGCCATCGTCGCCTGCCTGGCCGAGCGACCCCGCGCCGTCGGTGAGCTCGCCGACGAACTGCCGGTCAGCCGGCCCGCGGTGTCCCAGCACCTCAAGGTCCTCAAGGAGGCCGGGCTGGTCACCGACCAGGCGGCCGGCACCCGCCGGGTCTACCGGCTCAACCCGGCGGGGGTGGCCGCGCTGCGCGACCAGTTGGAGACGTTCTGGCACCGCGCGCTGGACAGCTATCAGGACGTCGTCGAAGAATCGACCGAGGAGACCCCATGACCGGAACAGCAGCCGCGGTCGTCCGCCGGCAGATCGTCGTCGAGGCGCCGCTCGAACGGGCGTTCACCGTGTTCACCGAGCGGTTCGGTGACTTCAAGCCGCCGGAGCACAACCTGCTCGGCGCGGCGATCGCGGAGACGGTGTTCGAGCCCAAGGTGGGCGGCCACATCTACGACCGGGGCGTCGACGGCAGCGAATGCCGCTGGGCGCGGGTGCTCGTCTTCGACCCGCCGAACCGGGTCGTGTTCAGCTGGGACATCAGTCCCCGGTGGCAGGTCGAGGCCGACCCGGACAACACCAGCGAGGTCGAGGTCCGCTTCGTGGCCGAGACTCCGCAGCGCACCCGCGTGGAGCTGGAACACCGGCACCTCGACCGGCACGGCCCGGGCTGGCAGGCCGTCAGCGACGGCGTCGGTCACGACGAGGGATGGCCGCTCTACCTCACGCGGTACGCGGCGCTGTTCACCGGAGCGTCCGAGGGTTAGGCGTCCACACGGGGTGGACCGGGCCGACGGATCGCGTAACGGCACCGCCACCCACAGCGCTCTTCCTGTGCAGAGAACGCTTGCCAGCACCCTCCGTGGGGCGGGCGGACGATCGAGGTTCAGGGCCCCGAGGCGCCGCCCGGTCCACTCGACCAGCACAGGAAGCACTCATGGCCGAGCCCGCACCGTCCATTCCACGCCCGCAGCGACGGCCCGAGGCCACAGCGGCGGAGCCAACCGAGTCGGAGACCGGGCCTCCGGTCCGTGAGCCCAAACCCGAGGAACGGCAGAGGTCGACCTGCCAGCACTGCCGGCAACCCGTGTTCAAGGACTGGCTGTGGGGCTGGATGCACACGACGAGCGGATACCTGTGCCAGGATCCCGCCACCGGCGAGCGGCTGTGCCAGCCCGCCACCCCCGTCTGACTCCTCCGATCGGCAGGGCGGGCGCCGGAGACCCGACCGAGGTCGCACCCTGACCCGGCCGGGCGGGCCCGGGAGACGGGGGAGGCACGGGGATATTGTGCGGCGGTGGAAAATCTGAGGCACCTGTTCCGTCTGGCCGCCGACCACGCGGCGGCGTACCGGCGGTCGTTGCCGGATCGGCCGGTCGGCGTGCCGCTCGACCAGGCCGCGGTGACCGACGCCTTCTCCGGCCCGCTGCCCACCGCCCCCTGCCCACCGGAACAGGTGATGGCGGACCTGCTGGCCGCGGCCGAGCCGGGCCTGGTCGCCAGCGCCGGCCCGCGGTACTTCGGGTTCGTGGTCGGCGGCGCGCTGCCGGCGGCGACCGCGGCCGACATGCTCGCCGCCGGGTGGGACCAGCTCGCGTTCAACGCCGTGACGTCGCCGGCCGCGATCGCGGCCGAGGCGGCCGCCGGCGGTTGGCTCAAGGAGCTGCTGGGCATCCCGGCGTCCGCGTCGGTGGGTTTCGTGACCGGCGCGCAGGCCGCGAACACCGCCGGGCTCGCCGCCGCCCGGCACCAGGTGCTGGCCGACGCGGGATGGGACGTGGAACGGCGCGGGCTGATCGGGGCGCCGCCGATCCGGGTGCTCGCGGGGGAGGAGCGGCACGGCACCGTCGACCGGTCGCTGCGCCTGCTGGGCCTCGGGGTGGACGTGGTGGAGCCGGTGCCGGCCGGGCCGAACGGCGCCCTGGACGTCGGCGCGCTGCGGGCCCTCCTGCGGGCTGGCTCCCTGGGCCCCACGATCGTGTGCCTGCAGGCCGGCAACGTGAACACCGGGGCCTGCGACGAGCTGCGTGAGGCGTGCGAGCTGGTCCACCGGCACGGTGGCTGGGCGCATGTGGACGGGGCGTTCGGGCTGTGGGCCGCGGCGAGCCCGGCCCGGCGACACCTGGTGGACGGGCTGGAGCTGGCGGACTCGTGGGCCTGCGACGGCCACAAGTGGCTGAACCTGCCGTACGACTCGGCCTTCGCGTTCTGCGCCCGGCCGGACGTGCACGCGGCCGCGATGTCGTACGCCGCCGCCTACCTGGTCGGCTCCGGCGGCGCGCCGGTGGGCGCGGACCTCACCGCCGAGTCCTCGCGCCGGGCGCGGGGGTTCGCCGTCTGGGCCGGACTGCGCGAGCTGGGCCGCGACGGGGTCGCCGCGGTGGTCGACCGCTGCTGCGCGCTGGCCCGCCGGTTCGCCGAGGGGCTGGCCGCGGCCGGGTTCGAGGTGGCGAACGACGTGGTCCTCAACCAGGTGCTGGTCGGCTTCGGCGACGACGCGCGCACCCACCGGGTGGTGGCGGCCGTGCAGGCGGACGGCACCTGCTGGGCGGGCGGCACGACGTGGCGGGGCCGGCGCCTCATGCGGCTCTCCGTGTCGAACGCGACCACGACCGAGGCGGACGTGGACCGGTCGGTCGCCGCGATCATCCGCCTCGCCCGCTGACGTCGACCGCGGCGCGCCGGCCAGGTCGGGTCAGCGCCCGGGGATCAGCACGCTCAGGCAGGTGACGCAGCCCTCGAGCTTCTCGTACTCGCTGATGTCGACCACGACCGGTGTGAAGCCGAGGTCCGCGACGAGCGCCGCGGTGCGCGGCGCCGACGCGGCCAGCAGCACGAGGTCGTCGCCGAGGGGCACGACGTGGCAGCCGGCCTCCTCGTCGACCGCGCGCACCGGCCGCCCCAGCGCGGTCACGTCGAGCAGCTCCGGCAGCGCGAGCAGGGTGCCGTCGGGCAGCGCGGTCACGGCCGACTTGAGGTGCAGCACGTCGCGCAGCGGGACCGGGACCACCGTGCGCCCGCGGGTCGCCAGGTGGGCGCCGAGCTGGGCGGCGCCCGCCTCGTCGGTGCGGCCGCCCCGGCCCACGTACACCGTGTCGCCGATCTGCAGCACGTCGCCGCCGTCCAGCGTGCCGGGCGCCTCGATGCGCACGACCTCCAGCCCGGCCTCGCGGACCGCCTTCTCGGTGCCGGCGACCTCCGGGCGGCGCTCCGGCGCGCCCGGCCGGGTGAGCACGGCCAGGTCGTCGCAGACCACGACGGTGTCCTCGACGAACACCGAGTCGGGGCACTGCTCGGCGGGAGCGACCTCGCGCACCTGCCAGCCGGCCTCGGCGAGCGCCGCCCGGTACGCCTCGTGCTGGCGCCGGGCGCGCGCGACGTCAACGTCGCTGCGCTCGATGTGGGTGACCAACCCCTCGGCCAGCCGGTCGCTGGGTCGTCGGACCAGGACGGTGCCTCGCGTCATGCCGCCAGTCTGCCCGCGCCGGGCCACCGGGCTCAAGGGCGGGCGGCCGGCCGGCTACCTCGGGCGGCGGGGCGGTGGCTCAGCCCGAGCGCGTCGTCGACGCCCCGGGCCACGCCCGCGCCGAGCAGCAACACGACGAGGGCGGCGGCGAGCAGCGGGTACGGCCGCCGGACCGGAGCAACGCGAATCACGCCCCGAAACGCAACTAGTGGTTGCGCGAGGCTCAGTACCGGGGTAGCGTCATGCGCAACCAAACGTTGCAGGAGGATGTCGTGGAGTTCGGAACCATCGAGCGCGAGATCTACGTCGAGGCGTCGCCCGAGATCGTCTTCGAGGTGGTGAGCAGCCCCGACCACCTCAAGCAGTGGTGGCCGGACGACGCCCGGTACGACCCGACACCGGGGTCGACGGGGGAGATCGTCTTCGGCGACCCCGACGCGGGCGGGGCGGTGGTGCCGTTCACCGTGGTCGACGCGCGGCCGCCGCGGCGGTTCTCGTTCCGCTGGACGCAGCCGGCCGGCGAGGTCGCGGCGGAGGGCAACTCGCTGCTGGTCACCTTCGACCTGACCCCGTCCGGCGGCGGAACGCTGCTCAGGATGACCGAGACCGGCTTCCGCGAGATGGGCTGGGAGGTCGCCGTCCTGGAGCAGCAGTACCGGGAGCACGTCACCGGCTGGGACTTCTACCTGCCGCGGCTGGTGTCGTACGCGGCGACGGTGGAGGTGTCGGCGTGAGCACCGTTGTGGCCGAGCAGGTCGACGACGACCTCTGGTCCGCGATCGGGGACCCGACCCGGCGACGGATGCTCGACCTGCTGCTCGTCGACGGCCACGGCACCGCGACCACGCTGAGCCAGCAGATGCCGGTCACCCGCCAGGCGGTCGCCAAGCACCTCGGCGTGCTCGACCGGGTCGGCCTGGTCCGGGCGACGCCGGCGGGCCGCGAGAAGCGGTACCGGGTGGACGACGCGCAGCTCGCCCGCGCGGTGGCCCAGCTGTCGTCGGTCGGAGCGGCGTGGGACGCCCGACTGCGGCGGATCAAGCGGATCGCCGAGGCGATCCAGCGCACCCGACAGGACTGACCAACGAGATCAGGGAGAGACGAGATGGTGGACATCCTGCACCGGGTCGGGGTCAAGACCCCGACGCCGGAGAAGGTGTACGAGGCGCTGACGACCGTCGAGGGCCTGGCCGGCTGGTGGACCGACGACACGAAGGGCAGTGCCGATGTCGGTGGCGTCCTGGAGTTCCGCTTCCTCCCCGGCGGCTTCGACATGGAGGTCGTCGAGCTGCGGCCGTCCGAGCGGGTGTCGTGGCGGGTGGTCGACGGCCCCGAGGAGTGGGTCGGGACCACGGTCGACTGGCACCTGCGCCAGGACGGCGACTACACGATCGTGCTGTTCTCGCACCGGGGCTGGCGGGAGCCGGTGGAGTTCATGCACCACTGCAGCACCAAGTGGGGCTCCTACCTGATGAGCCTGAAGTCGCTGGTCGAGACCGGCGAGGGGGCGCCGGCGCCGCGGGACGTGCAGATCAGCGACTGGCACTGAGCCCGGTGCTGATGCCGTTCGAAACCATGCCGACCGGGTAGACGCCGCCGGTGCCCGTGCTCGCCGGGCCACGGACGGAAGGAGGGACGGCAATGACCAGGATCGGCATCATCATCGGGAGCACGCGTCCCGGACGTAACGGGGAGACGGTGGCCCGCTGGGTGCACGAGATCGCCTCCCAGCGCGACGACGCCCAGTACGAACTGGTCGACATCAAGGACTTCAACCTGCCCCACCTCGACGAGATGGCGCCGCCGTCACTCGGCCAGTACACCCAGCCGCACACCCTGCGGTGGGCCGAGAAGATCGCCTCCTACGACGGCTACGTCTTCGTCACCCCGGAGTACAACCACTCCACCTCCGGCGCGCTGAAGAACGCGATCGACTTCCTCTACGCCGAGTGGAACAACAAGGCGGCCGGGTTCGTCAGCTACGGCAGCGTCGGCGGCACCCGGGCGGTGGAACACCTCCGCCTGGTTGTCGCCGAACTGCAGATGGCGGACGTACGGGCCCAGGTCGCCCTCTCCCTCTTCACCGACTTCGAGAACTTCAGCGTGTTCAAGCCCGGTGACCACCAGGTCGGCGCGGTGAACACGATGCTCGACCAGTTGGCCGCCTGGAGCGGCGCCCTGGCGCACCTGCGGGCCGGCACCACGATGGCCACACCACAGTCCGGCGCCTAGCCGGTCAGCGGCTCGTCGCCGTTTCCCGGCCGCGACCCGTCGCGGCGCCGCCGAGGGCCGACGCGTCCATGCGGTCGAGGGCGACGGCGCCATCCCCGCGCGCCCACGAATCGGCGGCGGGCGCCGCTCCCGCGGTGCGCCGCGCCGCCCGCAGGACCGCCAACCCCACCGTCACCGCGGACAGGGACAACACCGCCGCCTGCAGCAGCCGGCTTCTCCTGGCACGTCCACGCTTCACCTGATCTCTCCCTTCACCACCGGTGTCTCCGGTCCCATCGTGAAGGCGGTAGAGCGGCGGCGCGGCACGTTCGTCGCGGTTGACCCGTTCGGGCTGTCCCGGACGGGCCTGCCCCGGCGATGCGGAAACGGGGCAGCTCGGGGTGGGGGAGCAGTAACGTGGCGGGCGAGAGGGCCACCAGGGAGGTCGTGATGAGCGCGACGGATGTCCGCCGCAACGACGCGAGCGGGACGCCGAGCCGGAACATCGACCTGAAGCTCGAGGTGGTCGTCATCCCGGTGGCGGATGTCGACCGCGCCAAGGAGTTCTACGGGCGCCTCGGGTGGCGGCTCGACCGCACGCCGCCCGGGATCGTCCAGTTCACGCCGCCGGGCTCCGGATGCTCGGTCCAGTTCGGCCCCACCCTCACCGCCGCCGCGCCCGGGTCGGGCAAGGCGTACCTGATCGTCGCGGACATCGAGGCGGCCCGGAGCGCGCTGCTCGCCGCCGGTGTCGAGGTGAGCCAGATCTTCCACCCCGGCCCGGGCGGCCCGGCCAGCGGTCCGGACCCGGAGCGCCGCAGCTACCTCTCGCGCGCCGAGTTCAGCGACCCGGACGGCAACACCTGGCTGCTCCAGGAGATCACCACGCGGCTGCCGGGGCGCGTCGAGTCCGACGCGCCGTCGTTCGCCTCCGGCAACGACCTGGCCGCCGCGCTCCGCCGGGCCGCCGCCGCCCACGGCGAGCACGAGAAGCGCACCGGCGCGACCGACCCGAACTGGCCCGACTGGTACGCGGCGTACCTGGTCAGTGAGCAGACGGGCGCGGAACCGCCGAGGTGAGCGGGCCGCGGGCGCGGCTCAGCCCACGGCGGTCGGTGAGGGCGGCGCGCTGCCGCCCTGCGGCACCTCGGCGGTCATCAGCCGGATGATCTCGGCGCGGTCGGCCGCGGAGGGCAGTCCCCACCCGGGGCGGTACCCGTACACCCGGTCCAGCGGGGTGGAGGCGGTGCGGCCGTCGAGCACCTCGACCGCGCCGGTGTCGATGAGCCCGGGGTGCTCGACACCGCACGCCTCGGCGACCTTGACGAGGTCGCGCCGCAGCGTCCGGACGTAGTTGGCGGCCCGCACCGACTTGCGGGCCGGGTCGACACCCCGGGCCAGCCACGGGTTCTGGGTCGCCACGCCGGTGGGGCAGGTGTCGGTGTGGCACTTCTGCGCCTGGATGCAGCCGATCGCCAGCATCGCCTCCCGGCCGACGTTCACCATGTCGGCGCCGAGCGCGAACGCCACCACGGCGTTGTCCGGCAGCCCGAGCTTGCCGGCGCCGACGAAGACCACCTGCTCGTGCAGGTTCCGTTCGGCGAAGACCCGGTAGACCCGCGAGAAGCCCTGCTGGAACGGCAGCGACACCGAGTCGGTGAAGATCAGCGGCGCGGCCCCCGTGCCGCCCTCGCCGCCGTCGACGGTCACGAAGTCCACGCCCCGGCCGGTGTCGCGCATGAGCGTGGCCAGTTCCGCCCAGAAGCCCAGGTCGCCGACGGCGGACTTGATGCCGACCGGCAGGCCGGTCTCGGCGGCGAGCAGTTCCACCCAGTCGAGCAGGCTGTCGCAGTCGGAGAACTCGGCGTGCCGCGACGGGCTCACGCAGTCCCGTCCCTGGGGGATGCCCCGGGTGGCGGCGATCTCGGCGGAGACCTTGGCGGCCGGCAGCAGACCGCCGAGGCTGGGCTTCGCGCCCTGGCTGAGCTTGATCTCCAGCGCCCGGACCGGCGCTCCCGCCACGAGGTCCTTGAGCCGGTCGAGACTGAACCGGCCGCGCTCGTCCCGGCACCCGAAGTACGCGGTGCCGATCTGGAAGACCAGGTCACCGCCGTTGCGGTGGTACGGCGACAGCCCGCCCTCGCCGGTGTTCTGCAGGCAGCCGGCCAGGGCGGCGCCCCGGTTGAGCGCCTCGACGGCGTTGCCGGAGAGCGAGCCGAAGCTCATCCCGGAGATGTTGACCACCGATTCCGGGCGGAACGCGCGGGCCCGGCCCCGGGCGGCGCCGAGCACCTTCGCGCAGGGGAGCGTGACGTCGTGCCCGGCGGCGGGGGAGGACGGCGGCACCGCCCGGCCGAAGGTGCGGTGCTTGATGATCGGGTATCCGGGGGTGTACTCGATGTCGTTGTCGGTGCCGAACCCGAAGTAGTTGTTCTCCTGCTTCGCCGACGCGTACACCCAGCGCCGCTGGTCGCGGGTGAACGGCCGCTCCTCGTTGTTGCCGGCCACGATGTACTGGCGCAGCTCCGGCCCGATCGACTCCAGGAGGTAGCGGGCGCGGCCGAGGACGGGGAAGGTACGCAGCAGCGCGTGGTCGCGCTGGAGCAGGTCACGTGCGGCGAGGGCCGCCACGGCGGCGACGGCGGCGGGTACGGCTCTTCGGGCCCAGCTCATGCCGCCACTCTTTCCGGGATCGCGGCCGGCCAAACGGCCCGGCGGGGAGCGCCGTCCCGCGCCGCCAATTTTCTTCAGGCGAACGATGTGGCCGGCCAACGCCGGCTACAACAGCGCGACGCCGTACATCGTCGCCGCCACGTACCGGCAACCGGACCGTCCACGTGGACCAGCGGGCGACCGGCGGCCAGTGGCGCACCCCGGGGCTCAGCCCGACACGGGCCGGCCCATCTCCGCCAGGATGCCGGTGCCCTGGCCCAGCTCGATCAGGTACCCGTCGGGGTCGCGCAGGTAGCACCGGATCTCCATCCCGTGGTCCTTCGGCTCCGTCAGGAACTGGCCGCCCCGGGACCGCCACAGCTCGTAGACCGCTCGTACGTCGGTGACCCGGATGTTGAGCGCCCCGCTCAGGGTGTCCCGGTCCGCCGGCGCCCGCGCCGTCACGGTCGGCTTGTCGTCGGTCGGGCCGCCCTCGTCGTTGAGCACGAGGTAGCTGTTGTGCAGGCGCAGCACGGCCGGCCGCCGGTCCCGCACCACCGTGGCGCCGAGCACGTCGCGGTAGAACTCCCGCGAGCGGTCCACGTCCCGCACGATCAGCAGGTGGGTGACGACCAGGCCGTGCTCGGGCTGGAAGTAGTCCGGTGCCTCATCCGTCACGACGCCCCCTTCCTCGGGCCCGCCGGTTACCCGGGCACGCGCGGACCACACCCGGTCGCGCGGGGCCCGACCGGCCGGTGACCGGCCGGGCCCCGGGACCGCGCGGGACGGTCCCGTGTCACCAGCCCACGGCGACCAGCAGCCACTCCGGGTCCGCCGCCGACACGAACGAGGACTGGTCGGCGACGTCGTCGTACGGGAATCCGTACGACCGGCCGCCGATGGCGCGGTCGTGCCAGAACTTCGCGTAGTAGTTGGCCGGCGCCTGCTGGTAGAACAGGCTCGGGTCCGACCACTGCGCCGGCGGCAGGTGCGCGACGTGGCGGTTGAGCGCGGCGCAGCCGGTCGGGTTGCCGGCGAGCGGCCCGGCGCACCCGAAGATGTCCGAGGTGGTGGCCGGCAGCCCCACCGACGACGCGTAGCCGCTGAGGTAGTTGGCGTACTGCCGGCCGGGGCGGAACTGCGGCGTGTTGCCCGGCGACGGGATGCGGTACGGCGCCTCGATGGTGGCCAGGTGCTTGAACTCGGCGGGCATGGCGTCCGCGAACCGCTGGAACGTCACCGCCCGGTCCTCGGAGAAGGTCGCCTCGGTCTCGCCGACGGCCACGTCCCGCCCGTCGTGGGCGCGCAACCGCATGGCCAGCTTCAGGCCGAACGCGTCGACCCGGGTGGTGTTGCCGTTGAACTGGTCCGGCCCGACGGTGAACTCGATGAAGTCGCTGTACTGGCTGGTGGGCGACCCGAGGTGGAAGTACATCCGGCCGGCGGTGTTGACCGGCATGTCGAAGTAGGGCTGCTCCGCGATCGAGTGGGTCTGCCCGTTGTAGCTCCAGTACACCTGGCTGTCGGGATAGCGGCCGTTGGTCCGATTGAGCACCTTCACCATGAGCACGTTCGCGGCCGGGGGGATCGAGCCGGTGTCGCCCCAGAACCCGCCCGAGGGCGGCGGGGTCGTCGGGGGCGGGGTGGAGCCGGACGTGGTGCGCACCGCGAACTCCCAGAGCGAGTAGCCGTAGGCGGTGGCCCGGGCCGTGCCGTACACCCGCACGTAGCGCCCGGAGCCGGTCACGTCGAGCGTCTGGGTGCCGCCGCCCCCGGTGGTCGTGGCGTAGACGGTGGTCCACGGACCGTCCGGGTTGGCGGAGACCTGGACCTGGAAGGCCCGGGGGTACGCCGCCTCCCACTGGAGCGTGACCTGGCAGAGGGTCTGCGTCGCGCCGAGGTCCACGCGGAGCCACTGCGGGTCGGCGAAGCCACTGGACCAGCGGGTGCCGGCGTTGCCGTCGACCGCGGCGGAGGCCGGGGTGGTGGCGCTCTCGGTCGACGAGGCGACCGCCGGGCGGTTGAGCGCGGCGTTGCCGGCGCAGCCGGCGGACCCGATGGCGCCGTAGACCTGGAACTCCCAGAGGGAGTAGCCGTAGGCGGTGGCCCGCGCCGTGCCGTACACCCGCACGTAGCGCCCGGTGCCGGAGACGGCGAGGGTCTGCGTGCCGCCGGTCCCGGTGGTGGTGCTGTACACGGTGGTCCATGGGCCGGCCGGGTTCGCGGCGACCTGGATCTGGAAGGCCCGGGCGTAGGCGGCCTCCCAGACCAGCCGCACCTGGTCGATCGTCGCGGTGGCGCCGAGGTCGACCTGGAGCCACTGCGGGTCGCCGAACTGGCTCGACCAGCGGGTGTTCGGGTCGCCGTCGGTGGCGGCGGAGGCGGGCGTGCCGGCGTTCTCGCTCGACGACGCGGTCGTGGGCCGCCCCTGGGAGATGAGGGCGGACGCGGCGCTCGCGGCGAACGTTGCGGCGGCGACGGTGCCGCCGGCGAGCAGCGCCAGGACGGTGGCCAGGGCGGTGAGGAGGCGGCGGTGGTGGTGGTGTGGGGCGGCGTGCATGGCATCTCCTACGGGTGTGATCCGGCGGAGAGCGCTCTCGGACCCGAGGGTCGGCCCCGTCCGCGCTTCTGTCAAGAGACCGGTCCGAGGCCGGGAAAGATCGGTTCCGGACTTTCCCCATTTCATTGACTGATTGAAGGGACTCGATGGAATCTGTTCGCGAGCGCTCTCACCCTCTCGGACCGCCGCGGGCGGTGTCGGGGCCGCCGGTGCCTCACGCGCCGGCGACCCCGCCCGTCCGGCTTCCGGGATTCGCCGCCGTTCGCGGGCCGATGGTATGAATGCAGCGTGGCGTCGTCGCAGAACGCAGACCTGATGGGCAACGTCCGCGCTCTGGTCGAGGACGCGCTGCCGGCCCGCCTGCCCGGAGCGCGCGTCGCCGCGGACAGCGACGAGATCGTCGTCGCCGTGCCCGGCGGCCGCGCCCGGGTGTCCCTGATCCCGCTGCTGCGCAGCTGCGAGGACCAGCCCCGGCAGGCGTGGCCCGAGCTGGTGGCCGACTGGATCGCGACGGTCCGCCGGGAACTGCCGGACAGTGTCTCCGCCGACCTCGGGCCGGTCGACCTCGCGCAGCTCCGCCTCCGCCTCACCCCGGCGGCCCCGAGCAGCGAGACCGACGACTACCTGGCCGTGCCGTTCGGTGCGCACTTCACCGCGGTGGTGGTGGTGGACCGGCCCGGGCGGCTGGACCTGCTGACCCTCGCCCAGGCCGCGCGACTGGACCGCGAGCCCGCCGAGCTGGTGCGCATCGCCGTGCGGCAGACCGTGGAGCGGGAACTGACCACCCTCGACGTGCGGGACCACGACCTGCCCACCGGCGGGTCGGTGCGCCTGCTCGCCGCCGACGGCAACCCGTTCGTGACGACCGCCCTCATGTCGGTCAGGCGGTTCCTGCCCGAGGCCGCCGAGCACGGCGCGCTGGTCGCGGCGCCGCAGTACAGCGCGGTGCTGCTGCACCCGGTGGACCAGGGCCTGCGGGAGGCCGCCGTGGCGCTGCACCGCCTGGCCGGGTCCATGTTCGAGGCTGCCGCCGACCCCTGCTCCGAGCAGGTCTTCTGGTGGCGCGACGGCGAGTTCCACCCGGTGCGCGTCGTGCGGGGAGAGTCCGGGACCGTGCAGGTGCGGTTGCCCGAGGCGCTGGCTCCGGTCGTGGCGCGACTGGACTCTCCTACGCGGTGAGCGACCGGTCGAGCTTCCGGGCGGCCAGCGCCTGATCCCGCTGCGCGGTCAGGAACTCCAGCGCCGCCTCCCGTTCCCCGTCCTGCCAGGCCCGCACGAGCCCTTCGTGGAACGCGGCCTGCTCCGCCAGCTGCCGGGCGCCCGTGCCGGAGGTTCCGGCGGCCCGTTCGCGGCACAGCTCGACGAGCTGGGTCGCCGGCTCGACGGGGGAGCCCGTGCCGTTGACCACCCGCCATCCGGGCAACTGGTGCCAGTGTGTGCGGCGCCGGCGCGGGTCCTGGGCGAAGTCGCGCTCGGCCACGTCGGCGAGGCGTTCGGCGGGCCAGCCGTCGATCTTCGCCAGGCCGGCCTTCAGCACGAACCGCCGCGCCTGCTCCACCGCCTCGTCGGCGGACAGGTCCACCGTCGGCGGCCCCGACCGGACCTCGTCCATCCGGACGCCGTACGTCATGATCCAGCTGGTGAAGGGCGACACGAGCGGCTGCACCCCGGCGGCGACCCAGCCCACGGGCCGGGTGGGCGAGCCCGAGTAGCCGATCCAGGCCAGTGCCCAGTCCAGCGGCTCGCGTGCCAGCACCATGCCGAGGCCGGCGCCCCGCACGGACCACTCTCCCGGCAGCTCGGGCCGCAGCTCGGTGAGGACGTGCCGCCACCGCCGCGCCCTGTCAGCAGAGGACATACGCACCTTTCGCGGGTCGGTGGCCGGGCCCGGTCAGTCTACGCTCAGCGGTCGCTGCGTCGGCCGTAGCTCCTCCGGCGGCTCGGGCAGGCCCAGCACCCGCTGCACCTTGTTGGCCCAGCTCGACTCGATGCCGGTCTTCAGGCCGGTCTTGAGGTCGTAGGCGTGCGCGACCTCCCAGTCGGTCTCCTCGGTCACCGGGTCCTTGTGCTGCCGCTCGAGGATGACGTCCGGCCGGAAGTCCTGGTCCTGCACCTTCGGCGTCTCGACGCCCTGGGCGTCGTAGCCGACCTCGGTGCGCAGCCGGAATCCCGTCTCCGGGGCCAGCATGATGGTGGCCTCGCTGTCGATCGCGTTGGCCAGCCCACGGTGGGCCTCGGTGCCCATCGCCGTGCGCTCCACGACCAGGTCCGCCACGTCCTCGGGGTAGCCCTTCTCGATGAGCTTCTCCCGCTGCCGCTGGTAGCCCTCCCGCTGGAGGATCGAGTCCCGGTTCTGGTCGACGTGGTCCCACGCGTCGTCGACCATCTCCTGGAGCTGGCCGGCGATCTGCTTGCGGGCCTTGGCGATCTCCTCCAGGCTCTTCGGGTCGTGCTTGTCCAGCTCCGGGTCGTTCTGCGGGCGCTGCGCGTCGGCGTCCCCCTCCGACCCGCCGGGCCTACCGTCGGTCGACCTCGGGCCGCCGGGCCGGCCGCTCTCCGCCGCCTCCGTGACGGCCCGGTGGGTCTCGGCGACCGTGGTGGGCCTGCCGTGTTGTCCGCCGCCCCGCTGCCGGGGCACACCGCCGTCGCCGACCTCCCCGCCGTCGCCGACATGCCCGCCGTCGCCGCCGTCACCGGTGCCGCCGTGCGGTCCCCTGGGCTTCGCCACGATCCCCCCGGTCAGCCGTTGACGAGCTTGGACAGGTTGGTGAGGCTGGTGACGAGCGCCGTGGTGTAGCTCAGGATCCGGCCCGCCCACTTGAGCACGGCGGCGGCGATCTGCGCGGCGACCACCGGGATGGTGACCACGAAGATCGCCTCGACCGCCCACACGATGACGCGCGCGACGAGGTCCGCGATGAGGTCACGGACGATGTCGCGGGTGAACGAGACGAGGTTCCCCGCGGCCTGCGTGGCGGCAGCCATGGCCGCGGACGCGCCGCCCAGGCCGGCGATCGCGTCCACGTTGTTCTTCATCAGCGACTGGTACGCCTCGGCGGCGTGCCCCCGCCAGTCCGGCAGGTCGCCGGCCAGGTGCGCCTGGAGGTCGGCCGCCATCCGCTGGAGGTGCCCGGCCATGTTGTCCCAGGTCGCCGCGTGCGAGGCGACCACGTCGGGCATGCCGGTGAGCCAGTCGAGCATCTCCCGCAGCGGCTCGAAGTATTCCATCGCCCAGCCGAGGCCGTTGGCCAGCAACGCGCTGAACGGGTCCAGCACCGTGGCGGCGACGTCGAGCCCGAAGGCCGCCCCGGCGAGCAGGTCGTCGACCCAGCCCTCGCTGCGGATGGCGTCCACCAGGCCCTCGACGCCGTCGGCCAGCGACGACCCCGTCCACACCTCCCGGGTGGACCGGACGTCCGCGACCAGCGACTCGTCGGTCATGCCCGCAACCGCCGGCTGATCGCGCTCATCGAGCTCGCCGCGTCACCGTCCACGCCGTCGTAGTTGTCGGCGGTGCGGCGCAGCCCGTCGGCCACCAGCCGGAGGTTCTCGTCGACGTAGGCGACCAGTTCGTCCTGGCGGGTGTGCCGGTCCTCCAGGACCCCCGAGATCCACCCGCACAACAGCCCGTACGCCTGATCGTCGCGGGCGATGTGCGCGCTCGCGCCGCGGACCGCCTCGAACCGGGCGCGCAGTGCCTCGATGTACGCGGCGTGGGCCCGGATCTGCTCGGTGTCGGCCACCCAGCCGGCCGGGCCGCTCATCGCCGCCAGCCGTGGCCGTCGTACGGGCCGGGCTCGCCCCAGCCGGCTTCCGGCTCGGGGCGCAACTGCCGGCTCACCCGCTCGGCGATCGCCCGCGCGGCGGCCGAGTCGGTGCCGACGGTCTCCGCGATGATCTCCTGCGACCGCTCGGCGAGCTGCCCTTTGGCCCGCCGGATGGCCGCCATGACCGCCTCGGCCACCACCTCGGGGGAGACCCGCTGGATCTGGCGGCCCAGGCGCAGGTCCAGCAGCGCGCCGGCCGAGTCGACGGTGACCTCGGCCAAACCGTTGTCGTCCTCGGCCGTGACCCGCAGCTCCTGCAGGCGGTCGCTCATCACCTTCGTGTCGGCGGCGAGCTTGTCGATGCGGCCCTTCCAGGCCCGCATCTGGTCCATGGCGCCGTCCGGATCCAGCACACCGCCGCCCAGAGCCCCGCTCACCATGCGCCTCCCCCGAGTAGGCCCGGATCCCGTGAGGGCTGCCGACGGGCAGCCCTCGCAGGGCGGCGTCGATTGTAGAACACCGCTTCACGTCCGGTAGGCGCCGTTACGCCGATCTGGACGGTCGACCGTCAATCCGAGGGGCGGGATGCGATCACGCCGGGGCGATGCCCCGCACCGCCCAGGCCCGGGCGGTGAGCCGGACGGACCCGTCCGCCTCGACCGGCAGGCGGGTGACGAGCAGGTCGCGCAGCGCCGCCCGGTCCGGCTCGGCCAGGGACGCCACGTACGCCGGCGCCGCGCCCTGGCCACCGAGGAACGGCGCCCAGTAGGCGTCGACGTCGGCGAACACCGTGGGCACCACCACGGGCTCGACGGCCACCATGGCGAATCCGGCGTCCGTCCACAGGGCACGCAGTGCGTCGGGGCGGCACAGCGGGAACCGGCGCCCCTCCGCCAGCTCCGCCACCGCCGGGTCGAGCGCCTCGGCCGCCGCCCAGAAGTGGCGCATCATGGCCATGCCCTCGGCGTAGTCCCAGACGTACGCGGCCGCCACGCCACCGGGCCGCAGGACCCGGGCGAACTCGGCCACCGCACGAGCCGGGCCGGGCACGAAGTTGAGCGCCAGCCCGCTCACCACGACGTCCACCCGGGCGTCGCCCACCGGCAGCGCGCGGGCGTCACCGATCCCGAAGGCGGCCCGCGGGTCGTCGACCCGGTCGCGGGCGTGGGCCAGGAAGCCCGCGGCGGGGTCGACGCCGGTGACCCGCGCGGGATCCGCCTCGGCCAGCACGGCCGCGGTCAGCGCGCCGGTGCCGCAGCCCACGTCGAGCCAGCGCAGGCCGGGCGGAAGCGCCAGCCGGCGCAGGAACTCACGCGCGACCAGCCGGCTCCACCGGCCCACGTACGCCTCGTAGGCCGCACCATCCGCCCAGACCGGCTTCGCCACTCCGGCAGGATACGGCCGCCGGAGCTCGCGCCCGGTCGGCCGGCCGGACGCATGTGGCCCGCCGTTGCGGGAACGCCTCCCGCATGGCCAGGTACACGAAGCCGGAGCTCCGGGAGCAGCTCAAGGCCGAGATCCAGGCGTCGGACAAGGGCGGCCGGCCGGGGCAGTGGTCGGCGCGGAAGTCCCAGCTGCTCACGAACGAGTACAAGAAGCGCGGCGGGGGCTTCGAGGGACCCAGGGACCAGCGGCAGCGGTCGCTGCAGCGGTGGGGCGCCGAGGACTGGCAGACCCGGTCCGGCTCCACGGGGGCGCGCCGCGACGGCGAGACCGCCCGTTACCTGCCGAAACGGGCGTGGCAGCAGCTGTCGGAGGAGCAGCGCCGGGACACCGACACGAAGAAGCGGCAGGCGTCCCGGTCCGGGCGGCAGTTCGTGTCCAACACGGGGCCGGCGAAGCGTGCCCGCCGCGAGGCCTCCGCCGCCGGGCCGTTGTCGGACCTGCCGGTCACGGAGGCGGTCAAGCTGGTCCGCGGCCTGGACACCCGCCAGCTCCGCTCGGCGTTGCGGCGCGAGCGCGACGGCAAGGCCCGCAAGACGCTCCTCCAGCGGATGGAGGCGGAGCTGGCCCGGCGCTGACGGCGGGCCGCGCCTCCGCCGCCGGTCCGGGAGGGCGACCTGGCGGCGGAGGCGGCGAGTCGCGCTACGGCGTCGCGAGCCCCACGCTGATCGTCCGGGTCAGCGTGGCGTTGTCGTCGTCGCCGTCCAACGACCAGACCATCGCCCCGGCCAGGCCGGCCCGCCGGATGTACAGCGTCTTCTGGAACACGACCGCCGGGTCGTCGTACGTCCAGAAGGTCGTGCCGTCGAACAGCCAGGCGTGCCCGGCGCGCAGGTCGCGGTGGACGGTGAAGCCCTTGCCGGGCAGGGTCTTGAGCTGCTTGTAGTCCTCCGAGCCGGCCTCGAAGGTGGCCGGCGCGGGCCCGGCCGCGGGCTGGAACAGCCCGTCCCCGCCCCCGGTGACGCCGGTCCAGCCGCGCCCGTAGTACGGGATGCCCAGCACCAGCTTCCCGCGCGGCGCGCCCCGGGCGAGCCAGCCGTCGATCGCCACCTGCGCGGAGAAGTCCGGGCTGTCCGGCGCGCCCGTCGGCACGCGCAGTGCGGACTGCTGGTTGGTCACCTGATCCCAGGAGCCGTGGAAGTCGTACCCCTGCACCGTGGCGAAGTCGAGGTAGCGGAAGATCTTCCGGCCCTCGTACCCGGCGTCCATGGCCGCCGGGTTGGCCGGCAGGAACGCGGTCAGCGCGTAGTGCTTCCGGGTCTGCCGACCGTACGCGTCGAGCTGCCGGCGGAACTCGGCGAGCAGCTTGGTGAAGTTCTCCCGGTCCTCGGCGCGGACCACGTTGCCCGGCTCGCCCGGCCAGTTCGGCCATTCCCAGTCCAGGTCGACGCCGTCGAAGACGCCCGCGGCGGCGCCCGGGCCGCCGCTGCCGCCATCGAGGACCGGGAGGTTTCCCTTCAGGTAGAGGTCGATGCAGGAGGCGACGAACGCCCGGCGGGACGCGTCGGTGCGCGCGGCGTTGGAGAAGTACGTCGACCAGCTCCAGCCGCCCAGCGAGATCATCACCTTCAGGTCGGGGTGCCGCTCCTTGAGCTTGGCCAGCTGGCCGAAGTTGCCGTTGAGCGGCTCGCCCCAGGCGTCGGCCACGCCGTCGACGCTCTCCTCCGCCGGGACGGGGCGCTGGTAGTCGGCCCAGGCGTCCCCCTCGCCGGGCCCGCCGTCCACGTAGCACCGTCCGTCCTCGCTGACGTTGCCGAAGGCGTAGTTGACGTGGGTGAGGCGGCTCGCCGCCCCGGAGGTGTCGAGCTTCTTCACCGGGAAGGCCCGGCCGTAGATGCCCCACTGGGTGAAGTAGCCGACGCGGTGGTACCCGGCCCGGCGGGGCGAGTCGTCCGCGGCGCCCGCGGCGGTCGGTGGGGCGGCCGCGACCAGCACGGTCGACAGGGCGGCGAGGGCGGTGAGGCGGCGGTGGCGGAACGGTCGCATCGGCACTCCCCAGGGGCCGGATTAGTAAAGAGACCTTTCTGATCGATGAAGCTAAGCCGGTCATGATTCGCGGTCAAGAGTGCCGTGCGGAGTTGCTAGGCTGACAAGGTGCGCGCGTCGGGAGACGGTGCGCCGACTCGAAGGAGACCGACATGACGGGCGACGACGACATCTCCGGGTGATTCCCGGCCCCTCGCCGCATCCCTGTCCCGTCATCCGGGCGGCCGTGCCCTGCCCGGCTCCACCGTGAGGTCTCTCCGATGTCCGACGCTTGCGTCGTCTGCACCAACCTCTCCTTCTCCTGGCCCGACGACACCCCGGTCTTCCCGGACCTGTCCTTCACCGTGCCGCCCGGCCGCACCGGCCTGGTCGCACCCAACGGCGCCGGCAAGACCACCCTGCTGCGGCTGATCGCCGGCGACCTCACCCCCACCGGCGGCGCCGTGACGGTGGACGGCGTGCTCGGCTACCTGCCGCAGAACCTGCCCCTCGCGGGTGACCTGACCGTGGCGCAGGTGCTGGGTGTCGACGCGGTGCTCCGGGCGCTGCACGCCATCGAGGCCGGTGACGCCCGCGAGGAGCACTTCACCACCGTCGGCGACGACTGGGACGTGGAGGAGCGCAGCCGCGCCGAACTCGACCGGCTGGGCCTGGGGGACGTCCCGCTCGACCGGCGGTTGGCCACGCTCAGCGGCGGGCAGGTGGTCTCCCTCGGCCTCGCCGCGCAACTGCTCCGCCGTCCCGACGTGCTGCTGCTCGACGAGCCGACGAACAACCTGGACCTCGACGCGCGGCACCGCCTGTACGGGGTGCTCCAGGAGTGGTCCGGCTGCCTGCTGCTGGTCAGCCACGACCGGGCCCTGCTGGACCGGATGGACCGCATCGCCGAACTCGACCGTGGGGAGGTGCGACTGTTCGGCGGCAACTTCACCGCGTACGAGGAGGCCGCCCGGGCGGCCCGGGAGGCGGCCGAGCGCACCGTGCGCGGCGCCGAGCAGGAGGTGAAGCGGGAGAAGCGCGAGATGCAGCAGGCCCGGGAGCGGGCCGAACGGCGGGCCGGCAACGCCGCCCGCAACCTCGACAGCGCCGGCCTGGCCCGGATCGTCGCCGGAGGGCTCAAGCGCAGCGCCCAGGAGTCGGCCGGTCGGTCCCGGCAGTTGCACGCCAACCGGGTGAGTGAGGCCCAGTCCCGGCTCGACGAGGCCAGCAGGGCGCTGCGCGAGGACCAGACGCTGACCCTGGACCTGCCGGAGACCACCGTCCCCGCCGGACGGACGGTCGTGGCGGGGGAGCGGATGCAGGTCCACCACGACGGCCGGGCCGTCTTCGCCGGGGCGGGGGTGGACCTCCGCATCCGGGGACCGGAGCGGATCGCCCTCACCGGCCCCAACGGCGCCGGCAAGTCCACCCTGCTCCGGCTGCTGCGCGGCGACCTCGACCCGGAGGGCGGGGAGGTTCGCCGGGGCGACGGCCGGGTCGCGTACCTGTCGCAGCGGCTGGACCTGCTCGATCCGGACCGGACGGTGGCGGAGAACTTCGCCGCGTACGCCCCGGACCGGCCGCCGGCCGAGCGGATGAACCTCCTCGCGCGGTTCCTCTTCCGCGGCGCGCGGGCCCACCTGCCGGTCGGCGTGCTGTCCGGCGGGGAACGGCTGCGGGCCACCCTCGCCTGCGTCCTGTACGCGCAGCCGGCTCCCCACCTGCTGCTGCTGGACGAGCCGACGAACAACCTCGACCTGGTCAGCGCGGGCCAACTGGAGAACGCCCTGGGCGCGTACCGGGGAGCGTTCGTGGTGGTGAGCCACGACGAGCGGTTCCTCGCCGAGATCGGCGTGCGGCGGTGGCTCCGCCTCGACGGCGGCCGCCTCCGCGAGGTTCCCGCGCCCGACCCGGCCTGAACCTCGTCGCGGCTCGGCGGAAGCGGGGTCTGGACGGACATAAACTTGCACCGCTAGTTTATGCCGCATGGACCTTCAGCTCTCCGCCGAGCAGGTGGCGGCCCGGCGGCTCGCCGCCGAGTTCGTCGACCGGGAGGTGGCGCCGCACGCGACGGCCTGGGACCGGCGGGAGGCGGTCGACCCGGACATCGTCGGGAAGCTCGGGCGGCTCGGGTTCCTCGGGCTCACCGTCCCCGAAGAGGACGGCGGGTCCGGCGGCGACCACCTCACCTACTGCCTGGTCCTGGAGGAGCTGGGCCGGGGCGACTCCGCCGTCCGGGGCATCGTCTCGGTGTCGCTCGGGCTGGTGGCCAAGTCCGTCGCCGCGCACGGCACGGCCGCGCAGAAGGCAGAGTGGCTGCCCCGGCTCTGCTCCGGCGCCGCGCTGGGCTGCTTCGCGCTCACCGAACCGGACAGCGGCTCGGACGCGGCCGCGCTGCGCACCCGGGCGGTCCGCGACGGCGGCGACTGGCTGATCACCGGCACGAAGACGTTCATCACCAACGGCACCACCGCCGACGTGGCCCTGGTGTTCGCCCGCACCGGCGGTCCGGGGCACCGGGGCGTCACGGCGTTCCTGGTGCCCACCGGGGCCGCCGGGCTCACCCGCCGGGAGATCCACGGCAAGCTCGGCCTGCGCGGGCAGGCCACCGGGGAACTGCGGTTCGACACCGTCCGCGTGCCGGACTCGGCGCGCCTCGGCCCGGAGGGCGGCGGCTTCCGGCTGGCCCTGGCCACCCTGGCCAAGGGCCGCATGTCGGTGGCCGCCGGCTGCGTCGGCATCGCGCAGGGCTGCCTGGACGCCGCGGTCGGCTACGCCGGGCAGCGCGTCCAGTTCGGCAAGCCCATCGCGGGGCACCAGCTCGTGCAGCAGCTGATCGCCGGCATCGCCGTCGACACCGCCGCCGCCCGGCTGCTGGTGTGGCGGGTGGCCGACCTCGTCGACCGCGGCGAGCCGTTCGCCACCGAGGCGTCGATGGCCAAGCTCTTCGCCAGCGAGGCCGCCGTCCGCGCGGCCGACAACGCCGTTCAGGTCTTCGGCGGGTACGGCTACATCGACGAGTTCCCGGTCGGCAAGTACCTGCGCGACGCCCGCGTCGCGACCCTCTACGAGGGCACCAGCCAGATCCAGCAACTGCTCATCGGACGCGCGCTCACCGGCGTCAACGCCTTCTGATCCGCCACCACACCGACCCGGGAGGGCATCCGGCATGAGGAGCTACGCCTGCATCGAGGAGTCGACCCCGACGGGCCGCCGTCCCTTCCGGAGCGCGGCCCGATGACCGCGCTGTCACTGGCCATGGTGCTGGCCGAGGCCGCCCGGCGGCACCCCGACACGGTGGCCGTGGTCGACGGCGACACCCGGGTCACGTACGCGCAGCTGTGGCGGCAGGCCCGCGGCTACGCCGCCGGGCTGCGGGAGCTGGGTGTCGCCCCCGGCGACCCGGTGGCCCTGCTGGCCCCCAACGTGGTCGACTTCCCCCGGGTCTACTACGCCGCCCTCGCCGCCGGCGCGGTGCTGGTGCCCGTGCACCTGCTGCTGACCGTCGACGAGGCGGTGCACGTGCTCCGCGACAGCGGCGCGAAGCTGCTGGTCTGCCACGGGTCGCAGCTCGCCCTGGGCGCCGCCGCCGCCGAGGCGGCGGGCGTCCCGCTGGTCACCGTCGGGCCGGCCGGCGCGGGTGTGTCCCGGCTGGAGGAGGTGAGCGGGCCGCTGCCGGCGCTGCCGTCGTACGTCACGCGGCAGGCGGAGGACACCGCTGTCGTGCTGTACACCAGCGGCACCACCGGCGTGCCCAAGGGGGCCCTGCTCACCCACCTCAACCTGGTCATGAACGCCACCGTCAACGTCTTCGACGCCAACGACGCGCGGTCCACCGACGTGGTGCTCGGCTGCCTGCCGCTGTTCCACAGCTTCGGCCAGACCGTGGCCATGAACGGCACCTTCCGCGTCGGCGGGACCCTCGTGCTGCTGAGCCGCTTCACCGGGCCGGCCGCCATCGACCTCATGCTGAGCGAGGGGGTGAACGTCTTCCACGGCGTGCCGACCATGTACGTGGCGCTGCTGGAGGCCGCCCGGGACCGCGACACCCTGCCCCGGCTCCGCCTCTGCGTCTCCGGTGGCGCGTCGCTGCCGGTCGCCGTGCTGGAACGGTTCCACGCCGCCTTCGACACCACGATCTTCGAGGGCTACGGGCTCTCCGAGACCTCGCCCACGGCGACCACCAACCAGCCGCACTTCGGCACCCGGCCCGGGACCATCGGGCACCCGGTCTGGGGCGTGGAGGTGGAGATCGCCCGCGCCGACCTGGACGACCGGATCGAGCTGCTGCCGACCGGTGAGCTCGGCGAGATCGTCATCCGCGGCCACAACGTCTTCGCCGGTTACCTGGGGCGGCCCGAGGCGACCGCGGAGGTGGTGGTCGACGGCTGGTTCCGCAGCGGGGACCTGGGGCGCAAGGACGCCGACGGCTTCATCACCGTCGTGGACCGCAAGAAGGACATGATCATCCGGGGTGGCTTCAACGTCTACCCGCGCGAGGTCGAGGAGGTCCTGGCCCGGCACCCGGCGGTCGGCCAGGTGGCCGTGATCGGCGTGCCCGACCCCCGGCACGGCGAGGAGGTCTGCGCCGTGGTCGTGCCCGACCCGGCCGGCCCGGGCCTGCCGGCCGAGCAGGAGCTGATCGACTGGTGCCGCGAGCACCTGGGCCGCCACAAGTACCCGCGCCAGGTCCGGTACGTCGACGCGCTGCCGATCGGGCCGAGCCACAAGGTGCTCAAGCGGGAACTGCGCCGCACGCTGGCGCCACCGGTCGACTGACGCCGGCGGCCGGGGCGCTCACAGCGACCGGTTCAGTCCGACGTGGAGGTGCCCGGCCCACCGGGTCGGCGTGGCCGGAAACTCGTCGCGGACGGCCCGTACCGTGTCGGCGAGCACCCGGGCCGCCGCAGCGGTGTCCGGCGGGCGGGTGCCGCCGTCCGTCAGCGCGGCGTAGAACGACGCGGCGATCCGCGCGCTGTCCGGGGTCCGCCACGTCGTGCCGATCACTCCCCGGAAACCGGCGAGCTGGAACGCCGCGGCCAGGTGCAGCGGCTCGTCGGTGAACCGGGGGTGCGTCTCGGCGGAGCCGCACGCGGACAGGAAGGCAAGTTCGGCCCGTTCCAGCTGGTAGGAGCCCACCCGGTGCGGGCTGAGCGTGCCCCCGGCGCCGAGACGTAGCCCGCTGGTCAGCATGGCGGCGACGCCGGCATCCGCCTCGCCGTGGCAGGCGAAGTGCGCGATCGGGTGCTCCCGCAGCGCGTCCTCCACCGCGTCGGCCGCCACCTCGGTGCCGGTCAGCACCGTCGAGCCGGGCATCAGCGCGGCCACCTGCTCAACCTCGGCGCGTACCTGGGACAGCGCCGGCAGGTCCCGCGCGGTCGGCACGCCGACGACGGCGGCCGTGGCGGCGGCCGGCCGCGGCGGCCGGTCCGCCGCCGCGTGGGCCAGGGAGGTGAGGGTCGGCGTCCAGGACGACACCGCACGATCGAGGACGGTACGCCGGCCGCCCGGCTCGCGGTGGTGACCGGCCGCGTGCAGCGGGAGCCGGGCCAGCGCGCCGACCGGGCACCACCAGATCCGCGGCGGCGGGTCGTCCACGGGGGCCAGCAGGTCGAGCACCGGCCCGGCGACGGCGCCCCACAACCAGGTCAGGATGCGGTGCAACTCCTCCTGGGCGGCGGCGCGCCGGTCGAACGGCACCGCCGGGTCGGTCGCCTCGGCCACCGCCGCGTACCAGCGGGCGACGCTCCGCTGGACGGTGACCTTACGCAGGTCGGGCAGGCGCACCGGCCGCACGGGCCGCTCCGGGTCCGCCGGGACGAGCAGGGCGTCGCCCCGGTCGCCGTGCGTGGTCACGACGACGACCGGCATCCCCGCCAGCCGCTGCCGCAGCAGCGGCATCGACGGCGGCCGGAGGAAGTGGCCGAACCCCGGCAGCCGGCGGATCCGCTCGACCACCCGGTCCCGCTCGGCGGCGAGCTGCCGGGTCCGGGCCAGCCAGACCGGTCGGGGATCCCAGTCCCTGGTGGAGCTGGCCACCACCTCGCCGGACCCCGTCCGGCGTTCCACCTCGACGGTGAACTTCCGGACCTGGGTGTAGGCGTCCGCCTCGGCCAGCTCCCGGTCGATCCGGTCGAGTTCCGCGGCGAGCCCGGCGTCGACCGCGCGCAGCTCCACCCGGCCACCGCGGATCCCCAGGGCCTCGTGGAACAGCAGACCCCGGCCGCGTTCCAGGAGTTCGACGGCGCTGTCGGCGTCGTCCGCCGCGATCGCCGCGGCGGCGGCCTCGGCGGCCACCCCGCCCAGCGCGGCGACCGTGCCGAGCCGTCGGCGACCGGACGACGACCGGTCGACCGAGTCCGGCAGGTGCCGGACCGCACGCTCCAGCGCGGCCAGTCGGGCCGCCGGGTCGCCGGCCTCCCGCGCCAGCTCCGCCTGCCGGCGTTCGGCGTCGACCCGGGTCGCGGACTCCACGCCCGGCGACGCGGCGATGGCCGCGTACGTCGAGATGGCCTCGCGCCGCGCTCGCTCGGCGTCCGGGCTGCCCGACCGGCCCAGCTCGGCCGCGGCCCGGGCGAGCAGCCGGGCCCGCACCGGCCACCAGTGGTGCCCGGTCGGGGTCTGCGCCACCGCCTCCCGGGCCAGCCGCACGGCGTCGGCCAGCACGTCCAGGTCCCCGCCGAGCCGGTACCGCTGGTACCGGGTGTCGGCGATCGCGCTGCCGATCCGGGGCTGGTCCGGGTGCTCAGGCGGAAGCAGGGCGAGCGCGTCGCGGAACATGCGTTCGGCCGCCCCCAGGCCGGCCTCGTCGGCCTGGCGTACCGCCAGCAGGGACCGGCTGCTCGCCTGGTTGTACAGGAAGCCGACCCGGCGGGGGTCGTCACCGGGCAGCGCCTCGGCGGCGCGGCGGCTGGTCTCCACGGCCTCGTTGAGCAGCACGTCGTCGGGCGCCATCGCCGCCCGGCGGGACAGCATGCCGGCGAGCCGCATCAGCCGCAGCGGATACGACTCGTGCTCCACCGGGGTGTGCGCCAACCCCTCCCGCTGGTAGCGCAGGGCCTCGTCCACCAGCTCGGGGTCGTCGGCCAGCCAGCCGGCGTCGGCCAGGGTGCCGGCAAGGATCACGAGCTGCTCCGGGCGCCTGTCCGGCTGCTCCTCGGCCAGGTCCAGCGCCGCACGCGCGGCGGAGAGGGCGGCCTCGATGAGGTCCGGGGCTTTACCGTGCACCCCCGCCTGGGCGGCCGCGCCCGCCAGCAGGTTGAGCGCCTGCCGCCGCAGCGGGTGCCCCGGCCCGGCGGCGTCCAGGGCGAGCTGTGCCCAGGACGCCGCGCGCGCCGCGCCCGACAGGTCGCCCCCGTGTTCCCAGCGGGCCAGCTCCGCCTCGCCCAGCAGGAGCAGGGCCCGCGGCCGCCCCGGGTGGAAGCCGGGCACCGCGGCGACCAGCACGACGGCCGACTCGTACCGCTCGGCCAGCGCCGGCGGCGTGGCGTCCACCGCACCCCGCTCGGCCAGTTCCTCGGCCTGCCACAGCAGGTCGTCGAGCACCGCCTGCTGTTCGGCCGCGGTGACGATGGTGCCGGCCAGGTCGGGACCGATCTCGCGGGCCAGCAGGTTGGCGACGGTGTTCAGCCGCTGAAGGGCCGGCGCCGCCCCCGGCTGGTGCGGCGCGGTGGTGTGGACCGCGTCGCGCCAGGCCGCGGTCGCCTCGAGCAGAAGCTCCACCGACGCGTGTTCCGGTATCTCGTGCAGCCGGCACAGCGCCGCACCGAGCCGGGCCACCACCCGGGGATCGACAGGCTGGCGCGCCCAGCCGAGCTGCGCCGCCCGGCGGAACTCGCCGACGGCCAGTTCCAGGGCCCGCGGGCCGGCGCCCCGGTCGAAGTAGAGTTCGAACAGGCTGCCGCGGCGGACCAGCCGGTGCGGCCGGTGCGGGTCCCGCGCCGAGGTGGCACCCAGGGCCTGCGTCGCGGCCTCCAGGGCCTCGTCGTAGGTCCCGCCGTCACCGCCCTCCTCGGCCAGCGTCGCCAGCGCCTCGGACAGGTCGGTCAGCAGCGCGGCGCGGAGCAGGGCGACCGCCTCGCCGCTCTCACGGGCCAGGGGCAGCAGCCATTCCCGGTACAGCGTGACGAGCATCCGCAGGGCCTTCCCGGAACCGGCCCGGTGCCGCTGCCGCAGCCCCTCGACCCGGTCCGCCTGCTGCTGGCTGAGCAGGACGTCGGACAGGCGGGGCGCCGCGGGCCGGTCGTCCGCCCGGTACTCGTCCCGGATCGGCTCGGGCACCCCGTCCGGGTCGTCGCGGCACCCCTGCCGGAACAGCGCGACGGCCGCCCGGCGCTCCCGCAGGCCGTCCACCCCGGGCCGGTCGAGGTAGCGGTACCAGTGGAGCCGGGCCAGCGCCCGCGCGGCCGTCCGGCCGGCGCCGCGGTCACCGGCCTCGGCGGCGAGCAGGTGCACGTCGGACCACAGCTCCGGTCCGGCGAGGATGGACGGGTCACCGGTGCGCTCGTACTCGGCGGTCACCGCCGTGACCCGCCGTACGGCGGCGCTGGTGGTCCGTCTCGACATCGCCTACTCGATTCCGGTGCGCCGGCGTCGGCCCACGATCCCCGATGCCCATCCTGCCCGCCCCGACCGGTGTGCGGAAGCCGGCCGACACCCACCTTGAGGGACGGTGACGGCTTGCCCGGGTCACTACTGTGGCAGCGGAAGCCAACCGGTGCCGGAGGACTAGCCTTGGAACTCGTCGCGGAGCGCGTCGGACGGCTGTGCCGTCAGGCGGCCGGGGAGCAACTGCGCGAGCATGCCGAGCGCTACGGCGTCGCCGAGGTGCTCGACCGGATCGCCGACGCCGTCGGCCGGGGCCGCCTGGACGAGCGCCTGGGGGAGGACCTCGACCGGCTCGACGACGCATTCGCCCGCCACGGCATCGACGGGCTGACCCTCGGCGCACGCGGGTTCGAGCCGTGGCTCGGCGGGGGCGGGCATCCGACGGTCGTCGCCTGGAGCTGCCCGAGCCCGCAGCCGTGTCCCCGGACCGTCTCCGCTGACGACGGTGACCGGCCGGTCTGCGGGCTGACCGGCGCGCCGTTCGGGCAGCGCCGGATCGCGCTGTGAACGCCTTCGTCGCCGAGCTGGGCAAGCAGCTGCTGACCCGCTGGACGGCGGCGCTGCTGCCGGGGGCTCTGTTCGCCGCCGCGGGGGTGGTGGCCTCCGTCCTGGGCCATCGGCACGCCGTGGACCAGCGGGCCCTGGCGGCCTGGTGGGACGGGCTGGCCGCCGGGCGGGCCGGCGGATCGGGAGCGAGCCTGCTGATCGACGCGGCCGCGTTCCTGCTCGGCGCGGCGGCGGCCGGGCTCGTCGCCCAGTCGGTGGGCGTGCTCGTCTCCTGGACGTGGAGCCTGACCGGGTCCGGGCCGGTGCTGCGCCGGCTCGTCGCCCGGCGTCGCCACCGGTGGGAGCGGGCCGACGTCGCCGCGCTGGCCGCGGAACGCGCGCTGCTCGCGGACACCGGCGACACCGCGCTGCGCGACCGGACGCGCCGGGCCATCGCCCGCCGGGCGGCGATCTGCCTCGTGGAGCCGGCGCGCCCCACCTGGGTCGGCGACCGGCTGCACGCGGCGGACGTCCGGGTGCACCGCGGCTACGGCATCGACCTGGCGACCGGATGGCCGCGCCTGTGGCTGCTCCTCCCGGACGAGGCGCGGAGCGAGCTGGCGGCGGCACAGGACCGGTGCGGGGCGGCGGGCCGGCTGGTCGGCTGGGGCCTGCTGTACGCCGTCCTCGGGGCGTTCTGGTGGCCGGCCCTGGTCGTCGGCCTGGTGGCGCTGCTCGCCGCACGCCACCGCGCCCGCCTGGCCGTCGCGGTCTACGCGGACCTGGCCGAGGCCGCGGTCGACCTGTACGGCCGGGACCTGGCGCTCCGGCTCGGACTGCCCTGTCCCGACCGGCTCACCCGCGAGATCGGCGAGCAGGTCACCGCGATCGTCCGCAAGGACGACGTGGTCCCGCGCGCCCGCCGGGCAGGCGCAGCCGACCGTCCGTGACCGGTCACGGCCGCCAGGACGGGTTGTGCAGGATGGCCAGGTTCTGCCGGGCGGTGGCCGCCAGGGTGTCGTCGTGGGCGCCGCCGTCCGACAGCGCGTCGAGGACCTCCCAGTAGCGCTCGATGGCCCGCCGCCGGTGGCCGGCCAGCGCCAGGGTGGCGGCCAGGTTGTTGCGCCGGCCGGCCGTCTGCCGGCTCAGCCGCCCGTGCCGGCGCTCGCTGTGCCGGATGTTGCGTTCATGCAGCTCGATGGCCTGCGCGTACTGGCCGGCCTGCTGGTAGCCGATGGCCAGGTTGTTCCGGACGACGAGGGTGAGGTCGCCGTCGGCGCCCTGCCGGTGCTCGGCGGCGGCCACCACCTCGCGCAGCAGGTCCAGCCCGTCGTCGACCTGCCCGGCGGCCAGGTAGGTCTGGGCGAGCGCGTTGCGGACGGTCAGGGTGTCCTCGTCGAGCTGCCCGAACGCCGCGCTCGCCCCGGCGGCCAGGGGTTCGAGCAGGGCGACGGCCTCGGCGAACCGGCCACAGTGGCGATGGTCCTCGGCCACCGCGAGCCGGTACGCCAGGGTGCCCCGGTCGGGGACGGCCTCCCGGCCGGCGCCGGCGGCCCGCCAGATGTCGAGGGACATCCGGGCCACGTCGGCCGGGCCGCGCATCTGCCGTGGCGGCGGTGGGGGCGTCCCGGGCAGCGGCTCGCCCGGACCCGCCGCGTCCGCCGCCCACGCGGCGAGCCGTTCCCGCAGCTCCGGCGCCGGCGCGCCGGCGACGTGCAACCGGCACACCCCCTCGTCCAGGTGCAGGTCGACGTAAGCGCCGTCGGAGCGCAGGCCGTCATATCGGAGCGCCATCGTGAGCAGGTCCGGGGTGCGGACGTCCAGCCCGCGCAGGGCGGGCCAGGGGAGCCGCAGGAACCGGCGGATCGGCCGGCGCAGGTCGATGCCGGAGCGGTCGAGGACGGCGGTCAGGCCGGCCGTCTCGCCCGCGCGACGCGGATGTCCACCGAGGAAGGTCACGTGCGGTAGCGCGAGCGACGACACCGGGTCATCCTTCCATCCGGGGACGGGTCCGCGCAGCCCCCGGAACCGGTGGCTGCGCGGACCCGTCCGGACGGCTCGTCAGTGGGTGACGCCGGCGGCCTGCGCCGCCTCCTCCCGGGCCCGCCGCTCGTCGCCACTGAGCGTGTGCAGGGGCTTCTCCTTGATGAAGAGCACCACGACCATGGCGAGCAGGGCCAGCGGCGCGCCGACCAGGATCGGCCATCAGGTGGGTGACCCGGTTGGCCAGGACGGCGCCGAGGGCGCTGACCCCGATCGCGCCGCCCATGCTGCGGAAGAACGTCAGCACGGAGGTGGCCGCGCCGGAGCAACCACAGCTCGCGGTCCTCCTGCATCTCCTCGATCACCTCGCCGAGCGCCGCGCGGATGGCCGCGAGGGCGGGCGCCTCCGGAGGCACCTCCGCGAGGCGCGCGACGAACCGGGTGTTGAGCGCCGCCGATCTTGCAGACCGTGCAAACTTTCCCGCCCTGAAGTGAAATCCCCGACGGGGCGGCCGGCGTACAAGGGGCTCGCCAGCGCTACTGCCCGGATTCATCCTTTCGCGCCCTTTGTCGCATATAGGCGTTATGCCGAACATGGCTCATTAGGCTCCACGGTGTCATCCAGTCTTCGCCCGGGACATCCGGGAACCGGTCGCACCAGCGGCCGGACCCGTCGCGCCCACGCCTGTCCGGCGTCGCGCCGGGACGGCTGGGCCTCGGTCGCCGGCACCCACAGGAATGCGTGAGTCAACGATGATGGACGCGGACACCATGGTCCTGCCCCGGATCGGGGCGGGAGACATCCGTATCGAGGACCCGTGGGGCGAGGACCGCGCGGTCGGATCCCGGACCCGCGCGCCCCGTCCACGGGCCGACACCTCCCGGTGGCGGCTCGCCGCCTGGCTGCTGCCCGCGCTGCTGGCGGGGGCGCTCGGCGTCGTGGGAGCCGGCACGCCCGGCCTGCGCCTGGCGGAGCTGGCGACCTGGCGGGCCGCCACCTCCCCCTGGCCGGACCGGTTGCCCGGCGGCGACGTCACGCTCGTGCCGTACCACCTGCTCATGCGCGCCTGGGCGGCGGCGTTCGGCGCCTCCGACCTCGCGCTGCGCGTACCGTCCCTGCTGGCCGTGGCGGCGGCCGCGGCGCTCGTCGGCGCGCTGGCCACCCGGATGTTCGCGCCGGGCACTGGGGTCCTGGCCGGAGTGATCTTCGCGTTGCTGCCGAGCGTCACCCGGTACGCCCAGGAGGCCCAGCCGTACGCGCTGGCCCTGTTCGCCGCGGTGCTCGCCACCTGGTTCCTGCTGCCCGCCATGGACCGGCCGAGCCTGCGCCGCCTCGCCCCGTACGCCGGCGCCGTGGTCCTGCTGGGCCTGTGCCACGCCATGGCGCTCCTGCTGCTGGTCGCGCACGGCTGGGTCGTGCTCGCCTTCCGGCGCGGGGCGACCGGCCGGTGGCTGGCCGCCGCGGTCCTCGGCGCGCTTCCCGCCGCCGCGCTGCTCTGGTCCGGGGTACGCGCCGGCGGCCAGATCGCGCCAGCGGCCCGCCCCGACCTGTCGACCCTCGCCGCGACCCCCGGGGAGTTGTTCGGCGTCGCCGCGCTGGGTGCGGTGCTGCTGGGGCTGGCGCTGTTCAGCCTCCCGCTGCGCCAAGCGGCGGCGGTCTGCACGGCCTGGGCCGTGGTGCCGCCACTCGGCCTGCTGCTCGTGGCGCAGGCGACGCCGGTCTGGTCACCGTCGGGCCTGCTCTTCACGTTGCCGGCCTGGGCGACGCTGGCCGCGGCCGCGCTGTCCCGGGTGCGCGCCCGCTGGTGGGTGGCGGTGACCGCGGCGCTGGCCCTGATCGGCGCGCCGGCCCAGGCGGCCCTGCGCGCGCCCGACGGGCACGGGCAGGCCACCCGCGAGGTCGCCGAGATCGTCGGCGCCCGTCGGCTGCCCGGCGACGGCGCGGTCTACGGCGACGCGGACGCCCGGACCCTGGTGGCCCGCTACCTGCCGGCCGACCGGCGGCCGACGGACCTGCTCGCCGCGGCGCCGGGGCACGGCTGTGCCGGTTGCCTGTGGGGCGTCCGGCGGCTGTGGGTGATCCGACCCGGCGACCGCACGGATCCCGTGCCGCGCGTGGGCGACGCGACGGAGCGGCTGCTCAGAACGGGATACCGGGTGGCGCAGGTCTGGCACCCGGAGGGGTTCACCGTCGCCCTCCTGGTGGACGAGCGCGCCGCCCGCTGACCGATCCGTACCTTCCGAAAACCACTGCCCGCGCAGGATCGACCTCTGTCGGGTTCGTGGCGAGAGCACCATGGGGGAAATGTGGCCATCGCCGCCGACACACGTCCGTCCCGAACCACCACACCGGGCACCTCGGGCAAACGCCCACAGGCGCCCGCCCCGCCCGGACCGCCCGCCCGGAACGGACCGGACCGGCGGCAGTTGAACATCCGGGCCCGCCTGGCGTACGCCAGGTGCGGCGCCACCGCGGGGCCGCTGGTCGCCCCGCGGCACGCCGGGGCGGCGGTGGAGTTCCGGCATGCCGCCTCGCCCGCGGCGCGGCTGGTGCTGACCCTGCTCGTGCTGGTCAACAGCGCAGCCGGGCTGCTGTTCGTCGGCTGGCTGCTGCTGCCGGAACACGTTCCCGGCCCCGGCGTGGTGGGGCCCGGCGGCTGGGAGACGATCGCGGCCCGGCTGGCCTTCTGCGTCGTCGTCGGCGTCGAGTTGATCCGCCTGGCCCAGAACGTGGTGGTGTGGGTGTTCGCGTTCCACGCCCGGGACCCGGTGCCGGTCGACCCGCCGGTCGGCCTGCGGGTGGCCCTGCTCACCACGATCGTGCCGAGCAAGGAGCCGCTCGACGTGGCGGAGCGGACGCTGCGCCGGCTGCGCCAGCTCGTCTACTGCGGCCAGGTGGACGTCTGGATCCTCGACGAGGGGGACGACCCCGCGGTGAAGGAGATGGCCGCGCGGCTCGGCGTCCACCACTTCAGCCGCAAGGGCCGGCCGGAGTACAACCAGCCCGGCGGCGAGTTCCGGGCCCGGACCAAGTCCGGTAACCACAACGCCTGGCGGGCCGAGCACGAGAACCGGTACGACGTGGTGGCCAACGTCGACCCGGACCACGTGCCGCTGCCCAACTTCCTCGAACGCACCCTGGGCTACTTCCGCGACCCCGACGTCGCCTTCGTGGTGACCCCCCAGGTGTACGGCAACATGCACCAGAACTTCGTCGCGCACGGCGCCTCCGTGCAGCAGTACCTCTACAACGGCCTCATCGCCCGTGGCGGAAACGGGCTGGACGCCCCGCTGCTCACCGGCACCGGCCACCTCTACCGGCCCGCGGCCTGGCGGACCATCGGGGGCTACCAGGACTCGATCATCGAGGACCACCTGACCAGCATCCGGATCCACGCCGCCACCAATCCCGAGACGGGCAACAAGTGGAAGGGCGTCTACACGCCCGACGTGGTGGCCATCGGCGAGGGCCCGACCTCCTGGGCGGACTACTTCAACCAGCAGAAGCGCTGGGCGGCCGGCATCTGCGAGATCCTCGTCCGGCGCGAACTGCGCGCGCCGCGCGAGCTGCCGTTCCGGCGCCGCTGGCAGTACCGCCTGCTCCAGTTCTACTACCCGAGCGTCGCGGTCAGCCTGCTGCTGGGCAACCTCGCCACCGCCATGTACCTGCTCACCGGGATCGGTTCGGCACAGCTCGACGTCACCGTGTGGTCGGTGCTCTGGGGCTCGACCTTCGGCACCTGGTTCGTGCTGTGGCTCTGGCTGCGCCGCTTCAACATCGCCCCGCACGAACGGGAGGAGATCGGTCTGGTCGGCATGGCGCTGGCGCTGTTCGCCGGGCCCGTCTACGTGGCCGCCGGGTTCACGGCGCTGCTGCGCCGCAAACTCGGGTTCGTGGTGACCGCCAAGGGAAAGCTGCGCACCATCGAGTCGTTCCGCACGTTCCGGCTGCACCTCTGCTGGGCGGGCGTCTCCGCCGGTCTGCTCGGGGCGAGCTTCGTGCTGGACAACAGCTCGCCCCTGCTGCGGGTGTGGCCGGTCCTGACCCTCCTGACCGGTCTCGGTCCGCCACTGATCGCGCTCGTGTCGAACCTGCGGGCCGGCCGGCAGGACGACGAGGCGGCCGTGCCCGCCCCCGCTCCTGCGGAGGCCGAGGAGGTCCACCCGCCGAGGTCGCGGGTCGCCGTCGAGGAGGCGCTGCGATGATCAGGTTCACCTTTCCGCGGATCGTGCTCGTGTTGGCCGGCGCCCTGCTGCTGACGTACGCCTTCGCCGTGGCGCCCACCGCCACCTCCGAGCGCCGCGGCGGGACGGTGACGGCGGAAGCGAAGGCGCCCCGACCCCGGGGACCCTTCCCGCCGGCGGGAAAGACGTTCATCGGTGTCATGACCGACAAGGGTCCCCACGACTTCACGCCGGTGGACCGGTTCACGGCGGCCGCCAGGCACCAGCCGCAGGTCATGCTCTTCAGCGAGGGGTGGGCGTCCGCCACGTTCGACCGGGCGCTCTTCGACCGGATCCGTGACCGCGGCATGATGCCGATGCTGGGCTGGGAACCCTGGGACTACCGCCTCGACGAACGGGCCCGGCAGCAGAAGCTGACCGCCCAGCAGATCGACGCGGTTCGCTCCGCTCAGCCCACCTACCGGCTGTCCCGGATCGCGGGCGGAGAGTTCGACACCTACGTGCGGTCCTGGGCCGAGGGGATCAGGTCGCTCGGCTACCCGGTGGCCATCCGCTTCGCCCACGAGATGAACGGCTACTGGTACCCGTGGTGCGAGTTGGTCAACGGCAACCAGCCGGGTGACTACGTGAAGGCCTGGCGCCACGTGCACGACGTGTTCCAGGCGGCCGGCGCCACGAACGTCACCTGGGTGTGGAGCCCGAACGTCAGGTACACCGACCTGACCCCCCCGATCTCCACCTACTACCCGGGCGACGACTACGTGGACTGGGTGGGCGTCACGGGCTACTACGGCAAGTACGACTTCGCGCCGTACCTCTCCTTCGACGAGGTCTTCGAGAAGACCATCGCCGAGATCCGCACCGTCAGCAGGAAACCGATGGTCGTCACCGAGACCGGCGCTTCCGATCACATCGGGCGGAAGGCGGAATGGATCACGGAGGCCTTCCAGACCCTGCCCCGGTATCCGTTCATCATCGGTCTGATCTGGTTCGAGGTGAACAAGGAACTCGACTGGCGCGTCGCCAGTTCCCCGGCCGTGACGGCGGCCTTCGCCCGGGCCGTCGCCGCCCCCCGCTACCAGGTCACCTGGTCGCCGGACATGCTCCCGCGCACGAAGCCGGAGGACTGATGAGGCTCACCGTACCCCGGGTCCTCATGGTGCTGGTCGGCGCGCCGCTGCTGACCTACGCGGTCGCCATGGCGCCGGCCACCGTGTTCGGAGACCGGGAGGACGCCCGGCCCGACCGGCGCGCGGAGGCCGGGCCGGCCGCGGCACTCTTCCCGCCGGCCGGCAAGGCGTTCGTCGGCGTCATGACCGAGAAGGGCCCGCAGGACTTCACGGCGGCGGACGCGTTCGCGGCGGCCGCGAGGTACCGGCCGCAGGTGATGATGTTCAGCTCGTGGTGGGGGACCGACAGGTTCGACCGGACGCGGTTCGACCGGATCAGCGACCGCGGCATGCTGCCGCTGCTGGCCTGGGAACCCTGGGACAACACGGTGGACGAGGCGGCCCGCAGGAAGGGCCTGCCGGTCCGGGAGATCGACCAGCTCCGGTCGAACCAGCCCACCTACCGGTTGTCCCGCATCGCGGGCGGGGACTTCGACCCCTACCTGCGGTCCTGGGCGGACGGGATCAGGTCACTCGGCTACCCGGTGGCCATCCGGTTCGCGCACGAGATGAACGGTGACTGGTATCCGTGGTCCGAGGCGAGCAACGGCAACCGCCCGGGCGAGTACGTCAGGGCGTGGCGCCACGTGCACGACGTCTTCCGGGCGGCCGGGGCCACCAACGTGACCTGGGTGTGGAGCCCGAACGCCAGGTGGGACGACTCGACGCCGGAGCTCTCCGGGTTCTATCCGGGCGACGACTACGTCGACTGGGTCGGCCTCTCGGGCTACTACGGCATCGGGTTCCACTCGGACTACCGGTCCTTCGACGAGATCTTCGGCCCCACCATCACCGAGATCCGCGCGTTCAGCGGGAAACCGTTGGTCGTCACCGAGACCGGCGCCTCCGACGCCACGGGACGCAAGGCCGAATGGATCACCGAGATGTTCCGGGCGCTGCCGCGCCACCCGGATGTCATCGGGCTCATCTGGTTCGAGGTGGACAAGGAACTGGACTGGCGCATCGTCAGTTCGCCGGCCGTGGCACGAGCCTTCGCCACGGCGGTCAACGACCCCCGCTACCGGTTCGGCTGGTCGCCCGACATGCGCCCGCGCACGACGCTGTGAGCTAGTTCTCCGGACATAAAGGATTATTCCGGATAACCTTTCCGAGTTCGAGTGGTGACAGTGGCGGTGGAGAAGGTTGTGACGTGGTGAGGTTGAGCCGGCCGCGGGTCCTCGTGGTGGCGATCGCCGCGCTGCTGCTGGCCTACGCCTTCGCCCTCACGCCGGTCACCACGAACGGGGGCGGGACGGGCGCGGCGCCCCGCCCGCCGACGACAGCCGAATCGGGCGCCGTGGTGCCGGCCGGCGCCGACGGCCCGCCCCTCCAACCGGCCGCGGAGCTCTTCCCGCCGGCCGGCAAGGCGTTCTTCGGCCTGATGACCGACAAGGGGCCGTACGACTTCACGGCGGTGGACCGGTTCGCCGCGGCCGCCCGGCGCGAGCCGCAGGTGATGCTCTTCGGCGTGGGCTGGGAGTCCGGCAGGTTCGACCGGGTGCTCTTCGACCGGATCAAGGACCGCGGCATGCTGCCCATGCTGGGCTGGGAACCCTGGGACTACCGCGTGGACCAGGCGGCCCGGAAGCAGAAGAAGCTGACCGCCCGCCAGATCGACCGGCTGCGGTCCACCCAACCGCGCTACCGGCTCTCGCGGATCGTGGACGGCCACTTCGACAGCTACCTGCGTTCCTGGGCCGAGGGCGTGAAGTCGCTCGGCTACCCGGTCGCCATCCGGTTCGCCCACGAGATGAACGGCGACTGGTACCCGTGGTGCGAGAAGGCCAACGGCAACCGGCCCGGCGAGTACGTCGACGCGTGGCGGCACGTGCACGACCTCTTCGAGCGGGCGGGGGCCACCAACGTCATCTGGGTGTGGAGCCCGAACGCCCGGTGGAGCAAGACAACCGGCAACCTCTCCGGCTTCTACCCGGGCGACGACTACGTCGACTGGGTGGGCACCACCGGCTACTACGGCACCGGAGCGTGGTCGAAATACTCGACCTTCGACGCCATCTTCGGCCCCACCATCGCGGAGATCCGCACCTTCAGCCGGCGGCCGCTGGTCGTCACCGAGACCGGCGCCAGCGACGGCCGCGGCCACAAGGCCCGGTGGATCCGGGAGACCTTCCGGGCGCTGCCGAAGCACCGGGACGTCATCGGGCTCATCTGGTTCGAGGTCGACAAGGAGCTGGACTGGCGGATCGCCGGCTCGCCCGCCGCCTCGACCGCCTTCGCCCAGTCGGTCGCCGACCCGCGTTACGACATCCGCTGGTCGCCCGACCTTCTCCCGCGCACCGAGCTGGAGTAGCTCATCCGTCGCACCCCGGCGGCCGGCCGGAGCGGGGCAGCAACCGTGCCGCCACCCGCCGCAGCGGGCGGCCGCCCCCGGTGAGCTTCCGCATGCGCCGCCAGGCCGTACGCCCCGGCGGGCCGGCCGCCCCACCCGCGGCGTCGGCCGCCTCCTGGAACGTCCGGGACGGCGGCTCCTGCGGGCCGAGCGCCTGCTGCGCGGTCCGGCCCTCCTGGTCGACCGTGGTGTCGACGGTCCCGACCACCGCCTCGACGATCTGCGGGTTGCGGTCGACGGTGCCCAGGGCCCGGTCGAGGATGGCGTTCAGCTCGTCGAGCCGGACCTCCAGCATCGCCTCCGTCGTCACGCCCCGGACGTCGACGCGGGCCGTGCCCAGCCGGGCCTGCACCCCGACGTCGAGCTGGAGCAGGCTGCCCAGCCGGGCGCGCAGCGACACGTGCGCGTCGACATCGTCGCCCTCCACGCAGACGTCGTCCACCCGCAGGTGGGGGATCTGAAGGACCACGTCCGGGTCGGACATCGTCGGGGCGCTGTGGTGGACGCCGGGCTGCCGCCGGTCGCCCTCGGCCGCCGCGCGCCGGGGATCGGCGGTTCCCGCCCGCGGCTCGCCCGGATCCTGCCTCCCGTTGCCCACCTGACCTCCGTCGCCCCCCGCCGGCCCGTCCGGCGTGCCTTTCCCGGAAAACCCGGCGGCACACCTGCGCCGGGGTCACACCAGGCCGCGCACCGCCTGCACGGCGGCGTCGACGTCCGCCTCGCGGTTCGCGATGGTCGCGCCGAAGCGCAGGTAGGACGGGTTGTACGGGGTGCTGCTGGCGATCACGCCGGCGGCGTGGAGCCGGCCCACCGCCTCACCCAGCGGGATGTCGGGCACCTGGCAGCAGACCACCCCGGCGGAGAGCTCGGCCGAGCGCGGGGTGACCAGCCGGATGCCGCGGATGCCGGCCAGGCCCTCCTTGAGCCGGTCGGCCAGGTCCCGGTTGCGGGCGGCGACCCGGTCCGGACCGATCCGCCGGTGGAACTCGAACGCGTCGGCGAGCGCCCACCGGTGCTCGAAGCTGTGGTAGCCGCCCGGCGTGTGCGCGGGCCCCGCCGGTGTGGGCTGCCCGCCCGTGCCGGCGAACAGCCAGCGGCCGATGCTGCGCCGGTCGAAGGTGGGGATGACCGGGGTCATCCGGCTCCACGCCCGGGTGCTGCCCCAGACCAGCCCGGTGCCCCGGGGCCCCAGCAGCCACTTGTGGCAGCCCGAGACCAGCACGTCGCAGCCGAGCTGCTCCGGTGTCGCCGCGTCGGCGGCGAAGCCGTGCACCCCGTCGACGCACACCAGCGCCTCGGGGCTGCGCGCGCGGACCGCCTCGGCGAGCTGCCGGACCGGCAGCTTCACCCCGGTGCTGGAGTGGACCCAGGTCAGGGCGACCACCCGGGTGCGGGCGGACACCGCCGCCGCGAGGTTGCCGACCATCTCGTCGACGGTCGTCACCGCCGGGTCGCGGTAGAGACGCACCCGGCGGACGGTGACCCCGTCGCGCTCGGCGCGCAGCCGCAGCGACTCGTGGGTGGCGTAGAAGTCGTGCTCGGTGGTGAGCACCTCGTCGCCCGGCCGCAGCCGGACCGCCGTGTAGACCAGCCCGAGGCCCATGGTGGTGGAGTCGGTCAGCGCGATCTGGTCGGGGCGGGTGTCGAGGTGGCGGGCCGCCGCCCCGAGCACCGCGCCGTCGAGGCGTTCCTCGTTCGCGCCCAGGTAGCCCATCGCGTCGCGGTCGAGCCCGTCGCGGTGCGCGGCGATCGCGGCGCGCACCGGGGCGGGGTGGGGCGCGAAGACGAAGGTGGCCAGGTGCGCCCGGCCGCGGTCGAGCGCGAACTGGGCCCGCACACTGTCCCAGCTCGCCGGGTCCAGGGCCGGCGCGGCGCTCGCCGCCCGCCCGGCCGCCTCCGGCCGCTCCGGCTCGCAGCCGGTGGCCAGGCCGGTCACGCCGGCCGTTGCGGTCACGCCGAGCAGGTTCCGCCGGGTGAGCTGCATCGGCCCATCGTCCACTGTCCACGTCACGGTCAGGTCACCACGTCGACGACCGGTGATGTCGCCGATGCGGTCGCCCGGCCGTGCGGATGGCCGCCATCGTGCGCGAACGTGGGCTGCCCCGGCTGCACCCGCGCACCCTCTACCTGAACCCGACCCTGCGCGCCCTCGCCGACGCGCTGCGCACCGGCTGACGCGGCCACGGCCACGTGGGATGCTGATCGGACCAGTCGAGCGGGCCGTTCAGGGGGTCAGCGATGAGCGACGAGCCCTACGACCTCGACTACGACGAGGTCTACCGCGACACCGCCGGCTCGGGCGGCCCGCCCTGGGACATCGGCGGTCCCCAGCCGGCCCTCGCGGCCGTGCTCGACGCCGGGGTGAGGGGCCCGAAGGTGCTCGACATCGGCTGCGGCGCCGGTGACCTCGCGATCGCCCTGGCCCGCCACGGCCACCAGGTGACGGCCGTCGACATCTCGCGGGTGGCGATCGACCAGGCTCGCGCCAAGGCCGCCGGCGAGGGCCTCACCGTCCACTTCGAGGTCCAGGACGCCACGCGCCTGTCGCTGCCGTCGGCGCCGTTCGACTCGATCTTCGACTCCGGTCTGCTGCACAGCCTCGTCCGGCGCGGCGGCGGCGCCGCGGACGCGTACCTCGCCGCGCTGCCGGGCCTCGCCGCGCCGGGCGCCACCGTCTTCGTGCTGGCGGTCTCGCTGGCGGACGGCCAGGGCTGGGGCGTGACCGAGGACCTGCTGCGGGCCGGCTTCGCCGAGCCGGAGTGGATCGGCACGGAGATCGAGGAGATCCAGGTAGCCGCGGAGACCGACGGTCGGCGTCTCTCGCTGCCCGGCTTCCTGCTCCGCGCGGTCCGCGCACCCGACGCGTCGTCCCCCCACTACACCCCATGACTCGCCGCAGCCCGGCCAGTCCCAGGACCGGGTGGCATCCAATCGCCCTGCGCCGCCGTGCTGTGGATCTCGTACCCTGAGCTGCGTGTCCGAGACGGAACCGTACCGGCGCCGCTCCGCGCGGGTTCTGCTGCTCGACAGCACCGGCCGGATCCTGCTCCTGCGATTCGTGATCGACCCCACGGTCCCCGAGCGCGGCCATGGCTGGGTCACCCCGGGCGGCGGTGTCCACGACGGGGAGTCGCTGCAAGACGCCGCCGCCCGCGAACTCCACGAAGAGATCGGCCTGATGGTCACCCCGCACAGCCTCGGTAGACCGGTCGCTCACTGCGCTGGCTATGCCGATCTCGGCTGGGCCAGCGGCCTGTTCCGCGACGACTTCTTCTACCACCGGGTGGACGCACACGACGTCGACGTGAGGCGCATGGAGGCGCTCGAACGCACCCACCACGCCGGGGACCGGTGGTGGCCGCTCAACGAACTGGCGTCCACGACCGACACCATCTTTCCCTTCGGACTGGCCCCGCTGCTAGCCGACATCCTTGCCGGACGCATTCCGGAACAGTCGGTGCAGCTGCCATGGCGTCTCGCAACTCCCTGAGCCGCCCGAGTTCTCCACCGGGGTGTCACGCCGCAGCACCGTCCACCGCGCGGCCGGGGTCCGGGACACGGCAGACAGCCGTCCCGCCCACGGCGCCGGTCAGGTGCTCTGCACCACGCGGTTCTCCCACGCCCACGCCGCGACCTCGACGCGGTTGCGCAGCCCCAGCTTGGTCTGGATGCCGGAGAGGTGGCTCTTGACCGTGCTCAGCGAGATGAACAGCTCGGCGGCGATCTCCTGGTTGGTGCGTCCCCGGGCGATCGCCCGCACCACCTCGATCTCCCGTTCGGAGAGGTTCGGGGTGGGCCGCCCGCGGGCCGGTCCGCCGGCCGTGGTGACGTGCTTGAGCAGCCGCAGGGTCACCGACGGCGAGACCAGCGCGTCGCCGTTGTGCGCGGCGCGGACCGCCTCCACGAGCAGGGCCGGCCCGGCGTCCTTGAGGATGAAGCCGACCGCCCCGTTGCGCAGCGCGCCGTAGACGTAATCATCGAGGTCGAAGGTCGTCACCACGATGACCCGCATGGGGTTGGGCACCCCCGGGCCGGCCAGCGCCCGGGTCACCTCGATGCCGTCCAGCCGGGGCATCCGGATGTCGACGAGGCAGACGTCCGGGCGCAGCCGGCGCGCCTGGGCGATGGCGTCGACGCCGTCGGACGCCTCGGCCACCACGCTGATGTCCGGCTGGTCCTCGAGGATCAGCCGCAGGCCGCCGCGGATCATCGCCTGGTCGTCGGCGAGCAGCACCCGGATGGTCATCGTGCCGTCCTGGAGGGGAGGGGGAGGGTGGCCAGCACGGACCAGCCTCCGCCGGCGCGGGGACCGGTCCGCAGCGTGCCGCCGAGGGTCTGGACGCGCTCGCGCATCCCGACCAGACCGTACCCGCTGCGGTGGCCCTTCCGGGCCGGGCCCGGCGGCGCGTCGTCCACCACCTCCACCGAGATGCCCTGCGCGTCCTGGCCCACGGTCACGGTGACCGACCGGGCGTGCGGGGCGTGCCGGGACACGTTGGTCAGTGACTCCTGGACGATCCGGTAGACCGTGGTGGTCACCTCCGGCGGCCACTGCGCGGCCGGCTCCGGCATCCGCAGCCGCACCGGCGGGCCGTGCCGGTTGAACCGCTCGACCAGGGCGCTGAGCTGCTCCGAGCCGGGCGAGGCGGGCGCCGCGTCCTCGGTGTCGCGGAGCAGCCCGACGACCCGGCGCATGGCCGCGAGGGCGTCCGAGCCGGCCAGCTCGATCCCGGCCAGGGTGGCCGGCAGCTTCTCCGGGAGCTTGCCGGCGACGAGCTGGGCGGCCTGGGCCTGCACCACGATGCCGGTGATGTGGTGGGTGACCACGTCGTGCAGCTCGCGGGCCAGCTCCAGCCGCTCGTCCTGGCGTACCTTCTCGGCGGTGGCCTGGTTGCGGGCGTCGACCAGACGCAGCGCGAGGCCGACCGCGACGGCGCCCAGCCAGGCCAGCCCGCTCAGGGCGGCCACCGAGGAGATGCCGGAGGGGGAGGGGCGGGCGGCGAACTGGCTGCCCACCACGAGGACCAGGCCGGCGGCGCCCACCGCGCCCGCCGGCACCGGTGGCAGGGTACGCAGCGCCGCGCCGACCAGCACCGCCAGCGCGAGCGCCATGGCTGGGCCCGGCTCGGCCGGCAGGTGGGCCAGCCGGGCGACCAGCACGGTGGACGCCACTGCGACGAGCCCGGCGACGGCCAGCCAGCCCCGGTGCCACCGGCGCAGCAGCGCGAGCACACACACCGCCACGGCGGCGAGCCCGCCGAACAGCCAGTACCGGGCGCCCCAGGTCTGCGCGATGGCGACCGCCTCGACCGCGAGCGCCGTCAGGAACGCGACGACGAACCCCAGGTCGGCGGCGGTGCCGGCGAGCCGGTCCCAGATCTTCACCCCGCCCACGGTACGGAAGCCCGGCCCGCCGACCGCGCCGGCCGAGCGGAAACGGCGAGCGCCGTGCGCCTTACCGGCGCCGGCCAGCGGGGGAGCTGGTCGAGATCGGACACGCTCACCGGGTCCCGCGCGGACGGCGTCCAGGCGGCGGGGGCGGCGCGGTGCCGGCCCTGCTCGACGGCGGAATCATCGCCGAGGGAGCGGAGCTCCCGGTGGCCGGGATCAGCCCGCGCTGAGGTCGGTGCGGCGGACGATCCACCAGACGGCGGCGAGGGCCACCGCGGCCAGGCCCAGATAGCCGGTCGCGACGATCAGATGGAATTCCGGGATCCGGCTGCCCGGCTGGTACTGCACGTGCTGCTGGAGATGGAGATTCGAGAGGCAGGAGAGCATCTTGCCGCCGTCGTTGTCGGGCGGGCAGAGGTTTTGCAGCTCGACGCCGCTGAGCTGGCGCCCGGAGGCGTCGAACGCGCCGGATGGTCCGTCGCTGCCGTAGTCGACCATGCCGCCCTTGACGACCAGGGCGTTGTCGCGCAGCGGGCCGCGGTCCGACCCGTCCATCTGCAGGTGCACGGTCAGCGGCTCAATGAGGGTGGGGTAGCGCCACTGGACGAGGTAGGTCAGGCCGATGAAGCCCGCGATCACGCCGAACACGGCGGGGAGCGTGCGTTTGATCGCGGCGCCGAGTGCGACGCCGATCGCGAACCAGCAGATGCTGGTGGCGACCGGCAGCATGCCGGTGTTCAGGAACGGCACGTAGTCGAAGAGGGTCACCGGGGCGACCTGGGTTTCCAGGTGCGCCAGGTGGTCGCTGACGCCGGCGACGGCCGCGGTCACCGCCGTCACGAACAGGCCGAGGAGGCCGAGCCTGGTCCACAGCCAGCGCGTCGGGGAGACGTCCTGGCTCCACGCGAGCAGCAGGGTTCGCTGCTCGTGCTCCCTAGCCAGCAGGGGAACGCCGATGAACACGCCGATCAGCAGCGGCATGTACTGCACCACCCGTGCCAGGGCGCCCAGGGTGAGGACCAGGCTCGAGGACCCGGCGAGCCGCTCGCCCTGGGGGGAGTGTTCCGGGCAGTACGTCTCGTGGCACTGGTGCCACAGGTCGGTCAGTTCCATGGACAGGTAGGTCATCCAGCCCACCAGGACCGCGGCGAGGATGAGCGTGCCGATCAGGGTCCACCGGTGCTGACGCCAGGTCAGCCACAGCAGGCCGCGGACACCCCCGGCGGACCCGAGATCGTCCTGGCTGTTCGCGGGGGCGGGCACTCGCGTGGCCGGGCTCATGCTGCTGTGTCCAGTTCATCGTGTGCCGTGGACGATGCCCTGAGGTAGGTCAGGATCAGCTCGTCCAGGGTGATGGGCCGGGCGGTCCAGCCGGGGGCGACGACGGCATGCGCCGTGGGTGGCGGCTGCCGGAGGATGAACGTGGACTGGCGGTCGGTGTGCTGCGCCTGGACGATCGCGCCCGGGCCCGGTGGCTGCTCCGCGCGGGGTCCGGTCAGCCGCACGTGGCAGTCGAGCAACTCCTCGACGTCGCCGGTGAGCACGGGCCGGCCCGCGTCGAGCAGCAGCAGGTGGTCACCGACGCCACTGAGCTCGGCGATGATGTGGGTCGACAGCATGACGGTCATGTCGCTGTCCGCGGTCTCCGCCATGATTTCGCCGGTCACCTCGGTGCGGGCGACCGGGTCCAGGTTCGCAAGGGGTTCGTCCAACAGCAGCACCGCCGGGCGGGAGCCCAGGGCGACCGCCAGCGCGACCTGCGCCCGCTGGCCGCCGGAGAGCTTCCCGCAGCGGCGGTCCAGGGGGATGTCGAAGCGCCGCAGCCATGACACCGCCCGCCGCTGGTCCCACACGCGGTTGGTCGACCTTCCGAAGCGGAGCATGTCCGACACACTGAAGTCCCGGTACAGCGGCTTGTCCTGAGCCAGGATCGCGACCCGGCTCCCGGCAGATCCACCCCCGTGCGTGGACCTGCCCTTCACCACCGGTCGACCGTGGACCAGTATGGATCCGGAACTGGCCGCCAACGTGCCGGCGATGATGCTCATCAGCGTCGACTTGCCCGCACCGTTCGCACCGACCAGCGCGATGATGCGGTTTGCGGGCAGTTGGAAGCTGCACTCCCGCAGTGCCCAGACGGTGCCGTAGCGCCTGCTCACGGTGCGGGCGTCCACGGCGATGGACTGCTCGCTCATGCGGCGCCCTCCTCCTTCTGGAACCGGGCGCCCGGTGCCGGTTCCGCCTGCGTCCGGTCGCCGCCGGCGTGGGCCCTGCGTGCCGAGTGGTCCACGATCACCGAGGCGAGCAACGCCTGGACGTCCTCGTCCTCCAGGCCGGCCTCGCGGGCCTGGCCGAGCCACCGGGCCAGGCTGCTGCGCAAGCGGGCCATGACATGGGGATCCGCGTTGCCGAGCGTTCCGCTGACGAAGGTGCCCGCCCCCTGCCGCGCCTCCACCAGGCCGGACAGCTCCAGCTCCCGGTAGGCCTTGAGCACCGTGGTCGGGTTGACCGTGCACGAGGTCACCACGCTGCGCACGGTGGGGAGCTGGTCCCCGGGCTGCAGCGTCCCGATCCGTAGCCCTTCGCGCACCTGCCGCACCAGTTGGGCGTAGGCGGGAACGCTGCTGGACCGGTCGACATGGAAGTTGATCACCTGGCGATCCTCCTCGCCCGCGCTACGGCCATCACCGATTGTTCTGCTTAAGTAGAACACCAGTTAACCGGCGTGGCAAGGAGGCTCCCGAGCGGGTCGGCCGTCGCGGTGGCGTCACCGGGAGGGGACGTTCCGGGGGTCGCCGGTGACGGCGGGTTGACGCGACCTCCGGCAGGGTCGCAGCGCGACGACGTGGTGGTCCGGGTGGCACCGGCCGCGACAGCTCCACCGTCTCCCGCAGGCCGTCGAAGGGGACCTCATGATCAGGACGATGCTCCGGATGCGCGCGCGTCAGGGCTGCGAGCCCGCCGTGCGGTCGGCGTGGGGCACGATCGCGGGGCGGATCGGCGGCCTGCCCGGCAACCTCCGGCACGAGCTGCTGCTCGACGCCCTGGACCCGCGCGGGTTCGTCGTCGTCACCGAGTGGGCCGACGAGGCGGCGCTGGGCGCGTACCGGGACGGGCCGGTGGCCGCCCGGCTGGCCGAGCTGGTCCGGCCGCTCACCGAGCCGGCCGGCCCGGCCGACTACCCGGTGCTGCGGGAGGACGGGACCGGCGACTCGACGGTCTACGTGGACGTGGAGCTCACCGTGCCGGCGCCCCGGCTCGCCGAGTTCCATCGCGGCTACCCCGTGGTCAGGGCGCGGATGGCCGGGATACCCGGGTACCGGCGCGAGCAGTTGCTGCGCGAACCCGGGTCGGACGTGCACCACATCTTCGCCGAGTGGAACAGCGCCGCGGAGTTCCTCCGCTGGATCGCCGACCCGGCCCACGCCTCCGCGCAGGCCGGGCCGATCGCGCCGTTCCTTCTCGACATCCGGCGCCGCCTGTTCCACGTCGTCCCCGACGCGGGCGGCAGGCGACAACCCACCACGGGCAGGGAGGCCGACGTGCACAGGGAAACGGACGTACTCGTCGTCGGGGCGGGGCCCGCCGGGCTCACCGCCGCCGTCGAGCTGGCCCGGCGGGGCATCGACTGCCGGGTGATCGACAAGCTGGCCACCCCGGCCGGCCAGGCCGACAAGGCGATCGGCGTGCACTGCCGCACCATGGAGATCTGGGAGGAGCAGGGCGTCGTCCGGGAAGCCATGGACGCCGGCATCTGGCTGACCGGCAACATGGTCTTCGTCAACGGGGTGGAGACCCACCGGATGAGCTGGGAGCTGCCCGGCCTGCCGTACGCGCACCTCGGCCTGCCCCAGTACGAGACCGAGCGCATCCTCACCGCCCGGCTGGCCACGCTCGGGGTACGCCCGCAGCGCGGCGCCGAGCTGGTCGACTTCACCCAGGACGACGACGGTGTGACGGCCACCGTCACCACCGCCGACGGCGGCACCGAGACGGTACGCGCCAGATACCTGGTCGGCTGCGACGGCGCGCACAGCCGCGTGCGGGAACTGCTCGGGCTCACCTTCACGGGCGGGCTGGGCCGGTTCCCGCAGCTGTTCATGCTCGGCGACGTCGACGTGGACTGGGACATGCCCGACGGTCACCTGCTGCGGTTCCTGCACGAGACCGACGGCCGGATGGACGGCATGCTGGTCTGCGTACCGCTGCGCGGCGAGCGCCGGTACCGCATCGCCACCCTGGCCCCGCCCCGCTTCTTCGCCCAGACCGGCGGGCAGGACGCGCCGCCCGGGTTCAGCGCGGAGCTGGGCGCGCCCACCCTGGCCGACGTCCAGGCCGCCCTCGACCACCTCGCCCCGCCCGGCACCCGCGCCTCGAACCTACGCTGGTCGTCGGTGTTCCGGATCAGCCACGGCATCGTGGACCGCTACCGCGACGGCCGGGTGTTCGTGGTCGGCGACGCGGCCCACCTGCACCCGCCGGCCGGCGGCCAGGGCATGAACACCGGGATCCAGGACGCCTGGAACCTGGCCTGGAAGCTGGGCCTGGCGGTCCGCGGGCTCGCGGCGCCCGGCCTGCTGGACAGCTACGAGACCGAGCGGCGGCCGGAGGGCGAGGAGATCGTCGGCCGCGCGGTGCGGATGGCCTTCACCGACGAACTGGACCGCGAGGACCTGAAGCGGCAGTTCCTCCAGGAGATGTCCATGCTGCTCAGTTACGCGGGCAGCCCGCTGGTCGGCGAGACCCTGTCCGATCCGGACGCCCTGCGCGACGCGCCCCGCCCCGGCGACCGCGCGCCCGACGTGGACGGCCTGCTCCGGCGCGGCGTCGGCCACCCGCTGCGACTGCGCGACCTGACCCGCGGCACCCGGCACACGCTGCTGGTCTACGCCGACGAGTCGGCCGACGAGGCGGCGCTGCGGGCGATCGCCGAGCTCTGCGCCGACGTGCGGCGGCAGACCGCCGAGGAGGTCGACGCGTACCTGCTGCTCAGCCCGGACGCCGCCGAGCCGCGGCTGCTCGCCCCGCCGGCGGTGCGCGACGCCGACGGCCGGTTCCGCGCCGTGTACGGGGTGACCGGCACCGGGCTGTACCTGATCCGGCCGGACGGGCACGTCGGGTTCCGCAGCCAGCCGGTCGACCCCGACGCGCTCCGCAAGCACCTGCGCCTGGTCTTCGGCGGTGCCCGATGACCCGCGTGCGCACGGTGCTGGCGATGCGCACCCGGGAGGGCTGCGAGGAGCGCTTCGAGGCGGAGTGGCGCACCGCGGCCGAGGAGATCCGCACGCTGGACGGCTGCCTGCACCAGGACCTGGTCCGCGACGCCGACGACCCGCGCAGCTATCTGATCATCAGCGACTGGGCGGACCGGGAGCGGCTGGACGCCTTCGGCCGCAGCGAGCACCGGGACCGGCTGCTGCGCATCATCCGCGAGCTGCGCGAGTCCGCCCAGCGGCACACCTACCAGGTGCTGCACAGCGTGGGCGGCACACCGGAGGAGGACCGATGACCGAGGACGCCGTGCCGGCGGGCGAGCTCTACACCGACGGGTTCGCCGCCGACCCCTACCCGACCTTCGCGCGGCTGCGTACCGAACGGCCGGTGTGCCCGGTCAGCTCCCCGCGCTTCGACTCCTGGCTGATCACCCGCTTCGACGACGCCCGGGCGGCGCTGACCGACCCGCGGCTGTCCAAGGACCTCTACGGCCCCGGGCAGCACTACCTGCGGATCTTCGGCCCGAACTCGGAGGGCCTGAACCGCAACATGCTCAACTCGGACCCGCCCGAGCACACCCGGCTGCGCCGGGTGGTGTCCCAGGCGTTCGCGCCCCGCCGGATCGAGGCGCTGCGGCCGCGGGTGGCGCAGGTCGTCGACCACCTCATCGACAAGATGCTCCCGCAGGGCCAGGCCGAGCTGATGCACGACTTCGCCATCCCGCTGCCCATGACGGTCATCTGCGAGCTGCTCGGGGTGCCGCCGGAAGACCACGACCGGGTGCTCGACTGGACCCAGGTGATCCGCACCTCCGGCTCGACCCGCCGGCCACCGGAGGAGGAGCGGGCGGCCGTGCAGGAGGCCCAGCTCCGCCTGCACCACTACTTCGCCGACCTGGTCCGTGCCAAGCGCGACGACCCGGCCGACGACATCATCGGCGCGCTCATCGACGCGGTCGACCGCGACGGGACGCTTTCCGAGGCCGAGCTGGTCACCACCACGTTCCTGCTGGTGTTCGCCGGGCACCAGACCACCGCCGACTTCCTGGGCAACGCGGTGCTCGCCCTGCTCACCCATCCCGAGCAGTTCGAACTGCTGCGCGCCACGCCCCAGCTGCTGCCCGCGGCCATCGAGGAGCTGCTCCGGTTCGACGGCCCGCTGCCGGTGGCCAGCCCGCGGGTCGCCACCGAGGACGTCGAGTACGAGGGGGTCTGCATCCCCCAGGGGTCGATCGTCGGCGTGGCGATCAACGCGGCCAACCACGACCCCGCCCACTTCACCGACCCGGACCGGCTGGACCTGCGCCGGGTCCGCGGCCCGCACCTGGGCTTCGGGCACGGCGTGCACTACTGCCTCGGCGTCTCGCTGGCCCGGATGGAGGCGCAGATCGCGCTCGCCGCGCTGCTGCGCCGCCTGCCCGGGCTGCGGCTCGGCGTGCCCGTCGACGAGGTGCGCCGGCTGCCGGCCGCGTCGCCGTTCCGCGGCCTGCTGGAGCTGCCCGTCACCTTCACCGCCTGAGCCCGCCACCGCCCACTCGAATCCACCAAGGAGCAGCCATGGTCTTCCGGAACGTGATCGTCTGCCACATGGTCCCCGGCAGCGACAAGATCGTCGGGGACGTCTTCGGCCACTACGACCAGGCCACCCGGCCCCAGGACCTCGGGGTCATCGGGCGGATCCTGCTGTCCCACCACGACCTCTACATCCACGTCATCGAGCGCGAGCAGGACCCGAGGATCTCCGGCCAGACCCGGGGGCTGCCCGCGTTCCAGAAGATCGCCGAGGCCATCGGCCCGTACGTGACGCCGTACCCGAGGTACTGGAAGAACCCGTCCGACTCGGTGGCGAAGGAGTTCTACCACTGGGCCCCGGAGGGGGAGCCGCCCGCGGACACCACGCTGACCGTGATCGTCGGGCGGATCAAGCCCGGCGCCGAACCGGACGTGGCCCGGGTCTTCGGCGAGTCGGACGCCGGGTCGCTGCCGACCGAACTGGGCGTCACCGGACGCTGGCTCTACTCGATCGACGACGTCTACGTCCACCTGCTTGAACAGGAGACGTCGGCGGCCGAGGCGACCCGGAACAACCACGACGCCAAGCCGGTCTTCGCGAAGGTGATGCAGGACCTCGCCCCCTACGTGAGCCCGTACCGGCCGGAGGAGTGGCGCGGCCCGCAGGACTCGGTGGCCACGGTGTTCTACCGCTGGCAGGCCCAGGACTGAGCCGCCCGGTGGGGGCGTCCCACGGCGCCCCCACCGCCCGCTATCGTCGGCCTCTCCGGACGGCGCCGGGCCGCACCGGGTGAGACGTGAACAGGCGGTCGCCGGTGTCCCGAGCACGGAGATTCGTCCCACCGGCGCTGCTGGTCCTGGTCCTCGCCGCCCTCGTGGCCTCCGGCATCCGGCCGTACGACCGGCTGACCTGGCTGCTGGAGACGGTCTGGGTGCTCGTCGGCGTCCCGCTGGTGCTGGTCACCTGGCGCCGGTTCCCGCTGACCACCCTGCTCTGCTGCCTGCTCGCCGCGCACGCGCTGATCCTCGTGGTCGGTGGCCACTACAGCTACGCGCGAACGCCGGTCGGCGACTGGGCGCGGGAGACGTTCCACCTGTCCCGCAACCCGTACGACCGGCTCGGCCACTTCGCGCAGGGCTTCGTGCCGGCGATCCTGGTCCGCGAGATCCTGGTCCGCCGGTCGCCGCTGCGCGGCAGCCGCTGGCTCGCCCCGCTGGTGGTCTGCGCCTGCCTGGCCTTCAGCGCCCTCTTCGAGATGATCGAGTGGTGGGCGGCGCTGGCCGGCGGATCGGCGGCCGACGACTTCCTCGCCACCCAGGGCGACGTCTGGGACACCCAGTGGGACATGTTCCTGGCGCTGGTCGGCGCGATCACCTCGCTGGCGCTGCTCAGCCGCCTGCACGACCGCCAGTTGCCGGCCCTTGCGCCGGCCGCCGGCCCGCCGGCCGCCGATGTCCCCGCGGCCCGGACCGGCCGGTCGCCGGAACCCTGAGCGGCAGGCTCACTCGTCGCCGACGGTCTCCGTCTCGCCGTCATGCTGGAACCGGGCGGGCAGGTGCTCGTCGGGCTGCGGCGCCTGCGCCAGGTTGTGGTGGGGGTCCCCGTCCGCGGAGTACAGCACGTCGTCGGTCTTCTTGCTCTTCTCCTGGTCCTCTTCCGGCTGCGTCACGTCCGCTCCTCGCCAGGTGCCGTCGGTGACCACCCGCCGGCGGCGGGACGGTCCGGTCCGATTTCCACCCTAGGCGCGGCGGCGGGCGGTGGTAGGCGAATGCCGGCGAGGCCCGCCGTCCGGGCGGGCTCGGGCGGAAGCCGCCCGCCGCCGGCGGTGATGCGACAGGGTGGTGCTGCGGACGGCCCGCGCGGGGCCGTCGCGGGATGGCGCCGGCGGTACGGGGGTGTCGGGTGCCGACGAAGGAGATCATCCAGCACATCGGCACGCTCCTGGACCTGGCCGGGGTGCTGGTCATCGCGGTCGGCGTCGCGGTCGCCACGGTCGTCTTCGCGCTGCGCTGGTGGCGCACCCGGCAGGTCGTCGACCACTACCGGGCGTACCGCCAGGGGGTCGGCCGGGCCATCCTGCTCGGCCTGGAGTTCCTGGTCGGCGGGGACATCATCCGGACCGTGGCGGTGTCGCCCACCTTCACCAGCGTCGGGGTGCTGGCGCTGATCGTGTTGGTCCGGACGTTCCTCAGCTTCTCGCTGGAGGTGGAGCTGGACGGCCGCTGGCCGTGGCAGGGCAAGGGGCCGGTCGGCGGCTCCAGCGTGGGGGCCCGATCGGCACGCTGAGAACGCCTCAGATGTTGGCGGAGTCCGCGGGCACGCCGCCGGGCAGCGACGGGGCGCCGCCCGGCGGCGGCTCGCCCCCGCAGCGCGGGCCGAGGGTGTACGCGGTCATCGACAGCGACCCGTACGCGTACCCGTCGACCAGCACCTCGGGGCGGTCCCCGGCGGCGCCGGCCAGCCCGGCCAGGTAGAGCAGCGGGATGAAGTGGTCCGGGGTCGGCACCGCGAGGCCGAAGTCCCGGTGCCCGTCCAGCCGGGCGGCCTCGGTCGGCGCGTCCTGGACCGTCTCCCGGGCGGCGTCGTCGAAGCGGCGCGCCCAGTCGAAGCCCTCGTCGGTCAGCCGCGGGTCGACCCCGCCGAGGTTGTGCACCACGTTGCCGCTGGCCACCACGAGCACGCCGCGCTCGCGCAGCGGGGCGAGCCGGGCGCCGAGGTCGAGGTGGTAGTCGAACGGCTTGAACGCGTTGATGCTGAGCTGCACCACCGGGATGTCGGCGTCGGGGAACGCGTGGGTCAGCACCGACCAGGTGCCGTGGTCGATGCCCCAGGAGTCCAGGTCGGCGCCGACCCAGGTGGGGTGCACCACGTCGCTGATCTCCTCGGCCAGTTCCGGCAGGCCGGGCGCCGGGTAGCGCACGTCGAAGAGTTGCTGCGGGAAGCCGTAGAAGTCGTGGATGGTGGGCGGCCGGGGCATCGCGGTGACCGCGGTGGCGCCGATGTACCAGTGCGCGGAGACGACCAGGATGGCGCGGGGCCGGGGCACCGACCGGCCGAACTCCCGCCAGGCGGCGGTGTAGCGGTTGACCTCCAGCGCGTTCATCGGGTTGCCGTGGCCGAAGAACGCCGCCGGCAGCACCGTCCGGGTGTTCTGCTCGCTCATCTCGCTCCCTGGGCCGGCCGTGCACCGAGGCTAACCCGCGAGGCCCCCGCGTGTCCGGGTCACCGGTCACGCCGGGACCGCGGGTTGGCGAATACCCCCTAGGGGTATATGGTGGCGGCGGAGGTGGGGTTCGATGCAACACGAACACGGGCACCACGACGCGGACCACGAACCGCACGCGGAGCACGACGAGCACGCGGGGCACGGCCAGCACGGCGGGCACGACAAGCACGCCGGGCACGACCCCGAGCAGTTCCGCCGGAAGTTCTGGCTGAGCCTCGCGTTGACCGTGCCGATCGTGCTGACCAGCCACATGGTCATGGACTGGCTCGGCTACTCGCTGGACTTCCCGGGCGTCCGCTGGGTCGGCCCGGTCCTGGGCACGGTCGTCTTCTTCTACGGCGGCTGGCCGTTCCTCGTGGGCGGCGTCCGTGAGGTGCGCGACCGGGCGCCCGGCATGATGCTGCTGATCTCGATGGCGATCACCGTCGCCTACCTGGCCTCGCTGGCCACCAGCCTCGGCCTGTTCGACCTGGACTTCTGGTGGGAGTTGGCCGCCCTGGTCACCATCATGCTGCTGGGCCACTGGCAGGAGATGAAGGCGATCGGGCAGGCCCAGGGGGCCCTGGCGGCGCTCGCCGCGCTGCTGCCCGACGACGCCGAACGCCTCGACGAGTCCGGCGCCGTGCACCGGGTGCCGGTGGCGGACCTGCGGGTCGGCGACCTGGTGCTGGTCCGCTCCGGCGGCCGGGTCCCGGCCGACGGCCGGATCGTCGACGGCGCCGCCGAACTGGACGAGTCGATGATCACCGGGGAGTCCCGGCCGGTGCCACGCGCCGTCGGGGACCGGGTGGTCGCCGGCACGGTGGCCACCGACTCGGCCCTCCGGGTACGCGTCGAGGCCGTCGGCGAGGACACCGCGCTCGCCGGCATCGGCCGCCTCGTCGCCCAGGCGCAGTCCTCCGGCGGCCGGGCGCAGGTGCTCGCCGACCGGTTCGCGGCGCTGCTGTTCTACGTGGCGGCCGTCGCCGGTCTGGCCACCTTCGTGGCCTGGCTGGTGCTCGGCAACACCGACCAGGCCGTGATCCGGACCGTGACGGTGCTCGTGATCGCCTGCCCGCACGCCCTCGGGCTGGCCATCCCGCTGGTCGTGGCACTCTCCACGGCGCTCTCCGCCCGCGCCGGCATCCTCGTGAAGGACCGGCTCGCCCTGGAGCGGATGCGCACCGTCGACGCGGTGCTGTTCGACAAGACCGGCACCCTCACCAAGGGACGGCACACCCTGACCGGGGTGGCCGCCACGGGTGGGCTGGACGAGGACGGCGCGCTGCGCCTCGCCGGCGCCGTCGAGGCGGACAGCGAGCACCCGCTCGCCCGGGCGCTCGTCACCGCCGCGCAGGATCGGGGCCTGGGGGCGACGGCCCGGGACTTCCGCTCGCTGACCGGCCGGGGCGTACGCGCCACGGTGGACGGCGCCGACTGGGCGGTGGGCGGCCCGGCCCTGCTGCGCGAACTGGGCGCCGACGTGCCCGCCGAGCTGACCCGGGCGGCGGAGGGCTGGTCCCGGCGGGGCGCCGCGGTGCTGCACCTGGTCCGGCTTCCCGACGACGGCCGCCCCGAGGTGGTCGGCGCGTTCGCCCTCGAGGACGAGGTGCGCCCCGAGGCGCGCGCGGCCATCGCCGAACTGCGCGAGCAGGGGGTGAAGAAGATCGTCATGATCACCGGGGACGCCCGGCCGGTGGCCGAGGCGGTCGCCGCCGACCTGGGCTTCCGCCCCGGCGTGGACGAGGTCTTCGCCGAGGTCCTCCCGGCCGACAAGGACAAGGCCGTCACCGAACTCCAGTCCCGCGGGCTGACCGTGGCCATGGTCGGCGACGGGGTCAACGACGCCCCGGCCCTCGCCCGCGCCGACGTGGGCGTGGCCATCGGGGCCGGCACCGACGTGGCGATCGAGTCTGCCGGGGTGGTGCTGGCCAGCTCCGACCCGCGCGGGGTCACCGGCGTGATCCGGCTGTCCCGGGCGTCGTACCGGAAGATGCGGCAGAACCTCGCCTGGGCGGCCGGCTACAACGTGGTGGCCATCCCGCTCGCGGCCGGCGTGCTGGCGTGGGCGGGCGTCGCGCTCAGCCCGGCGGTCGGCGCGGTGCTGATGTCCGCCTCCACCATCGTGGTGGCGCTCAACGCCCAGCTGCTCCGCCGGGTCCGGCTCACGCCGGCGGACGACTGACGCGGCGCAGCTACGACCGGCCCGGCCCCTCGTTCCTGGCGGATGCGAGGGGCTGGGCCGCTTCACACCCGCACCTGCGGGCCGCTAGGGTGGCCGCGTGACGGTGTTCCGGATCGGCGAGGCCGCCGAACTGCTCGGGGTCAGCGCGGACACGGTCCGCCGCTGGATCGACGCCGGGCGGCTGCCGGCCACCCGCGACGAGCACGGCCACCGGGTGCTCGACGGGGCCGATCTGGCCGCGTTCGTCCGCGCCCCGGGCCATCCCGAGCTCTCCTCGGCCCGCAACCGGCTGCGCGGCATCGTCACCGCCGTCGTCAAGGACACCGTGATGGCCCAGGTCGACATCCAGGCCGGGCCGTTCCGCATCGTGTCGCTGATGAGCCGCGAGGCCGTCGACGACCTCGACCTCCAGGTCGGCTCCGTCGCCGTCGCCGTGATCAAGTCGACCACCGTCGTGGTGGAGCGCGCGCCCGCCCCGAAGGGAAGGACCAGCCCGTGACCGTACGGTCGATCCGCGCCGCCCTGGCCGGGGTGGCCGCGCTGAGCCTGGCCCTGACCGGCTGTGGCGGCGCCGACGACGAGTCGGGCGCCGAGCAGGGCGGCACGGTGACCGTGTTCGCCGCCGCCTCGCTCACCGAGACCTTCACGAAGCTCGGCAGGGACTTCGAGTCGGCCCACCCCGGCACCCGGGTCGTCCTCAACTTCGCCGGCAGCTCGGCGCTCGCCACCCAGATCACCCAGGGCGCGCCGGCCGACGTGTTCGCCTCCGCCTCCCCGGCCACCATGAAGACCGTCACCGACGCGGGTGACGCCGCCGGGCCGCCGGCCGTGCTGGTCCGCAACCAACTCGTCATCGCCGTGCCCGAGGGCAACCCGGACCGGGTCGGTGGCCTGGCCGACCTGGCGCGCCCGGGGGCGAAGGTGGCGCTCTGCGCCGAGCAGGTGCCGTGCGGCGCGGCGGCGAAGAGCGCCCTCGACGCGGCCGGCGTGCGGCTCACCCCGGCCACCCTGGAGCAGGACGTCAAGGGCGCGCTGTCCAAGGTGAAGCTCGGCGAGGTGGACGCGGCGCTGGTCTACCGCACCGACGTACGCGCCGCCGCCGGGCTGGCCGCCGTCGAGTTCCCCGAGTCCGCCCGGGCGGTCAACGACTACCCGATCGTGGTGCTGAAGCACGCCGGCAACCCGGACGGCGCCCGCGCCCTCGTCGACCACGTCCGCTCCGACGCCGGCCTGGCCGTGCTCACCGCCGCCGGGTTCCAGGCCCCGCCGAACCGGTGACCCCACCTCCGCGCCGCCGGCAGCGGGTGCCGCTGGCCCTGCTGCTCCCCGCCGGTCTCGGGCTGCTCTTCCTCGTCCTGCCGCTGGCCGGGTTGCTGGTCCGGGCGCCCTGGACCACGCTGCCCCGGCGGCTGGCCCAGCCCGGCGTGCTCACCGCGCTGCGGCTGTCCCTGGAGACCGCCACGGCCGCCACGCTGCTCTGCGTCGCGCTCGGCGTACCCCTGGCCTGGCTTCTGGCCCGGGTCGAGTTCCCGGGCCGGCGGCTGGTCCGCGCGCTGGTCACCGTGCCGCTCGTGCTGCCGCCGGTGGTCGGCGGGGTGGCGCTGCTGCTGGTGTTCGGCCGGCGCGGCCTGCTCGGGTCCTGGCTGGACGCCACCTTCGGGGTGACCCTGCCGTTCACCACCGCCGGGGTGGTGCTGGCCGAGGCGTTCGTCGCCATGCCCTTCCTGGTCATCGCCGTCGAGGGCGCGCTGCGCGGCGCCGACGCCCGCTACGAGGAGGCGGCGGCCACCCTCGGCGCCGGACGCTGGACCACCTTCACCCGGGTCACCCTGCCGCTGGTCGCCCCCGGGGTCGCGGCCGGCGCGGTGCTGTGCTGGGCCCGCGCGCTCGGCGAGTTCGGCGCCACCATCACCTTCGCCGGCAACTATCCGGGGCGGACGCAGACCATGCCGCTTGCCGTCTACCTGGCGCTGGAGACCGACGTGCAGGCCGCCATCGTGCTCAGCCTCATCCTGCTCACCGTCTCCGTGACCATCCTGGCCGGGCTGCGCGACCGCTGGGTCGGTGTGACGTGACCACCGCGCCTCTGCTCGACGCGCACCTGGTCGCCGACCGGGGCGCCTTCCACCTCGACGTGCGGCTGCGCATCGAGGCCGGGGAGGTGGTGGCGCTGCTCGGCCCGAACGGGGCCGGCAAGACCACCGCGCTGCGGGCCCTCGCCGGGCTGCACCCGCTCAGCGCCGGGCACCTCACCCTCGGCGGCGCCGACCTCGACCGCCCCGACCGGCGGGTGTGGACCCCGCCGGAGCGGCGCCCGGTCGGCGTGGTGTTCCAGGACTACCTGCTCTTCCCGCACCTCAGCGCGCTGGACAACGTGGCGTTCGGGCCGCGCCGGCGGGGCGCCGACCGGCGGGCCGCCCGGGCCCGGGCGCAGGGCTGGCTGGACCGGGTCGGCCTGGGCGAGCAGGCTCGGCGCCGGCCGCGCCAGCTCTCCGGCGGGCAGGCGCAGCGGGTCGCGCTGGCCCGCGCGCTCGCCGTCGAGCCCACCCTGCTGCTGCTCGACGAGCCGCTCGCCGCGCTCGACGCCCGGACCCGGCTCGACACCCGCGCCGAACTCCAGCACCACCTCGGCGCGCACCCGGGGGCCACCCTGCTGGTCACCCACGACCCCCTGGACGCCCTGGTGCTCGCCGACCGGCTGGTCATCGTCGAGCAGGGGCGGGTGGTCCAGGAGGGCGACGCGGCGACCGTCACGGCCCGGCCCCGCACCGACTACGTGGCCCGGCTCGTCGGGCTCAACCTGCACCGAGGGCACGCCGACGGGCACGCCGTCACGGTCGACGGGCTCACCCTCACCACCGCGGACACCGTACGCGGGGAGGCGTTCGTCGCGTTCCCGCCGGCCGCCGTCGCGCTGCACCCGACGCGCCCGGACGGCAGCCCGCGCAACGTCTGGGCGGCCACCGTGACCGGGGTGCAGCGGCACGGGGACAACCTGCGGGTCCAGCTCGCCGGGCCGGTCGCCGTGGCCGCCGACGTCACCCCCGCCGCGGCGGCCCACCTCGGGCTGCGCCCCGGCCAGGAGGTCTGGGCGGCGGTCAAGGCCGCGGAGACCCGGGCGTACCCGGCGTGACGCACGCCGCTGGTCGGTCCACCGTCGCCGGTGGGAGGTTTGATCCGGGCCCTCGCGGTCACTGAACACGGGAGCCACCACGAAGGGGGGAACGGGGTGCCCGAGACGACACGATTCCGGTCCAGTCTGGACGCCGTGCTGCCGGACGACGTCACCGATCCGCTGCTGTGGCGCGCCGCGTACGACGTGGCCGCCGCCCACCGGCCCGACGCCACGGGACGCTGTCCCAGCCTGCTCTGCGCCGGGTCGACGGCGCCGTGCGAGCCGATGGTCACCGCGCGGCGGGCGATGCGGCTGGCGCGGGGCGGCGCGCGGCGCGCCGGGTTCCGGGAGAGCACCGGCCGGACGGCCCGCGACCGGCGCCGGGCGGCCTGAGCCCGTCGGGGACGCGGCCCGCGTGCCGCGTCCCCGGGCGCTCGATCGGGTCAGTGGGCGGGGGAGAAGGCGGCGAGGAAGCGGTCCCGGAAGCTGTCCATCCGCCACACCGGCGCGTTCGGGCCGGGGCGCAGCCCGTCCTGCCAGCCCCAGCCGGCGACCCGGTCCAGCACGGCCGGGTCCTTCGCCACGATGGTGATCGGCACGTCCCGGCCGGCGCCCTCGCCGGTCACCGTGGCGTTCGGCTGGTGGTCGCCCAGGAAGACCAGCACCAGGTCGTCCCCGCCGTAGGTCAGCACGTACGACACCAGGGTGCCGAGGGTGTACTCGATGGAGTGCCGGTAGTCGTCGCGGACCTGCGCGGTGTCCCGCTGCACCACGTCCCGGCTGCCGCCCGTGCTGGTGGACGCCGTGTGGAAGATGCTGCCGTCGCCCACCGCGTCCCAGGGGACCGGCTTCGGGATCGCCGACCAGGGGGAGTGGCTGGACACCAGCGGCATCTCCGCCATCAGCGGGGCGTGCGGCCGGTCCCGCTCCCGCCGCTGGAAGGTGGCCAGGGTGTACTGGTCGGGCATCGGCGCGTAGCTGAACTTCGGCCCCTGGTAGGCCAGCTTCTCCGCGTCGTAGTAGCGGTCGTAGCCGAAGAACTTCCCCTCCGGCCACGGTTGGGTGGCGGCGGGCAGCACCCCGACGGTCTGCCAGCCGGCCCGGTGGAACGCGCCGTTGAGGGTGAGCCGGTCCCCGGCCAGCAGGTCGCGGTGGCGCTGGTCGTTGTCGATCCACAGGCCGGAGAGCAGGGTGGCGTGGGCCAGCCAGCTGCCGCCGCCGAAGGTGGGCGAGGTGAGGAAGCCGCTGCGGGCGTCGTAGCCGGCCGCGCGTAGCCGCCGGTAGCCGTCGTCGAGGACGGCGTTCACGCCCGGCGCCAGCGCGGGGTCCTCCACGGCGTCCCGCCCGTAGCTCTCCACGAACGCGACCAGCACGTCCTTGCCCCGCAGCCCGGTCAGCAACCGGTCGCCGGGCACGTCCCGGTACGCGTCGGCCGTCATCTCCCCGGAGAACGCGGCGCGGTCACGCAGGCCGGCCCGGACCTGGCCGACGTGCGCCGCGACCAGGCCGGTCGCCGACCGGTCGGCGACCGGCACGCCGGCGGACAGGCGTACCCCGAACAGGGCGCAGCCCAGCCACACCACGGCCAGCACGGCGACCACCCGGGCCGCGCCGGTGCGGTGCCGCGCCAGGAGCCGGGCCAGCCGCCGCGCGGCGAGCGCCAGGAGCACGGGCAGACCAGCCACGAGCAGCACCACCCCGACGGCCGCCGCGACCGCGCCGGCCCGGCCGGCCGAGTCGGTCAGGTAGCCGAAGCCGTCGTCGAACAGTCGCCAGTCGAGCAGCACGTCGAACGGCCGGTCCCGGGCCACCCGGAAGCCCGTGTCCAGCAGCTTGACCACGGCCAGCAGGCCCAGGACAACGCCGAGCGCCACGGCGGCCGGACGGCGGGCCCGGTCCGGCAGGACAAGCAGCAGCGCCACCGCGACCACGCCCTCCACCGGGATCCGCAGCACGGCGGCGGGCCCGACGTCGGCCAGCCGGTCCGGCGCGACCAGCGCCGCCACCACGAGCAGCGCGGCCAGCCCGGTCAGGACCGTGCCGGCCACCCGACGGGTACGCGAGGCGGTCCGGGGCACCGCCGCCTCATCCGACGGTATGGCCTCCTCTGGCGGGCCGGGCGCCTCGGAGCCCGGGGCGGGGGTGGCCGGCCCGGCCGGCCGGCGGAGACGGGTGCGCAGTGCCACGGCGGTGTCCTTCGGCGAGGGGGAGGGGTCAGGCCGGCTGGTGTGCCACGATTCGGACGGCCACCGGCACCGGACGCGTGGGTGGATCCACCGGTCGTGCGCCGGGACCGGGCGCGCCGACGGGCGCGAGTCGCACCGGGCCCGCCGCCGGGGGACCGGCCACCCGCGCCGGAAGGTCGGCCGGGCCGGTGCCGGCGATCCAGGAGGGGACGGAGCCCGTGGCGCGCCGGACGGGCCCGACACCCAGGGCGGGCAGGGCGGTCGCGGGTGATCCGATGCCCAGGGCGGGAAGGCCGGTCGCGACGGGTCGGACGTCCAGAGCCCGAACCGTGCTCACAGCGGGAGCGGTGGCGGGTGCGGCGACCGGGACGACCTCGACGGCTGGGACGGGTCGGGTCGCCGGGGCGGCCGGGCGGTGCCGCCACAGCCAGGCCACGTCGCGGCCGAACGACTCGACCAGCAGCGCCAGCGCGCCCGCGACCAGCACCGCGGTCGCCGCGGGCGGCAGCAGCCCGCTGGCGGCCGCCGCGAGCACCACGCCCTGCGCCGCCGCCACCACCTTGCGCCAGTACCGGGGCGGCAGCGTGCCGCGCATCCAGGGCAGCGGCCAGGCCGCCGCCACGAAGGCGTACCGCATTCCGCCGATGACCAGCACCCAGGCGCCGACCGACGGGGCCAGGTGGACGCTGAGCACCAGGAGCAGGAACGAGTCGACCTCCATGTCGAAGCGGGCGCCCAGGGCGCTCACCGTGCCGGTGCGCCGCGCCACCCGGCCGTCCACCGCGTCCAGCGCCAGCGCCACCGCGGTGAGCGGGACCAGCACGGCCACCGGCGCCGGCCCGCCGCCGACGACCAGGGCGAGCACTCCGCCGACCAGCAGCGCCCGGGCCAGCGTCACCCGGTCGGCGGGACCCAGTCGCTCCGCGCCGGCCGCCCGCAGGCCGCGCCGGAGCAGCCCGCAGAGCACCCCCGCGTACGCGAGGCCGGCGAGCCAGCCCGCCACGCCGACGCCCACCGTGCCGGCGAGCCCGGCCAGCAGGACGAACTGCACGATCAACCCGACCAACGGGCCATTTCGAACCGTGGACACCCTGCCTCCGTGTCTATGATCGACAACCCTGCCAGTCATCACGGGTAAATCGGCCGTCCGGTTCGGTCCGGATGCGGAAAAGAGGAGAATTCGTGACCGGTGAGGCCCGCGCCTTCTGGCTCCGCGCCCCCGGCGAGGGTGAGCTCCGCCCGGTCGCGCTCGCCCCGCCCGGCCCCGGCGAGGTGCTGGTCCGCGCCCGCTACTCGGGTGTCAGCCGGGGCACCGAGACGCTGGTCTTCACCGGTCGGGTCCCCGCCGACCAGCACGCCACGATGCGCGCCCCGTTCCAGGAGGGCGACTTCCCGGCCCCGGTGAAGTACGGCTACCTGAGCGTCGGCACCGTCGAGGAGGGACCGGGGGAGCTGCGCGGGCGTACCGTCTTCTGCCTGCACCCGCACCAGACCGCGTACGTGGTGCCGGCCGACGCCGTGGTGGTCGTACCCGATGGGGTGCCGGCGGCCCGCGCGGTGCTGGCCGGGACCGTGGAGACCGCGGTGAACGCGCTCTGGGACGCCGCGCCGCTGGTCGGCGACCGGGTCACCGTGGTCGGCGGCGGCATGGTCGGGTGCTGCGTGGCCGCCGTGCTGGCCCGCTTCCCCGGCGTGCGCGTCGAGTTGGTCGACGCGGACCCGGCCCGGGCCGGGGTGGCCGCGGCGCTCGGCGTCGACTTCGCGCTGCCCGCCGACGCGGCCGGCGACCGGGACCTCGTGGTGCACGCCAGCGCCACGGCCGACGGGCTGCAACGGTCCCTGGAGCTGCTCCGCCCGGAGCGCACCGTGCTGGAGCTGAGCTGGTACGGCGACCGGCCGGTGACCCTCGCCCTGGGCGGGGCGTTCCACTCGAAGCGGCTCGGCATCCGCAGCAGCCAGGTCGGCACCGTGTCGCCCCGGCGCGCCGACCGCAGCTATGCCGATCGGCTGGCGGTGGCCCTTGACCTGCTCGCCGACCCGGCCTTCGACGCGCTGATCACCGGCCGGTCCCGCTTCGCCGACCTGCCCGACGTGCTGGACCGGCTCGCCTCGGGCCGGCTCCCCGCGCTCTGCCAGCTCATCACCTACGACGAGGAGTGACATGTTCAGCGTCACCGTCCGGGACCACATGATGGTCGCCCACAGCTTCCGCGGCGAGGTGTTCGGCCCGGCCCAGCGGCTGCACGGCGCGACCTTCGTCGTCGACGCCACCTTCCGCCGGCCGGAGCTGGACGCCGACGGGATCGTCGTCGACATCGGGCTGGCCACCGAGCAGCTCAGGGCCGTGCTCGGCGCCCTCACCTACCGCAACCTGGACGACGAGCCGGACTTCGCCGGGGTGAACACCACCACCGAGGTGCTGGCCCGGACGGTGGCCGACCGGCTGGCCGAGGCGGTGCACGCCGGGCGGCTCGGTGCGGGGGCGCGTGGCCTGGCCGGGATCACGGTCACCCTGCACGAGTCGCACGTCGCCTGGGCGAGCTACGAGCGGTCGCTGTGACCGGATGACCGTCGTGCACGTGGTGCTGCCGGGCGACATCGACGACCCGGCGAGCCCCAGCGGCGGCAACGGGTACGACCGCCGGGCCTGCCAGGGGCTGGCCGCGCTCGGCTGGACGGTGCGTGAGCACCCGGTGCCGGGCGGCTGGCCGCACCCGGGTGCGGCGGACCGGGCCGCGCTGGCCGGCGTGCTCGCCGCGCTGCCCGACGGCGCGGCCGTGCTGCTCGACGGGCTGGCCGCCTCGACCGTGCCGGAGGTGCTGGCCCCGCACGCCCGGCGGCTGCGCCTCGTGGTGCTGGTGCACCTGCCGCTGGAGGACGACGTCGAGGCCCGGGCGCTGGCCGCCGCGACCGCCGTGGTCACCACCAGCGAGTGGACCCGCCGCCGGCTGCTCGACCGCTACCCGCTGGCCGCCGACCGGGTGGCGGCCGCCCCGCCCGGGGTGGACCCGGCGCCGCTCGCCCCCGGCTCGCCGGCCGGCGCCCGGCTGCTCTGCGTCGCGGCGGTCACCCCGCTCAAGGGGCACGACGTGCTCGCCGCCGCCCTGGGCCGGGTCGCCGACCTGCCCTGGACCTGCGAGTGGGTCGGCCCGCTCACCCGCGACCCCGACTTCGTGGCGCGGCTGCGCCGGCGGCTCGCCGACACCGGCCTCGCCGACCGGGTCCGGCTGGCCGGCCCACTGACCGGCGACGACCTGGCCGCCGCGTACGCCGCCGCCGACCTGCTGGTGCTCCCGTCCCGCCGGGAGACCTACGGGATGGTGGTCACCGAGGCGCTCGCGCGCGGCGTACCGGTGCTGGCCAGCGACACCGGCGGCCTGCCCGGGACGCTCGGGCGCAGCCCCGACGGCGAGCGGCCCGGCCTGCTGGTGCCCCCGGCGGACCCGGCCGCGCTGGCCGGCGCGCTGCGCCGCTGGCTCACCGACCCGGACCTGCGGGACCGGCTGCGCCGCGCCGCCCGGCAGCGGCGGGACACCCTCACCGGCTGGCCGGTCACCGCGCACCGGCTGGCGGCAGCGCTCAAGGAGGCCACGGCGGCATGACCACCTCACTGCTACCCCCCGACTTCGCGGACTGGCTGCGGCTGCGGGAGCCCGCCGACGCGGCCGCCCGCTCCGCCGAGCTGCTCGACGCGGTCCGCCGCCGGCTGCCCGCCGACCGGCCGCTGGTCGTGCACGACCTGGGCAGCGGCACCGGGTCGATGGCGCGGTGGCTCGCCCCGCGGCTGCCCGGCCCGCAGTGCTGGGTGCTGCACGAGCGGGACGCCGACCTGCGCGCCCGGGCCGCCGCGGAGCCGGTCGTGGCCGCCGACGGCAGCCCGGTCACCGTGCTGGTCCGGGGCTCCGACATCACCCGGCTGGGCGCCGCCGACCTGGCCGACGCCCACCTGGTCACCGCCTCGGCGCTGCTGGACATGCTCACCGCCGAGGAGATCGAGCGGATCGTGGCGGCCTGCGCCGGCCACCTGACGCTGTTCGCGATCACCGTGCTGGGCCGGGTCCGGTTCACCCCCGCCGACCCGCTCGACGCCGAGTTCGAGGCCGCGTTCAACGCCCACCAGCGGCGGACGGCTGCCGGCCGCGCCCTGCTCGGCCCGGACGCCGTGGACGTCACCGTGGCGGCCTTCCGCCGCCGGGGCGTACCCGTGCGGGTCCGGCCCACGCCGTGGCGCCTCGGCCCGGAGCAGGCCGCGCTCACCGCGGAGTGGCTCGTGGGCTGGCTCGACGCGGCCGTCGAGGAGCGGCCGGAGCTGGCCGGGGTGGTCGACGCCTACCGGGAGCGGCGGCTCGCCCAGGCGGCCGACGGCCGGCTGCGGGTGGTGCTGGACCACGCCGACCTGCTCGCCGGGTGAACCGTGGCGGCCGGCGGTACGTGACAACGAATGGACCGAGGGAGGACCGCTCTTGTCACACGCCGCCGTCGCCGGGCCCGTCCCGGCCGCCGCGCCCGCGCCGCCCCGGTCGTTCTGGGCCTGGGCCCGCCCGCTCGCCGGGCTCGCCGTGCTCGCCGCGCTGGTCTGGTCGGTGGGCACCGGCCCGTTCCTGGCCGGGCTGCGGCTGATCGACGCGCCGGCGCTCGCCGCCGCGCTCGGCATCGGCGCGGTCACCACCGTCTGCGGCGCCTGGCGCTGGTCGCTGGTCGCCGGCGGCCTGGGCGTACGGCTGCCGCTGCGGGCCGCGGTCGCGCACTGCTACCGGGCGGTCTTCCTCAACTCCACCCTGCCCGGAGGGGTGCTCGGCGACGTGCACCGGGCGGTCCGGCACGGCCGGGACGCGGGTGACGTGGCCCGGGGCGTCCGCGCCGTGGTCTGGGAGCGGACCGCCGGCCAGGTGGTCCAGCTGGTCATCGCGGTGGCCGTGCTGGCGGCGCTGCCGTCCCCGGTCCGGCCGTACCTGCCGGCGGTGGCCGCCGGGCTGGCCGCCGTCGCCCTGGCGCTGGCGCTCATGGCCCGGGCCGTCCCTCGCTCCGGGGCGTCCCGCTGGGCCCGGGCGGCGCGCACCGCCGTCGCCGACGTCCGGGCCGGGCTGCTCGCCCGGCGCACCTGGCTCGGCGTCGTGGCGGCCTCGGCCGTGGTGGTCGCCGGGCACCTGGCCACCTTCGTGGTGGCGGCACGCACCGCGGGCGCCGACGCGCCGCTGTCCCGCCTGGTGCCGCTGACCCTGCTGGCCCTGCTCGCCATGGGGCTGCCGCTGAATGTGGGCGGGTTCGGCCCGCGGGAGGGGGTGGCCGCCTGGGCGTTCGCCGCGGCCGGCCTGACCGCCGCGCAGGGCGTCGCCACCGGCACGGTCTACGGGGCGCTGGTCCTGGTGGCCAGCCTGCCGGGCGCCGCGGTGCTGCTGGTCCACCGGCGTCCGACCGCGCAGCCCGGCGACTGTCGGTGATCCCACCTACGGTGAGGGTGCGAGGTGTGCGTTGCCGGTGCGTCCGGCAGCCCGGACTGAGGAGATGCATTGGACGAAACGCTGCCCACCGCGACGGTCCGGACTGAGGTCACGGTCCCCCTGCGGTTCCCGGACGGGTACGTGACCAGCGCCCGGGTGCACTCCTTCCACGGCCTGGTCGACGGCCGCGAGCACCTCGCCATCGGGCTCGGCGAGCGGCGGGACCCGGACGCCTCCCCACCGCTGGTCCGCCCGCACAGCGAGTGCCTGACCGGGGACGTCTTCGGCAGCCAGCGCTGCGACTGCGGCCCGCAACTGCGCGAGGCGGTCGAGCGGATCGCCGACGCCGGCGGCTACCTGCTCTACCTGCGCCAGGAGGGCCGGGGCATCGGCCTCTACGCCAAGCTCGACGCGTACGCCCTCCAGGACGGCGGGCTGGACACCTACGAGGCCAACGTGGCGCTGGGCCGGGGCGCCGACGAGCGCGACTACACGGTGGCCGCGCAGATGCTCGCGGCGCTGGGCGTGACCCGGGTGGCGCTGCTCAGCAACAACCCGGACAAGGCCGCCCAGTTGGAACGCCTGGGCGTCACGGTGGTCGACCAGGTGCTCACGGGCGTGCACCTGTCCCCGGCCAACGCGGGCTACCTGGCCGCCAAGGTGACCCGCGCCGACCATGCCCTCGACCTGCCCTTCGTGCCGTGACCGGCCGGCCGTACGTGCTGCTCAGCTGCGCCATGTCGATCGACGGCTACATCGACGACGCCACGGCGGAGCGGCTGCTGCTGTCCAACGACGCCGACCTGGACCGGATCGACGCGGTCCGGGCCACCGCCGACGCGATCATGGTGGGCGCCGCCACGGTCCGCCGCGACGACCCGCGGCTGCTGGTGCGCAGCGAGCGGCGGCGGGCCGAGCGGGTGGCCCGGGGCCTGCCGCCGTCCCCGGCGAAGGTCACCGTCACGGCCAGCGGCGACCTCGACCCGGCCGCCCGGTTCTTCACGATGGGCGACGGGCCGAAGCTGGTCTACTGCCCGAGCGGCGTGGTGGAGAAGGCCCGGGAGCAGGTGGGCGCGGTGGCCACCGTGGTCGACGCGGGCGACCCCGTCACCCCGCACGCGGTCCTCGCCGACCTGGCCGGGCGTGGGGTCGGCCGGCTCATGGTGGAGGGCGGTGGCACCGTGCACCGCCAGTTCCTCACCGCCGGTGTCGCCGACGAGCTGCACCTGGTGGTCGCGCCGTTCTTCGTGGGCGACCGCCGGGCGCCCCGGTTCGTCGGGGACGGCCGCTTCCCGTGGCACCCGGGGCGCCGCGCCCGGGTCGTCGAGGTGCGCCAGATCGGCGACGTGGTCCTCACCCGTTACGCCCTGTCCGACCGCTGCGAGGTGTAGCGGCGCGTCCGGACCGGCGGGGTGGCGCGGTCCGGGGGGCCGGTCAGGACGGTGTCGGCAGGCCGAGTGCCTCGTCGACCCGGTCGAGCACGGCCCCGCCGTCCTCGCCGACCCCGCGCAGCAGGTCGATCGCGGTGGCGCGGATCTGCCCGACGATCATGACGACGGGCAGTGGCGGGTCGGCCTTCAGCAGGTCGGCGCCGATCCGGACCGCAGCCAGTGCCGCCTCGTCGGCCCGGGTGGCGTGCCGGTCTGCGCCCTGACCGGTCAGGTCGGTGGCCAGCGCCGCGCCGGCGGCGCGTACCGCCTCGGCGAGCGAGCGGATCGCCGCGCCCAGTTCGGGTGGGGCGGCCATGTGCAGCCGGGCCAGCGTGACCGCGTTGCGGGCCAGCACCCGGATGTTGCGTACCGCGTAGTCGAGCTGCCGGGTGGTGGACTCGACCTGTTCCAGCTGGCCGAGGTGCCGGCGGCGGCGGACCCGCAGCCGCAGCGTCTCGGCGCAGGCCCCCACCGCGGACCGCAGGCGTTCCACGCAGCCGTCCACCTCCCGGGCCCGGTCCAGCGCCGCCTGGGCGGCCCCGACGTCACAGCGGTCCAGCGCGGCGTTCACCCGGTCGAGCAGGTCGGCGAGGTCGGCGTACGTGCGGCGGGCCTCGGCTACCAGCGGGGCCAGCGGGTCCCGGGCCACCACGAGCTGGCTGGCGGCGAGGGCGACCGCCCCGCCGATCAGCGCGTCGACGAACCGGAACGGGGTGAACTGGCCCTTCGGCGCGGCGACCACCACCAGGTAGAGCGCGGAGACCGTGGTCTGGATGACCAGGGTGCTGCTCGCCCCGGCCGCCACCGTGACGCCCAGGGTGAGCAGCAGGACGAGGAGCATGGTCGCCGTGCCCGGGCCGAGGGCGTGCACCACCAGATCGGCGACGAGCACCCCACCGGCCACCCCGAGCACCAGCTCGATGGTCTGCCGTACGCGCCGGCCCCGCGATTCGCCGAGCACGATCAGCGCCGCGCTCGGCGCGAAGAACGGGTCCGGGTGGCCGATCAGCCGCGCGGCGATCAACCAGGCCACGGTGGCAGCGAGCGCGGCCTCCACCACCGGCACCCACGCCTGTCGCAGCCGCCCCACGGCGGCCTTCCACCAGTCGCGCACCGGCGCGGTCCTCCCCCTCACGGACCGGCGCACCCACGGAATCTCCGTTCCGGCCGCAGGGGTTCCTACCCCGGAGTTGATCGTCGTAACCGGACCGTCCGCGCCAGCGACGAACCCGGCCGGTCGGGTCAGAGCACCTGGGACAGGAAGCGGCGCAGCCGCGGGTGCTCCGGCGCCTCGAAGACGGCGGCCGGCGGTCCGGCCTCCAGCACGACGCCGGCGTCCATGAAGGCCACCGTGTCGGCCACCTCGCGGGCGAAGCCCATCTCGTGGGTGACCACCACCATGGTCATGCCGGCGGACGCGAGGTCGGCCATCACCCCGAGCACCCCCTTGACCAGTTCGGGGTCGAGCGCCGAGGTGGCCTCGTCGAAGAGCATCACCTGCGGCCGCAGCGCGAGGGCCCGGGCGATGGCCACGCGCTGCTGCTGGCCGCCGGAGAGCTGCGCCGGCCGGACGTCGGCCTTGTGGGCCAGCCCGACCAGGTCGAGCTGGGCGCGGGCGACCTGCACGGCCTCGTCCTCGGGCAGCTTCTTGAGCTTGCGCAGGGCCAGGGTGAGGTTGCGCAGCACGGTCATGTGCGGGAAGAGGTTGAACTGCTGGAACACCATGCCGATCCGCTGGCGCAGCGCGTCCGGGTCGTCGCCCAGCACGCTGCGCCCGTCCAGCAGCACGTCGCCCCGGTCCGGCTCGATGAGCCGGTTGATCGTCCGCAGCAGCGTCGACTTGCCGGACCCGGACGGGCCGATGACGCAGGCCGTCCCGCCCCGGGCCACGTCCAGGTCGGCGCCGCGCAGCACCTGGTGGCGCCCGAAGGCCAGGTGCACGTCCCGGACGGCCAGGCTCACCGAGGTGGCGGTGGTGGTGGCGGTGCTCATCGCGGGTCCTTTCCGGTCGGCGCCGGCGCGCCGGCCGGGTCGAGTTCGACGTCGAGGTCGGGGGCGGCCACCGCCCGGCCCTGCCGCAGCCGCCGGTCGATCCAGTTGACCGCGTGGGTCAGCGGCACGGTCAGCACCAGGTAGCACAGGCCGGCCAGCAGCAGCGCGGACTCGTTGCCCGTGGTGGCCGCGTAGTCCTGGCCGATCCGGAACAGCTCCCGCTGGCTGGCCACCAGGCCGAGGAAGTAGACCAGGCTGGAGTCCTTGATCAGCGCGATGAGCTGGTTGACCCAGGCCGGCAGGACCCGGCGTACGCCCTGCGGGACGATGACCAGGCGCATGGCCTCGCCCCAGGAGAAGCCGAGGGCCCGGGCGCCCTCCAGCTGGGCGGCCTCGACGCTCTGGATGCCGGCGCGGAAGATCTCGCCGATGTAGGCGGCGGCGATCAGCGACAGCGCCAGCACGCCCAGCGGGTAGGGGTTCGGGCCCCACACCTGCATGCCCAGCGGCGCCAGGCCGACGCCGATGAGCAGGATGGTCGCCGCCGCCGGCAGGCCGCGGAACACGTCGGTGTAGACCCGGGCCGGCCACCGCAACCATCGGGTACGCGAGATGCCCGCGACGGCCAGCAGCATGCCCAGCACCGAGCCGAGCAGGGCGGCGGAGACCGCCAGGATCAGCGTGTTGGGCAGCCCGACGGTCAGCATCTCGGGCAGCGCCTCGCGCATGGAGTCCCAGTCGAAGAAGGTCTCCCACAGGGTGCTCAGTGGATCCATGTCTCCATCCGCCCCGCTCGAATCGATCGTTCCGGTCAGGAAGCCGCCGACGGCGACGGCACGGCGACCGTGCCGCTGCCCGGCTTGAAGTCGGCCGGGATCGGCCGGCCCGGGTAGTACTGCGCCTGGAGCTTGCTCCAGGTGCCGTCGGCGATCACCTCGTCGAGGGCCTTGTTCAGCGCTTCGCGCAGCTTGTCGTTGCCCTTGGCCACCGCGTACGCGGTCGGGGCCGGGCTGAGCTGCTTCGCGGCCACCGTGATCTTGCCGCTGCTGTCGGCGGCGGACTTGTCGCCGATCTCGGCCGGGGCGATCCAGGCGTCGGCCGTGCCGGCCTTGAGCTGGTTGACCGCGCCGTTGTAGTCGGGCACCCGGACCGGGTTCAGGTTCTCCCGGGTGGCGTAGTCGTCCTGCACGGTGCCCTGCACGACGACGACCCGCTTGCCGGCGAGCTGGTCGAAGCCGGTGATCGGGGAGCCGGCCGGCACGTCGAGGCCGAAGTAGCCGAAGTCGTAGCCGTTGCCGAAGTCGACGGTCTTCTTCCGGGCCTCGGTGATGGTGATGGAGGAGCTCCCCACGTCGAACTTGTGGTTGTTGACCTGGGAGAGCAGGGCGGAGAAGTCGGTGCCCACGAACTCCACCTTGAGGCCGGCCTTCGCGGCGACCGCGGTCAGCAGGTCGTTGTCGAAGCCGGTGAACTTGCCGTCCTTCAGGTACACGTTCGGCGGGGCGTCGGTGAGCGTGCCGGCCCGCAGCACGCCGGCCTGGAGCAGGCCGTACGGGTTGGCGGCCTCGCTGGTGGCGCCGTCGTCACCGCAGGCGGTGAGGGCGGTGGCGGCGAGCACGGCGGCGGCGCCGAGCGCGGCGGCGCGGGTCAGGGCGGAACGGATTCGCACAGGTTTCTCCAGGGTCTCAGGCGGCGTGGGCGCACGCCGCCGACGGCGCGCCCGGGGCGGGCGAGCCGGAAAGGGATGGTGCGGAAGGTGGGGGAGTGGCGCTCAGCGCGCGTCGGCGCGGCGACAGGCGTCGCTGCACACCCGCATCAGGTCGACGTGCCGCCGCTTGACCAGCGCGAACCGCGCCGGATAGGCGATGCCGTCGGCGGGCGGGGTGCGGAGCTGAGCAGACATGGTTCCCTCTGGTCGGTGATGACCTGGGTACCAGGCCACGCTTGCACCGGCGGCTGCCGGTGCCTGGTCCTCACCCGGGGCACCCCACCGCGGAGGAGGGTTGCCGGCCAGCGAGCCGGGGCTTGACGCTGGCGCTCATGACCTGCCGAGAAGGCTAGCAGGAGGCCGGCCGGGGCCGTCCAGCCGTTATGACCACCCTCACGCCCGCGCCTTACCGGCGGGCCGGCATGAGGGGGGCGTCCCGGCCGGTGCCGTGCCGCGACGGCGTCCGCTGCTCGTGGTAGTCCTGCTCGACGTTGACCGTCCAGACGTCGTGGCCGGCGTCGTAAGCGATGTTCTCGGCGGCCAGCATGGCGGTGAGCATCGAGTGGTCGGCGTTGTTGTAGCGGTGCATCCCGTTGCGCCCCACCGGGTGCACGTTCGGCACCTCCCGGGCCAGCCAGCCGCGGATCACGTCCACGTTGTGCTGGTAGCGCTCGTCGTAGACCGGGTACGCCTTCGGCATCCGGACCACGTAGCCGGCCTCCACGCAGCCGGGCCGGACCAGGCGCAGCCGCTCCAGTTCGGCGGTGGCGAAGGCGACCAGGTCCGCGTCCGGGGTCCGCCACATCTCGTCGTCCTCGAACACGAAGTACTCCAGGCCCAGGCAGGTCCGCCCGTCCTTGACCAGGTACGGCGACCAGGAGCCGAAGTTCTGGATCCGGCCCACCTTGGCGGCCGGGTCGTGCACGTAGATCCAGTTGTCCGGGAAGGAGAACTCCTCGGGCACCACCAGGGCCACGGTCAGGAAGTCCCGGTAGCGCAGGTCGTCGGCCGCGGCCCGTACCTCCGGCGGGGCCTCCGGCCGCATGGCCCGCACCAGCGCGGAGATCGGCATCGAGGAGATCACGTGGTCGGCCGGCTCCGTGCGCTCGCCGTCGGCGTCGACCACCGTGACGGCGGTGGCCCGCCGCCCCGCCGGGTCCCGGTGCACCTCGGTCACCCAGGTGTTGGTGCGCACCGTGCCGCCGCGCTTCTCCACCTCCTCGGTGCAGCGCTCCCACATCATGCCGGGGCCGTGCTTCGGGTACTGGAACTCCTCGATCAGGCTGGTCACGTCCTTGCGGTTGCGCTTGGGCAGCAGCGCGTTGAGCACCGCGGTGGACAGCGACAGGTTCTTGATCCGCTGGGCGGCCCAGTCCGCCTGCAACTGGTCGGCCGGCATCCCCCAGACCTTCTCGGTGTACGTCTTGAAGAAGATCGAGTAGAGCCGCCAGCCGAACCGGGCCGACACCCAGCCCTCGAAGTGCGACTGGTCCTTCGGCGGGCGTAGCCGGGCCCGCCCGTACGAGCCGACGCAGCGCAGCGCCTCCCGCAGGCCGAGGTTGCGCAGCGCGTTGCCCGCGTTGAGCGGGTAGTCGTAGAGCGCGCCGCGGTAGTAGATCCGGCTCATCCGGGGCCGGAGCAGGAAGTCCTCGTCCGGCAGGATCTCGTGCCAGAAGTCCTCCACGCGGGAGACCTTGGTGAAGAACCGGTGGCCGCCGATGTCGAACCGCCACCCGTCGCGCTCGACCGTGCGGCTGATCCCGCCGACCACGTCGTCGGCCTCGTAGACGCGGACCGGCTCGCCGTGGCGCAGCAGCTCGTAGGCGGCGGTCAGCCCCGCGGGCCCCGCCCCGATGATCACGGTCCCGTTGCCGTCACCCATGCCGTCCGCGCCCCCCGCCGCCAGCCTGCCGATGCGGCAGCGCCCTTACCCGTCCTGCCGCCCGACTCACCTGCGCCCGCCACGCGCGACGCCCGGGTCACCCGTTCGGGGCCCGGCGGGTGTGAACCGGGGCGGAACGGGGATGCGGGGCGGGTTTCCCGGTCCGGGGGTCGGTCGCGGGGCGACCGGTGGGAGCGGGATGGCGGACGAGCGGCGGGCCGGGACCGCGGACGTACCCGGCACCGACCTGCGGCCCAGCCGACGCGCCCGGCTCACGTCCCCGGGCCGGCGGCTGGCCGCCCGTGTGCCCGCGCCCTGGGGCTTCGTGCTCGCCGTCTTCGTCGGCTCCAAGGTCGTGCTCAGCCTGGTCGGTGTGCTGGTGCTGACCGCCTGGGACGGGGTGCCCGGCGCGCCGCCCGCCGACGAGGCGATGATGCGGGTCCAGCAGGACCGGATCTCCTCGCACCGCTGGGTCTCGCTCTGGTTCGCCTGGGACTCGTTCCTCTACGAGCACCTGGCCCGGCTGCCGCTGGACCGGCCGTGGAAGGACTTCGGCTTCCCGCTGCTCTACCCGTTCCTGGCCCGGCCCCTCGCGCCGCTGCTCGGCGGGCACACCGCCTGGGCGCTGCTGCTGGTCGCCAACGTGGCGCTGCTGTTCCAGCTGTGGTTCGCGTACCGGCTGGGGGCCCGGCTGCTCGGCGACGAGGACCCGGCCGACGGCCGGCGGGCCGTCCGCTACCTGCTGCTCCTGCCGACCGCGTTCCTGTTCCAGGCCGCGCTGACCGAGTCGCTCTTCGTCTGCCTCGCCCTGGCCGCGTTCTGGTACGCCGAGCAGCGCCGTTGGCTGGTGGTCGGGATCGTCGGCTACTTCCTGGCGATGAGCCGCTCGGTCGGCTTCGTGGTGGTGATCCCGCTGGCCCTCGTGTTGCTGCGGCAGCACGGCTGGCGCCTGAATCCCCGCAGCCTGCCGCGCTACGTGCGGGAGGGCTGGCCCCTGCTGCTGGTCCCGGCCGGCTGGCTGACCTTCATGGCGTTCTGTCGCTGGCAGAGCGGCGACTGGTTCGCCTACCAGCACGCCCAGGAGAAGGGCTGGGGGATCAAGGTGCAGAACCCGCTCGGGGTGGCCGGGTCGGCGCTCGTCGGCGACAACTCGGCCGACGCGCTGCGGGTCTGGATCGCCGTGGCGATGCTGGCCGTGGCGGCCGTGGGGCTGCGCCGGCGGGCCGACTGGCCGTACCTGGTCTACACGGTGATCGTGGTGCTGGTGCCGCTGTCGATGGGCCCGCCGGTGTACAAGAGCCTGCTGCGCTACCTGCTGGCCGCGTTCCCGGTGGCGCTGGTGCTGGCCCGCTGGGCCCGCCGGCCCGGCCTCGACGGCTGGCTCACCGCCGGGCTGGCGCTGCTCCAGGGCGCGCTGTTCGCGGTGTGGCTCACCTACTGGACCCACCTCATCATCTGACCGCCACGGCCGCGCTGCGCGAGCACCTGCCCGCGCCACCTGGCGATGGGCATGGTCCGCCACCGCCCGGGTAGATCGAGCCCCTCCGGAGAGATGGGGTGGGCGATGGCCGGGACGTGGCTGATGGGCGCGGGCGCCGCGACGGCGGGGCGGCGGCCGACCGCCGTCCTCGTGGCGGTGCATCCCGAGGACGGCGACGGGAGCGGCCCGGGGAGCGACACCTCGCTGGCCGAGCTGACCCGCCTGGCCGACACCGACGGGCTGACCGTCGCCGACGCCGTGGTGCAGAACCGCCCGAGGCCGGACCCGGCCACGTACGTGGGCTCCGGCAAGGTCGACGAGCTGGCCGCGGTGGCCGAGCGGACCCACGCCGACGTGGTGATCGCCGACGGCGAGCTGAGCCCCGGCCAGGTGCGCAACCTCGAGGAACGCACGGGCGTGCGGGTGGTCGACCGGACCGCGCTGATCCTGGACATCTTCGCCGAGCACGCCCGCACCAGCGAGGGCCGGGTGCAGGTGGAGCTGGCGCAGATCGCGTACCAGCTGCCCCGGCTGCGCGGTGACGGCCGCGCGCTGTCCCGCGTGGGTGGCGGCCGGATGGCCGGCGGCGCCGGCATGGGCGTCCGGGGCCCCGGTGAGATGAAGCTGGAGACCCAGCGTCGCCGGCTGCGGCAGCGGGCCACCCGCCTACGGGGCAACGTCCGCGAGCTGGCCCGGCGGCGGGAGCGCAACCGCGGCCGGCGGGCCCGCAACCGGGTGCCGTCGGTCGCCATCACCGGCTACACCAACGCCGGCAAGTCCGCCCTGCTCAACCGCCTCACCGGGGCGGACGCGCAGGTCCAGGACGTGCTCTTCGCCACCCTCGATCCGACGGTCCGGCGCATCTCCACCGGGGACCTCACCTACACCGTCACCGACACCGTCGGGTTCGTCCGGCACCTGCCCCACCAGCTGGTCGACGCGTTCCGCTCGACGCTGGAGGAGGTGAGCGGCAGCGACCTGGTGCTGCACGTGGTGGACGCCGCCGCGCCGGACGCGCTGGAGCAGATCACCACGGTGCACGGCGTGCTGCACGAGATCGGCGCGGGGGACGTGCCCGAGCTGCTGGCGCTCAACAAGATCGACGTGGCGCCCGCGGAGTGGGTGGCCGCGCTCTGCCGCGCCTGTCCCGAGGCCGTCCCGGTGTCGGCGCTGACCGGCGAGGGCGTCGACCGGCTCCGCGCCGAGCTGGCCGCCCGCCTGGGCCGCCGCTGACCCGAGCCGGGGGCTTGCTATGCAACTCGTTGCATAGGAGGATGGCCGGCATGTCGCTGGAGCACGCCATCCTTGTCTCGCTCCTGGAGCAGCCCGCCTCCGGCTACGAGCTGGCTCGGCGCTTCGACCGCTCGATCGGCCGCTTCTGGACCGCCACCCACCAGCAGATCTACCGCGTCCTCAAGCGGATGGAACACGACGACTGGCTCACCGCCGAGGAGATCGGCCAGGAGGGGCTGCCCGACAAGAAAATCTGGTCGGTCACCCCTGCCGGGCGCTCCGCCATGGTCACCTGGCTGCGCGCCCCCGTACAGCCCGAGGCGGTCCGGCACGAGCTGGCCGTCAAGATCCGCGGTGCCGCGTTCGACGACGCGGCCGGCCGCGCCGCACTGGTCGCCGAGGTCGAGCGCTACCGCGCCGACCACGAGGCCACCCTCGCCGGCTACCTGGCCGGCGAGCGCCGCGACTTCCCCGCCCCCGCCGCCCGGGACGCCCGCGCGGCGCTCCAGCACGTCGTGCTGCGCGGCGGCATCGCGTACGAGCGGATGGTGCTGGCCTGGCTCGACGACGTCCTCGACACCCTCGACTCCCTCGACTCCCTCGGAAAGGCTCAGCCGTGACCGACCCGCTGCTGTTCCACCCCCACCGCTACGACCCCGCCCACCTCGACGAGGCCTCCCGGCGGCTGCTGCGCGCCACCATCGACTGGTTCGAGTCCCGCGGCAAGCAGGCCCTGGTGGACAGCTACAACCACCACGAGTGGTACGCCGACTTCCTGGCCTTCGCCGCCAAGGAGGGGCTCTTCGCCACCTTCCTCACCCCGGCCGCCGACGGCGGCGGCGACCCGGACAAGCGCTGGGACACCGCCCGCAACGCCGCCCTCAGCGAGATCCTCGGCTTCTACGGCCTCGGCTACTGGTACACCTGGCAGGTCACCGTGCTCGGCCTCGGGCCGGTCTGGCAGAGCGGCAACGCCGCCGCCCGGGCCCGCGCCGCCGCGCTGCTCGACGAGGGCCACGTCATGGCGTTCGGCCTCTCCGAGCGGCCGCACGGCGCCGACATCTACTCCACCGACCTGCTGCTCACCCCCGACGCCGACGGCGGTTTCCGGGCCACCGGCGGCAAGTACTACATCGGCAACGGCAACGTCGCCGGCCTGGTGTCCGTCTTCGGCCGCCGCGCCGACGTCGAGGGCCCCGAGGGGTACGTCTTCTTCGCCGCCGACAGCCGGCACCCGGCGTACCGGCTGGTTCGCAACGTGGTCAGCGCACAGATGTACGTCAGCGAGTTCCGCCTGGAGGACTACCCGGTGCGCGCCGAGGACGTGCTGCACACCGGCCCGGCCGCCTTCGACGCCGCGCTCAACACCGTCAACGTCGGCAAGTTCAACCTCTGCACCGCCTCCATCGGCATCTGCGAGCACGCCATGTACGAGGCGGTCACCCACGCCCACCACCGGATCCTCTACGGCCGGCGGGTCACCGACTTCCCGCACGTGCGCCGCGAGCTGACCGACGCGTACGCCCGCCTGGTGGCCATGAAGCTGTTCAGCGACCGGGCGGTGGACTACTTCCGCTCGGCCGGCCCGGACGACCGGCGGTACCTGCTGTTCAACCCGATGACCAAGATGAAGGTCACCACCGAGGGCGAGAAGGTCATCGACCTGCTCTGGGACGTGATCGCCGCCAAGGGCTTCGAGGCCGACACCTACTTCGACAAGGCCGCCAAGGACATCCGCGGCCTGCCGAAGCTGGAGGGGACGGTGCACGTCAACCTGGCGCTGATCCTCAAGTTCATGCCCAACTACCTGTTCCGGCCGGCCGAGCACCCGCCCGTGCCGACCCGGCAGGACCCGGCCGACGACGAGTTCCTGTTCCGGCAGGGCCCGGCCCGCGGCCTCGGCGCCATCCGCTTCCACGACTGGCGCGCCGCCTACGACGCGCACGCCCACCTGCCCAACGTGGCCCGGTTCCGCGAGCAGGCCGACGGGCTGACCGCCCTGCTCGCCGCGCACGCCCCGGACGAGGCCCAGCAGCGGGACCTGGACTTCCTGCTCACCGTCGGCCAGCTCTTCGCCCTGGTCGTCTACGGCCAGCTGATCCTGGAGCAGGCCGAGCTGACCGGACTCGACGCCGACCTGCTGGACGAGATCTTCGACCTGCTGGTCCGGGACTTCTCCGGGTACGCCACCGAACTGCACGGCAAGGCGGCCACCACGGAGGCGCAGGCCGCCTGGGCGCTCGCCCACCTCCGGCGGCCGGTCGTCGACGCCGACCGCACCGCCCGCGTGTGGCAGCGGGTGGTCGCCCTCGCCGGCGCGTACGAGATGCACCCCTGACCAATGCAGCGGGGGCGCCCTCGGGCGTCCCCGCCCGGTAGGTTGCTCGGGTGTTCGCCCTCTCTCTGACCGACGACGCCGAGCTGCGGCAGCTGATGCCGTGGCACGCCGACGAGTTCCTCGCCAACCTCGACCGCTGCCGGGAGCACATCGCCCCATGGGTGGGCGCGTCCTTCGTGGCCACCGACGCCGAGTCCGCCCGCCGGGTGCTCCAGAACTACGCCGACCGGTGGGCCCGCGACGACGGCGGGATCTGGGGCATCTGGCAGCGTGGCACCCTGGTCGGCGGCGTGCTCTTCGTCTCGCTCAGCACCACCACCGGGGTGTGCGAGGCCGGCTGCTGGCTGGAGGCGGGCGCCGAGGGGCAGGGCCTGGTCACCCGGGCGGCCCGCGTGATCATCGACTGGGCGGTCCGGGACCGCGGCATCCACCGCGTCGAGTGGGTCACCAAGGCCGGCAACGAGCGCAGCATCGCGGTGGCCCGGCGGCTGGGCATGAGCCGCGACGGGGTGCTGCGCGGGGCCGCCCCCGCGCCGGAGGGCCGGGCCGACATGGAGGTCTGGTCGGTGCTCGCGCCGGAGTGGACGGCCGCCGGCTGACCCTCGGGCCGGTCACCCGGCGCGGTTCTGTCGTACCCGGACGTCAACATGTGTCCATGGCTGTCCCCGCACTGGCCGACCGGTCCCCCCAGCCGCGCGCCCTGCCGCTGCGCGAGGTCCGCACCCGGCTCACCCAGCTCGTCTCCCTCGCCGAGCTGACCGACACCGTCACCGTCGTCACCCGCGACGGCGATCCGCGCCCGGTCGCCGCGATCGTGCCCGCCGCGGCGGCGCGCACCGCGGCGCAGGCCCGCGCCGACGCCGACCGGATCGCCGCGATCAGCGCCGGCTGGTCCCGGCGGCTGGAGGAGCTGCACCGGCAGAGCAGCCGGCGGCACGCCGCCGAGCTGCGCGGGCTCACCGACGCCCTCGCCGAGGTGTGGGCCGAGCTGGACCGCCGCGCACCGGCCGGCGATCCGGCGCTCGCCCGGCTCCGCGCCGCCCACGCCGACCTGCTGCGCGGCTGACCGCGCGGCCTCCGACCATCTCGGGTCGGAGGCCGCGGGCGTACGTCAGTCCCGGCCGCGCTGCCGGCGGTAGCGGCGGATCAGCGCGGCCGTGGAGGAGTCCAGGTCGCCGAGGTCCGGCTCGCTCCCGGTGAGCTTCGGCGCGAGCTGGTTGGCCATCACCTTGCCCAGCTCCACGCCCCACTGGTCGAAGGGGTTGATGTCCCAGACCGCGGCCTCGGTGAACACGATGTGCTCGTAGAGGGCGATGAGCTGGCCCAGCGTCGCCGGGGTCAGCTTCGGCGCGATGATCGACGTGGTCGGGTGGTTGCCCGGCATGACCCGGTGCGGCACCACCTCCGGCGCGGTGCCCTCCGCCTCGACCTGCTCCCGGGTGCGGCCGAAGGCCAGCGCCGCGGTCTGCGCGAAGAAGTTCGACATGAACAGGTCGTGCATGTCGCCCAGGTCGTGGTTGGGCTGGCTGAACGCGATGAAGTCGGCCGGGATCAGCCGGGTGCCCTGGTGGATGAGCTGGTAGAAGGCGTGCTGCCCATTGGTGCCCGGCTCGCCCCAGAAGATCTCCCCGGTCGGGTACGTGACCGCCCGGCCGTCCCGCGTCACCGACTTGCCGTTGCTCTCCATGGTGAGCTGCTGGAGGTAGGCCGGGAACCGGTGCAGGTACTGCGAGTAGGGCAGCACCGCGTGGGTCTCCGCGCCGAGGAAGTCGGTGTACCAGACGTTGAGCAGGCCGAGCAGCGCCGGCACGTTCCGCGCCACCGGTGTGCTCCGGAAGTGCTCGTCCACGGCGTGGTAGCCATCCAGCAGCTCCCGGAACCGCGCCGGCCCGACCGCCAGCATCACCGACAGCCCGACCGCCGAGGGCAGCGAGTAGCGCCCGCCCACCCAGTCCCAGAAGCCGAACATGTTCTCCGGGTCGATGCCGAAGTCGCGGACCCGCTGCTCGTTGGTGCTGACCGCCACGAAGTGCCGGGCCACGGCGCTGTCGTCGGCGTCCAGGCCGGCCAGCAGCCAGCGCCGCGCCTGGTCGGCGTTGGCCAGCGTCTCCTGCGTGGAGAAGGTCTTCGAGACCACCACGAACAGCGTGCTGGCCGGGTCCAGGTCGGTGGTCTTGTCGTGGATGTCGGTCGGGTCGATGTTGGACACGAACCGGCAGGTGATGCCGGCGTCCCGGTACGCCTTCAGCGCCTCGTACGCCATCACCGGCCCGAGGTCGGAGCCGCCGATGCCGATGTTGACCACCGTGCTGATCCGTTCGCCGGTGTGACCCCGCCAGGCGCCGGAGCGGACCCGCTCGGCGAAGGCCGACATCCGGTCCAGCACGGCGTGCACGTCGGCGGCCACGTCCTGGCCGTCCGCGGTGAGCGACGCGTCGCGGGGCACCCGCAGGGCGGTGTGCAGCACGGCCCGGTCCTCGGTGGAGTTGATGTGCTCCCCGGCGAACATGGCGGCGATCCGGTCGGTCAGCCCGACCCGCTCGGCGAGCGCGGTCAGCAGGCCCAGCGTCTCGTCGGTGACGAGGTTCTTGCTGTAGTCCACGTGCAGGTCGGCGACCTCGCCGGTGAGCCGGTCGCCCCGCTGCCCGTCCGCGGCGAACAGCTCCCGCAGGTGCGTGCCGCGCATCGCCTCGGCGTGCTTGCGCAGGGCCTGCCATTCGTCCGTGGTGGTGATGTCCACAGCCATCGGGTCGATCTTCTCCTTCACGACGGGTCTGCCGGCGGGCCGGCGTCGCCCCGCTGCCGGCGACCCCACCAGCCTGCCACCCGGGACGGGTACGCGCGACGCGACCCGAGATCGCCCACCCCTCGGGAGCCGCGAACCGCCGGTGCGACACGCGTTTGGGACGGATGTTCGACACGCCGGTCACGGGCAGACAGTGGCTGACTGCGGAAAGTAAGCTCCGGTGCTGCCTGCCCCGCCGAGGAGGTGCCATGACCACGGTGATCGGCCCGCGTCCGCCGTCCGAGCAGGACGAGCCGGCGGACGGACCGGCGCTGCCGGAGCTGGAAGACCCGCACTGGATGCACCGGGCCACGGAGTTGGCCCACACCGGCTTCTGGGCGGTGGCCCGCCGGCTGCCCGCCCTGGTCCGTGAGGCCGTCGCCCTGGCCTGGGCGACCAGCCGGCGGGACACCCTCACCTCGATCGGGCTCAACGTCGCCGCCGGCGTGCTCACCACGCTGGGCCTGCTCGCCACGACGGGGGTGCTCCAGCAGCTCTTCGCCGCCGGCCCCACGCCCGACCGGATCCGCGCGGCGGTTCCCGCCCTGACGGTGGCGGCAGCGGCGGTGACCGCCCGCGGCGCCCTGACCGTCGCCGCGGGTTGGGCGCAGGCGCGGCTCATCCCGCAGATCAACCACGCGGTGGAGCTGCGGCTGTTCGAGACCACCTCGGCGGTCGAGCTGGCCGCCTTCGACGACGCCGGGTTCGCCGAGGAGATGGTGCGGGCACGCGACCGGGGCCTGGCCGAGGCCGGGGCCATCGTGACCGACACCGTCAACCTGGTCACCGGCGTGGTGGGCGTCGCGGCCACCGCCGCCGCCGTGACGGTGATCCATCCGCTGCTGCTGCCCTGCCTGCTGGCCGCCGCCGCGCCGGAGGCGGTGACCGCGGTGCGGATGGCCCGCCGCCAGCACCTCGACTGGCTGGCCCGGGTCACCCGGCAGCGCCGCAAGTGGATGCTCGGCGACCTGATGGCCCACCGGCACACCGCCGCCGAGATCCGCGCGTACCAGATGCGGGAGTTCCTGCTCGCGGAGTTCCACCGCGTGATGAGCCTGGAGACCCGCGCCGAGCTGCGCCTGGCCCGGGCGCAGACGATGACCCGCGCGGTCGGCCTGTCGGTCACCGGGGTCGCCGCCTTCGGGCTCTACGCGGTCCTCGGCGGCCTGTTGCTCAGCGGTGTGGTCGCCCTCGCCGCGGCGGCCACCGCCCTGCTGGCGTTGCAGTCGGCTCGGGCCGGCGTGCGCACCGCCGTGTTCGCCACCAACTCGCTCTACGAGGACGCGCTCTACTACCAGGACTACCGGGACTTCCTGGACCGGGCCCGGCGCCGGGTGCCGACCGGCGGCACCCGGCCCGTCGACGGCTTCGATCGGATCGACCTCGACCGGGTGAGCCTCCGCTACCCGGACACCGAGGCGGCCGCCGTCGACGAGGTCAGCCTGACCGTCCGGCGGGGCGAGGTGATCGCGCTGGTGGGGGAGAACGGCTCCGGCAAGACCACCCTGGCCAAGCTCATCGCGGGCCTCTACCGGCCCACCGCCGGGCTGATCCGCTGGGACGGGGTGGACACCGCCGAGCTGGATCCCCGGCAGACCGCCGCCCAGGTGGCGGTCATGAGCCAGGACTGGTGGCGGTTCCCGTTCACCGCCCGGCAGAACATCCGGATCGGCCGGCACGACCGGCCCGCCGACCGGCCGGGGCCGGACATCGAGGACGCCGCCCGGGACGCCGCCGCGCACGACATGATCACCGAGCTGCCGTTCGGGTACGACACGCTGCTCGACCGGCAGTTCAAGGACGGCCAGGACCTCTCCGGCGGGCAGTGGCAGCGGCTCGTGGCCGCCCGCGGTCTCTACCGGGACGCCCGGCTGCTGATCTGCGACGAGCCGTCGGCGGCGCTCGACGCGCGGGCCGAGCACGCCCTCTTCCAGCACCTGCGGCGCCACCCCGACCGGGCCGTCGTGCTGATCACCCACCGGCTGGCCAACGTCCGGCACGCCGACCGGATCTTCGTGATGGACCACGGTCGGCTCATCCAGCAGGGCGACCACGACGAGCTGATGGCCCAGGAGGGCCTCTACCGGGAGCTGTTCGAGTTGCAGGCGGCCGGCTACCTGGCGCAGGCCGGGGAGGCAGCGGCGGAGAGTTGACCTCGAGCACGCTCGAACTCCTACGGTGACCGCACCGGCCGCCGCCCGGTCAGCGCGGCGTCATCCCAGGGAGCCCTCACATGCGTTACCGCGTCCTCGGCGGCACCGGCATCCAGGTCAGCGTCCACTGTCTCGGCACCATGATGTTCGGGTCGGTCGGCAACCCCGACCACGACGACTGCGCCCGGATCGTCCACACCGCCCTCGACCGGGGGATCAACTTCGTGGACACCGCCGACATGTACTCGGCCGGCGAGTCGGAGGTGATCGTCGGCAAGGCGCTGCGGGGCCGGCGCGACGACGTGGTGCTGGCCACCAAGGTGCACTTCCCCATGGGGGAGGGGACCAACCGGGGCGGTAACTCGCGACGCTGGATCGTCCGCGCCGTCGAGGACAGCCTGCGCCGCCTGGGCACCGACTGGATCGACCTCTACCAGGTGCACCGGCCCGACCACACCACCGACGTCGAGGAGACCCTCGGGGTGCTCACCGACCTGGTCCGGGCCGGCAAGATCCGGGCGTTCGGCTGCTCGACCTTCCCCGCCGAGGAGATCGTCGAGGCGCAGCACCTCGCGGAGCGGCGGGCGCTCGGCCGGTTCCGCACCGAGCAGCCGCCGTACTCGATCCTGGCGCGCGGGATCGAGCGTGCGGTCCTGCCGGTCTGCCAGCGGTACGGCATGGGCGTGCTGGTGTGGGGGCCGCTCGCCTCCGGCTTCCTGTCCGGCGCGTACCGGCAGGGCGTGGCCGTCGACCTCACCGCCGGCCGGCCGGCGCGCAACCCGGACCGGTTCGACCCGGCGCTGCCCGGCAACGCCGCCAAGTACGCCGCCGTCGAGGAACTGGTCGCGCTCGCCGAGGAGGTCGGCTGCTCGCTGCCCGAGCTGGCCGTCGCGTTCACCGTGGCGCACCCGGGGGTCACCTCGGCGATCCTCGGGCCGCGCACCATGACCCAGTTGGAGGGGCTGCTCAAGGGCGCGGCGCTGACCCTCGACGACGCGGTGCTGGACCGGATCGACGAGATCGTCCCGCCCGGCACGAACCTCTACCAGCCGGACGGCGTCTGGTCCCCGCCCGCGCTCACCGACCCGTCCCTCCGGCGGCGGCCCCCGGCCCACCGCGCCGCCGCCTGACCCGGCCGGGACCGCCTGACCGCCCGGTGCGCCGCCTCCTGGTGCCGGCGGTCGCCGGCGATCGCCCATGGACCGGGCCGACCGTTGCCGCCGGACGCCGCCCTCGGGCAGGATGCGCGGAATGGCCCGCCCGTCAGTCCGCCGCGCCACCGCCGTCGCGGCCGTGCTCGCCCTGGTCGCCGCCGGCTGCTCCGACCCGGCCACCCCGCCGGCTACCGCGCCGACGCCGATCGGCCCGGCCAGCGCGGCACCGGCCCCGCCGGCCGTCCCGTCGCCCGTGCCGGCCGCCCGGGCCGGGCTCGGCGGCCGGCCCGGCCCGAGCGCCCGGCCGTGCACCGTCTTCCCGGCGGACAACGTCTGGCACGCCGACGTCGCCCGGCTGCCCGTGCACCCGCGGTCGGCGGCGATGATCGGCGCGATCGGCGGGGGCGCCACCGTCCACGCCGACTTCGGCTCCGGCCGGTGGGAGGGCGCGCCGATCGGCATCCCGGTCACCGTCGTCCCCGCCGGGCAGCGGCGGGTCCCGGTGACCTTCGGATACGCCGACGAGAGCGACCCGGGGCCGTACCCGGTGCCGCCGGACGCGGCGGTCGAGGGTGGACCGGACGGCGCCGGCGACCGGCACGTGATCGTCTGGGACCGGGCGGCCTGCCGGGCGTACGAGCTGTTCGACGCGCACCGGTCCGGCGCCGGCTGGCGGGCCGGCTCGGGAGCGGTCTTCGACCTGCGGTCCAATAGGCTGCGGCGGGCGGGCTGGACCTCTGCCGACGCGGCCGGACTGTCCATCCTGGCCGGGCTGGTCCGCTACGACGAGGTGGCCGCCGGCCGGATCGACCACGCGATCCGGGTGACCGTGCCGCGCACCCGCACCGGCTGGACCTGGCCGGCCACCCACTCCGCCTCGTCGGCCACCGACCCGGCGCTGCCGCAGCTCGGCCAGCGGCTGCGACTCAAGCGCTCGGTGGACCTGTCCCGGCTGCCCCGGCAGGCCCGGATCGTCGCCGAGGCGATGCAGCGGTACGGGTTGGTCGTCGCCGACCACGGCTCGGCCTGGTTCCTCTCCGGCGCCCCCGACCCGCGCTGGGACAACGACGCCCTGCACGCCCTCGCCGGCCTGCGCGGCAGCGACTTCGAGGTGGTGGACGCCGCGGGGCTGATGGTGAGCGCCGCTTCGGCCGCCACCGGCTGATATCCGTCGACCGCCCCCGACCGGTGGCTCACACTGTCCAGGTGGATCATCGTGACCTGGTCCGGGTGAGCAAGCGGATGTCGCTGGCCCTGCGCCACCGCCCCGACCGGTTCCACCTGACGCTCGACCGGGCCGGCTGGGTGCCGGTCGCCGACCTGCTCGCCGCGCTGCGGATCACCCGCGCCGACCTGGACGCCGTGGTGGCCGGCAACGACAAGCAGCGCTTCGCCGTCGAACGCGGACCCGACGGGGTCGACCGGATCCGGGCCAGCCAGGGCCACTCCGTCCCCGTGGACCTGGGCCTGGCCCCGGACGTGCCGCCCGACCGGCTCTTCCACGGCACCAGCGAGACGACGCTTCCCGCTATCCGGGCCGAGGGCCTCCACCGGGGCCGCCGCCACCACGTGCACCTGTCCCCGGACGTGGAGACCGCCCGCCGCGTGGGCGCCCGCCGGGCCGGCGCGGTGGTGATCCTGACCGTCGACGCCGCTGCCATGGCCGCCAACGGCTACGCCTTCTACCGCAGCGCCAACGGCGTCTGGCTCACGGACACGGTCCCACCCGCCTACCTCACGCTCCCAGCGGGTTGATCACGACGTGGTGACCACCGGCACCGGAGTGCCGGGGCAACCGTCGGGTTAGGTCAGAGAGCCGTGATCGGGTGGTGGACCACCGCGTCGAACAGGTAGGCCAGGGTGTTGGCCCGGGTGCGGGTGGGTTGGGTGGCGCCCGTCGTGTCGGTGGCGCGGGCGCGGAGGGTGTAGCGGCCCGGTGCCGGGGGGCGCCAGCGGGCCGTCCAGCGCTGCCAGGGGCCGCCCCGGTCGGCGGCGACCAGGTCGGCGGGGCGCCAGCCGTCGCCGGTGTCCACCTCGACGCGGTCGATCGGACCGTTGCCCGACCAGGACCGACCGCGCAGCAGCAGGTCCGCGCCGGCCGGCACCCGGGCGTCCCAGGCCAGCTCGAACGCGCTCTTCACCGGCTGCGCGCCCAGCACCGTGCCCTCAGCGGGGTGCCCGGGGCCGAACATCCGGTAGAACCGGGTGTTCCACGGGGAGAACAGGGGAGTGGTGGAGACCTCGACGGGGCCCACCCACTTGATCGAGGAGATGCCGATCCAGCCGGGCACCACCACCCGGACCGGGAAGCCGTGGTCGGCGGGGAGCGGCTCGCCGTTCATCTCGTACGCCAGCAGCACGTCGTCGAGGGCCTTGGCGATCGGCAGCGGGCGGCGTACCGGGCCCAGGTTGACCCCGCCGGTCACGTAGTCCGGGTCCAGCCCCTCGGGCATCACGTCGACGGCGTCGTCCCGCAGCCCGGCGAGGCGCAGGACGGTGCCCAGCCGGACGCCCCGCCAGCGGGCCACGCCCACCCCGCCCAGCCCCCAGGCCACCCCCGGCGCCGGGTCGTCCTGCTGCTCGGCGAAGTAGCGCCGGCCGTTGCCGGCGCACTCGAGCAGCGCGGTGCTCTCCTCGGCCGGCAGCCGGCGCAGCTCGTCGAGGCTGAACTCCACCGGGGCGTCCCGGGTGGGGGCGCCCCGCAGCCCGGAGCCGAACAGGCGCAGCCGCCACGTGTCGGCGTCCAGGCGGGGCGTCACGGTGTGGTTGCGGACGAAGAACCGATCGTTCGGCACCACGTACCCCTGCCCGGCCAGCGCCGTCCAGCGCATCTCGGCGTTGGTGTCCAGCGGGCGCAACAGCTCCGCGGGCAGCGGCTTGGCGATCGGCGTACCCGGGTCGACGCCGACCGGCGCCGGGGCCACCGCGACCGGCTCGCGCTCGTCCGCCGCGGCGGTCAGCGCGGCCATGGCCGCTCCCAGCTCCAGCAGCCGGTCGCGGTCGACGCCCGCGCCGCGGGCCTGCCCGGCGAGCCACTGCCGGCTCCGGCGGGTGTCGTGGTCGGCTTCGGCGTGGGACACGGGTGACCTCCGGAGGCTCGGCGACGCTGCCTTTCCTATTCAACCAATAGGAGTTTTCGTGGCGTCGCCCGAGGTCCGGTCAGGTCACCGGGTCAGTCAGTCGGCGGACTGGCCGGCGAGGAAGTCGGCCAGCACCCGGGTGTGGGTGGAGAACGCCAGCTCGACCGGCTCGGTGAGGACCAGCCACTCGGTGGCCTCCTCGGTCGGCGCCGACGGGGGCAGGTCACCGACCGGCCGCTCGGGCAGCACCCCGAAGACCATCATGGTGCCGCCGGCCGGCGCCCCGTGCACCGCGAACAGCCGCGCCTCGTCGGCCTCGGCCAGCAGGCCGGTCTCCTCCCGCAGCTCGCGCACGAGCGCCTCGGACCACTCCTCGCCGTACTCGATGAAGCCGCCCGGGAGGGCGAGCTGGCCGCGGGCCGGCTCGATGTCCCGGCGGACCACCACCACGCCGAGGCCGTCCGGGGTGCGGACCGGCAGCACCGCCACCGCCACGGGCAGCGGGTTGCGCCACACCGTCTCCCCGCAGGCCAGGCAGACGCGCGGCCACCCGGCCTCCGCCGGGTAGGCCGTGCCGCAGAACGAGCAGTGCGTGTACGGTGCGGCGGTCACGCCGCTGCACGTTACCCGCCCGGGCGCCGCGGCGCCGCTTCACCCGCCCGTGCGGGGTGTCTCCGGGTGCCGTAGCCGGTCCGCGATGCGGCGGACGTCCGCCAGAGTCATCCCGCTGCGCCGCGGAGGGCGGCGCGGGCCTCCATGAGGGCGAAGCCGAGCAGGTTCGTGCCCCGCCACCGTGCCGGGTCGGCGGCGCGCGGGTCGTCGGCGGCCAGCCCGATGCCCCAGACCCGGTCCAGCGGGCTCGCCTCGACCAGCACGCGCTCGCCCGTGCCGAGCAGGAACCGGCCCAGCTCCTCGTGCTGGCCGAACTTGGCCACGCTGCCGGCCACCACGATGTCGTAGCGGCGGGCCGCCCAGGTCGCCTCGTCGAAGCCGCGGACCTGCCGGCCGAGCGTCTTGGCCCGGTGCGGGTGCGTGGCGTCGAGGACCCGTTCGGCGACCTGGTCGTCGCCGAAGAGGGTGGCCTTGTGCCACATCATCCAGTGCTCGGCGGTGGCGTACGTCCGGTCGTCCACCGTGAAAGGCGCGGGCCACCACTGGCTCAGGCAGCCGGCGCCGACGCTGCCGTCCCGCTGCGGGCGGTGCCCCCAGAAGTGCAGGTATCTCACCCGCGCTCCCGAGTGGACGGCGGCGGTCAGCTCGGCAACGGATCGGATCGCCATGATCGACAGTCTGCCGGAGGGCACCGACAGCGCGCTGCCGCATCACCCCGGCTCAGCGGTTGTCGCCGCTGCCACCCAGCACGCCACGACCCTGGCGGCTGGCCAGCTTGGCCAGGTTGGCCGTCGCGATGTCGTCCAGCGACAGGTCGAGGTAGTCGGCGAGGACCGCCACGTACCAGAGCACGTCACCGAGTTCCTTGGCGATGTCGGCCCGGTCGATCCGCGTCTCGTCGCTGTCGAGGTCTCGGACCCACTTCTTGAACTTCTCGGCGATCTCACCCGATTCGCCGACCAGCCCGAGCACCAGGTGGAGCAGCTCGTTCCTCTTGTCACGCGGAGCGGCGGTACGGAGGGCGCCACGCTGGTAATCATCCAGGTCCATGGCGGGCCAGTATGGTCGAACCCCTTCCACCCGCCCAGCAGGGCCCTCCGCGCCATGCTCGGCCGCCACACCTCCGAATCCCCTCGCGGCGCCCGGGCCGCCGCCGGTAGCCTGCCCCGACCCGAGGTGGAAGGAGGAGGCGGTGGAGACCATCACGCTGTGGCGGCCGACCGGGCCGGAGGAGCTGGCCCTGGTGGAGGCGTCCGGCTGGCGCGCGTGGCCGCCCCGCCTCCCGGACCAGCCGATCTTCTACCCGGTGCTCACCGAGGAGTACGCCGTCCTGATCGCCCGGGACTGGAACGTCCCGGCGTCCGGCGTCGGCTACGTGACCCGGTTCGCGGTGCGGCGCGACTTCGCCGACCGCTACCCGGTCCAGCAGGTCGGCGGACGGGAGATCCGCGAACTCTGGATCCCCGCCGAGGACGTGCCGCTGCTCAACGCGAACCTCGTCGGCCGCATCGAGGTCGTGCACGAGTTCCACCCCGCGTGACCGCGCGATCGTGCCCGTGCCTGTCGGCGGCACGGGCACGATCGGCGGGGGAGTCAGGGGGTCGGGGCGCCGGTGTAGAAGGCGGTTGTCCGGTCGCCGGCGGCGCGGGCCTCGTCGGCCGGGGTGCCGGCGGCGATGCTCGCCTCGGTCCAGCGGGCGCTGGCCTCCGTCATGAAGCGGCGGCCCTCGTCCGAGCCCATCCACGCGACGGCCTGGTCCGGGGTGATCCCGGAGCCGTCGGCCGCGAGGTGGGAGGCCAGCCCGAGCAGCGCCCCGTCCCAGCCGACGCCGACGGCGCCCGGCCCGTACTCGGCCCACCGCGCGTCGTCGACGTGCGCGACGTGCTCCAGCTCGAACCGGGTACGTCCGGCGCCGGCCTCGGTGAGCCGCACCTCGATCCAGCTCACCTCCCCGCCGAACTCCCAGGTCGCGGCGAAGCTGTGCGGCGGGTCGCAGCGCTCGACGGTGCCCCCGGCGTTGCCTTCCAGCTGGTAGCGCCCGCCGAGCTTCAGCTCGCCGGAGATCGGCAGGAACCAGCGGGGGATCCGCTCGGCGCTGGTGCAGGCGTCCCAGACGTCCTCCACCGGCGCGTCGTACGTCTGGCTGATGGTCATGACCCGCGCCTCGCCGGCGGGGAGCGTACGGGTGCCCAGCCGGCGCTCGACGGCGCTGATCTGCCCGGTCACGTCGATCATGGTGCGTTCCTCTCCTCGGAGTTGCCCTCGCGCAGCCGCCGCTCGCGCCGGCCCCGGGCCAGTTCGGTGGCGAGCGCCGCCAGCGGCGGCGTCCAGAACCGGCGGAAGCCGGCGAGCCACTCGTCCAGCTCGCGCAGCGGGCCCGGGTCCACCGCGTAGAGGCGGCGGGCGCCCTGGGCGCGCACGGTCGCGAAGCCGTGTTCCCGCAGCACCTTCAGGTGCTGCGACACGGCGGGCTGGCTGATGCCGAACTCCCGCTGGACGGTCGCGCCGACCGTGCCGGCGGGCTGCTCACCCTCGGCGAGCAGCTCCAGGATCCGGCGGCGCACCGGGTCCCCGAGGACGTCGAAGGCGTGCACCCCCTCTTTCTATCAGATCCAGCTTATATAAGCGAGCGCTGAAACGCCGGACACCTTCCGTCCGAGGCGAACGGAAGGTGTCCAGGGTCCGGTCAGGCGCCGAGGCGGGCGGCCACGGTGCTGCGCAACTCGGGGAGTCGGTCGTGCAGCAGGCCGGGGCACTGTGTGGAGTTGAAGTCCTTGTGCCCGTAGATCTCGGTCGGCGGGATGCCGTACTGCTGGCAGGTGAAGGCGCAGAACCACACCAGGCTGTCCCAGAGCGCCTGCGGGGGCTGCACGTCGAGGTAGGTGCCGTCGTTCTCGATGCCGATGGCCTGGCTGTTCTGCCCGACGCAGTGCGCGCCCTGCACCATGGTCTGCCCGTGCAACAGCCCGTACAGGCTGCCGTGGCGGCCCTCGGTGAGGTAGCCGCCGCGGCTGTTGGTGAAGTGCTGCCCGGAGTCGAGCCAGCCGTTGGTGTCCATGTGCAGGTTCTGGATGTCGCGGGAGTTCCGGTAGGCCTGCGCGAGGCTGTAGTCGGTGGTGTTCGGGAACGCGGTGTGGTGAATGATGATCTTGTTGGGCCGGCTCTGCACCACGCTCACGGCCGACGACGGCGGGCGGGCGCCCCAGGTCGCGCAGTTGGCGATGGTCGGCTGGTCGATCCGGGTGGCGACGGCCCGGGCGTCGCGGCCGGCGCCGAACTGGGTCAGTGCGGTGGCGCCGGCGGCGGCGCCGAGCAGGACCGCGCCGCGCAGCACGGCCCGGCGGGGAACGGGGACGGACATCGGGGCCTCCTCGTCGGGGACGGACGCCGCCGGTGGTGGGCGGCGGCCCGGTCACGGCGTCAGGGACGCCGGCCGAAACGCACCGCCCGCCACCGGAGCGGGTCAGCAGGGTCCGTTGCAGGCCAGGACCTTGAGCCGGTCCAGGGTGCCGTTCCAGACGTTCTGGTCGCCCGGGAAGACGCCCGAGGAGGACCACTGCCAGAAGGAGTACGTCCCCCAGCCGGCCGGCAGCGTGCCGACGCTGCTGGAGTAGCGCGCGATCCACAGCGGGTTGTTCGCGGCGAACTGCGAGGTGTTGCCGGTGCAGGTGCTCCACCAGTCGGTGGTGGTGTAGATGGTGGCCCACCGGCCGGTCCGGGCGTAGTACTGGTTGACGAACGACGCGATCCAGCTGCGCATCGACGCCTGGCTCAGGCCGTAGCAGGTGGCGCCGTACGGGTTGTACTCGATGTCGAGCGCCCCGGGCAGCGTCTTCCCGTCCTTGGACCAGCCGCCGCCGTGGTCCACGAAGTAGTTGGCCTGGGTGGCGCCGCTGGAGTTGCCGGGCAGGGCGAAGTGGTACGACCCGCGGATCATCCCGACGTTGTAGGAGCCGTTGTACTGCTGGGCGAAGTACGGGTTGGTGTAGGACGTGCCCTCGGTCGCCTTCACGTACGCGAACCGGGCGCCGTTGTTCCAGGCGGCGGACCAGTTCACGTTGCCCTGATGGCTGGAGACGTCCATGCCGGGCAGACCGGCCGGCGCGGCGCTGGCGGGTGTCGCGCCGACGACGGCCGAGGCGGCCAGGGTGACGGTGGCGAGCAGGGCCGTGGCGGCCGTACGCAGCGCCGATCGCAGGGGACGGTTCATCTTTCCTCCCTGGGGGTTGGGGAGAGTGACGAAAGGAACTGTCAACATTAGGTCACAGGACGGAGAAACTTTTCAATAGACATATGGAAGATTTTCTTTGTCCTGTGGGTAGGGTGATGGGCGCGACCCGGTGACGGGGCGGCGGCTCAGCCCAGGCGGCGGAGGAAGGCGCGGACCTGCTCGCGGGCCCGGTCGGTGACCTCGGGCCCGTGGGTGAAGGCAGCCACGTCGTAGTCCAGCTCGCCCAGCACGTGCGCGGTCCGCTGGGTCATCCGGAAATCGGTGCAGAACGACCGCACCGGCCAGCGCACGCCGGCCACGTTGAACAGCGCGTCCCCGGTGACCAGCACCCGCGTCGGCTCGTGCAGCAGCGACACGTGCCCCGGGGAATGGCCCGGGGTGTGCACCACCCGCAGGCCGCCGCCGACAGGGAGCACATCGCCGTCGGCCAGCGGCCGGGCCACCGCGACCGCCGGGAACCGGCCGCCCGCCAGGCGGGTGAGGAAACGCCCGACCGTGTTCCCGCCGCCCTGTGGCGGCACCCGGCCGGACTCGGCGTACGGCACGTCGGCCCGATGCGCGGCGACCGGTGCGCCGGTGCGCCGGGCCAGCTCCGCGGCTCCGCCGGCGTGGTCCGCGTGCGCGTGGGTCAGGACGATCCGGGTCACGTCGGCGGGGGTCTTGCCGATGGCCGCCAGCCCGCGCACGATGCGGGCCGGGGCCCGTCGCACCCCGCAGTCGACAAGCGTGACCGAACCGTCGTCGTCGACGAAGGCGTAGGAGTTGACCATGGCGCGACCGACGGTGGGGATGCGCCAGACCCCGGGGGCGAGCGGAACCGCCACGGTTCGTGCCATGCCCCGAGTGTCGGGCGCTGGCGACGGTCGATCAACACCTGGGTCCGGGAAATCTGTCGGGCCGGCGTGTCGATCCGCGGGCTCCCGGTTCGTGTGGAGGGTGGAGGGGCCGGGAGAGACCGGCCGCCGGACGAGGGGGCAGCCCGTGAAGCAGTACCTGATCAGCATGTACCAGCCGGCCGGCGGCGGCGTGCCGGACCCGGAGTTCCTGGCCGGCGTGATGCGCGAGGTCGACGCCATCGGCCGGGAGCTGCGGGAGGCCGGCTGCTGGGTGTTCGGCAACGGGCTGCACGCCCCGGAGACCGCCACCGTGCTCCGCCCGAAGGGCGACGAGGTGCTCGTCACCGACGGCCCGTTCGCCGAGGGCAAGGAATACCTGGGCGGCTTCACCATCATCACGGCGCCCGACCTCGACGCCGCGCTCGACTGGGGCCGCCGGTACGCCCTGGCCACCACCCTGCCGGTGGAGGTGCGCCCGTTCCAGGGCGAGGCATGACCGGGCCGACCGACGTCGAACGGGCCTTCCGCGCGGAGTACGGCCGCGCGGTCGCCGTCCTGGTCCGCCTGCTCGGCGACATCGACCTCGCCGAGGAGGCGGTCCAGGAGGCGTTCGCCATCGCGGTCGACCGGTGGGCCGTCAACGGGCCACCGCCCAGCCCGGCCGGCTGGATCATCACCACGGCCCGGAACCGGGCGTTCGACCGACGCCGCCGCGAGGCGTCCCGCGCCGACCGGCACGCCCAGGCCGCCCTGCTGTACGCCCCCGAGCCGCCCGCCGAGGAGGGGCCCGTGCGCGACGACCGGCTCCGCCTCATCTTCACCTGCTGCCACCCGGCGCTCGCCGTCCCGGCCCGGGTCGCGCTGACCCTGCGCCTGCTCGGCGGGTTGAGCACCGCCGAGATCGCCCGGGCCTTCCTCGTGCCGGAGCCGACCATGGCGCAGCGCCTGGTCCGGGCCAAGGCGAAGATCCGGGACGCGGGCATCCCGTACCGGGTGCCCCGGGACGCCGACCTGCCCGACCGGCTGCGCGCCGTGCTCGCCGTGGTCTACCTGATCTTCACCGAAGGGCACACCGCCAGCGCGGGGGAGCGGCTGGTCCGGGACGAGCTGTGTAACGAGGCGATCCGGCTGGGCCGGCTGCTGGCGCAGCTGATGCCGGACGAGCCGGAGGTGCTCGGGCTACTCGCGCTCATGCTGCTCACCGACGCGCGGCGGGCCGCCCGGACCGCGCCGGACGGCACGCTCGTGCCGCTGGGCGCGCAGGACCGGGGCCGGTGGGACCGGGCGCTGATCGTCGAGGGGCAGGCCCTCGTGCGGCGCTGCCTGCGGCGGGGGCCGGCCCGGCCCGTACCAGATCCAGGCCGCGATCAACGCGGTGCACAGCGACGCGGCGACCGCCACGGACACCGACTGGCGGCAGATCCTCGCCCTCTACGACCACCTCGTGGCGCACGCGCCCGGGCCGGTGGTGGCGCTGAACCGGGCGGTGGCGCTGGCCGAGGTGGCCGGTCCGGCCGCCGCCCTCGCCGAGGTCGACCGGCTGGACCTGGCCGGCTACCACGTGCTGCACGCGGTCCGCGCCGACCTGCTGCGCCGCCTCGACCGGCCCGCGGAGGCCGTGGCCGCGTACGACGCGGCGATCGCGCGCACCGACAACGCCGCCGAACGGGAGTTCCTCCGGCGCTCCCGCGACCTGCTGAGGAGCCAGCCGTGAGCGCACCGGAGATCCTGGTCGACGGACTCGCCTTCGGCGAGTCGCCCCGCTGGCACGACGGGCGGCTCTGGCTGGCCGACTGGGGCGCCGGCGAGGTGCTGACCGTCGACGCGGCGGGCCGGGCCGAGGTGGTCGCCCGGGTCGACGGGCTGCCGATCTGCTTCGACTGGCTGCCCGGCGGGCCGCGCACCGGCCAGGTACGCACCCTGCGCGCGCCCGCCCCGGCCGCCGGCTGAGCCGCGCCGATCCTGCACGGCGGGTGCAACTCCCCGCGCGCCGCGGAATCGTGATCCCGTCGATATCACCGTGGCCTTTGAGAGGCATTGACGAACCCTCGCCGAAAAGTACACTCCCGGTGTAATAAGTTTCCCCGCTTCGCCCGAGCCGCACCGCGCACCCCCGACGCCGCGTCCTCTCCCGAGGTGAAGATGAGCCCACCCCCCACCCCCGTGGACGGCATCGACCTGGCGCTACACGGCGTCGGCGTCCGGTTCGGCGGGCTGGTCGCCCTCGACGACGTCTCGCTGCGGGTCCCACCCGGCCGGATCGTCGGCGTGATCGGCCCCAACGGCGCCGGGAAGACCACCCTGTTCAACGTGGTCTGCGGCTTCGTCCCGCCGACCAGCGGATCGCTCACCCTGGACGGCCGGCCGTTCCGGCCCCGCCCGCACCGGCTGACCCGGCTCGGCATCGCCCGCACCCTCCAGGGCGTCGGCCTGTTCCCCGGGCTCACCGTGCTGGAGAACGTGGTGGCCGGCGCCAGCCACGCGGCCCGGGCCGGCTTCGCCACCGCCCTGTTCGGCCTGCCGCGCAGCGACCGCGACGAGCGACGGCTGCGCCGGGAGGCCCACGACCTCCTCGCCGAGCTGGGGGTGGCGGCGCACGCCGGCGCGGCCCCCGCCACCCTGCCGTACGCGGTCCGCAAACGGGTCGCCCTGGCCCGCGCCCTGATCGCCCGGCCCCGGCTGCTCCTGCTCGACGAGCCGGCTGGCGGGCTCGGGGCCGACGACGTCGCCGAGCTGGCCGAGCTGGTCCGCACCCTGCCCGAGCGGGCCGGCGGCGCCTGCTCGGTGATGCTCGTCGAGCACCACATGGACCTCGTCATGTCCGTCTGCCAGGAGCTGGTGGTGCTCGACTTCGGCCGGGTCATCGCCGCCGGCACCCCGGACCAGGTCCGCGACGACCCGCTGGTCACCGAGGCGTACCTGGGCGCCGACGTGCCGGCCGAGGCGGCGGGGGCCGGATCGTGACCGGGATACTGGAGGTCGAGGCCGTCAGCGCCGGCTACGGGCCGGTGCCGGTGCTGCGGGACGTGACGTTCGCGGTGCCCGCCGGGACCATCGCCGCCGTGCTCGGCGCCAACGGGGCCGGCAAGACGACACTGCTGCGTACCCTGTCGGGTCTGCTGCGGCCCACCGGCGGCCGGATCCGCTTCGACGGCGCGGAGCTGCGCGGCGTCCGCGTCGAGCGCCTGGTCCGGCGCGGCCTGGCGCACGTGCCCGAAGGCCGGGGCGTGGTGGCCGAGCTGACCGTCGAGGAGAACCTGCGCCTCGGCGGGCTCTGGCGCCGCGACCGGGCCGACGCCCGGCGGGCCCAGGACGAGGTGTACGAGCTGTTCCCGGCCCTGGCCCGCCGACGGCGGCACGCCGGGCACCAGCTCTCCGGCGGGGAGCGGCAGATGCTCGCCCTCGGCCGGGCGCTGATCGCCCGTCCCCGGCTGCTGCTGCTCGACGAGCCGTCGCTCGGCCTCGCCCCCAAGGTGACCGCGCAGATCATGGCGCTGCTGCGCCGGCTCTGCGACGACGGGCTCACCGTCCTGCTGGTCGAGCAGAACGTGCGCAGCGCCCTCTCCGTCGCCGACCAGGGCGTGGTGATGTCGCTGGGCCGGGTGGTGACCGCCGCCCCGGCGGCGCGGCTGCGCGACGACGCCCGGCTCCGGCACGCGTACCTCGGGTTCTGACGGCCCGGCGAGCAGGAAGGATCCGCATTGGACCGGTTCTTGTTCCTCACCTTCGGCGGGCTGTCCACGGGCGCGGTCTACGCCGCGTTCGCCCTCGCCCTGGTGCTCATCTGGCGAGCCGCCCGGCTGGTCAACTTCGCCCAGGGCGCGATGGCCGTGGCCACCGCGTACGTCGGCTACGCGGTGGCGTCCGCGACCGGCTCCTACTGGGTGGGCCTGGGTGCCGCCGTGCTCGCCGGCCTGCTGCTGGGCGCGCTGGTCGAACGGGTGCTCATGCGCTTCGTGGGGCACGCCAACCCGCTCAACGAGGTCATCGTGGCGCTCGGCCTGGTGCTGCTCATCCAGGCGGTGCTCGGCATGGTGTTCGGCAACGGCTACCGGCCGGCGCCCGCCCCGTTCGACACCGACGCGCTCACCGTCGGCGGGGTCGCCGCGCTCTCCCCGTACGACCTGTGGGTGCTCGGCGCGGTGCTCGTGGTCGTGGTGCTGCTGGCGCTGCTGTTCACCCGCACGCCGATCGGCCTGCGGATGCGGGCCGCCGCGTTCGCCCCCGAGGTGTCCCGGCTGCTCGGCGTCGACGTCGGCCGGATGCTCACCCTCGGCTGGGCCCTCGCCGCCGCGGTCGGCGCGCTCGCCGGCATGCTGGTCGTCCCCACCGGGCTGGGGCTGCACCCGCACGCCATGGACCTGGTCTTCGTCGTCGCGTTCACCGCCGCCGTGGTCGGCGGCCTGGACAGCCCGGCCGGCGCGGTCGTCGGCGGCCTGCTGGTCGGCCTGATCCTCTCGTACGTCACCGGCTACCTGGGCCCGGACACCACCCCGCTGGCCGTCCTGGTGCTGCTGCTGGCCGTCCTCCTGGTCCGCCCCGGCGGGCTCTTCTCCAGCGCGAGAGCGAGGCACGTGTGACCGCCACCCGCCCCACCGCCCGGTCCGGGGTGGACCGGCCCGCCGGGCCATCCCCGCTGCGCCGGCTGCTGCCCGGCGCGCCCGCCACGGCCGGCGCGCGCGGGTCGACCCTGCTGCGTCACCTGGCCGTCGCGGTGCTCGCCGGCACCCTGGTCGTCCTGCTCACCAACCAGCTCGCGCCCTACCAGAACCTCCAGGTGGCCCGGGTCTGCGCGTTCCTCTGCGTCACCGCCGGCTACACCGTGCTGGTCGGGCTCAACGGCCAGCTCTCCCTGGGGCACGGGGCGCTCATGGCCACCGGCGCGTACACGGTGGCGCTGGTGCAGCGGGCATTCGACGAGCGGGCGATCCAGGGGCGGTGGATCCTGCCGCTGTCGCTGCTGGCCGCCCTGGCGGCGACCGCGCTGGCCGGGCTGGTCATCGGGCTGGCGGCGGCCCGGCTGCGCGGGCCGTACCTGGCCGGCGTGACCCTCGCGGTGGCCACGCTGGTGCCGGCCGTCAGCACGATCTTCACCGACGTGTTCAACGGCGAGCAGGGGCTGCGCTTCCCGGCGGAGACCCCGCCGGCGTTCCTCGGCGCGTACTTCCAGCCGGAACGGTGGCTCGCCTGGATCGCGCTGCTCGCCGCGCTGCTGACCGTGCTGCTCCTGGCCAACCTGGTCCGCAGCCGGTTCGGCCGGTCGCTGCGCGCCGTACGCGACGACGAGGTGGCCGCCCGGCTCGCCGGCATCCACGTCGCCCGCACCCAGGTGCTCGCCTTCGTGGTCAGCGCCGGCTGCGCCGGCCTCGGCGGCGGCGTGTACGCCGTGCTCACCGCCACCGTCGCGCCCGGCAAGTTCCCCCTGGAACTGTCGCTGTTCCTGCTCATGGCGATCGTGATCGGCGGGCTGGGCAGCCTCGCCGGCGCGGTCTGGGGCGCGGTGCTGCTGGTCGCGCTCCAGGACCTCCCGAGCCTGCTCACCGAGACCTTCAGCCTGCCGTCCGGCCTGGCCCAGCGGCTGGAGGGCAACCTCGCGCTGGCCGTGTTCGGCCTGATCCTCATCGTCGTCATGCTCGCCGCCCCGGGCGGCCTGCACGGCGCCTTCCGCACCCTCGCCGCCCGGCTGCGGGCCCGCCGCCGCGCGCCGGAGCACTGACCACCTTCCGTTCCACCCGCCCGTTCGCACCGCCGCACCGGAATGGAGAACCATGCGCCCCACCACCCGCCGCATACTCGCGGCCGCCACCGGCCTCGCCCTGCTGGCCGCCGTGCCGGCCTGCGCCGACGACGCGAAACAGGCCGCCGAGAACGTCCCCGGCGTCACCGACACCGAGATCGTCATCGGCACCCACCAGCCGCTCACCGGTCCCGCCGCACCCGGCTACTCGAAGATCTCCGCCGCCACCAAGGCGTACTTCGAGCACGTCAACAGCAAGGGCGGGGTGAACGGCCGGAAGATCGTCTACAAGGTCATGGACGACGGCTACAACCCCGCCAACACCGAGAACGTGGTCCGCAAGCTGGTGCTCGACGACAAGGTGTTCGCGCTCCTCGGCGGGCTGGGCACCCCCACCCACACCAACGTGCTGGAGTTCGTCAAGACGCAGAAGGTGCCCGACCTCTTCGTCTCCTCCGGCAGCCGGAACTGGAACCAGCCCGACAAGTACCCGACCACCTTCGGCTGGCAGCCCGACTACACCGTCGAGGGCAAGATCCTCGCCACCTGGGTCAAGCAGCAGTTCCCCGGCGCCAAGGTCTGCCACTTCGGGCAGAACGACGACTTCGGCCGGGACTCCCTGGCCGGGGTCGAGAAGGTCCTCGGCGCGGTGGCGGCGAAGCAGACCTACACCACCACCAACCAGCAGGTCGGGCCGGCGATCGGGGCGCTCAAGGCGGCCGGCTGCCAGGTGGTGATCTCGGCGAGCATCCCGGGCTTCACGGCCCTCGCGATGGGGCAGGCCGCCGGGCAGGGGTTCCGGGCGCAGTGGGTGGTGTCCAACGTGGGCGCCGACTACACCACGCTCTCCAACCAGCTCGGCGACAAGAAGGTGATCCTCGAGGGCATGGTGGCCGACAACTACCTGCCCATGGTGGGCGACAAGACCAACCCGTGGATCCAGGAGTTCACCAAGATCCACCAGCAGTACAACTCGGCCAACCCGGTCGACGGCAACGCGATCTACGGCTACTCGATGGCGTACACCTTCGTGCAGGCGCTGCTCGCCGCCGGCAAGGACCCGACCCGGGAGAAGTTGGTCGAGGCCGTGCAGAAGGGCGGCTTCCGCGGGCCGGGCCTCACCCCGTTCCGCTACAGCGACGACGTGCACGCCGGCTACAGCGGGGTGCGGCTGAACAAGGTCCAGAACGGCGCGCAGGCGTACTTCGGCCCGACGTACACCACCGACGACGGCGACGCCGCCGTCGCCGAGTTCACCGAGCCGCCGGCCACGCCGCCGGCGGACGCCATCCCCACCACCTGACCGGCGCCACGGGCCGGGCGGCCGTCACCGCGATGACGGCCGCCCGGCGGCGCGCACGTAGAGTTGCGCCGTCCGGCGCGACGCCACCGGGGCGGGCGGGTCGCGCGGGCCACGGAGCCACGCACAGGGGGCAGTCGCATGATCGAGGTGGACGCCGACGCGCCGGCGCGGGTGGACGGCCGGTCGGCGCGGGCCGAGCGGACCCGCGCCGCCATCGTCGAGGCGCATCTGGCCCTCATCGACGCGGGCGACCTGCGGCCCACCGGGGAGCGGATCGCCGAGCGCGCCGGGGTGTCGCTGCGCACCCTGTGGACCAACTTCAAGGACATGGAAACCCTGTTCGCCGCGACGGGGCGGCTGGTCGGGGAGCGGCTGGACGCGCTCTGGCGGCCGATCCCGCCGGACCTGCCGCTCACCAGGCGGATCGCGGAGTTCTGCGACCAGCGGGCCGAGATGCTGGAGGTGCTGGCCCCCTCGGCGCGCGCCTCGGCGCTGCGGGAACCGTTCTCGCCGCAGCTGCGGCGCAACCGCGACGCGGCCATCGCCCGGGTCCGCCACGAGACCGAGCTGGCCTTCGAGCCGGAGCTGGCGCAGGCGGGTTCCGGGCGCGAGCAGTTGCTGGACGCGCTGACCGTGGCCTGCACCTGGGCGGCCTGGGCGATGATGCGCGACGCCATGGGCCTCGACGTGGCGGCGGCCAAGGCCACCCTGGCCCGCACCATCGGCGCACTGCTCGTCGACGCCATCGCCGCCGGCCTGCGCTGACCTGACCTCCCGCCCCGCTGCCGACCGGCCCGGTCCGCCGCGTCAGTCGTCGCGTAACCGGCGCAGGATCCGGGTCAGCTCCGTCCGGTCCGCGGGGTCGAGAGCGCCGAAGAACCGTTCCGCCTCGGCGGCCCGGGCCACCCGGATGGCCTCGCCGACCCGTTCGCCCTCACCGGTGAGCGCGACCAGCGTGGCCCGCCGGTCGACCGGGTCGGGCCGCCGCTCGACCAGCCCGCGCTCCGCCAGGCCGTCGACGACCTCGGTGGCGGAGCGGGGCGCGATGCGCAGGTGCTCGGCGAGCGTGCTGAGCCGTACCGCGCCGTGCCGCATGAGCACGGCGAGCGCCCGGGCGTGCCCCGGGTTGATCTCCCAGGGCTCGAGGGTGCGCCTGGACTGGTGGCGCAGCCGCCGGGCCACCGCCCAGAACGTCTCGGCCAGGCTCTCCTCGTCGTCGCTGCCGGTCACCGGAATACGGTAGCAGCACATGCTGTTGCTACCTCATGATGAGGTAACCTCAGCAATATCCCCGACGGAAGCGAGCACCCCTTGGACGGATTCCGAGACGGCCGCGGTGGCGGCCGGACCTCCGTGACCGCCGCCGAGAAGGCGCAGGCCCGCCAGGTGTCCCTGCGCCGGATCGGCGGTCTCTTCACCGACCATCGCGGCCCCCTCGCGGCCGTGGTGGCGATCATCGTGGCGTCGTCCGTGATCGCGATGGCGTCGCCGTTCCTGCTGCGTACCGTGATCGACCGGGCCCTCCCGGAGCGGGATCTGACCCTGCTGGCCTGGCTGGTCGCGGGCATGGTCGGGGTGGCCGCCGTGACGGCCGTGCTCGGCGTGGCGCAGACCTGGATCTCCACCCGCGTGGGGCAGGAGGTCATGCACCGGCTGCGCACCGACGTCTTCACCCACCTCCAGCGCCAGTCGATCGGCTTCTTCGTGCGCACCCGCACCGGCGAGGTGCAGTCGCGGATCACCAACGACATCGGCGGCATGCAGGCCGTGGTCACCTCCACGGCCACGTCGATCGCCGCCAACCTCACCACCGTGGTCGCCACGGTCATCGCCATGGTCGCGCTGAGCTGGCGGCTCACCCTCGTCTCGGTGGTCGTGCTGCCGCCCGCCATCTGGCTGACCCGGCGGGTGGCCCGGCTGCGCCGGGAGATCACCGCCCGCCGCCAGCGCGAGCTGGCCGACCTCAACGTCACCATCGAGGAGGGGCTGTCGATCAGCGGCGTGCAGCTGGCCAAGACCCTCGGGGCCGGCGCGACCCTGGTCGACCGGTTCACCGCGTCCTCGGCCCGCCTGGTCGACCTGGAACTGCGGTCGGAGCTGGCCGGCCGCTGGCGGATGGCCTCGATGACGGTGATCTTCGCGGCCATCCCGGCCGTCATCTACCTCGGCGCCGGCCTGCCCGGCACCGCCGGCACGCTCACCATCGGCACCCTGGTCGCCTTCACCGCCCTCCAGGGCACCCTGTTCCGGCCGCTCATGGGCCTGCTCAACGTCGGCGTCTCGCTGACCGCCTCGATGGCGCTGTTCGCCCGGATCTTCGAATACCTGGACCTGCCCGTCGAGGTGGCCGACCCGGCGCGCCCGGTGCCCCTCGACCCGGCCCGGGTCCGCGGCCACCTGTGCTTCTCCGACGTCACCTTCAGCTACCCGGGCAGCGACACCGCCGCCGTGGCCGGCGTCAACCTGGAGGTCCCGGCCGGCACCAGCCTGGCCCTGGTGGGGGAGACCGGCTCCGGCAAGAGCACCCTCGCCGCGCTGATCAGCCGGCTGCACGACCCCGACGCCGGCCGGATCACCGTCGACGGCGTCGACCTGCGCGACGTGCGCCTGGCCGACCTGGCCGCCGTCGTGGGCGTGGTCAGCCAGGAGACCTACCTGCTGCACGCCACCGTGCGGGAGAACCTCCGGTACGCGAAGCCGGACGCCACCGACGCCGACATCGAGGCCGCCGCCCGCGCCGCGCAGATCCACGACCTGATCGCCGCGCTCCCCGACGGCTACGACACGGTGGTCGGCTCCCGCGGCCACCGGTTCTCCGGCGGCGAGAAGCAGCGCCTGGCCATCGCCCGCACGCTGCTGCGCGACCCGCGGATCCTGGTGCTGGACGAGGCGACCAGCGCGCTGGACACCGAGACCGAGCGCGCCGTGCAGCGCGCCTTCGACGAGCTGGCCCGGGGTCGCACCGTGGTCACCATCGCGCACCGCCTTTCCACGGTCCGCGACGCCGACCAGATCGCCGTGCTCGACCACGGCCGGATCGTCGAGTCCGGCACCCACGACAGCCTGCTCGACCGCGCCGGCCGGTACGCGTCGCTCGCCGCCTGACCCGCGTCAGGGATCGACCGGCTCAGGCGTCGGGCGGCCCCGGGCTGTCCGGGTTGCCCGGCGCCGGCGTGGTCTCGCCCGGCTGCCCCGTCGCCGGCCGCTGGCCTGGGGCGGGACGCGGAGCGGGCGGCTGCGGGAAGGGTTCGAGCGGGTAGAACTGCTCCGCCGGGGAGTCGGGCCGCCGCCGCGCGCCGCCCGCCCCGGCCTCCCGCTGGCGCGGCGGGCGCTCCTCCCGGAGCGCCTCCGGCATCCCGGCCGCCGGCCCGGTGCTGTCGTCCTGCGCCTTCGCTGGCCCGGTGTCGTCGTCCTGCGTGTCCGTTGGCCCGGTGTCGCCGTCGTGCGCGTCCGCCGGCTTGGCGCTGCCGTCCTGTGCCTCCGCTGGCTCGGCGCTGCCGTCCTGTGCGTCCGCCGGCCGGCGTCCGCGCTGTTCCTCGGCGTACTCCGCGCGCCGGCGCTCGAGGTCGCGCTTCCACTCCAGGGCGATGCGCTTGTCCCAGTACGGCTGGAGCAGCTTGCGGACCGGCTCATCCAGGTAGACCGACACGTCGGGCTCACAGGTGAACGTGACCTCGCCACGCCCGTAGCCCCAGGGGAGCGCGTCGTCGCCGGTCATCGCATCGTCCAGCGCGAGAGCGAAGGCCCGGGGGAGATCCGGCGGGATCTCCGCGGCGCACCGGACCGCGAGGCGCCGCAGCCGCTGCATTGCCTGGGGCTGGAACTGGTCGACGTACCAGCCGAAGAGCTCCGGCCGCGCGTTGTCGGACGACCAGGTGAAGGTGGCCCGGACGACGAAGTGGTACACCTGCCCCAGCGCCGGCACCAGCAGGGTCGGCGCCACCCGCCGGTCGACGAGCGTCACGGGTGAGGCCTCCGCCTCCTGCCACCGCATCTGGTCCAGGATGGGCCGGACCGCCGTCCACAACCGCTTCGCCCCGCGCCAGATGACCGCCCAGAGTTCCCGGGCACGGGTGAGCCATTGTTCCCGCCGGTCCGGGACCTGCCCGCTCGGCGCCGGCTCGCCGGTGTCGGCCGCCGGGCCGGTGTCGTCCGTCTCGCCGCCGCGCGAGCCGACGTCGTCGTCGGGCGTCCCGGTCATCGCACCCCTCTCCGTCGAGCAGCCGCGCGTCGCCCGGCCGTTGCGGTGCCGGCCGTGCGGTCGGGTGAGGGGTGTGCGGAGGCACCCGCCGGTGCTCCGCCGTCCCACGCTAACAAGTCGACACGGCGGCGGACGGCAGCCGCGCGGGCGGCGGGATCGGGGTCGAGGATCGTGCCCCTGACCTGGCTTCACCGGGACGCCGGGGAGTGGGCCTAGGATCTCCGTCATGCAGGAAGGCCGGTGGACGACGATCACCCCGTCGCAGTTCACGCACGAGCGGGAGGCGCTCGCACACGTCCAGGCGTTGCTGCCGGACAGCGAGCCCTACCGGGCATGGTCGAACTTCACCTTCACCGCCCAGACCGGCCACCCCTACGAGGTCGACCTGCTGGTGGCGGGACCGGGCGGGCTCTACCTGATCGAGATCAAGAGCCTGACCGGCCGCCTGATCTCCAGCGGCTCCAACTGGATCCTGCACAATCCCGGCGGTACGCGGACGTTCGACAACCCGCTGCACCTCGCCGACGCCAAGGCGAAGAAGCTGAAGTCCCTGCTCCAGGTCGCCGCCAACCAGCGCAAGGGATCGCCGGTCAAGATCCCGTTCGTCCAGGCTGCCGTGTTCCTGTCCAAGCCGGGCCTGAACGTCCAGCTTTCCGACCACCACCTGCATGGCATCTACGGTCCCGAGCCGGCGCCCGGGCATCAGCCCGGCAAGCTGCCCACCATCACCGCACTCCTGACGCGCCCTCCGCAGGACGAGAAGCAGCGGGTCACCAAGGAGCTGTCCGCGGCCCTGCCCGACCTGCTCGAGGCGGTCGGCATCGCGCGTAGCCGCAAGCACTACGAGGTCGGGTCGTGGCAGTTGGAGCCCCGGCCGTTCGACCTGGGCCCCACCTGGCAGGACCACCACGCCCGCCACCGTGACCTGGAGCGGGAACGCCGCCGCATCCGCATCTACCTGGTCGAGCGGAACGCCGTGCAGGCCGAGCGGGCGAGCATCGAGCGGGCCGCCAAGCGGGAGATGACGGTCCTGCACGGTGTCAACCACCCGGGCATCGTGCGGGTCGACTCGATGGAGTCGCACGAGGCCGGGCCGGCGTTGATCTTCCGCCACGACCCCCGGTCGATGCGGCTGGACCACTACATCGCCCAGTACGGCGACAAGCTGGAGCCGCTCAGCCGGCTGGCGATGATCCGGCAGCTCGCGGAGGCGGTCGCGTACGCACACGGGCGCCGGCTGCACCACCGTGCTCTATCCGCCCGCAGCGTCCTGGTCACCCCGGGGCCGAAGCGCCGTGGCGGCAGCGAAGAGGAGGCGTGGCTGGTCCCGCAGTTGCAGCTCAGCGACTGGCAGACCGCCACCCGCACCGCCGACTCGGCCGGGGGCAGCAGTGGGGACCCCGCCACCCTCTCCTCGCACGCCGCCTCGCACATCGAGCGCTCCGCCGAGGCGTACCTGGCACCGGAGCTGACCGCGCCCCGGCCGGACCCGGTCGCCATGGACGTCTTCGGGCTGGGCGCCCTGGCGTACCTGATCCTCACCGGTCAGCCGCCGGCCGCGAAGCGCCAGGAACTGCTGTCCCGGATCGCCCGGGACAACGGCCTGCTTCCCTCGTCGGTGACCGATGGAATCAGCGAGTTCGCCGACGAGCTGATCCAGGCGGCCACCGCCCCGGTGCCCGCCCAGCGCCTCACCACGGTCGCCGACTTCGTCGAGATGCTCGAAGAGGTCGAGAACGAGCTGACCGCACCGCCGCCCGCCTCGGTGCAACCGGAGGAACCCGAGCCGGAGGAGACCGACCCGCTGGAAGCCCGCGGTGGGGACCGGGTCGCGGAATGGAAGATCAAGAAGCGGCTGGGAACCGGCTCGACCTGCCGGGCGTTCCTCGCCCACAACGAGCGCACCGGCCGGGATGAGGTGCTCAAGGTCGGTCTCTCCGACGAGAAGGCCGGCCGGCTCGCCCATGAGGCCCGGGTGCTCCGGCCGCTCACCGACTCCCGGGTGATCCGGCTGGCCCGGCCGGAGCCGCTGCAGGTCGCCAACCGTACGGTGATCGTCCTCGAACACGCCGGCGAGCTGACGCTGGCCCGCAAGCTGCGCGACGAGGGCCGGCTCACCGTCGACGAGCTGGAGACCTACAGCGACTACCTGTTCGGCGCGCTCGACTACCTGGAGGGCGAGGGCGTCTACCACCGGGACATCAAGCCGGACAACATCGCCATCCGGGTCCGCCCCAACCGCACCCGCCAGCTCGTGCTCTTCGACTTCTCCCTGGCCGGGGTCTCGGTCAAGGAGCTCGCCGCCGGCACCCCCCGCTACCTGGACCCGTTCCTCGGCACCGCCAGCCGCCAGGTCTACGACAAGCACGCCGAGTGGTACGCCCTCGCCGTCACCCTGCACGAGATGGCCTCCGGCGAGCTGCCGGTCTGGGGCGACGGCGGCACCGAGCCGCAGCTCACCGAGGGCCCGCCGGTGCTGGCCGCCGAGGCGTTCGACCCGGCCGTCCGCGACGGGCTCGTGGAGTTCTTCCACCAGGCCCTGCACCGCGACCACCGGCGCCGCTTCGCCTCGCTCAAGGACATGCGCGACGCCTGGCAGCAGGTGTTCCGCCGCTCCGACGCCAGCGCCCCGGTCGGCTCCGACCACCCGGAGATCGAGGCCGAGGAGCCGGACGAGAAGGCGGCCGAGCAGGCCCGCGAGGAGGCCGCCGCCAAGGCCACCCGCGCGACCGCCCTGGAGGCCGCCGGTCTCACGCCGCGGGCGGTCTCCGCCGCGCACCGGGTGGAGGCCAGCACCGTCGGTGAGCTGCTCGCCGTGGGCAACAACACGTTCGCCACGCTGCCCGGTCTCGGCGCCAAGACCCGCAAGGAGCTGCAACGCCGGGTCAAGGAGTGGCGCAACCGGCTGGGGGAGCGGGAGACCATCCCGACCTCGGCGGCCGCCCGCAAGGCGGCCACCGCCGAGGTGGCCACGGAGACCGCCGCCGGGACCGGCGACGCCGAGCTGGTACGCGTCGGCCTCGACGCGATCGCGACCCTGCTCGTGCCGGCGAAGAACGGCCGCAACACCGCCGAGGTCGAGGCGACCCGGCTGCTGCTGAACCTGCCCGACGAGTCCGGCGCGCTGCCGGCCCTGCCGCTCTGGCCGCAGCAGCCGCTGGTGGCCACCACCGTCGGCGTGACCCCCGGCCGGATCGCCCAGATCCTCGGCAAGCAGCGCAAGCGCTGGCACGACCTTCCCGTGGTGGGCAGCGTGCGTACCCAGATCATCGAGCTGCTGCGCGACGGCGGCCGGGTGATGGGCGCCGCCGAGCTGGCCACGGCGCTGCTGACCAGCCGCGGTTCGGTCCGCACCGGCGACGATCTGCGGCTGGCCGTCGCGGTCGCCGCCGTGCGGGCCGCCGTCGAGATCGACGCCCTCGAGGAGGAGCCGCGGCTGCTGCTGCGCCGGCACGCCCGCGCCGACATCGACGGCAAGCCACACCCGCGCGGCGACCGGCTCCTCGTGGCCCTCGAGGCGGGCGAGGACGACGCGCCGGACACCCCGGCCGCGCCCGCGCTGCTCGACTACGCCGACGCGCTCGGCAAGGCCGCCGACCGGCTCGCCGCCAGCGACGTGCTGCCCAGCGCGGCCACGGTCATGCGTACCCTCGCCACGGTGAACGCGCCCGGCGGCGCGGCCGACGTGATCGACGAGCGGCGGCGGGTCCTGCTCGCCGCGGTGGCGTCCGAGCGCGCCGCCGCCACCGCGCGGCTGGAGCTCTACCCGCGCGACCTCGACCCGGTACGGGCGCTGCGGCTCGCCCAGGCGGGCGTGGTGCCACCGGCGTCGGAGAATCAGCGCGCCCTCAGCCCGGAGCTTGTGCAACAGCGGGTCTCGGCGCGCTTCCCCGAGCTGGCGCCCCTGCCACCGCACCCGAAGCTGGACCGGCTGCTCGCCGAGGCGGGCTTCGAGCTGCGCTGGGACCGCGGCCACTATCTCGCGCCGCCGCCCCGCGCCGGCTCGTCCTCGATGTCGATCATCCAGCGGCGCCCCTCGGCCACCAACGCGCCGAGCCGGTGGGCAGCGGAGTCGCCGGAGCTGGCGGCGGCCATGCGGGCCGAGGAACGGCTGACGGGGGCCAGGTCCGCGGGCGGGTTCCGGGCACTGACGGTACGCCTCAACCGGTACGCGCCGGCCCGCGAGGAACTGGTCCGGCGCTTCGACGCCCGACCGGTCAGCGTGGCGGCGGTGTTCCTGCGGGAGCTGCGCGGCCTGGTCGACGCGAAGCCGAAGCCCACCTGGGAGACCGTGGTCGGCGCCGACATCGCCGAGCCGGGCTCCCGCGGTGCCATCAAGCTGGGGGAGTACGTCGAGCAGGCGTGGCAGGTGGCCGTGCCGGCGCTGCGGGCGCAGTTGAGCGCCGACGCGGGGCCGGTGCTGCTGCACGACGCGGCGGTGCTGGCCCGGTACCGGGCGATGGAGCGGCTCTACGAGCTGGCCGATATGGCGCGGGCTGGTTCGGGTGACGTGTGGTTGCTCTGCCCGATGGAGGACCCGGCGACGCTGCCCAAGCTGGACGGTGCCGTGGTGCGGGTGGGCGACAACGAGTGGATCGCCCTCCCGGACGCCTGGGTCGTCAACGCCCATCGCAGCAACGTCCTCACTTAGCTCTGGGCTCCGGGAGGCCACGCGATTAGGATCTTGCTCCGCGCTCGGTCGGTTCCGAGTTCTGGCAGCAAGAGGGGCGAATTCTGGTGGGGAAGAACGAGGATCCGGGTCGGGCTGCCTGGGTAGTGGTGGCCGTGTTGGTGGGGTTGTTCTTGGCGCCGGTCATCGGGGCGGTCTGGGGACTGTCGGTGGTTGCCACCTGGCTGCTGCGTCGCGGCAGTGAACACGCACCGTCGACTGCCAGGGCCCTCGGTGCCGGCTTCGTCGCGCTGGCCTCCGTCGCATTCGGGGCAGCCGTCTATCCCGCCGTGTTCGCGGAGCAGGAGACGACCCGCGCGTCAGCGCTGCAGGTGGCGACCTCATCGGCTCCGTCGCCAACGCCGTCGACGTCGCCATCCACCTTCGCGCTTCCCATCGTTCCCGATGCGGTCGGGAGCGAGCCCTACGCCGCCGCAAGCCTGATCCGTGGCGCGGGTCTGCGCTCGACGCTGCAGGACGCCTCGCCGCTCGATCGGCACGTGTACGTCGAGAAGAACTGGACCGTGGTGGCGACAGAGCCGCCCGCCGGCTCGCCGGTCGCGCCAGGGTCCGAGGTCACCGTACTGGTGCTCAAGAACGAGGAGGCCGTCTGGTTCACCGCGCATCCCAAGATGCCCAGCCTGTCCAAGGGCAAGCCGGCCGACACGCTGGTGCAGCCGAAGGGGGCGCTCGCCGGGATGAGCGAACTCGTTTTGTTCCGATACGCGAAGGGTCAGGCGCCGAAGTACGCAAGCGATCCCGTGGACAAGTACCTGATCGACGGCTGGGAGCCAGCCGAGGAGACCAAGGCCCGAGCGGGGCTGAAGCAGGCATACGAGTTCAGCTCGGTCACTGTCGGCAGTATTCCCTCCGCAGGCCAGTCTCTCCGGGTCGGCCGTCTGATCGTCGTGACGGTCAAGCAGGCACCGCGAACCAGCCGCCCCTACGGGAACGACGGCGGACAGCTCCCGTCGAGGCCGCACAACGATGACGATGACTTCAACGTGCCGGGCTGGCTCTGCCCGACGAGATTCTGCTGACCGGTGCCCGCTGGCGGCTGCCTGGCTACCAGCCGGGGTAGCGGTCCCACCACCGCGGATCGGGCGGGTCGTCGTAGCCGCTGCCGGACGGCCCGTCCAGGAACTCGCTGAGAAGGTCCCGCGCGAGCACGTCGGCGACCCAGGCCAGCTCCAGTCGCGAGACCAGGCCGACGGGGAGGGCCTCGACACCGTGCGCGGCGCCAAGGAAAGCCCCCGCAGCGACGGCCACGTGCCTGCCGTGCGGCACGGAGGCCGCGAACATCAGGGCGTCGAGGAGCTGGGCGGGGTCGGCATAGGAGAGGGCGACGTAGACGGCTCCGGCCAACGCCGACGCGGCTCTGGAATCTGGCACGAGCTGAGTCAGGACCTGGAGCTGCCGTGGCTGGTCCCGTGCGGCGTGTAGGGCCGCCGAGAGCGGCAGCCCCGTCATGACCTTTGTGAACGACTGACACTCCCGCTGTGCCAGCTCCGTCGCCTTATCGATGGTCTGACCTTTGACGAGGTTCGCCACCACTGTTGCGCCCAGAGCGGCGGCGTCTGCCGCCTCGGGCCCGTGCGTGGTAGAGGCAACCTCTGCCGCGAATCGTCCCGGCTCGGGCCCCCACCATCTGTTGAGGCCCGCAGGCAGGATGCGGGTGAGCGCGTGTGCCCCTGTGCTGTGCCAGGTGAGGTCTTCGGCGCCCCAGATCGGCTGGGCCTGCAGGGCGGAAACCGTGGCCGGCGCGGATCCTCGCCGGACCGCCAGCGCCGGCACCTGGGCGAGCCAGCCGTCCGGCCAGTCTTCCTCCTGCCAGCGTTTGATCCCTGGGATGCCCTGCAGCGCCGCCCACCTGGTGTACGCGTGCCGCACCACGCTGGGCGGATGACAGATGCCCTTGTGGGTGCCTCGGATGTTGGCTCGGATGATGCCCTCGACGGTGAAGCAGGCGAGTTGGCCGGCGCTGGTGGCTCGTAGCGTCCCGCTGGCAGGCACGTTTCCTCCGGTCGCGCCGATCGCGTCACCGAGCATCAGCCCGAGCACGCAGCCCCGAGCCGTCGCGAGCTGCTCCGCCGTCACCTTGGTCATGCGCGGAAGCATAGGGGCGGGAGACGCGAGAGCGGCTCGGGGCCGGGGTGCTGGTGGCGCGGTGGAGGCCGGCCAGCTGGACGAAGATCTCGCGCCGGTCGATCGCCTGGCCGCGCCGGTCGATGACGTAGCCGGTCAGCCACACCCAGCCGGTGTACGTCGGCTTGGGGCAGACCGAGACGACGCGGAAGGTCAGGGCGCGGTCACCGGCGAACTGCACCGAGGCGCGCCCGTCGATCCGCAGCAGGTCACCCGGTTGCGGTCGCACCGCTACCAGTGACCCTGGTTCGGTGGCCGGCACTCGCGGGCGTGCATGGTCTGCCAGTCCCGCAGCGCCCGCTTCAGCCGGTCGTTCTCCTCGGTGAGCAGGCGTACCCGCCGGTGGAGGTCGGTCAGCTCGTCGGCGACCAGGGCCTGGAACTCACGTACTTGATCGTGGTCGACGCCCCGGCGGCGCGGGTCGAACGTGCGGTTCCGCACCTCGTGCGGGGTCAACCGGGCCGGCAGGCCGGTCCCGTAGAGCTGGCCGGATCGATACACCTGGGTCACGTCGGTCCTTTCCGGGGCAGGCGGAAGCGCGGAGGGTCGGTGCGGCGGGTCTGGAAGGGCGGGCCGTCCGCACGCTGGCCGCGGACGACCCGCCCGCTCCGCGGCCGCAGCTTGAGATCAGCGGTACGGCAGCGAAGCAGTTCGGTGGGTCGGGACGGGCACGCGCACCCGCCCCGACCAGGGGGATGAACCGAACTCGTTGCCACGCGAGAAGCGGTTCCGCTCCAACATAACTAGGGAACACAGGGAAGTCAAAGCACGTTGTTTAGCCATTCGAGTTGTGATCGAATTCGGGTTGCCACGCGAGGAGTGACATGCCCGAATCAGCCGAATACCTCCGCATCGCCGCCGACGTGATGGCCGACGTCAAATCGGGGAAGCTGAAGCCAGGCGACCGACTGCCGTCGGTCGCACAGACTCGCGCCGACTACGGCGTCAGCTACGGAACCGTGCAGCTGGCATACGTCCGTCTTGAAGCGCTGCGGGTGATCCGACGCCAGCAGGGCAAGGGCGTCTTCGTCACTGACCCGAAGACCTGGATGCGGGAGCCGTAGGTAGCGACCTGTCAGGCAGATTGGGCCTTACGGGTACCTGCGTCCCGTGAGCGGGACGACTAGAGTTCTCGCGTGATCGACCGGAAGCTGCTCTTGTCCGACCTGCAGAAGCAGGTCAAGAACCTGGAAAAGGACCTGCGGGAGCAGGCCGAGTCGGTCGAGGAGGTGCGCCTCCGCCTGCGCGGCGAGTATGACCACGCCTTCAAGGTCGGGCGTACCGCCGCCACCTGGGCGGCCTGGCGGGACGAGCGGGTCACTCAGGTGGCTGTCGCCTGGGTGCTCGGCACCGTCTTCGTACGCTTCTGCGAGGACAACGGCTTGCTGCCGGACCCCTACCTGGCCGGTGCGGGGGACCGCCTGGTCCTCGCCGAGGAGGCCGAGGCGCAGTTCTTCCGCGACCAGCCCGACAAGACCCTGCGCGACTGGCTGCACCACGGCTTTGACTCCATCGCCAGCACCCAGGCCGGCAAGTCGCTCTTCGACAAGCGGCACAACCCGCTCTACCAGATCCCGCTCTCGCACGACGCGGCCAGGGAGCTGATCGGCTTCTGGCGCCGGCGCACCGAGCAGGGCGACCTGGTGCACAAGTTCCGCGACGAGTTGTGGGACACACGGTTCCTTGGCGACCTCTATCAGGACCTTTCTGAGTACGCCAAGAAGACCTACGCGCTGCTCCAGACGCCGGAGTTCGTCGAGGAGTTCATCCTCGACCTGACGCTCACCCCGGCGATCGAAGAGTTCGGTCACGACGTGGTCAAGATGATCGACCCGACCTGCGGATCGGGCCACTTCGTCCTCGGAGCCTTCCACCGCCTGCTGAAGGAATGGGAGCGGCACGCCCCCAACCGCGACCCCCACGAGCGAGTGCGCCTCGCCCTCGACGCCGTCCATGGCGTCGACATCAACCCCTTCGCGGTGGCCATCGCCCGCTTCCGCCTCCTCGTCGCCGCCCTCCGCGCCAGCGGCGTCAAGGCCCTTCCCGACTCGGCTGGGTACGTCTTCCCGATGCACCTAGCGGTCGGCGACTCGCTGATCAAGCGGCGGCAGGACATGCTGTTCGGCGAGGACCCGATGACCGAGTTCGCCTATGCGACCGAGGACGTGCAGGAGTACTCCGGCATCCTCAGCCCCGGCCGCTACCACGTCGTGGTGGGCAACCCGCCCTACATCACCGTGAAGGACAAGGGCCTCAACGAGGCCTACCGCGAGATGTACGACGCGTGCTCCGGCAAGTACGCCCTGTCGGTGCCCTTCGCTCAGCGATTCTTCCAGCTTGCCAAGCCAGGCGACGGAGAGGGCAAGGGTGCGGGGCACGTCGGGCAGATCACGGCCAACTCGTTCATGAAGCGCGAGTTCGGCAAGAAGATGATCGAAAAGCTGTTCGCCGTCGACGTTAACCTGACCCACGTTATCGACACATCCGGCTCGTACATCCCTGGACACGGCACCCCGACCGTCATTCTCATCGGCCGCAACACCAACCGAGGACGGGCTGGCACGATCCGCACGGTCATGGGCATCCGGGGGGAGCCCGGCGTGCCGATTGATCCCAGCAAGGGCGAAGTTTGGCAGGCGATCACCCGGCAAACCAAGCTGCCCGGCTCTGAAAGCCAGTGGGTAAGTGTAATCGATCTTGAGCGTCGGAAGTTGGCCAGTCATCCCTGGAGTCTTAGTGGAGGTGGTGCGAGCGATGTCCAGCAATCGATTGAAGGGCGTGGGCTCGTGTCGCTGGGAAGCGTGGCCGACTCCGTTGGTATTACATGCTTCACGCTTGGCGATGAGATTTATCTCCTTCCTCCTAGGGCTGCAGGGCGGCGCTCCCTGGATTCTGGTCGAACTCGACCGATGATCGAGGGAGACCTGCTTCGAGACTGGGGGATCGCCCTTGGCGAGGTGGCGGTCTTCCCATACGACAGCGACTTTCGTCCAGTGGCTGTGGAGCAAGATATCCCGGTCCTCAAATATTTGTGGCCGGCGCGTAATGTGCTCGCCAACAGCATTCTGTTTGGAGGTAAAACTAAGGTTGGCGGCGGACTTCGCTGGAGTGAGTACGGCCGCCTAACGGCCAGCAAGCTTCGCGTTCCACTCTCTATCTCCTTCGCTTTTGTGGCAACCCACAACCACTTTGTCCTGGACCGTGGCAACAAGGTGTTCAAGCAGACCGCGCCCGTGATTAAGCTCTCGGAGGGTGCGTCGGAGGACGATCACCTGCGGCTGCTCGGGGTGCTCAATAGCTCGACCGCCTGCTTCTGGCTCAAGCAGGTTAGCCATAACAAGGGCGGACCCGGCGGTGGTTACTCCAAGGGCGAAAAGTGGCGAGACTTCTACGAGTTCGCTGCGGCCAAGCTACAAGCCTTTCCGCTGCCGTCGGCGTACCCCCTTGGACTCAGTCGGGAGATCGACGGCCTGGCGCAGCGCCTCGCGACGCTCACTCCGGCTGCGGTCGCTGCCTCTGGCGTACCCACCCGCGAGCGGCTCCATGCCGCCGAGCGGGAGTGGCGCTCGGTCCGGGCGCGGATGATCGCGCTGCAGGAGGAGTTGGACTGGCAGGTCTACTCGCTCTACGGGCTGCTGGACGAGGAGTTGACTGCCCCGGCCGGTTCTGCGCCGGAGTTGAAGCTGGGGGAGCGGGCGTTCGAGATCGTGCTGGCCCGCATGATGAGGGACGGCGAGGTGGAGACGCGCTGGTTCCGGGACTTCGGTTCTACGCCGATCACCGAGCTACCGGCGCACTGGTCGGACGAGTACCGGGCGATCGTGGAGGGGCGGATCGCGGTCATCGAGGGCAACCGCAACATCGGGTTGATCGAGCGGCCTGATAACAAGCGCACCTGGGAGACGGCTGGCTGGGACGCGATGCAGGCGAAGGCGCTGCGCGACTGGCTGCTGGACCGGTGCGAGGCGCGGGAGCTGTGGTACCACCACGTCGACGGCCTCGAACAGCCGCGCCCGCTGACCACCGCCCAGCTCGCCGACGAGCTGCGCCGCGACGATGACGTGCTGACCGTCGCCGGCATCTACGCGCCCGGTCAGGATCTCGGCAAGGTGATCGCCGACCTGGTCGCCGACGAGCACGTGCCGCACCTGGCCGCGCTGCGCTACAAGGACTCCGGCCTGTCCAAGCGGGCCGACTGGGAGCACGTGTGGGACCTGCAGCGGCAGGAGGACGCGCTGCCTGACGAGGCGGCGAAGCGGGAGTTCCGCAAGCAGATCCCGGTGCCGCCGAAGTACACCTCGGCGGACTTCCTCAAGACCAGCTTCTGGCGGCACCGGGGCAAGCTCGACGTGCCCAAGGAGCGGTTCGTCTCGTACCCGGGTGCCAGCCGCGACGGTGACCCGTCCCTGCTGGTCGGCTGGGCCGGCTGGGACCACCGCGAGCAGGCCCAGGCCCTCGCCACCCTGATCGTCGCGCGCGAGCAGGAGGACGGCTGGGCCGCCGACCGGCTGCTTCCGCTGGTCGCGGGGTTGCGCGAGATCCTGCCCTGGGTACGCCAGTGGCACGGCGAGTTCGACCCGGAGTGGGGTGCCTCGCCGGCGGACATCTACGCCGGCTTCCTCGCCGAAACCACCAACCGCCTGCACCTCACCGACGAGACCTTGACCTCGTGGCGCCCGCCCAAGGCCACCCGCGGCCGGAAGGCGAAGCAGTGAACAGAGCAGAGGGCGTCGCTGCCTACCCCTTCCGTACGTCAGGAGCCGACAATGGGTAACGAGATTCAGCTGATCAGTGACGGCGATGGACTGGCGGTCATCGGAGATCCGACGGCCGTCGAACGTTTCCTCGTCGCTGAGGAACTGCCGTCGACGGACCTCGGACTGCCTCGGCTCGGGTCTGTCCTCAGTGCCGGGGCGGCAGCGGCACAGGCGGGTTCCGAGATCGCCGCCCACTCGGGTCGCTGGGTGCAGCTGACCAAGGAGTCCGCGCAGACTGTCCACAAGTTCGGTCTGATGCCGACCAAGACCCCAGGGGTCAGCCACGCGATGGTGGGGGATCCGGGCTCGATCCAGAAGTGGCTCCAGATCTCGAAGGGGCCCGGCGCGATCGCGGGCAATCCGGCGCTGCTGGCCGGTGCAGCGGGGATCATGGCGCAGCTTGCGATGCAACAGAGCATGAAAGAGATCACCGACTATCTCGCCAAGATCGACGAGAAGGTCGACGATGTGCTCCGCGCCCAGAAGGACGCCGTGTTGGCCCGCATGATCGGCGTGGGCTTCGTCCTCGAGGAGGCCATGACCATCCGAGAGGCGAGGGGCCGGGTCGACGAGGTCACGTGGTCAAAGGTGCAGGGCGCGCCGGCGACGATCGCAGAAACCCAGGCGTACGCGCTGCGTCAGCTCGACGCGCTCGCGGAGAAGCTGGAGCGCAAGACCACGATCGGTGATCTCGCCAAGGCGGCCAGGGAAGCAGAGTCCAAGGGACAGGAGTGGCTCGTTGTCCTGGCCCGCTGCTTCCAGCTGCAGGACGCGATCGCCGTGCTCGAACTCGATCGCGTGCTGGACGCGTCGCCCGGGGAGTTGGACGGGCATCGCCTCGGGCTGAGGACTGCCCGGCAGAACCGGCTCGAACTCATCTCCCGGTGCACCTTGCGCCTGCTGGCCCGCATGGAAGCGGCCGCGGGCAGAGCCAACGCCAAGGTGCTGCTGAATCCGCTGGACTCCCCGGCTGTGGTGAAGTCGAGCAACCATGTCTCGGTCGCCATCGTCGAGTTCCACGGGCGGCTCGGGATCGAGGGCGCTCGCCAGTCATCGGAGGCGAGACGATGGACGGACGCGGCCATGGAGGCGCGGGACAAGGCGCTCGAGACAGGGGCAGACGGCGTCGGTGCTGCCGTGCGCCTCGGCAACGACACGCTCGGCCGTGCCAAATGGGCGACGGGCAAGCTCTCCAGCCGGATCGCCGAGCGAGGGCTCCGCTGGCGCGGGGACGACGAGAAACGCGACGAGAAGGACTGAAACCCTCGATTGCGGTGGCCTGACAACTGAACCACCGGCTCCTGGCCCCTGACCCGCCCTGCTCATGAGGGGCGGGTCAGGGACACCCGTACGTGAGAAGTCTCGTTGTCGTGGAAGGCAGCATGGCATCACGGCCCCCCTCCGGGTACCAGATCAGGAAAGTGCACCCCACGCTGGGGGAACTGCAGCGGTACACCCTCAACAAGCCGCTGACCTTCCGCTGTTCGAGGTGCCAGCGCACCAACATGTCCAGCTCGGTGGTCACCATCGGTGGGGACTGGTCCCGTCTGCTCTGCGGTCATTGTTACGGCGGGTCGGTGGGATCCGGTAAGAGCGTGGCCCCGAAGGCGAAGGCCGCCGGAACCTCAGCGAGAGCGCAGCCTGAGACGCACCGGCCGGCCAGCCCGCTGCCCCGGGACATGGTGTGGCTCGCCGCGCTGCACCGTTCCGTCGCCGAGGGGAAGGAGCTGTCCCCGTCCGAGCAGGAGCTCTACCGCCGGCGTGCCGGTGAGCCCGCCTCCATCGCCGCCATCAGATACGCGGAGGGGCTGCTCGAGATCGAGGTCCGGATCGCCGAACTGACCGGCGGCCGGGCCCCCGAGACGCTGAGCCGCACCCGCGATGAGTTGGCGCTCCGGCGCGTGGAAGCGTCCGAGAGCTTCCGTGCCTCTCGCCGGCATGTCCGGGGCGAGCAGGCCTCCGCTGACTCGCGGCCGGAGTCCTTGCCGACGCAGGTGGTCTGTGACGTTGCCGGCAGCACCTTCGACGCGGCGCTCGCCCAGGTGCTTCGCCGTCGGGGGCTACGTCTCGTCGATCTTGACCCGCCGGCCACCGACATCTGGGCCTGGCTGCGCCTGCATGAGAAGCCGGTCGCGCCGGAAGTGCCTGCCGAGGTGAAGCGCCTGCGGAAACTGAGCCAGGCGGACTTCACGCGTGAAGCTATGGCCGACGTTAACCGCTGGCAGTACGACGAAGCGCTGGCGCACCCGGCCGTGGCCGAACAGTGGGCAGCCTGCGCTGATGAAATCCTGGCGGAGACTGAGCGCGCGTACCGGTCACTTCAGGCCGACCCGAGCAGCGGGCGCGGCAAGGAGGTCTCGACACGTCTGCGACGGGCTGGCGAGACACATGCGCGGGCCAGCGCGCGCTGCCTCGAGGCCCAACTGATGGTGGAGGACCTGCAAGTTCAGGCCACCCGAATCCATCGGGCACGGGGAATGCCGAAGCTTCGATCAGACTGCCTGGCCGAGGCGACCCGGGCGGTCCGCAAGAGCGATTCCGACCTGGCACGACACGTCGACCGAGCGATCGAGGAGCACCGGAGAGGATGCCCGCAACGGCGTGACTGCGAGCGCCGGGCTGGTTGTGTGTCGTCGATCGGGGAAGCGGTGCGGTTCCGGCTGGCGGCGGTGGAACTGCCCGCAGCAGAGCCGCTCGCGCCGAATGCGCGCCCTGTCGAAGGAGTGTCGTCGACGGAATTGGCGCGGTGCGGGCACGAGCGGGCCGCCTTCCTCTGTCCCGACCTGCTCAAGCAGGTGCCGACCGACCTGGCGCGGGTCATCGGTGTGGTGGACCTCGCGTACCGCGGCGAGGGGCGATTCGGGTTCGCCTGGGTGACGGAGTACGGCGAACTGGGCACCGGGGCCGACCACGCGGTCAACGAGCATGACGCCTGGCTCCACGCGACGTGTCGTGGTGTCTTGGACCTGGGTGGCGAACTGTCGAACGTACACATTGCCTGTCGTGACGAGCGGGCGGCTTCCGTCGTGAGGTATGTGGTTGCTGCCGGGCTCGTACCCGATGCCTTGGGGTTTCCGGTGTCGCAACGCACACGTGATCTGCTCGCTGCGCTGGTCGCGCGATCTGGCAAGACCTTCGTCGACGCTGACCGCTGCCCCGGACCACATCGGGGTTCGACCGCGGCACAACGCCTGGCAGCGGTCGTTCTTGAAGCCGGGCGTGAGACCGGTGGCGCGCAGGCGGTGAAGTCACTGGCGGATGAGATCTCCGAGGACCTGCGTGAGACGGCAGAGTCGCGGGCTCAGCTGCCACGGCTAGCCGAGGCTGGGCAGTGGAGTCCCGCGGGTTCGAAAGCCGGGGAACTTCGGTGGACGGCGGCGGTAGGGCGGGCCCAGATCAACGGGGGCTGGTGCGCCATTCCCGCTGGAATGACGACACCGCCCGCCGCTGACAGCCGCCTCCGGCTTGCTGTCCATCATCCGGGTCACGCCGAGCAGGACGAGCGGGCTGAGAGCGACGTGTTGATCCGGCATGTTGGCGGAAGGTGGGAGCTGCATGGCGTGGTGTGGCCGCCGGGTCTGCTTCCGGGGACCCTGGTCAGCTTCACCTGGCGTCCGGGTGACGATGCGATTCTGGCCGGTACCGACCTACTGCCTCGCCCCGAGCGGGTCGACGAACTGACCTACCGGCACCGCTACGACATCCGCGTGGTCGTCCGGGAAACTGCGCCGGGAGCGGAGCAGGGGGCCGGGGTGCCCGACCTCTCCGACGCGGGATGGGTCATGCGGACGCTGCGTAAGCTCGGCCATCTCAGCCCTGACGGGAGCGCCATCCTGGCCGAGAAGGCGCTCGTACGTAACTGCCGTGAGCTGGGCTTGCCGCAAAGCCGCGTGGGTCGCATCCATCCCGCTGTGGAGGACCTGATTCGTGAGCGGCGAATCGGGAGGGTACGAGGAAGCCTGGACCGCAACGGGTTGCCCAGCTATCCGCCGCGAGCCGGTGAGTCCCGCGTCGAGCTCCTGCGCTACGTCCCGAAAGTGGTGAGCCTCGCCCCGCACCCGGACCACCGGCAGGAGGCCCGATCGCCGCGCCGTGACCACTGGGTGGACGGCTTCGTACGGCGGCTGCCGGCGGGTGCGCACGCCTCGGCGGAGCAGATCGAGGCGCACCGCGAGGCGATCCGCGCCGCCGAGGTCGTCGACCGGCCACTTCGCGACGGCTTCACGTACGTGCGCCGGCACCGGCGGGCACGCTGACCCGACGACTTCGAGGGGTGGAAACGGTGATCGAATCGACGGAGACACCAGACGTCGAGAGCTGGTGGAATGCCGCCGACGTGGACGAGGTGGCCGAGATGCTGGCGTCCCGTCGGTCCCGGCTCTGGCAACTCCTCGATCCTGCCGACCTTGCCGCGTGGGTCTTCGCTGAGCCCGCCGCGGCACCGGTCGATCCGTCGCCGGTCGACATCGATGATGCCTGGTCGGCTGGGCTGGACGAGAGCCGCCGCCGTTCCTGGGCGCTCGCCGGCTGGGTCGCTCGTACCGTGGTGCCCGAGGCGGCCAGCACCGCCGGAAGGTACTGGATCCTGTCGCGCCTGGACGACAGCGCACCGGTGCTGCGGCTGACGGTCGGAGTACTGGAGATCCTCGGGCTGTACGAGTCGGGTGAGGCGGTATGGCTGCGGTTGCACGCCGCACCGGTGGGCCTCGCCATGGATGCCGGGATCCTCGACCTGGAGGAGTGGGAGCGGCACGGCATCGAGGTGTTGGAGGACGGCACGAAAACCCTCGCCGAGGAGAAGCTTCTCGTCCGCTGCCCTGACCTGGACACCGCGCTCTGGCTGCTGCGGCAGCCACCGGTGATCGCCGGACTGCGGCTGCTGGCCTGTTGGGTGGCTGCCGGGCCGTTCTCGTTCGAGGGTCGCTACCGACCCGAGGTGGTGGGTCGGGCGTGGCAGGCGGCCGAGTGCCTGACGGAGGTCGAGACTGGCAGTGAGCCGGCCGCGGTGCAAGGCTTCGACCGCCCGTACAACGGGGTGACCGTGCCTGCCGACCTGCCGCTGCAGCGATCGTTCGACGCGGAGGCGTACCGCGCCGGGGTCGACGAGCATGACCGGCTCTGCCGACTGGTGATCGACCACCTCGCCGCCAGTGGCCTGCGAGGCGGAGCCGGACTGCACGGTGTGCCGGTGGATCTCGCGTGGCGGGACGCCGAGGGGCGGCAGTTCATCGCCGAGGTGAAGAGCGTGGTCGGCGGCAATGACGTGGAGCAGCTACGCCTCGGCCTCGGCCAGGTGCTCGAATACCGGCATCGCCTGGCCGTCCGCGAGGTTTCGGCGATCGCCGTGCTGGTGGTTTCCGGCAGGGTGGATCCGTTGTGGCGGGACATCTGCGCCGAAAGCAAGGTTCGTCTGCTGTCCGGTGATGACTCGCCGGCGACATGGGCCGAGCTGTTCGGGACGGCGCTGTGTGAACCCTGAGGGGAGGGGTGCCTTCAGCCGCACGGGCAGGCTGAGTGTCAAATCTGACAATCCTCGGGATGGCTCGACGTCGATGCATTCGCTAGGTTGGATCCTCCATGACGTACGAGGGGATGCGACGTGGACAAGCCCGGCAGGGTGTTCTGCGTGGAGGGTCAGTGGGGCGATGACCTGACCGAACGCGGCTCGGTGTTACCGACGTTGGAGATGCTCGAGCGATTGAACCGGATCCGCTTCATCCACCGGGATGTCGCAACACCGGACGAGCTGCGCTTCTACCTCGACCAGTGGCTGTCCAAGAAGTACGCCTCGTACAACGTCGGCATCTTCGCGATAGACGGCGGCCCGGGCACCTTGTGCCTGTCCCGGAACCAGAAGCTCGATCTGACCGAGCTGGTCGAATGGATGCAGGATCGATGCGATGGTAAGCAGCTCTACTTCGACTGCGGCACCATTCTCCGCATCTCCGATGCTGCCCTCGTCGAGATCCTGGAGCGGACCGGAGCGACGATGGTGTGTGGGTTCACCAAGACCATCGACTGGGTGGAGTCAGCCGCGTTCGACACGGTTCTCGTCGACCGGCTCGCCAACGCCCGCAAGGCCAACAGTGTCGAACAGTTGGTGCGGGCGACCCGCTGGGCGCCGCTGGCGCAGCACCTGGGCTTCCGCATGGTCTATCGCAATGGCCACGGCCCGCACATCCCCGCGATGAGGCGACCGGAGTCCGTCGTGCCGGCGTAGCTCAGTGAGCTGACGTACCCGAACGGGCTCGTTGCGCGGGGGAGGGAGAGAGCAGTGATGGACGCGGACGCGGCCGAGGACTGGGTTAGTTCCTGGGCTGCCTCGGTGAGCGAACGTGCCGCCCAGACTCAGGAGATGTCGCGGAGGGTGGCTGACCTGACCGCCTCCGCCGCGGGCGCCGACGGCGCGGTCAGGGTAACGGTGGCCGCCTCCGGGGTCGTCACCGAGCTGAGGTTGGATGAGCGGGTTCGGAACTGGCCCGCCGCGCGGATCTCGGCAGAGATCATGGCGACGATGCGCCGGGCGCAGGCTCGGCTCGCCGGCGCGGTGGCCGACGTGGCGGCGCAGACCGTAGGCGTTGACTCCGAGACCGGGCGGGCGGTGGTAGCCAGCTATGCCAGCCGGTTTCCGGAGCCGCCCGAGGAGTCGGATGATGGTCCTTCATCACGCCGACGTGGTGTGTGGTGACCGCCGGCTTCGAGGTCGACACCAGCTCGCTGCGGGCCCACGCGTCGGCGGTCGACGAGACCGCCGACGCCGTCGACGAGTGCCGGCGCGCCGCGGTGTCGATCGAGTTGGGGCGTGATGCGTACGGCCGGCTTTGTCAGCTGATCCCGAGCCTGCTTCATCCGTTGCAGGATGCCACCGCCGACAGCCTCGGCGAGACGGTCCGCGCGTTGCAGCGGGCGGCTGACGGACTGCGTACGGTCTCCGACCGGTACGAGCGGGGCGACGATCATGCGGCAGGCCTGTTCGGTGGTGCGACGCGGTGAGTGAGGCACCCCCGCTGATCGCCGCTCCCCAGGACAGCACGACGGCCTTCAGCGGGATCTATATCGCTGAAGACATCGACGCGCTGATGGCCGGCTACACCTCCGGCGGCTGGATCGATGTGGCGATCGGCGGATTCGCGACCTCGATGGACGCTCTCGCCGTCGTCACCGACCCGCTCGGGCAGTTGGTGGCGTGGGGTGTGGGCTGGCTGATCGAGCACGTGAAGCCCCTGTCCGACGCCTTGGACGAACTGGCCGGCGACCCTGATCAGATCACGGCCTACGCACAGACGTGGCAGAACATCGCCAAGGCTGCGGCAGAGGCGGGCACCGACCTCCAGGGCAGGGTCGGCCGACAGGTGGCGGACTGGAGCGGGGCTGCCGCCGAGGCCTACCGGCAAACCCACAGCCGGCACCTGGCTGCCCTGACCGCGCTCAGCAGGGCTGCCAGCGCCATGGCGGAAGTCACCACCGGCGCAGGACTGCTGGTTGCGATGGTGCGAGGGCTGGTTCGTGACCTCATCGCGGAATTCGTGTCGGTGCTGGCGGTGCGACTGTGGGAGTGGCTCGCCGAAGAGGGACTGACGTTGGGACTGGCCACCCCGTGGGTGGTCACGCAGGTAACCGCCCTTGCCGGTAAGTGGGCGGCCCGGATCACCCGCCTGCTGCACGCACTGATCGAGAGCCTGCGGCGACTGACCCCCATCCTGCGTCGCCTCCGACAGCTCATCGCGGATCTCAAAGCCCTTGTGCGGCGCTCGGCACCCGGTAGTGCGGCGCCGTCAACTGCCGTGGACCGCGCCAACCACCTGCTTCACGCCGATGCCGATCCGCTTCGCAAGTGGGGCCCGGCCCGACAGACTCACCCCGCGGAGTGGGAGGCGGCCATCCAGGAGGCGCGTGACCTCGGGGTCGAGATCACCTTCCGCTCGGATGCTCTGGCCTACGGTCCGGCACCCGGACCGGGAAGTCCGGGCCACCTCATCATCGATCCCGACGCCTCCTACGGCGCGCTGCTGCACGAGATGCAGCATCTGCACGACGACCACGCTGCGGGATGGGCCGGTATGAGAGGCTGGTTCGAGGACCCGGTCGTTCGGTACGAGAACGAGGTCCGCGCCTATCAGCGGGAGATCGACTACGCTAGATCGATCGGGGACCAGGAGTCGGTCGATCGCCTGAACCAGGCGATCCGCGAAGAGTATTCGAGAATTTTCGGAGTCGATCCATGACCGCGCCGCGTCCGCCCCAGCTTCCGGTCCCTCCGGTACGGCAGATGAGCAACGAGGAGTTGGCGAACCTGGCCGCGCAGGGAGGTCCGTACCGGGGCAAGGCCGTCTTCGAACTGGTCGACCGCGCCCGGGCGGACGACGAGGCCGCGACCAGGCTGGACCAGCTGAGCCGACTCCCGGCTTTGCGCGAAGACCGCGCCTTCCACCTGGTCTCCCTCGCCTGGGCGGCGATCATCGGATTGCTCGCTGCGGAGACGCCGCACGCACGGAAACTGGCCTACGCCGCGTTCGCGGCACTCGATCCCGCGGACCGGACAGACTTCCTGTCGTACGTGCGGGCGGAGCGGATCGAGGAAGCGCATCCGCGCATCTGAGGAGCCTTCCGTCAGTATGACCTCCGCGGCTCGGGGACGAAGCGGACCACTCCGCGGGCGAGGTCGGGGTGTGCGGTGTACCCCGCATCTCCCCACGATCGGCTGTGCTGGTGCGACCGGTCACCGTTGGCCCACCACGCCGGGTGGCGGTAGGCGGAGGGCGGCAGTCTTCCGGGTATCAGACTTGAATCGTGGGCGAAGCGGCCAAGGCTCACCCGGCGCCGGGCTCGGGCGTGTTGAGGACGTCCAGCATCGCGGCGGCTACCTGCTCGATGTAGTCGATCGTCCGCGTGGTGCCGGCCCCGTCGATGTGGCGCTTCCGAGTGGGGTCATCAGGATCCTCGTCGTACTCGTGGGCGATCTTGTGGCGGCGCTGCACGATCTGCCGGAGCTGCTCCTGCGCGTCCTTGCCCGTTAAGGTGACCCCGTCTCCGCTCTGTTCCGTGAGCACCCGCGCCACCCGGTCCCAGAAGCCCTTGACATCGTGGACGAGACCGAAGCCCTCCCGGATCTTGTCCGGGTTCTGGTAAACCAGGTGACCCTGGTCGCGTAGCTGCTGATCGAGGGCTTCCACGAGCGTCTTCGTGCCGAGCTGGACTTGCTCGACCAGCCCGAGCGAGATCTGAAAAGCCGCGAACGCTCTCGGCTTCTGCGCCGCGGGCTGGGCAACCAACTTGAGCATCCGGGCCCGGATCTCCTGGCGGACCCAGTGGTCGAGCGCGGCGACGCTCTGCACCCAGGCCGCCCGGAACACGTCCGAGACCTCGAACGCCCCCACCTTGAGCTGGTCCAGGTGTTGGCCGGCGGTGGCAAGACTACGTGCGTAGTTCAGGTTTCGCCGGAGGTTCGTGAACGGTGCAGAGCCGTCGTCGTGGTCGGGTGGAGCGGCGGTGACGGGAGCGTCGGGAAGCGTTGTCGCTGGCGTGTCGAAGCCCAGAAGTCGCTCGAGTCGGGCGACGCTGTCGGCCTGGTTGATCCGGTAGACGGTCGTCAGCGACGGCAGACCGAGCACCTCGTGCTCCACCGACGCCCGAGGAAGGTCGGTGCGGGACCAATGCACCGACCGCACATGGCGGATTCCCGAGGGCAGGTCGGTCCGGTACTCGTAGGGCCCGACCACGCGGCCGACGGCAACATCGGGGCTGGTCCGTCGCAGGAACAGCACGATGTCACCCTCGGACATCCTCGACCGGAACGCGACCAGTTGGATCGCGTAGTTCTCCGCCGCGCGCCGCTCGACGTCCGGGTAGGCGGCCCGGACCCGCTCGCGGATCTCGCTGGGGCTGGTGGTCGTCGTGAGGTCTCCCGCAGCAGACCAACCGACCGCGATCAGGTTCTTGTCGAGGGCGAGTGCGTCGTAGCTGTCGTCACGCCCGGCTCGCACGATCCATGCCTTGGCCATCAAATCCCCTTCTGAGAAGTGCGTGCGCGGGTCAGTCAGTGCTGGTGATCGGGAATCTGATGGGTTCGCCGTCCCACTGCTTCGCCTCGATCCGGGGAAGCGCGGAGAGTGGCTGGGATGTGTCGAGCTCCCGGTCAAAGACCGTCCGCCATTCCTCCGGCGTTCCGGTGACCAGGAACGGGCCGATGTGTACCTGCAACGAATCCTCGATCATCTCGACCGGGACGGACTCGCCGGCAATCGTCACATCGCTGTCGATGCCCGCGATCCGCGCGGACTCGATGGCGCTGTCCAGCTCGGCCATGCTGGCCCAGCCAGTCCAGGAGATGCCGTCGCCGGATGCGGTGAACACGATCCGGCCACCGTCGCGGAGGCTGCCGTAGAGGGCCAGGTCGAGAGACAGGCCGGCGCTCGGGTCGGCGTTCTCGGAAGGCCCCTCATCGAGGAATGGCGGCCGGAAGCGGTCCAGGAGGGCGTTCATCGCTTCCGCGAGGAGGGCCCGGCGCGTGTTGAGGAACCGCTGGTAGCCGTCTGGAGTCCGCAGCGGCTCGTCGAGCGGCACGAGGTGTGCCCGCAGTTCGTCGTCACTCAGGCTGGGGAAGTACTCTGCCGGGCTCCGGCCGTTGATCTTCTTGTTGGCCTGGGCGGAGATGAACACCAGGTTGGCGAGATCATTGACCAGGCCTTTGTCGAAACGACGGTCGTCGAGAGTGGATGGCGGATGAACGTGGTGGTGCTCGAGCTTCGGCGCGTCCTCGGTGCCAGGAAGAATGTCGCTGCCGTACCACCAGTCGCGAGCACCCCGGGCCAGGGCCACTAGCAGGCTGAGGAAGAAGTAGGGGCTTTCCTTCGTCCGGCCGCGCAGCGCTCGTTCGGTGACCTCGGCGCGGGAGCTCTCGACGTTGAGCCCTTCCAGCAGCGAGCGGACCGGGTCAGCCTGCCGGGCGGCGCGGATGTCCTGGCTGAGCCTGGTGTCGGTGGAACCGCTGTAGCGGGTCCGGATGGTGGCGAGCAGCAGCCAGTAGATGATCCCGTTCGAGGTCTCCGGGTCCACGGTGTCCTCGATGCGCTCACCGAGCAGCACGACTACCGGAATCAGCACGATCATCGAGGGCAGCGGGTCAGACCGGGTCAATTGGAGGTGTGTCTGCAGCAGCGGAACCAACCGTCGAAGGCCGCGCTTGACTACCTCCCAACCCCGCTCCAGATCCGTGTCGCTGGTCTGCCGCAGCTTGCTGTGGGACCACACCGACAGACCACGTCCCAGGACGACGCCTGCCAGCGCCCGGGACAGGAAGTTGACGTCGATGTGCCCGTAGCCGCGGCGGAGCCAGTGCTCCGACTCGCTCTGCAGTTCGGCCAGCACCCCCTTCCAGCGCGTGGACAGGGTGGCCATCGCCAGGTCCAGGGTGCCCAGCCGGCGACCGCCGCTGTTGACCCGAACGAAGATCTCCGCGACCTCCTCGTACGGGAAGCCCTTGAGGACCTCCATGACGAACCGGCGGTTGCGCAGCTCCTTGATCTTGCTGAGTCGATCCTCGATCTCGTGGTCCTCCAGCGTGGAGCCCGCGTCGAGCAGCCGCTTGGTTAGCCGCAGCATGCTGGCCTTCGGATCGAGCACGGCCGCCACCTTGACCCACTTCGGGTCGCGCTGGGTGGCCGCGCTCTGGTTCTGGAACTTCTGGTTCTCCACATGGAAGACGACTTGTGCCTCCGGGTGATCAGTGAATACCCGGTGCAGGGACGTCAGGCGCTGCTGGCCGTCGAGGAGAAAGAGCGGGGGCTTCGACGGCGTCGCTTCGGGCCCGTTGACGAACATCTCTCGGGTCTCCGGGGCGTCGTCGGTCTCCCAGAACAGCAGGGAACCGAAGGGGTAGCCCCGGTAGATGGAGTCCATCAGCTTGGCGACCTGTGTCGGCTTCCAGACATATTCGCGCTGAATCTCGGGAAGCAGGATCTCGGCATTCGAGATTTCGTCGATCAGCTTTCCGATGGACCGTTCGATCCTGTCGACGTGCATCAGCCAACCTCTTCATTGCCGCTGGTTCCGTGAATGCCGAGCCAAGGCCCGTGCAGGAGACGAACGCGACGCGCAGCCGCCCCGTGGATGGCGGGAGGGCATGCGATGCGAGCGGGCCTAGTGATGTCCTACCGCGCCAGGTATCTGCTGTCCAGCCCATGATCAGCCGTTGCCTGCCCACGATACGTTGACTGGGCACAATATCCGGTTACGCCGGATCCGCCAACAGACCCATCCTGTCTTCCACGCTGCGATCCTGCCCCAACCGGTGTCGGGCTGATCGGTACGGTATGCAGCATGTCTTCGCCCAGCCCTGCGCCGCTGCTCCGGGAGTTCATCGACATCCCGGAGCGCACGAGCGTGAGCGACTTCGTGCTCAAGCTCTCCGACAGTGTCGCCGACGCCGACGCCACCCTCCGCGACTACGTCGTCACGGATCGGTTGCTGGCGAACTTCGACGAGGCGCTCGGGCTGATCCGCTCCGCGGTCGAGGCGCACGCCTCCAAGGCCGCGTACCTGCACGGCTCCTTCGGTTCCGGTAAGTCGCACTTCATGGCGGTGCTGCACGCGCTGCTGCGCGGCGAGCCGGCCGCCCGCGGCCGGGACGAGCTGGCGCCACTGGTGGCCAAGCACAGCGTCTGGCTGGACGGGCGGAAGTTCCTGCTCATCCCGTACCACCTGCTCGACGCCCGCTCCCTGGAGCAGCGGGTGCTCGGCGGCTACGTCGACCGGGTGCGGGCACTGCACCCGGAGGCGCCGATCCCGGCGGTCCACCGCACCGACGCGCTGCTGGAGCAGGCCGCCTCCCTGCGGGAGAAGATCGGCGACGCCCAGTTCATCGCCGGCCTGCCCGGCGGGGACGCCGAGGACGAGTGGGGCGAGACCGAGACTTGGGCGCCCGAGCGCTTGGACCAGGCGTTTGCTGGCGCCTACTCCGACGAGCTGCGCCGCACGCTCGTCAACGACCTGCTGACCAGCTGGAACGTCGGCTTCTTCAGCAACGCCCGCGAGGATGCCGAGGCCTTCATCTCGCTCGACCGGGGCCTCACCGAGATCAGCCGGCACGCCAAGGAACTCGGCTACCACGGCCTGATCCTCTTCCTCGACGAGCTGATCCTCTGGCTGGCCAACTCCATCGGTGACCAGCAGTTCGTCTCGCGCGAGATCCAGAAGATCACCAACTTCGTCGAGGGCGGCGACACCCGCCGGCCGATCCCCGTGATCAGCTTCATCGCCCGCCAGCGGGACCTGCGGGAACTGGTCGGCGAGGAGGTCGTCGGCGCGAACGAGCTGAGCTACCAGGACACCCTCAACCTGGCCAGCGGCCGGTTCGACGTGATCAAGCTGGAGGACCGGAACCTCCCCGAGATCGCCCGCCGGCGCCTGCTCAAGCCCGTCACGGCCGAGGCCGGCCAGGCGATCTCGTGCGCCTTCGAAAGCACCACCAAGGTACGCCGGGAGGTCTTCGACACCCTGCTCGGCAGCGACTCCGGCAGCGGTGCCGACATCGACGCGTTCCGGTCTACGTACCCGTTCAGCCCGGCCTTCATCTCGACCCTGGTGCACGTCTCCAGCGCCCTGCAGCGGTCCCGCACCGCGCTCAAGCTCATGCGGCAGCTCCTGGTCGACCGGCGGGAGACCCTGCGGCTGGGCCAGCTCGTTCCGCTCGGCGACCTCTACGACGTGATCAGCAGCGGCGGCGACCAGCCCTTCACCGAGAAGCTCAAGGCCGAGTTCGAGATGGCCCAGAAGCTGTACGACCTGAAGCTGCGTCCCCACCTGCTGGGCCAGCACGGGCTCGCCGAGGAAGACCTCGACGCCGCCCGCCGAGGAGACCAGCTCAGCCCGGAGGTAGCCGGTCGCATCCGCGCCTTCACCGGCGACGACCGGCTGATCAAGACGCTGCTGCTGGCCGCCCTCGCCCCCAGTGTCCCGGCCCTGCGGAACCTCACCGGCCGGCGTCTCTCCGCGCTCAACCACGGCAGCATCACGAGCCCGATTCCGGGCGGCGAGGTTGCCCAGGTCAACCGGAAGCTCGCCGACTGGGCGGGTCAGTTCCCCGAGATCCGTATCGGGGAAGGTGACGATCCGGTGGTGTCGCTGGAGCTGGTCGGCGTCGACGTCGACAGCGTGCTCGCCACCGCCAAGCACTACGACAACGAGGGCGCGCGCAAGCACATCGTCCAGCGGCTGCTCTGGAAGCAGCTCGGCGTGCCGTGGAGCGACTCGTTCTTCGCCGAGGCCGGGCTGACCTGGCGGGGCAGCCGGCGCGTCATCGAGCTGGTCTACGGCAACGTCCGCGACCCCAACGACATCCGCGACGAGGCGTTCCATCCGAACGACCCGTCCGGCTGGCGAATGATCGTCGACTACCCGTTCGACGACGGCAGCCACGGGCCGGCCGACGACCGGCAGCGGGTGCAGGACCTGCTCAGCAGGAGCAACGCCCGTACCGTCTGCTGGATCCCGGCCGCGCTGACCGTCGAGCGCCGCAACGAGCTGGGCAAGCTGGTCATCATCGACAAGCTGCTCGAAGGGCAGCGCTTCGACAGCCACGCCGAACACCTCAACCCCGACGACCGGCGGCGCGCCCACGCCGCGCTCACCAACCAGCGCAGCGCGCTGCTGGCCAAGATGCAGGGCGTGCTGCGCCAGGCGTACGGGCTGGCCGCCAAGCAGCCGACCGACGTGCAGCTCGGCTTCGACGACCACCTCCACTCGCTGACCCGGGCGCTCGAGCCGAAGCTCCCGATGGGCGCGACGTTCGACGACGCGCTGCGCAGCATCGGCGACCAGATGCTCACCCAGCAGTATCCGGCCCACCCGGACTTCGACCCCGACCGCAAGGGCGAGCCGGTGCGGCTCCCCGAGGTCAAGACCGTCTTCGGGTACGTCCAGCGGGCGGTCGAGTCGCCGGAGGGGCGGGTCGAGGTGGAACGGGCGCACCGGCAGACCATGCGCCGGATCGCCAATCCTCTGAAGCTCGGCACGATGCACGAGGCGGCGTTCGTCATCGAGGGGGAGTGGGTCCAGCACTTCCAGCACAAGGCCGCGAGCGAGGGCATCGCCGGCGAGCTGCGGGTAGCGGACCTGCTGCGCTGGATCGATGAGCCGAAGCCGCGCGGGCTGGACCCCATCGTCGCGCAACTCGTGGTAGCGACCTTCGCCGAGCAGACCGACCGGGCGTTCTACCTGCACGGCAGCCAGGTGATGCCGGCACCGGACCTGGGCAAGCTCACCGCCGACCACACCCTGCGCGAGGAGAGCCTGCCCAGCGAGGATGACTGGGATGAGGCACGGGCGCGTGCTGCCGCGATCTTCGGCTTCCAGCCGCTCGCACTGCGGCGGGGCAGACTGGTCGCGCTCTTCGGTCGGGATCTGGCTACCGCGGCGTCCCGGCACAGGGAGGCCGCGCACACGCTGGCGAACCGGCTCGAGCAGCACTCGAACCGGCTGGGGCTCGACCGGGAGTCTGGCCGCTTCGCCACGGCTCGTGCTGCCGCCGATCTGCTTGAGGCCCTGGGGACCGGGCGGTCGGCGAAGGAAGCTGTCGAACGGCTCGCGCGGGCGGAGTTGGCTGGTCCGGCGGATCGGACCGGCAAGAGCATCAGCAGCGCCGCCCAGGTGGCAGCCGCGCTCGCCGCCGCCCCCTGGGACACCTTCGAGATCGTCGCCGGCCTGCCGCAGCCTTACGCGGCTGAGGCCGAGGCGATCCTCGCAGAGCTTCGTCGGGTTGCTCAGGCGGACGAACTGACCGCACCACTGACCCCGGCGCTGCGCCGCGCGCAGATGGACGCCACCGCGCTGCTCAAGCGCGCCACCAGCAAACCCCAGACTGTCTACCCGCCCGAGATCATCGACGACCGGCCCGAGATCCGCTCCAGGTCCGACGAGGACTTCCGGCACGTATCGAAGGGCGATGGCAACCTGCCGAGTGGTCGGATCTCGGTTCCGGCTGCCGAGATGGACCGGGCTATAGAGCAGTTGCGGGCGTTTGCCCGCGACCACGTCGGAGCCAATATCGAGGTGACCTGGAGAATCGTGCCGTGACTCAGGCACTCGCGCTCGCTCAGGCGCTGCGGATCAGCCCTGCGGCCCTGGCCCAGAAGGTGGCGCAGCAGCTCGACCGGCACCGCAACGGGGACCCGTACCCCGTCATGGTGGTCCGCGCGGAGCCGGCCTGGCCGCACGAACCGGTGCTGCCACTGCCCGGCGGCCGCCAGGCCCGCGTCGTGCCTTGTGTCTCGCCGCTCGCCCTCTGGGAGCACCTCGTCGCCGAACGTGGCGACGAGGTGCTGGTGGTGCTCACCGACATCCCCGGGACCGGCCTCGGCTCCGGGGTGCGCAGCCGCATCTTCCGGCAGCAGGTGATCACCGTCGAGCCCTGGGACCTGGTCGTCGACGCGTTCGGTGCTCAGGTGCCGGACACGGCTCTGGAGAGCGAGCGGTGGGCCGGCCCTGCCCTGCTCGACGCGATGCCGCCGGGCGGATGGCCCAGGCTCACCACCAAGGTGCTGACCCGGGACATCGCCCTCCGGCACCTGGCCGCCGTGCGGCTCGGCCTGGACCGGCGGGGGAACGACCCCGATGACCTCGACGTGGCGACCCTGCTGCGGTGGAGCGTCGAGCCTGGGGCGGTGGAGGCGTTCGGCCTGCTCCGGCAGGAGGAGCGCGACGGTCTGGGGCGCTGGCTGGTCGAGCAGTTCGGCCGTCCCGCCCGGGCGCTCTTCGCCCTGGTTGCTGCCGGCCGGGGCGCGGACGCGCTGCCGCTGGGTCTGGTCTGCGATGCGCTCTGGACCACCGACACGCCCGACGCTGTGCGGGCCCAGGGACGCGTCGACCAGTACTTCGGCAACCTCGACGACGATGGCGCGGTACGTGGGCTCGCCGACGCGGCCGTGCAGGTGGTCGGCGCGATGCTGGCCGACCGCGATGCGGACGTCCGACGGCAGGGGCATGCCGTCCTGGACCGGGCCGAGCAGCTGCTCATCCTGTTCAACGCCGCCGGCAGCGCCGCTCACAGCCCCATCCTGCGTACGGGCTTCACCCAGCGCGTTGGCGACGCCGCGCGGGCGCTCCTCGCCGGCCTGACGGACCCGGCCGACCCGACCCTGGACATCGCGGTCGACAGTCTGGCCGGGCACCGGTTGGCCGAGGCGGAGGCGGAGCGGCTCCGGCGGGTCCGGATGGCCCAGCGGCTCGTCCGGTGGCTGGGGACCACGGTCGAGCCGCCTGCCAGCGTCGCCGACGGGGTGCAGCGGCAGATCGCCGAGTGGGGCTGGGTCGACCTGGCGCTCAACCACGTCTGGGCCGGCGAGGACGTCCACCCCGAGCTGCGGCGCGCCTTCCGTGCGGTCCATGAGCGGGCGCAGCAGCGGCGTCGGGACCTCGACGGTGCCTTCGCGAATCGGCTCGCGGCCTGGGCCACGGCCGGGCCGGGCAACGACGGTGATCTCCTGACGGTCGAGAACCTGCTTCCCCGGGTCATCGATCCGCTGGTCCGCGCGGACCGGCCGGTCTTGCTGGTCGTGCTCGACGGGATGAGCGCGGCAGTCGGGGTCGAACTGGCCGACGAGTTGTCCCAGCACTGGGTCGAGTACGACCCGGTGGCTAGCGGGGGCGCCGGCCACCGCCGGGGGATCGTGGCTGCTCTGCCGACCCTGACGGCCGTGTCGCGGACCTCGCTGTTCGCGGGTGCCCTGCGCCTCGGCACCCAGGCCACCGAGCGGCAGATGTTCGACAAGGGGCGGTGGGGCGACGACGCACGGATCTTCCACAAGGGCCCGGCTCGGGGCGGTGCCGGCGAGGTGCTCGCCGGTGACCTCAGCGAGGCGCTTGCCAGCGCGGCGCGCCTGGTCGCCGTGGTGATCAACACGGTGGATGACGCGCTGGCCCGCGGCCGGGAGGGCGACGAGGCCGGCTGGCAGCTCGGCGACCTCGGCTTCCTGCGGAGCCTGCTGGACCTCGCCCGATCCTCCGGCCGGGCCGTCGTCATCAGCAGCGACCACGGCCACGTGCTCGAACGTGGCGGCGAGTACGTCAAGGCCGCCGACGCCGCTTCGACCCGGCACCGCACCGGCCCCGGGCCTGCCGGCCCCGGCGAGGTGGAACTGAGCGGTCCGCGGGTGGTGGCCGAGGGGAACCGGATCATCGCGCTCTGGGACCCGCTCCGGCGCTACCGTCCCACCAAGGCCGGCTATCACGGCGGGGCCTCGTTGGCCGAAGTGACCATCCCACTGCTGGCCTACCTGCTGCCCAACGTCGCCGACGTTCCTCAGGGCTGGGCCCCGGTCGAGGGACGCCGACCCGAGTGGTGGCAGGCGAGCACACCTGTCGCCAAGTCGGCGCCTGCTCCGGTCCCCGCCGTGAAACCCCGTCGCAAGGCGCCGGTGGTCGCGGGAGAGGCGGCGTTGTTCGACATGCCGGAAGTGGCGCCGGCTTCCGCGGCGCCGGTGGCCGACGGCGGCGATCTCGTGACTGCTCTGCTCGAGACAGAACTCTTCAAGGCGCAGCACAGCCTGACCCCCCGTAAGGTCGACCGCGTAAAGATCGCGGCAGCGATGCGGGCACTCGTTGAGGCGAAGGGTGTGCTGTCCGCCGCCGTGCTCGCGCAGCAGGCCGGGGAGTTGCCGGCCCGAGCGGTCGGCTTCGTCAACACCCTGCAGCGCATCTTCAACGTCGACAACTACCCCGTGCTGTCGGTGATCGACGACGGACGCACCGTCCGGCTCGACGTCGCGCTCCTGCGGACCCAGTTCGGTTTGCCGGAAGGGGTGGCGTGAGCGGCGTCAGTCCGGCCCGGCGGCGCGAGGTCATCGACGCGTTGCGGCGGGGAGCGGTCCCCTCGGCGGGCCTGGACCTCTTCGCCGTCGGGCTGGACCGGTTCGCCGGCGCGGTAGGTGAGGAGCTGGAGACGGTCACCGCGGGCGGCTCGGTGTTCAAGGCGATCCGCGGCGAGTACGGATCCGGCAAGACGTTCTTCACGCGCTGGATCGCCGAGCGGGCCAAGCGGGCCAACCTCGCCACCGCCGAGGTGCAGATCTCCGAGAACGAGACGCCGCTGCACAAGCTGGAGACCGTCTACCGACGGCTGACCGAGCGCCTGACCACCGCCACGTTCCCGCCGAGCGCGCTGCGGCCGGTCGTCGACGGCTGGTTCTACGCCCTCGAAGAGGACGTCCTCGCGGCCGGGGAGGTGTCACCCGAGGACGCGGAGGCGCTGGACCGTGCGGTGGGGGTGCTGCTCGACCAGCGGTTGGCCGAGGTCAGCCGTAGCGCACCCGCCTTCGCCGCCGCGCTGCGTGGTTACCGCGCCGCGAGCCTCGGAGGTGATCCGGCCACGGCCGACGCCGTGCTGGCCTGGCTCGGTGGTCAGCCGCACGTCGCCGCGTCGGCTCGTCGGGTCGCCGGCGTACGGGGGGACCTCGACCACTTCGCGGCGCTCAGCTTCCTGCAAGGGTTGCTCGCCGTGCTGCGTGACAGCGGCCACCCCGGTCTGCTGCTGGTCCTCGACGAGGTGGAGACGCTGCAGCGGGTGCGCTCCGACGCTCGGGACAAGGCGCTCAACGCGCTGCGGCAGCTCATCGACGAAGTGCACTCCGGCCGCTTCCCTGGGCTCTACCTCGTCATCACCGGCACCCCGGCCTTCTACGAGGGGCCCCAGGGTGTGCAGCGGCTCGCCCCGCTCGCGCAGCGGCTCGCGGTGGACTTCAGCACGGATCCGCGCTTCGACAATCCGCGGGCCGTGCAGATCCGGCTGTCCGGGTTCACCGTCGACTCGCTGGTCGAGCTGGGTGGCCGGGTGCGCGACCTGTACGCGGACGGGTCCGCCGCGCCGGAGCGGGTCAGTGCCCTGGTGGACGACGCGTACCTGGGGGAGTTGGCGCGGGCGGTCGCCGGAGGGCTGGGTGGCAAGGTCGGGGTGGCACCGCGGCTGTTCCTCAAGAAGCTGGTGGGGGACGTGCTCGACCGGGTCGACCAGTTCGCCGACTTCGACCCACGAAAGCACTACGCGCTGACCCTCTCCGCTGCTGAGATGACCGACGTGGAGCGCAACGCGACCAGCGCCGACGAGATCGCCCTGGACGTCTAGGTGTCCGCCGAACTGCTGCACCCGGTCGTCCTGCACCACGTGGTGAACTCGCTGCAGTGGCCGGGGCTGCGGCCCCTGCAGGAGGCGGCGGTGCGGCCGCTGCTCGACGGCGAGGACGCCCTCCTCCTCGCCCCCACCGCAGGCGGAAAGACGGAGGCGGCGATGTTCCCGCTGCTCTCTCGGATGGAGGGGGCGAACTGGTCGGGCACCTCGCTGCTCTACGTGTGCCCGCTCAAGGCCCTGCTGAACAACCTCCTGCCCCGGCTCGAGACGTACACCGGATGGTTGGGGCGGCGAGCGGCCCTCTGGCACGGTGACGTGACGACGGCGCGGCGGCGTCGGATCCTCCGGGAGCGACCGGACGTCCTGCTGACCACCCCCGAGTCCCTGGAGTCGATGCTGGTCAGCAGCACCGTCGACCACGACGAGTTCTTCCGCGGGCTTCGGGCCGTGGTGGTGGACGAAGTGCACGCCTTTGCCGGCGACGACCGGGGCTGGCACCTCCTGGCCGTACTGGAGCGGCTCAGCCGGGTCACCGGCCGGCCGGTCCAGCGAGTCGGACTCTCCGCGACCGTCGGCAATCCCGATGCACTGCTGACCTGGTTGCAGGGATCCGGCCGCGACCGGCGGCCGGCGCGCGTCGTCGCACCCGATGCCGCACCCGCCACCGCCGCGTCCAACGCTCGACCGGCAGGCGAGGTCGAGTTGGACTACGTCGGCTCGGTGCACAACGCCGCAAAGGTGATCGCCGCACTGCACCGAGGCGAGAAGCGGCTGGTGTTCTGCGAGTCCCGGGCACTGGTCGAGGAACTCGGCCAGCGGCTACGGGCGCTCGACGTCACCACGTTCCTGTCGCACGCCTCGCTCTCGGTCGACGAGCGGCGTCGCGCGGAGGAGGCGTTCGCGCAGGAACGAGACTGCGTCATCGTCGCCACCAGCACTCTCGAGCTGGGCATCGACGTCGGAGACCTCGACCGGGTGATCCAGGTGGACGCACCCCGCAGCGTCGCCGCCTTCCTGCAGCGGATCGGCCGGACCGGCCGTCGCCCCGGCAGCACCCGGAACTGCCTCTTCCTCGCGCTCGACGGCGACGGACTCCTGCAGGCGGCCGGGCTGCTCCACTTGTGGGCTCAGGGCTGGGTCGAGGAGGTCGTGCCGCCGCCCGAGCCACGGCACATCGTCGCCCAGCAGGTGCTCGCGCTCTCGCTGCAACAGCACCGGTTCGGAGATCAGCTCTGGCGGCACGAGTGGAACGACCTGCCACCCTTCGACAAGACCGCCGACGTCATCGTGCGTCACCTTCTCGACCGGGGCTACCTCGACTCGGACTCGGGCATGCTCTTCATCGGACCGGAGGCGGAAGTCCGCTTCGGCCGGCGGCACTTCATGGACATGCTGGCGGTATTCACCGCACCACCCCAGTTCACCGTGCTGTCGGGGCGTACCGAGATCGGTCGCACCGATCCGGCGCTGCTCACCGCGAAAGTGCAGGGGCCGCGGCTACTGCTGCTTGCGGGCCGGAGCTGGCGAGTCACCTACATCGACTGGAAGCGCCACCGGTGTTTCGTCGAGGCGGCGGAGGGCGGCGGCAAGGCGCTCTGGATGACGGGTGGAGTGCCGCAGGGACGCTCGTACCGGATGGTCCGCGCCATGCGGGACGTGCTGCTCGGGGCCGATCCGCCGGTCGCATTGACCGGCCGTGCCGTCAGCCGGCTGGCTGGTCTGCGCGAGGAGTTCGCCTCGCTGGTGCACCCCGGGGGCACGCTGGTGGTCCGGGACCGTGACGGCGAGGTGCGGTGGTGGACGTGGGCCGGCTTCCGCGCGAACGCCACGCTGATCTCCACGCTGAGTGAGCTGGCCGACCCGACCCAGCGGTACGACGACGCCTCAATCCGGCTGCGTCCCGACGTGGACCGGGAGACAGTGCGCGAGGCGATGGCGGACGCTGCCGGACGGGTCTGCCTGCCGGACGTCAACGACAAGGCCCTGGAGGGGCTCAAGTTCAGCACCGCCCTGCCGGAGCGCCTCGCGACTGCCACCCTCGCCGCCCGCCTCGCAGACGTGCCCGCCGCTCAGGCGGTGCTCGGCGAGCCGGTGCGGACGGCCTATCTGGCGTAGCCCTCACCCGAGGACGACACGCCCGGACGCGGGTGACGGCCAGCGACATTGCGCATTCCTCTATTGCCATTTGTGGATGTTCGGCCGGTGTCGGCTGTCCTGTTGAGCTGGTCGGATGGCGGGACGAACATCGCCGTTCGAGGACAGGAGGGACCGTGCGCACACCATCGCGTGCGACGACGGGGGCCACCGCGCTGCTACTCGCGGCCGGGCTGGTCCTGACCGCGGGAGCTGGCGGCCAGGCGGCACCCCGGGACGAGATTCCGACCCAGGCGCAGCCCGGCCACCTGCCGGGTGACAGCCACGACAGCAAGACGAAGGACAACCGGAAGGGGCGGACCGCGCCGACCGACCGCCAGCAGGACCGGGCCGCGGCGCTCGCCGCCCGGGTCCGCTGGACCGACTTCGGTACGCCCGCCGTGCTCACCGCCACCGGCCGTCCGCTGGCCACCGGGCTGCCCGCCGACCCGGCCGCCGCCGCGCGGGCGTACGTGGCCGCGAACCGGGACGTGCTGGGGCTGACCGCCGAGGGCGCCGCCGCCCTGGAGCAGCTGACCGTCGCGCCGATGGGGGACGGCGCGACCGTGCTGTTCCGGCAGCGCTTCGGTGGCCTGCCCGCCGCGGTCGACGGCATGCTGGCCGTCGGCGTCCGCGACGGGGTGGTCTGGCACGTCAGCTCGTCGCTGGCCCGCGACGGGGGGACGCCCGCCCCGGCCACGATCAGCGCCGACGAGGCACGGCGGGCCGCGGCGGCCGACGCCGGCCTGACCGACCCGACCGTCGTACGTACCTCGCTGGTCGCGGTGCCGACCGCGGACCGGGGGCCGCGTGCGGCGTACGAGGTGGTCCTCGGCGCGGACGTCACCGGTGCGGACCCGGCGGCCTTCGCCACCTACGTGGACGCCCGCGACGGCAGCGTGCTGGTCCGCGAGGACCTGGTCGACCACGACGTCGACAACCCGTCGTGGGAGGTCTTCCCGAACTCACCCTCGGTGGACAAGTCCTCCACCGACACCCGGGTGCGCTGGTGCGCGCAGCCGGCGGCAGGCTGCACCGAGGTGGTCGGCGTGCCCGGGCACCCCGCGTGGGACGTGGACCCGGCCACCGGGACGTCCACCACCACGACGAGGGGCAACAACGCGTTCGCCGTGCAGAACTGGTTCAGCAACGACCCGTTCAGCGTGGGCACCGAGACGGCCACGCCGCGCCCCGACCGCAACTACGCCTACCCCTGGACCAACCAGTGGTACGAGCAGAAGTGCAGCCCGGACACCTTCACCTCGCCGCAGGCCAACGACATCCACGCGGCCCGGGCGAACCTGTTCGCCATGCACAACCGGATGCACGACTGGTCCTACCACCTGGGCTTCACCGAGGCGACCTGGAACCTCCAGCGGGACAACCTCGGCCGCAGCGGGCTGGGCAACGACCCGGAGCAGGGCAACGCGCAGGCCGGCGGTGTCAGCGGCGGCCCGCCGAACTTCGCCGCCCGGGACAACGCCAACCAGATCACCCCGCCGGACGGCATCGCCCCGACCACCAACATGTACCTGTGGCAGCCGATCGCCGGCTCCTTCTACGCGCCCTGCGTGGACGGTGACTTCGACATGTCGGTCATCGCCCACGAGTACGGCCACGCGATCAGCAACCGCATGATCGCCGGCCCGAACGGCGGGGTGAGCTCGCCGCAGGGGATGAGCGAGAGCTGGTCGGACCAGCTCGCCATGGAATACCTCTACGAGCACGGGTACGCGGCGCCGGGCCGGAAGGGCTTCACCATCGGCGAGTACACCACCGGTGACCCGGACGCGGGCATCCGCAACTACAACATGAGCGACAGCCCGCTTAACTACAGCGCGATCGACTACGACTTCGTCGGCCTCCAGGTGCACGCCTCCGGTGAGGTGTGGTCTGCCACCAACGCCGACATCCGGGCCGCCATGATGACCCGGTACGGCGCGGGCGACGCCGCCCTGCAGAAGTCCTGCGCCGACGGGGCGACGCCGGTGACCGCCTGCCCGGGCAACCGGCGCTGGATCCAGCTGGTGTTCGACTCGTTCCTGCTGATGGCGGTCAGCCAGGTCAGCATGGTCGACGCCCGGGACGCGATGCTCGCCGCCGACCGGATCCGCTTCGGCGGGGCCAACCAGGACCTGCTCTGGAACGCGTTCGCCGCCCGGGGCCTCGGTGAGACCGCGGCCAGCGCCGGCAACGCCGACGTCAACCCGACGCCCGGCTTCACCTCCCCGCACGCGAACGAGGCGACCCTGACCTTCCGGCCGGTCGACGACGACGCGGTGGTGCCCGGGGCGCAGCTGTTCGTGGGCCGCTACCAGGCGCGGGCCGTGCCGGTCGCGGACACCGACGCGGCGACCCCGCTGACCGACGAGGTACGCCTCGTCCCCGGCACGTACGAGTTCGTGGTCCGGGCGCCGGGCTACGGGCACGTGCGGGTCGGCCCGGTGACCGTGAAGGCCGGCCAGGTGCGCGACCTGCCGGTCAAGCTGCGCCGCAACCTCGCCTCGACGGCCGCCGGCGCGACGGTCGGCGGGGACGGGATCAACCTGGCGCGGATCGCCGACGACGACGAGGCCACCAACTGGGCCTCGCTGGGCGCGCCGGTCGCCGGCCGGCAGGTCACCGTCGACCTTGCCGGGGGTACGCAGCAGGTCCGCCGGGTGCAGGTCAGCGCCATGCTGCGCCCGCCGGTGGCGGGCGACGCGGACGCCGGCACGCAGAACCGGTTCTCCGCGCTGCGTCAGTTCCGGGTCCTCGCCTGCACGGCGGGGGACGGGGTGAGCTGTGCCGACGCGGCGGACTACCGGGCCGTCTACACCAGCCCGGCGGACGCCTTCCCGTCGGTGGCGCCGCGGCCGCGGGCCCCGGAGCTGATCGTCCGGTCCTTCGACATCCCGCGGATCCAGGCGACCCACCTGCGGATAGAGGTCGTGACCAACCAGTGCACCGGCACGCCGGACTACGCCGGTGAGCAGGACGCCGACCCGCGGGCGGCCACCGACTGCGCCACCGCCAGCCCGCAGGCGCAGAACGTGCGGATCGCCGAGTTCCAGGCGTTCGCGCAGTAGGCGACGGGGTGCGGGCGGGTGCCGCCCGCCCGCACCCCTTGCCAGGCATCGGTCGATCATCGAGCGTTCACCCGGCATTCGGGGCGCGGTCGCCGCGCGGGTCTGTACGCCGGGAAGGATCACCGCCAGACTGGGCGCGACCGGACAACGACACCGGTCGATGCCGTCGCCCAGTTCGGGGAGGATCCCTTGACCACGCTCGCGACCCCGCTCCGCTCCACCGGCGCCCGCGTACGCCGGGCCCTCGGCGCCTGCGCCCTGCTCACCGCCATGGTCGCCGCCGCGCTCGTCGGCCCGCCCGCGGTCTCCACCCGGCTCGCCGAGCCGGCACAGGCCGCCGTCTACAGCTCCTGCACGATGACCCGCTGCGCCGACGCCCGCACCGCGCGCTCGGGCTGGTCCGCCAAGAGCTTCCCGACCAGCCGCGGCTGGTACTCCTGGAGCGGCGGCCTGTGCAACTTCGCCGGCGGCCGGTTCTACAACTACGAGGGGCAGCTCCCCACCAACGCCACCTACTACGAGTACGACGTCTACCCGCGCGCCTGCGGCGCCGCCCGGGACGCGTACCGGATCGTGGTCAACAAGAGCACCGGGGCGACCTGGTTCTCGCCCGACCACTACGCCAACTTCTACCGGCTCTGACAGGCGTCGGGGCGGGTCGGGCCGGCGCGCCCGACCCGCGCCGACCGGAAAGGATCGACCGATGGGCGCAGCCTCCCCGCACCCGCCGGCCTGGCTCGTCCTCGACGCCGGGCCGGAGCCCGAACCGGCCGGGGTGCCGGTGGCCGCGCCGGCCGCCCGGACCCGGGCCGGCCTGTACGAGGCGCTGGCCGCGGCCCTGCCCCTGCCCGCCTGGTTCGGGCGCAACTGGGACGCCCTCGCCGACGTGCTGGCCGACCGGCTCGACGCCGGCCCGCTGACCCTCGTCGTGCGGGACGCGGCGGACCTGCTCGCCGACGAGCCGCCCGCCCAGCTCGGCACCCTGCTCGACGTGCTCGGCGGGGTCGCCGCCGGCGGCCACCGCTCGCTGCGCGTGGTGCTGCGCGACCACCCCGACCGGCTGCCCGCGCTGCGGGCCCGGATCACCGCCGCACTGGGCGGCCGCGTCGGCGCCCCACCCCCGGACGCCGGCTGACCGGACCACCGCCTCGGCGCCCACCCGCGGACGCCGGCGGAACCGAGCCGCCGGTCAGTTCGGCTGGTCGAGGATCGCGCTGAACCGTTCCTCGGCCAGGTCGAGCTGGGCGAAGATGTGCCGCTTCACGGGCGCCGACAGCGGCGTGTCCGGCCGGGCGATGAGGTCGCGGAAGACGGGCACCAGCGGCCGGTACTTGGCCGCCGAGCGGGCCACCTTCGGCCCGACCGTGTGGATCACGCCCACCCCGTTGTCGGTGAAGTCCGACACCTTGATCACCCGCGCCCAGGGTTCGCGGTCGAGGCTGGCCGCCACGTGTTCCCGGTACTGGACGTGCCGGTCGCGCCCCGGGTCGTACGCCGGGTTGGTGACCGCGTCGACCAGCCGGGCGACCCGCGGACCGAACCGCCCGGCCAGCGCGGCCAGCGCCGCCGGCGTGGGATCGCCGGCGACGGCTCCAGGTCGCTGCGCGGCGTCAGACGCGCCGAGCTGGAGTTGTCGAAAGTCCGGGCCGGCCAGTTCGGCGGGGTGGTCCTCCACGGCGTCGTGCAGCAGGCCGGCCACGATCACGTCCACGTCCCGCACCTGGTAGTGGTGCATCATCCGGATCGCCACCCGGAGCAGGTGGTTGAGGTACGGCTCGCGCACCCGCCGGTCCTCCCGGTGCAGGTCGGCGGCGAGGTCGAGGGCGGCGATGAGCCGCTCCCGGGCGGGCTCGTCGAACGCCTCGACCTCCAGCCGGAAGCGGGCCAGCAGACCCGGCTCGCCGTGGATCTCGGTGATCGCGTGCATCGGCATGGTCGCCAGGTACGCCGGGAACTCCATGCGTCCCTTATAGCCGATCTTCGCCAGGAACGGCCGGCCCGCGTCAGCTCCCGGTCAGTCGCTTGACCAGGCGGACGGTGGTGCCCTCCGGAGTGCCGGCGACGCTCACCTCGTCCATCACCCGGGTCATGATCATCCGCCCCCGGCCCCGGTCGCCGGTCTCGCCGTCGTCGTCCGCCCGCCAGCCCCCGCGGTCGCGCACCTCGACCACCAGGTGGTCGTCGCGCAACTCGGCGCGGAGCGTGGTGGTCCCCTCGGGGGCGAACCGGTAGCCGTGCTCGATGGCGTTGGCGCACGCCTCACCGGTGGCGATCAGCACGGTCTCGACGTCCCACTCGCTCACCCCGTGCGCGCGCAGCCAGCTCCGCAGCCGCTCCCGGGTGGGCGCCAGGCGCGCGGGGTCGGCGGGCAGGTCGACGGTGAAGACCGGGGCCGTCCCGGCCGGGTCGTCGCCCGGCACCAGCCCGGCGGCTGTCCCACCCTCCACGTCCGGTCCCCCGTCCCGCGTACGTCCCGGGCCTGGGCGCTTGCCGTCACCGTCCCGTCCTGTCGGTCATTGTCCCCGGTCGGGGCCGGCCTTATTCCTCGACCCGGCGGTTGGTTCCGACCGGATGTCCGATCCCGCCGGGCGGGCGCGGCGCCGCCGGGTGGCGGGTCACAATCGGCGGGTGGACCGGGTGCTGGACCTGCTGGTGGCGCTGCCGCCCGCGCTGGTGCTGGCCCTGGTGTTCCTGCTGCCGGCGCTGGAGGCGTCCACCTTTCTCGGGCTGCTCGTGCCGGGCGAGATCGCGGTGCTGGTGGGCGGCGTGCTGGCGCACGAGGGGCGGCTGCCGCTCTGGGCGGTGATCCTCGCGGCGGTCCTCGGCGCGGCCCTCGGGGACCAGGTCGGCTATCTGGTGGGCCGCCGGTACGGGCGGCGGCTGCTGGCCCGCACGCCCTGCCGGTTCGTCCGCTCCGGGGAGGTGTCGCGGGCGCTGGACCTGGTCCGCCGCCGGGGCGCCGCCGCGGTGGTGCTCGGCCGGTGGGCGGCCGCGCTGCGCGCGCTGGTGCCCGGGCTGGCCGGGATGAGCGGCGTCACGCACCGCGCGTTCACCCTGGCGAACCTGTCCGGGGGCGCGCTGTGGGCGGTGACCGTGGCACTGCTCGGCTACCTGGCCGGTGCGTCGTTCCGGCTGCTGGAGCGGCGGCTCGGCTGGGGCGGCGAGGCGCTGCTCGCCGTCGTGGTGCTCGTGGTGATCGTGCGGGTGGTCCGGGCCCGGCGGGCCGCCCGTCGCGAACGAGCGCCGAGTTGATCGGGGCCGGGGCTGAGCCGGTCAGGTCGGGGCGGGGCCGAGGCTGTCCCGGCGGACCAGTTCGGCGGGGAGGGTCTCCACCCGGTCCCGCCCGTCGGCCGGCTCCAGCGCCAGGGTCATGGCCCGCGCGCCGAGTTCCGCCAGCGGCAGCCGGACCGTGGTCAGCGCCGGGGTCACGTCGGCGGCGATCGGCATGTCATCGAAACCGACCACGGAGACCTCCGCCGGCACCCGCACCCCGCGGGCGCGGAGCAGGTTCAGGGCGCCGACGGCCATCGAGTCGTTCAGCGCCACGATCGCGGTCAGCCCCGGCGCGGCGTCCAGCAGTTCCGCCGCGGCCCGGGAGCCGCCGTCGCGGGTGAAGTCCGCGTACCGGACCCACGCCTCCGGCAGCGGCTCGCCCAGGCCGGCGCCGAGCCCGGCGATCCGGTCGCTCGTGGTCGTGAGGGAGCGCGGGCCGGCGAGCACGCCGACCGCCCGGTGCCCGAGCCGGCGCAGCTCCGCGCCGAGCAGGCGACCGCCCTCCTCGTTGGCCGGCAGCACGGCGTCGCCCCGGTGCCGGTGTCGGCCGATCACCGCCACCCGCCCGCCGGTGGCCGCGTACGCGGCGAGCCGCTCGTCGAGCAGGGCGTTGACCGTGGGGTCGTGGTAGCCGGAGCCGGCCAGCACGATGGCGGCGACCTGCTGGGCGCGGAGCAGGTCGACATACTCCACCTCCCGCTCCGGGTCGCGGTAGCTGTTGCAGATGATGACCAGCCGGCCCCGCTCGGTGGCGACCCGTTGCAGCCCCCGGGTCACCTCGGCGAAGTACGGGTCGGAGACGTCGTGCACCAGCACGCCGACCACGCTGCGGTGCGGTCGGGCCAGCAGCTGGGCGTGCGCGTTCGGCACGTACCGCAGCTCGGCCACGGCCTTCAGCACCCGCTCGCGGAGCTCGTCGGCGACCGGCTTGCTGCTGCCGTTGATGACCCGCGACGCGGTCGCGGGGGAGACGCCCGCCCGACGGGCGACGTCGGCCAGCGTCGCCATGCGCACCCCCTCGCACACCCGGTGGCCGAGAGGCTACCGCAGCGCCGCCGGGAAAGCCCTTGCCTGATCGGTGGGAACGGCGTTCACCCGGAGCGGGCGGTGGGGCGGGAGGTCGTCGCCGGCGTCATCGCGGCGGGGTCCCCTGGATCCGGTACGCGATGGCCTCGTGCCAGACGTGCGGGTAGACGCCGATCTCGAAGTAGCGGGTGAACCGGTTGATCGGCGCATTGCTGTGGTCGTGCCAGATCAGCCACACCGGGGCGATGGTGAACAGCACGTAGTTGAGCGCGACCAGCGGCAGGTAGAGCGGGCCGAGCAGGCGTGCCTGGAGGATGTGCACGTCCTCGTGCCGCTGGATGCCGGGGCTGGACCCGGCGCAGACGGTGCCGATGGTGGTGGCGTAGCGGGGCGAGACGCCCTCGACCACGTTGACCCGCCCGCTGCCCTGGGAGACCACCCGGTCGGGCTGGTGCCCGAAGACCAGGTGCAGGGCCAGGTAGAGCGCGCCCGCGACGGTGTTGAGCAGGCTCCAGGTGTGGTCGACCACGAAGAGGAAGATGCCCTTCGGGTCGCGGCCGTACGTGCCGGTGGACGCGACCGCCCAGCCGAACGGGGCGCCGACGAGCAGCCCGACGACCGCGCCCACGAGCAGGCCGATGGTGCCGCCGGAGGCCCCGCCCAGCACGGCGCCGAGGACGATGTGGACGGCGGCGCTGATGATGCCGAGGATCATGGGGTCACCTGCGCGAGCTGGGGCGGCGAGGCGCTCATCGCCTGCGGTTACCCCGCGGGCGGTTGGTTGATGCCGAGATCGGCGGAGAAGACGACCAGTCCGTTGTGGAACGCGATGATCGACTTTTCCGCGTCGGCGTCGGTGGCGAAGGCGGCGGTCAGGTGCGCCGGATCCTGGACCACGGCACCGCGCTCCGCGTCCAGGCCCGGGACCTGCTGGCGCGCGCCGGGGCGCTCAGCGCGCCGCCACCCGGCACGCCGGCCAGCCGGGAGGACCTCCGGGCCGGGTTGCGTACGCTGCTGCGGGCGTTCACCGGGGCATGACCGGCCGTGACCACCGCCACCGGTGGGATCGTGGCGCCCGTCGCTGCCGATCCGCGTGCCGGGCCGGAGGATGAGGACGGCGGGATCAGGGGAGGCGGGGCGATGGCCTGGTGGAGCACGGTAGGGGAGGCGGCCGGGCGGCTGCGGCGCGGCTGGCTGCCGGTGGTGGAGGCCACCCTGGCCGCCACCGTCGCCTGGATCCTCGCCGCCCGGCTGGTCGGCCACCCGGAGCCTTTCTTCGCCCCGGCCGCCGCGCTGATCGTGCTCGGCCAGGCCCGCGGCCAGCGGATGCGTCGGGCCGTCGAGGTGGTGCTCGGCGTCGCGGCCGGCGTGCTGGTGGCCGACCTGGTGGTGCAGGCGCTCGGCCCGCGGACCACCTGGACGGTGCTCACCGTCATCCTGCTCACCGTCGCGCTGGCCGTGGCGATCGGCGCCAGCTCGGTGACCGTGGTGCAGGCCGCCGTGTCGGCGCTCTACCTGGTGGTGGTCTCCCCGCCGACCGAGTCGCTGGTCCCGTTCCGGTTCGTCGACGCGCTGATCGGCGGCGCGGTGGCCGTGGTGGCCAGCCAGCTCGTCGATGCCCGCCGGCCGCTCGCCCCGCTGGTCGACGAGTTCCGGCACACCTTCGAGGAACTGGCCGGGGTGCTCGGCGAGATCGCCGAGGCGCTCGACCGGGCCGACGACGGGGCGGCGCTGGCCGCCCTCGAACGGGCCCGGCACGCCGACGCCGGGGTGGAGCGGCTGCGCGGCGCGGTGCAGGCAGCCGGCGAGGCGCTGCGGCTCAACGTACGCCGCCGACGGCACCTGGGCCGGCTGCGCTCGGTGGAGGGCTCCGTCCGGCAGATCGACTACGCGGTCCGCAACGTCCGGGTGCTCGCCCGCGCGGCGGTCACGCTGACCCGGGGCCCCGCGCCGGTCCCCGCCGAGCTGGGCGGCGTCGTGCGGACCCTCGCCGAGGCGGTGCGCTCGGCCGGCGACGCGCTCGCCGCCGACCTGGCCGGGCAGGACGCCGTCGCCGACGCGCACGCGGAGCGGGCCGACGTCGCCGCGCTGGCCGCGGTCCGGGTGGCCGGCCGGCTCTTCACCCCCGGGCAGACCCTGCCGCTCGCCATGATCATCGGGCAGGTCCGGGCCACCGCCATCGACCTGCTGCGCGGCGTGCGGGGCGACGACGACGCGACGGTGCTCACCCGGGTCGACGCGGCGGTCGCCGCCCCCGGGGACTGACCCGGCTCAGCCCACCAGCCAGTCGACCGCCCGCCGCCGGATCTCCGCCGGCACCTCGTGCCCGCCGGCGAACTCGGCGTACTCGGCCGGGTAGCCGAGGGTGTGCAGGCGGGGCACGAGCCGGCGGCTGCACACGTCGACCGGCAGCACCCGGTCGTCGGTGCCGTGCGAGACGAACACCCGGGGCCGGCCGTGGGTGACCAGCGGCGCGGCGAAACCGGGGGAGAAGGCCAGCACCGCGTCGACCAGGTCGCCGTTGGTCAGGCCCAGGGAGAGGGCGTACGAGGCCCCGTCGGAGAAGCCGCCGACCGTCACCCCGGCCACCGGGTACGCGCCGAGCGTCCCGGCCAGCAGCGCGTCGATCCGGGCCACGTCCGGGCCGTACCCCTCGGCGATCAGGTCCCAGGTGCTCGCCAGGGCCTGCGGGGCGAGCAGCAGCAGCCGGTGCGCGTCGGCCAGCGGCAGCAGCAGGTCGAGGCCCTGCCGGGCCGAGCCGCCCGCGCCGTGCAGCAGCAGCACCAGCCGGTACGGTCCCGTGCCGCCGACCGGCACGTGGCGCAGCGCGGGCGGCCCGCCCGCCGGATCGGGCACCTCGGCCGGCCCGGCCGGACCGGGCGCGGCCACGGCGGTGGGGCGGGCGGTCAGCCGGCCGTGCCGGTACCCCTCCTCGGGCTGCCGGTGCGGCGGCGCGGGCTCGGTCACCTCGCCCCCCTGTCGTCGGTCGGGTCGGGCGGCGGATACCCGGCTGCGGGCCGCTCAACCGCCCGGCCGCGCGGGTCAGGCGCTCTCGCGCGCCACCAGCGTCGAGGGGAACGCGGTCACCGGCGGCAGCGGACGGCCGTCCAGCACCGCCGTGGCCGCCGCGGTGGCGATCCGGGCCACCGGGTGGGTGGCCGTGGTCAGCGCCGGGCTGCTCACCGCCGCGTACGGGATGTCGTCGAAGCCGCCCACCGCCACGTCGTGCGGCACCCCGATCCCGCGCCCGCGCAGCGCCGCGATCACGCCCAGCGCGGTGGCGTCGCTGGCCGCGTAGATCGCGTCGGTGTCCGGCCAGCGGGTCATCGCCTCCAGCGCCGCCCGGCCGCCCCGCGCGGCCGTGAAGTCGCCGGTCACCAGCCGCACCGGCAGCCCGGCCGCCCGCATCAACCCCTCGTACGCGGTCACCGACCGCTCCGCGCAGCTCAGCCAGCGCGGGCCCGTGACCATGGCGATCCGGCGGCGGCCCCCGGCGTGCAGGTGGCGCAGCACCGCGTCGGCGCCGCCGGCGTTGTCGACGTCGAAGGAGGGCACGGCCGGCGAGCCGGTGCCGATCGAGACGACCCGCCCGCGCAGCCCGGCGGGCACCGCGTCGAGCACCCGCGCCGTGGTGTTGACCAGCAGCACCCCGCAGACGCTCCGGTCGTCGCCGAGCCGGCGCAGCCCGGCCGGGGCGTCCAACGGCAGCCACTCCAGGGCCACCCCGACCCCGTGCGGGGCGCACACCCGGGCCGCCGCGCTCACCAGCCGGTCCACGTACGGGTCGTCCAGCACGCCGGCGTCGGTGCCGGAGACCGCCACGACGAGGCGTACCCCGGCGCCCCGGACCAGCGCGCGGGCCGTGACGTTCGGCACGTAGCCGAGCCGGTCGGCGGCGGCGCCCACCCGCTCGCGGGCGTCCACGGAGGCGAACCCGTAGCCGCCGAGCACCCGGGACGCGGTGGCCCGGGAGACGCCGGCCGCCCGCGCGACGTCGTCGAGGGTGGCCGGGCGGCTGGTCGGCGTCTCCATGTCTGGTCCTCCCCGTGATGGCCGTTCTGTCCGCATCATGCCCGGTCAGGGCCGGCCGGGGTAAGGGGTGGGAGCGTTTGTGGTGGTAGCGCTCTCAGGTGTGCGATGGTCCTCGGACGACTTCGCGGAGAGGACCACACCACGGTGAGCAGCACCATCGACGCGCCGGCCGACGCCCGCGCCGTGACCCCGCGGGCGGTCCTGGCCGCCCGCAACGGCGTGGCGGCCGTGTTCGCCCTCAACGGGCTGGCCGTGGCGACCTGGTTCTCCCGGGTGCCCGCCATCCGCGAGGCGCTCGGGCTCAGTGCCGGGCGGCTCGGCCTGCTGCTGCTGGCCATGTCGGCGGGCGCGCTGGTGGCCATGTCCACCGCCGGACTGGTCACCCTGCGGCTCGGCCCGGCCCGCACCGTGGCGGGCTCGACCGTCCTGGTCGCGCTGGGCCTGACGACCGCCGGCCTGTCGGCCAGCCTGGGCGGCTCGCTGGTCGGCGTCGTGGTCGGGCTGTTCGCCGTGGGCTACGGCTCCGGCACCTGCGACGTGGCGATGAACGTCGAGGGCGCGGCCGTGGAGAAGCGGCTCGGCCGGACGATCATGCCCCGGTTCCACGCCGCCTGGAGCCTCGGCTCGGTCGCCGGGGCCGGGCTTGGCGCGGGTGCGGCCCGGCTCGGCGTGCCGGTCGGCTGGCACCTGCCCGTGATCGCGGTGGTGGTCCTGGCCGGCACGCTGCTCGGCGTCCGCGCCTTCCTGCCCGCGCCGGCCGAGACGGCCGCCTCGACCGACTCGGCCCGCCACCGGCGTGCGCTCCTGGCCACCTGGCGGGAGCCGCGCACCCTGCTCATCGGCCTGTTCGTGCTGGTGATGGCGTTCACCGAGGGCAGCGCGAACGACTGGCTGGCGGTGGCGTTCGTCGACGGGTACGGGGTCAGCGAGGCGGCCGGCGCCGCCGTCTTCGGGGTCTTCGTGGTCGGCATGACCCTCGGCCGGACCGCCGGCACCGTGGCCATCGACCGGTGGGGCCGGGTGCCCGTGCTGTTCGGCACCATCGCGCTGGCCGTCACCGGCGCCACGTGCGCCGTGCTGGCCGGCTCCGGGCCGCTCGCCGTGGTCGGCGTGGCGCTGTGGGGCGTCGGCGCGTCGCTCGGCTTCCCGGTCGGGATGAGCGCCGCCGCCGATGACGAGGACCGGGCGCCGACCCGGGTCAGCGTGGTCGCCATGATCGGCTACACGGCCTTCCTGGCCGGCCCGCCGCTGCTCGGCTTCCTCGGTGACCACCTGGGCATCCTCCACGCCCTCGGCGTGGTGCCGCTCCTGCTGCTGCCCACCCTCGCCCTGGTCCCGGTGCTGCGCCCGCGGGCCCGCTGACCGGGCGGCCCGCTGACCGGGCGGCCCGTCGGCCGCCAGTGGACTCCCACCCGGCTCCCAGCCGGTTGTCAGGTGCGGGTGCTGCACTGGGCCGGACGCCGAGGAGAGGAGGCGGGCATGGGCTGGTTCAGCCGACGGGCCGCCGACCCGACGACCCCGACGAAGCTCGACCGGGAGGCCACCCGGGAGGACCTGGCCGCGCTGGAGGCCTTCGTGACCAGCCGGCGCGGGGTGGAGTTCTACCTGGAACCGGAGACCACCGCCACCGACACCACCGTGGTGGCCGTCGCCCACGACGGGGAGTGGATCCGCCGCCGCACCGGCTCGCCCCGGGCCGCCGGGAAGATCGCCCAGAAGCACGCGGTCCCGCTCTACGAGGCCGCCCGCACCGGCTACCCGGAGCGGATGCGGGCCTGGAACCGCGCCCACCCAGAGCGGCGCGCCCGCTGACCCCGGGGCGGCCCGGTTCAGATCCCGGCCGCCACCCCGGCGCCGAGGCAGAGCAGCACGCAGCCGGTGGCCACCTGGAGCCGCCGGTAGACGGCCGGGCTGGACACCAGCGCCCGGCCCCGGTCCACCGCCCAGGTGAACAGCAGGTACCAGGCGCCGGTGACGGCCGCCCAGAGCGCACCGAGCGCGACGCTGGACAGCAGCACCGGGCCGTCGGCGGTGACGAACTGCGGCAGCAGCGAGACGGCGAACACCCCGGCCTTCGGGTTGCCCAGGTTGGTCGCCAGCCCCGCGGCGTACGCCCGCCGCCGGCCCACCGGCACGCCGGGTTCGGGTCCGGCGGCGGTCGCGGCGGGCCGGCGCAGGGACCGCAGGGTGCCCAGCCCGAGGCCGGCCAGCAGCACGCCGCCGGCGATCCGGACCACCGTGTACGCGTGCGGGTCGGCCAGCAGCACGGCGGAGAGACCGGCCGCGGCGGCCGTGCTCCAGATCAGCAGCCCGGTGCAGGTGCCGGCGACGCCGGCCCGCGCGGCACGTCGCCCGCCGGCCAGGGTCTGCCGCAGCATGAGCGCCTGCCCGGCGCCGGGCAGCATGGCCAGCAGCCAGGTCGTGCCGAGGAACAGGGGCAGGTGAGTGGGCATCTTGCGGCCACCTTCGGTGCGTTGGTCGGGGATCGCCTCCCAGGCTGCCGAGCCGCCGGCATGCAGAGAAGTAAAGGTCATGGCGGTCAGTTGTAAGCTCGCTTAATGCCGCTGGAGCCCGCCCAGGTGCGCCTGCTGGCGCTCATCGAGCGCCACCGGTCGCTGTCGGCCGCCGCCGCGGCGCTCGGCGTCACCCCGGCCGCGGTGACCCAGCAGCTGGCCCGGGCCGAGCGCGACTGCGGCGCCGCCCTGGTCCGTCGCGGGCCGCGCGGCGCCTCGCTCACCGCGGCCGGCGCGGTGGTGGCCGGGCACGGGGCTGCCATCGACCGGCACACCCGCCAGGCCGCCGACGACCTCGCGGCGCTGCTCGGCCGGCTGTCGCTGCGGCTGCGCATCGGGGCGTTCCAGGCCGCCGCGCTGCACCTGCTGCCCCCGGCGCTCACCGCGCTACGCCACCGCCACCCCGACGCCGACCTGTCGGTGGTGGACATCACCTCCGAGCGGGGCATGCCGCTGGTCGCCGCCGGCGACCTCGACCTGGCCGTGATCGCCGCCTGGGACGAGCCGCCCGTCCCACCGGAGCACGTCCGGGCCCACCCGCTGCTCACCGATCCGATGGTCGTCGTGCTGCCCGACGACCACCCGCTCGCGCTGGCCCACCCGCCGGGCGAGGCGCTCCGGCTCGACCAGCTCGGCGACGAGGCGTGGGTGACGATCCTGGCCGGGCACGCGGCGCGGGCCCAGTTCGACCGGGCCGCTGCCACCGCCGGCTTCATCCCGAAGGTGCGCTTCCAGACCGCGTCCTACGACGTGGCCCAGGCGCTGGTCGGCACCGGTATCGGCGTCGCCCTGGTCTCCCGGCTCGCGCTCACCCACACTCCGGGCACCACCCACCGCCCGCTCGTCCCGCACGGGCCGCACCGCCGGCTCTACGCGGCCACCCTCGCCGACCCCGGCCTCACCCCGCTGGTCGGCGCGTTCCGCCGGCTGCTGCGCGACGTGGCCGAGGACGTCCGGGCCGGCTGGGCCGAGGGTTAGTCCCCGCCGCCGGCCAGCGCGGCGCGCGCCTCGGCCAGCCGCAGCGGCTCGTCGTGGGCCGAGACGTACCAGGCGACGTCGTCGTCGAGCAGGCCGGCCGCGAGCGCCAGGTCGGGGCCGTCCACTCCGGTGGGCAGGGTCAGCTCGTCGGCGAAGGTGCGCGTCGGCGGCAGCACCGCGAAGCCGTCCCAGGAGTCGACCGCCAGGGCCCGGGCCCGGAAGCTGTGCCCGAGCCGGGGGTTCTCGCCGACCTGTTCGCGCAGGTAGCGGTGGCTCCACGGCCGGGCCGCCTCGGCGCGCAGCAGGGCCACCCCCGACTCGTGCCCCACGATCTCCACGCCCGGCCAGGCGCAGGCGCCCCAGACGTGGTCCCAGTGGTGGTGGGTGTAGACCAGCCAGCGCGGCTCCGGCAGCCCGGCCACCGCCAGCGCGGCCTGGACCTCCCGGGCATGGGCGGGGCTCTGGCCCGCGTCGATGATCACACTTCCGCGGTCGTCGGCGACCACCGCCACCGTCGGGCGGACCGCGAACGGGTCGGGATCGCCGGGGAACAACCAGACCCGACCGGCCAGGTGGCGCAGCGTCACCGGCAATTCCTCCCCGCTCCGTGGCACGTGATCCACACTCGACCGCGATGCTATCGGCCGTGCGGAGGGCGGGGGACCCGGCGTTGACCCGTGCCGGGCGGCTGTGGCAGCATTCGCGGCCTGACGGCAGTGAAGGAAGCCGGTGCGATTCCGGCGCGGTCCCGCCACTGTCACCGGGGAGCGATCCCCCCTCGTGAGTCACGACCGTGCGTGCGCGGTTGGAAGGCCGGGGGTGAGCGTCGATCCGGGAGCCAGGATACTTCGGCCGTCGGAGAACCCCAGGGCGTGGACACCCGAGGAGGACCCGATGCACGGCCTTTCCGCCATCGACGACGATCGTCGTATCCGGCCGGCGCGCACCGACGCGCCGTTGACCGCACACCCCGCCGCCCCGCAGGCCGTCGCGCCGCGCGCCCGGCGGGCCCGCGCCGTCCGCCGCTGATCCTCCCGCCGGGTTCCGCACCCGGCCGGGCACCCCTGCCGACCTGTCGTCGGTGAGCCGTCCGCCGGACCCGCGTACCCGCGCAACCCGCACCCGCCCCGCCCGCCGCCGGCCCCGCCGCGCCGCCGGGCGTCACGCTCCGGAGCCGTCCGTGCGCATCCTGCTGCTCTCCACCGCCGACACCGACCTGCTCGCCGCCCGCGCCAGCGGCGCCGACTACCGGCTGGCCAACCCCGCCCGGGTCGCCGCCGACGGCGTGCCCGCGCTTCTCGACGGCGTCGACCTGGCCGTCGTACGCCTGCTCGGCGGCCGGCAGGCGTGGCCGGACGGCCTCGCCGCGGTGCTCGACTCCGGCGTGCCCACGGTCGTGCTCGGCGGCGAGGCGGTGCCCGACGCGGAGCTGATGGCGGCGTCCACGGTGGCCGCCGGGGTGGCCGCCGAGGCGCTCGCCTACCTGGTCGAGGGCGGCCCGGAGAACCTCGCCGAGCTGGCCCGGTTCCTCTCCGACACCGTGCTGCTCACCGGCGAGGGCTTCGCCCCGCCCGCGCCCACCCCGCCGCACGGGATCCTCGGCCCCGACCCGGCGCCCGACGGCCGGCCCGTGGTCGGCATCGTCTTCTACCGGGCGCACGCCCTGGCCGGGAACACCGCCTTCGTCGAGGCCCTGGCCGACGCGGTCACCGCGGCCGGCGGGCAGCCGCTGCCGGTGTTCTGCGGCTCGCTGCGCGGGCTCACCCCGGGCGCGGGCCCACTCGAGCTGTTCGCGCGGTGCGACGCCCTCGTGGTGACGGTGCTCGCGGCCGGCGGGGCGGTCGCCGCGAACGCCTCCGGCGGCGGCGACGAAGACGCCTGGGACGTCGGCGCGCTCGCCGGCCTGGACGTGCCGATCGTCCAGGCGCTCTGCCTCACGAGCGACCGCGACCGGTGGGCGGCCAGCGACGCCGGACTGTCCCCCCTGGACGCCGCCATGCAGGTGGCCATCCCCGAGTTCGACGGCCGCATCGTCACCGTGCCGTTCTCGTTCAAGCGGATCGACGCCGACGGGCTCTCCGTCTACGAGCCCGACCCGGAGCGGGCCGCCCGGGTCGCCGGCATCGCCGTCCGGCAGGCCCGGCTGCGGCACGTGTCGAACGCCGACAAGCGCCTCGCCGTCGTGCTCAGCTCCTACCCGACGAAGCACTCCCGGGTCGGCAACGCGGTCGGCCTGGACACCCCGGCCTCCGCGGTCCGGCTGCTCGCCGCCCTCGCCGAGGCCGGCTACGACCTGGGCGACGCTTCCGTGCCGGACGACGGGGACGCGCTGATCCACGCCCTGATCGCGGCCGGCGGGCACGACGTCGAGTGGCTCACCCCCGAGCAGCTCGCCGCCGCCGAGGCCCGGGTGCCGGGGGAGACCTACCGGCGCTGGTTCGAGGCGGTGCCCGCCCCGCTGCGCGAGCGGATGCGGGAGCACTGGGGCGAGCCGCCCGGCCGGCTCTACACCGACGGCGGCGACCTCGTCCTCGCCGGCCTGCGCTTCGGCAACGTGGCGCTGCTCATCCAACCGCCCCGCGGTTTCGGCGAGAACCCCGTGGCCATCTACCACGACCCGGACCTGCCGCCCAGCCACCACTACCTGGCCGCGTACCGCTGGCTGGCCGCACCGGTCGCCGACGGCGGCTTCGGCGCCGACGCCGTGGTCCACCTCGGCAAGCACGGCACCCTGGAATGGCTGCCCGGCAAGGGCCTCGGCCTCGCCGCCGACTGCGCCCCCGACGCGGTCCTCGGCGACCTGCCGCTGGTCTACCCGTTCATCGTCAACGACCCCGGCGAGGGCACCCAGGCCAAGCGCCGCGCGCACGCCGTCGTCGTCGACCACCTGGTGCCGCCGATGGCCCGCGCCGAGACCTACGGCGACCTGGCGAAGCTCGAACAGCTCCTCGACGAGTACGCCACCGTGCAGGCCCTCGACCCGGCCAAGGCGCCCACCGTGCAACGGCAGATCTGGGACCTCGTCCGCGCCGCCGAACTGCACCACGACCTGCATCAGGCCGAGATGCCCGGCGTGGACGACTTCGACGACTTCGTGCTGCACCTCGACGGCTACCTCTGCGAGGTCAAGGACGTGCAGATCCGCGACGGCCTGCACGTGCTCGCCGAGGCGCCCGCCGGGGAGGCCCGGGTCAACCTCGTGCTCGCCGTGCTGCGCGCCCCGCAGGTCTGGGGTGGGGTCCGGGTGCTGCCCGGGCTGCGCCAGGCCCTCGCCGCCCACGCCGGCCTCGACGAGGCGGCGCTGCTCGCCGAGCCCGGCGCGCGGATCCCCGTGCCGGCGGCGCTCACCGAGGCCGTCGACGGGCCGGCCGCCACCGCCGCCGACGCCGTCGACCTCGTCGAGGCCCTGGCCCGCCGGCTCGTGCTCGGCATGGAGACCCTCGGCTGGGACGACACCAAGGCCGCCGCGGTGGTCGAGGAGGTGGTCGGCGCTCCGGTGCCCGACGCCACCGAGGTGCTCCGCTTCGCCGCCCGCGAGGTGGTGCCCCGGCTGGACCGCACCACCGACGAGATCGACCGGGTGCTCGGCGCGCTCGCCGGCCGCTTCGTGCCGCCCGGCCCGTCCGGCTCGCCCACCCGCGGGCTGGTCAACGTGCTCCCCACCGGGCGCAACTTCTACTCCGTCGACCCGAAGGCCATCCCCAGCCGCAACGCCTGGGACGTGGGGGTGGCCCTCGCCGACTCGCTGCTGGCCCGGCACCTCGCCGACACCGGGGCGTACCCGCGCTCGGTCGGGCTCACCGTCTGGGGCACCAGCGCCATGCGCACCCAGGGCGACGACATCGCCGAGGTGTTGGCGCTGCTCGGCGTCCGTCCCACCTGGGACGACCGGTCCCGCCGGGTCACCGGCGTCGCGGTGCTGCCCCTGGCCGAGCTGGGCCGCCCCCGCATCGACGTCACGGTGCGCATCTCCGGCTTCTTCCGGGACGCCTTCCCGCACGTCGTCGCCCTCATCGACGACGCCGTCCGGCAGGTCGCCGCGCTCGACGAGCCGGCCGCCGAGAACTACGTGAAGGCGCACGTCGACGCGGACGTCGCCGAGCACGGCGACCCGCGCCGGGCCACCGCCCGGATCTTCGGCTCCAAACCCGGGGCGTACGGGGCCGGGCTCCTGCCGCTCATCGACGCCCGGACCTGGCGCACCGACGCCGACCTGGCCGAGGTGTACGCCGTCTGGGGCGGCTACGCCTACGGGCCGGGGCTGGACGGGCGGGAGGCGCGCGCCGACATGGAACGTTCCTTCGCCCGCATCGCCGTCGCCGTGAAGAACCAGGACACCCGCGAGCACGACATCGTCGACTCCGACGACTACTTCCAGTACCACGGCGGGATGGTGGCCATGGTCCGCCACCTCACCGGCGGCGCCCCGGCCGCGTACGTGGGCGACTCGGCCCTGCCGCACGACGTGCGCACCCGCACCCTCGGCGAGGAGACCCGACGGGTGTTCCGCGCCCGGGTGGTCAACCCGCGCTGGATCGCCGCCATGCGCCGGCACGGCTACAAGGGCGCCTTCGAGCTGGCCGCCACCGTGGACTACCTGTTCGGCTACGACGCCACCGCCGGGGTCGTCGACGACTGGATGTACGAGCGGCTCGCCGAGGCGTACCTCTTCGACCCGGAGACCCGGGAGTTCCTGGAGCGGTCCAACCCGTGGGCGCTGCGCGGCATCGCCGAACGGCTGCTGGAGGCCGCCGACCGCGGACTGTGGGCCGCGCCCGAGCCGGCCACCCTCGACCGCCTGCACGAGACGTACCTGGCCAGCGAGGGCGACCTGGAGGACCGGCAATGAGTGGATACCCGTTCAGCGCGGTCCTCGGGATGGACGAGATGCGCCTCGCCCTGCTGCTCAACGCGGTCAGCCCGGCCGTCGGCGGGGTGCTGGTCCGGGGCGAGAAGGGCACCGCAAAGTCCACCGCCGTCCGCGCCCTCGCCGGGCTGCTGCCCCCGGTCGACAGGGTCGCGGCCTGCCGCTTCGCCTGCGACCCGGCCGCACCCGACCCGGGCTGCCCGGACGGGCCGCACCCGGCCGGGTCGGCGGCCGAGCGCCGCCCGGCCCGCCTGGTCGAGCTGCCGGTCGGCGCCGCCGAGGACCGGGTGGTCGGCTCGCTCGACCTCGAGAAGGCCCTCGCCGAGGGGGTACGCGCCTACGAGCCCGGCCTGCTCGCCGCCGCCCACCGCGGCGTCCTCTACGTCGACGAGGTGAACCTCCTGCACGACCACCTGGTCGACCTGCTCCTGGACGCCGCCGCCATGGGCCGCTGCCACGTCGAGCGGGAGGGCGTCTCGGTCAGCCACGCCGCCCGGTTCCTGCTGGTCGGCACCATGAACCCGGAGGAGGGGGAGCTGCGCCCGCAGCTGCTCGACCGGTTCGGGCTCACCGTCGAGGTGGCCGCCAGCCGCGACCCCGCCGTACGCGCCGAGGTGGTCCGCCGGCGGCTCGCCGCCGACACCGACCCGGCCGGCTTCGCCGCCGGCTGGGCCGAGGCGGACGCCGAGGTGGCCCGCCGGGTCGCCGCCGCCCGGCGCCGGCTGCCCCGGGTGGCGCTGCCCGACGCGGCGCTGCGGCAGATCGCCGAGGTCTGCGCCGCGTTCGACGTGGACGGCATGCGCGCCGACATCGTCACCGCCCGCACCGCCGTGGCGCACGCCGCCTGGCAGGGCCGGGAGCGGGTGACCGCCGACGACGTCCGGGTCGCCGCCCGGCTGGCCCTGCCGCACCGCCGCCGTCGGGACCCGTTCGACACCCCCGGGCTGGACGAGCAGCGCCTGGACGAGGCGCTGCGCCGGGCCCGCGAGCAGCATCCCGACGACGACCCGGACGGTGGGCCCGACGGCACTCCCGGCCCGGACGGCGGTCCCGGGCCGGGCGGTGGACCCGGTGGAGGCTGCGGCGGGGCCGGGGCGGGCGACGGTCCCGAGGGCTCGGCGGGCGGGCCGGGCGGCGGCGGGGTGGACCCCGACGGTCCCGATCGGTCGGCCCGCGGGAAGGGCGGCGCCGACGGCCGGGACCGCTCCGGGACGTCCGACGACGCGGGGCGCCCCGGGTCACCGGACCACGGACGCGGGACCGGCCGGGACGGTCGCTGGCCGGCCAACGGCCAGACCGGCGACGAGATGGGCGACGAGTCCAGCGACGACCGCCTGCCCGGCGCCGGCGGGCGACCGGGGGACCCGGGCAGTGCCGAGGGACGGCCCGGGACCGTCGCCGTTCCCGACCGGGGGCTGCGGGCCCGGCTGCTCACCGCGCCCGGCATCGGCGAGGGCGTGCCCGGCCGGCGCTCCCGGGCCCGGACCGGGCGGGGCCGCACCACCGGCGCCCGGGTGCCGGCCGGCCGCGCCGGGGCGCTGCACCTGCCGGCCACGGTCCGGGCCGCCGCCCCGCACCAGGCCGTGCGGGGACGGGCCGGCGGGCCGCTGCGGCTGCGCCCGTCCGACGTGCGCGAGGCGGTCCGCGAGGGGCGTGAGGGCAACCTCGTCCTGTTCGTGGTGGACGCCAGCGGGTCGATGGGCGCCCGGGAGCGGATGTCCGCCGTGAAGGGCGCGGTGCTGGCGCTGCTCACCGACGCGTACCAGCGGCGGGACAAGGTGGCCGTGGTCGCCTTCCGGGGTACGGGCGCACAGACCCTCCTCCCGGCCACCTCGTCCGTGCTGGCCGCCTCGACCCGGCTGGCCGAGCTGCCCACCGGCGGGCGTACGCCGCTCGCCGAGGGACTGCTGGCGGCGGCCGACCTGCTCCGCGTGGAGCGGCTGCGCGACCCGAAGCGGCGCCCCCTCGTGCTGGTGGTCACCGACGGCCGGGCCACCGCCGGCCCCCGCCCCCTCGACCGGGCCGACCGGGCGGCGGCCGTGCTCGCCGCCACGGGCGCACCCTGCGTCGTCGTCGACTGCGAGTCCGGCCCGATCCGCCTCAACCTGGCCCGCCGCCTGGCCACCCACCTCCACGCCCCGCACCACCACCTCGCCGACGTGACCAGTGACCCGCTCGTCGGCCTCACCACGAGGAGCGCTGCCTGATGCCGCAGGGAAAGCCGAGCTATGTGCCCGTCGACGGGTTGACCACCCGGCAGCGGCGTCACCGACCGCTGGTCATCGTGCACACCGGACAGATGAAGGGGAAGTCGACGGCCGCCTTCGGGCTGGCGCTGCGGGCGTGGACCGCCGGGCTGCCGATCGGCGTGTTCCAGTTCGTCAAGAGCGCCAAGTGGCGTGTGGGGGAGGAGAACGCCTTCCGGGCCCTCGGCGAGGTGCACGAGCGCACCGGGCAGGGCGCCCCGGTGAGCTGGCACAAGATGGGCGAGGGCTGGTCCTGGATCCAGCGCCGCGGCGACGCCGACCACGCCGAGGACGCCCGGGAGGGGTGGCGGCAGATCCAGCGGGACCTGGCCGCCGAGCGCTACGGGCTCTACGTGCTCGACGAGTTCACGTACCCGATGAAGTGGGGCTGGATCGACGTCGACGAGGTGGTCGCCACGCTGCGCGACCGCCCCGGCTTCCAGCACGTGGTGATCACCGGCCGGGACGCCGACCCGCGGCTGGTCGAGGCCGCCGACCTGGTCGCCGAGCTGACCAAGGTCAAGCACCCGATGGACGCCGGCCAGAAGGGCCAGAAGGGCATCGAATGGTGACGCCCTGGGCCCTGCCGCGGCTGGTCGTCGCCGCCCCGGCCAGCGGGCACGGCAAGACCACCGTGGCCACCGGCCTGCTCGCCGCGCTGCGCCGCCGCGGCCTGACGGTCAGCCCGCACAAGGTCGGCCCCGACTACATCGACCCCGGCTACCACGCGCTCGCCGCCGGCCGCCCCGGCCGCAACCTCGACCCCTGGCTGGTCGGGCCCGAGCGGATCGCTCCGCTGCTGCGGCACGGCGCCACCGTGCCCACCCCGGCCGACGTGGCCGTGGTGGAGGGGGTGATGGGGCTGCACGACGGCGCGGTCGGGCGCGGCGGGTACGCCTCCACGGCCCACGTCGCCCGCCTCGTCGAGGCGCCCGTGCTGCTGGTCCTCGACACCACGGCGCAGGGCCGCTCCGCCGCCGCGCTGGTGCTCGGCATGCGCGCGTTCGACCCGGCGGTGCGCATCGGCGGGGTGATCCTCAACCGGGTCGGCTCGCCGCGGCACGAGACCCTGCTGCGCGACGCGCTCGCCGAGGTGGACGTGCCGGTGCTCGGCGCGGTGACCCGGGCGGCCGAGGTGGCCGCCCCGTCCCGCCACCTCGGGCTGGTGCCGGTCGCCGAACGCGCGCCCGAGTCGGTCGCCGTGGTGGCCGCGCTCGCCGACCTGGTGGAGTCCACCGTGGACCTCGACGCCGTGCTGGCGCTGGCCCGCACCGCACCGCCGCTGACCGCACCGGCCTGGGACCCGGCCGTCGCCGTCGGCGGCCCCGCCGGCACCGCCCGCCCGGTCGTCGCGGTGGCCGGCGGGGCGGCCTTCACCTTCTCGTACGCGGAGACCGCCGAACTGCTCACCGCGGCCGGCGCGGAGGTGGTGACCCTCGACCCGCTGCGCGACGAGGCCCTGCCGCCCGGCACCCGGGCCGTGGTGATCGGCGGTGGCTTCCCCGAGGTCCACGCCGACGCCCTGGCCGGCAACACCGCGCTCCGGGCCGAGCTGGCCGGCTTCGACGGTCCGGTGGTCGCCGAGTGCGCCGGCCTGCTCTACCTCGGCCGCGCCCTCGACGGGGTGCCCATGTGCGGGCGGCTCGCCCACACCGCGCGGATGACCGGCCGGCTCACCCTCGGCTACCGCGACGCGGTGGCCGCCGCCGACTCCCCGGCGCACCGGGCCGGCGACCCGGTACGCGGACACGAGTTCCACCGCACCGTCACCGACCCCGGGCACGGCGACCGCCCCGCCTGGCACTGGGACGGCGCCGCGCACGGCTTCGTGGCCGGGCGGGTGCACGCGTCCTACCTGCACACCCACTGGGCCGGGCACCCGGCCGCGGCCCGCCGGCTCGTCGAGGCGGCGAGCCGGTGACCCCGCCCGGCGCGGTGCTGACCGGGGTCGGGGTCGGACCCGGCGATCCCGAACTGCTGACGCTCAAGGCGGTGCGGCTGCTGGGCGAGGCCGATCTCGTGTTCGTACCCGTGCTGGACCGGCACGCCGCGGACCCGGACGCGCCCCCCGGCCGGGCCGAGACCACCGTGCGGGCGCACGTGCCCACGGACCGGCTGCGCCGGCTGCCGTTCGCCCTCGACGACCGGGGCGGGGTGACCGCCCGCCGGGAGCGCGCCTGGGACGCCGCGGCGGCGGCGGTGGTGGCCGCCGTCGACGCGGGCGCCCGGTCGGTCGCCTTCGCCACCATCGGCGACCCCAACGTCTACTCCACCTTCGGCTACCTGGCCGACGGCGTCCGGGCCCGGCGGCCCGAAGTCGAGGTGCGCACCGTGCCCGGCATCACCGCCATGCAGGAGCTGGCCGCCCGGGCCGGCGTGCCGCTCTGCGAGGGCCGCGAACCGCTCACCCTGCTGCCCGCCACCGCCGGGCTCACGCCGGTCGCCGACGCGCTCGCCGGCCCCGGCACCGTCGTCGTCTACAAGGGCTGGCGCCGCCACCCCGACCTGGTCGACGAGCTGCGCCGGCAGGGCCGGCTCGACGACGCCGTGCTGGGCCGGGCGGTCGGCCTGCCCGGCGAGCGCATCGGACCGGTGGACGACGCCGCCACCGACCTGCCCTACCTGTCGACGCTGCTGGTCCCGGCCCGCCGGGACGGCCGGGGAGGAAAACTGTGACCACCACCGGCAAGGTCTGGTTCGTCGGGGCCGGCCCCGGCGCCGCCGACCTGCTCACCCTGCGCGCCGCCCGGGTCATCGCCGAGGCCGACGTGGTGATCTGGGCCGCGAGCCTCGTGCACGCCGACGTGCTCGCCCACGCGCGGCCGGGCGCCGAGATCGTCGACTCCTCCCAGCTGCCCATCGAGGGGGTCCGCCCGCTCTACGAGCGGGCCGCCGCCGACGGGCTCACCGTGGCCCGGATCCACTCCGGCGACCCGGCCCTGTGGGGCGCCGTGCAGGAGCAGCTCGACCTGTGCCGCGCCCTCGGCCTGGCCGTGGAGGTGGTGCCCGGGGTGTCCTCGTTCACCGCGGTCGCCGCGCTGGTCGGCCGGGAACTGACCATCCCCGAGGTCGCCCAGTCGGTGATCCTCACCCGCCTCGAAGGCGGCAAGACGCCGATGCCGCCCGGCGAGCGCGTCCGCGAGTTCGCCCGGCACGGCACCACCATGGCGCTGTTCCTCTCCGCCGCCCGCTCCGGGCAGGCGCAGGCGGAACTGCTGGCCGGCGGCTACCCGCCGGAGACCCCGGTGGTGGTGGCCTACCAGGCGACCTGGCCGGACGAGCTGGTGGTCCGGTGCACGCTGGGCGAGCTGGAGGCCACCGTCAAGGCGCACAAGCTGTGGAAGCACACGCTGTTCCTGGTCGGACCGGCGCTCGCCGCCACCGGCACCCGCTCGCACCTCTACCACCCCGGCCACTTCCACACCCACCGCCGGGCCGAGCCGGCCGCCCGCGCCGCACTCCGCCGCGCCCGCGCCGACCGGTCGGGAGACGCCGCCGGGGATGCCCGGTGACGTACGCCGAGCCGCCGCTGCGTGAGCCGGACCTGCCGCGTACGGCCAAGGTCCGGCCCACCGCGCTGCGGACCGGCTGGACCACCGGCGCGTGCGCCACCGCGGCGACCAAGGCGGCGCTGACCGCGCTGGTCACGGGCGAGCCGCAGCACCGGGTGGAGATCGGCCTGCCGGCCGGCCGGCGGGTCACCTTCGCGGTGGCCCGCTGCGACCTCGACCCGTCCCGCCGAGCGGAGGCCGTGGTGGTCAAGGACGCCGGCGACGACCCGGACGTCACCCACGGCGCCGAGCTGACCGCCACCGTCACCTGGCGGGACGAGCCCGGGCTGCGCCTCGACGGCGGGCCGGGCGTCGGCACGGTCACCCGGCCGGGGCTCGGCCTGGCGGTGGGCGGCCCGGCCATCAACGAGACCCCGCGCCGCATGATCGGCCAGGCCGTCGCCGAGGTGATCGACCTCGGCGAGACCGGGGTACGCGTGGTGATCAGCGTGCCCCGCGGCGAGATCATGGCCCGCAAGACCACCAACCGGCGGCTCGGCATCCTCGGCGGCATCTCCATCCTGGGCACCACCGGGATCGTCCGGCCGTTCTCCACCGCCTCCTGGCGGGCCAGCGTGGTGCAGGCCGTGCACGTGATGGCCGCCCAGGGCGAGCGGACCGTGGTGCTCTGCACGGGTGGGCGTACCGAGCGGGCCGCCCGGGCGCTCCTGCCGGACCTGCCCGAGGTGTGCTTCGTCGAGGTCGGGGACTTCACCGGCGCGGCGGTCACCGCCGCCGTCGGCGACGGGATGACCGGGGTCGTCTTCGTCGGCATGGCCGGCAAGCTGGCCAAGCTCGCCGCCGGCATCCTCATGACCCACTACACCCGGTCCAAGGTGGACCTTTCGCTGCTCGGCGCGGTCACCGCCGAGGCCGGCGGCGACCCGGACCTGGTAGCCGCGGTCGCGGCGGCCAACACCGGCCGGCACGCGTACGAGCTGTGGGCGGCCGCCGGCCTGCTCGGCCCGGCCGGGGATCTGCTCTGCCGGCGGGTGCGGCAGGTCCTGCGCCGCTTCGCCGGCCACGCGGTCACCGTCGACGTGGCCATGGTGGACTTCGCGGGCGCCCGGGTGGTCGCCTCCTCCGGGCGGTGGTCCGCGTGACCCCGCCCCGGCTGCGCGCCTTCTCCCGGCGGTGGGCCGCGTGACCCCGACCGTGCTCGTGGCGGGGATCGACGCGGCCGGCCGGCCGGCGCACCCCGCGCTCGCGGAGGCGCTGGCCGGCGCCGGGCTGGTCGTCGGCGCGGCCCGGCACCTGGCCGCCGTGCCGGTGCCGCCAGGCTGCGCCACCGTCGTGCTCGGTCCGCTCGCCCCCGCCCTGGACCGGCTCGCCGCCGCCGTCGCCGCCGGCACGCCCGCGGTGGTCCTGGCCAGCGGCGACCCCGGCTTCTTCGGGATCGTCCGCCGGCTCCGGGCGGCCGGCCTGCCGGTGCGGGTGCTGCCCGCCGTCTCCAGCGTCGCCGCCGCGTTCGCCCGCGCCGGGCTGCCCTGGGACGGCGCGGCCGTGGTCACCGCGCACGGCCGGGACCCTCGCCCGGCGCTCAACGCCTGCCGCGCGCTGCCCGCCGTCGCGGTGCTCACCGCCCCCGGCGCGGGCGCGGCCGAACTGGGCGCCGGCCTGGCCGGCTGGGACCGCCGCCTGGTCGTCGCCGAGCACCTCGGCACCCCCGACGAACGGGTCACCTGGACCACTCCCGCCGAGGCCGCCGCAACGACCTGGTCCGACCCGCACGTGATGCTCAGCCTCGCCCCGGAGATCGCCCCGCCCGAGGACCCGGCCGCGCCGATCTTGCACTTACGGCCCGGTCCGCGTCCGGTTCGGGCGTTCAGCCCGGGCACCAACTGCAAGATCGCGGGGGGTGTCGGCGGGATGCGCGCCGATGACCAGCCTGCTGCGGCGCCTGTCGGGGGTTGGGCTCTGCCGGAGTCCGCTTACGTCCATCGGGGTTCGATGATCACCAAGGCTGAGGTGCGGGCTCTTGCGGTGGCCCGGTTGCGGCCCCGGCTGGGCCGGCTGGTCTGGGACGTCGGCGCCGGCAGCGGTTCGGTCGGCATCGAGTGCGCGCTGCTCGGCGCGGCGGTGCTCGCCGTCGAACGCGACCCGGACGCGCCGATCCGGGCCAACGCCGCCCGGCACGGCGTCGACGTCCGGGTGGTGACCGGGGCGGCCCCGGCGGCACTGGCCGGGCTGCCCGACCCGGACGCCGTCTTCGTCGGCGGGGGCGGCCTGGACGTGCTCGCCGCGGTGGCCGACCGCCGCCCGCCCCGCGTGGTGGTCACCCTGGCCGCCCTCGACCGGGTCGCGCCGGCCGTGCACCTGCTGCGCGCCGCCGGCTACGCGGTCGACGGCTGCCAGCTCGCCGCCGCCCGCCTCGCCGACCTGCCCGGCGGCTCCCTGCGCCTGGCCGCCACCAACCCGGTCGTCCTGCTCACCGGGGAGCTCCCGTGACCGCCCACCCGGAGGAAGCCGTGACCACACCCTCGGACCCGTCGACCCGGGACCCCCTCGCCACCGCAGCCGGCAGGAATGTCGGACTCGTGGCGGCGACCGCCGCCGGGCGGGGACATGCGCGCCGCCTCGCGGCGGCCTGGCCGCACGCCCGGCTCGTGGAGGCGGAGAGCGTCGCCGACGCGCTGCGGGCGGCCTGGCGGGAGTGCGACGCCGTCGTCGCGTTCCTGGCCACCGGCGCGGTGGTCCGCATCCTGGCCCCACTGCTGGGCGACAAGCACACCGACCCGGCCGTGGTGGTGGTCGACGAGGCGGCCCGGCACGCGGTGGCCCTGCTCGGCGGGCACGCCGGCGGCGCCAACGCCCTCGCCGCCGAGGTCGGCGCGCTCCTCGACGCCCGGCCGGTGGTCACCACCGCCACCGACGCGGTCGGCCTGCCCGGGCTGGACACCCTCGGCTGGCCCGTGGAGGGCGCGGTGGCCGCGGTGTCCCGGGCGATCCTCGACGGCGAGCCGGTCCGGCTGGTCGCCGACGCCACCTGGCCGCTGCCCGCCCTGCCGGACCACGTCCGCGTCGAGATCGCACCCCCACCGACGGACCCGGCCACCGCCGAGCACGACGAGAGCGCGGAGGGCTGGCGGATCCTGGTCACCGACCGGGTCGTGCCGCTCGACGGGCGGACCGTGGTGCTCCGCCCGCCGTCCCTGGTCGCCGGGATCGGCTCCAGCCGGGGCGTGCCCGCCGCCGAGGTGACCGGCCTGCTGCGCCGGGCGCTCGCCGACGCCGGCCTGAGCCCGGCCAGCCTGCGCTGCCTGGCCAGCGTGGACCTGAAGGCCGACGAGGCGGGGATCCGGGCGACCGCCGACGCGTACGGCGTACCCCTGGAGACCTGGCCGGCGGCGGAGCTGGCGGCGGTCGACGTGCCGCACCCCAGCGAGGTGGTCCGCGCCGCGGTCGGCACCCCGAGCGTCGCGGAGGCCGCGGCGCTGCGCCACGGCGGCGCGCTGCTGGTGCCGAAGACCGCCTCGGCGATGGCCACCGTCGCGGTGGCCCGGCAGGCCCCGCGCGGCCGGCTCGCACTGGTCGGCCTCGGACCCGGCGCGGCCGACCTGCGCACCCCGCGCGCGGTGGCCGAGCTTCGCCGGGCCGCCGTGGTGGTGGGCCTGGACCAGTACCTCGACCAGGTCCGCGACCTGCTCCGCCCCGGCACCCGGGTGCTGGCCAGCGGGCTCGGCGCGGAGGAGGCGCGGGCCCGGGCCGCCGTCGCCGAGGCCGCCGCCGGCCACGCCGTCGCCCTGGTCGGTTCCGGCGACGCCGGGGTGTACGCGATGGCGAGCCCCGCCCTGGAGTACGCCGACGACCGGATCGACGTGGTCGGTGTGCCCGGGGTGACCGCCGGCCTCGCCGCGTCCGCCCTGCTCGGCGCGCCGCTCGGACACGACCACGTCTACCTGAGCCTGTCCGACCTGCACACCCCGTGGGAGGTGATCGCCCGGCGGGTGGCCGCGGCCGCCGAGGGCGACCTGGTGGCGCTGCTCTACAACCCGCGCAGCCGTACCCGGGACTGGCAGCTCGGCGCCGCCCTGGAGACCTTCGCGGCGCACCGGCCGCCGGACACCCCGGTCGGCGTGGTGCGCAACGCCAGCCGACCCGGGCAGCGGGTGCACCTGGCCACGCTCGCGACCCTCGACCCGGCGCTTGTCGACATGTACAGCGTCGTGGTGGTCGGCAGCTCGCAGACCCGGGTGGTCGCCGGCCGGATGGTCACGCCCCGGGGGTACCGGTGGCGGTCGTGACCATCGGCCCCTGCCAGGGCTGCGGCGCCTGCCTGCTCACCTGCCCGGTGCACGCCATCCGCCCCACCCCTGCCGGTCTGCGGGTCACCGACCGCTGCACCGGCTGCCTCGAATGCCTGGAGATCTGCCCCGTGGACGCCATCCACGTCGACCCCGAACCCGGAGGGAAGCGATGACCTCGACCCCGACCGCCGCCCCGCCCGTCGGCCGCTGGACCCGCGCGGAGCGGGCCCGCCTCGGCGGCATCGTCTGCGCGGTCGCCGCGTTGCACGTCGCCGGCGTCACCCTGTACCTGTACTGGAACCACCAGCCGGTGGCGGCCGGCGGGCTGGCCGGCGCGGGCACCCTGGCGTACGTGCTGGGGGTGCGGCACGCCTTCGACGCCGACCACATCGCCGCCATCGACGACACCACCCGGCTCATGCTGCTGCGCGGCCGGCGGCCGGTCGGCGTCGGCTTCTTCTTCGCGCTCGGGCACAGCGCCGTGGTGCTGCTGCTCGCCCTGGTGATCGGGCTCGCCTCCAGCCGGCTGTCCGGCGCCCGGATGGACGGCTTCCGTGCGGTCGGCGCCACCGTCGCGGCGGTCACCGCCACCGGCTTCCTGCTGCTGGTGGCGGCCCTCAACGCGGCGGTGCTGGCCGGGCTGGCCCGGCTCTGGCGGCGGCTGCGCGCCGGCGGGCTGGACGAGACGGAGCTGGACCTCCTGCTGCTCAACCGGGGCCTCATGCACCGGATTCTCGGGGCCCGGGCCCGCACCCTGGTCCGCTCCTCCTGGCACATGGCCCCGGTCGGCTTCCTGTTCGGGCTGGGCCTGGAGACGGCGAGCGAGGTGACCCTGCTGGCGCTCTCGGCGAGCACCGCCGCCGCCGGTGGGCTGCCGGTGCTGGCGCTGCTCACCCTGCCGCTGCTCTTCGCCGCCGGGATGTCCGCCATGGACACCGCCGACAGCCTGCTGATGAGCCGTGCCTACTCGTGGGCGTACCGGCAGCCGGCCCGGCGGCTCTGGTACAACCTGGCCACCACGAGCATGACCGTGCTGGTCGGCGGCCTGGTCGCCAGTGTCTACCTGGCCGGGCTGCTCGCCGACCGCCTCGGCGTCACGGCCCTGGCCGGGTACGCCTCGATCGCCGACCACTTCGAGCAGCTCGGCTACGCCGTGGTGGGCCTGTTCGCGCTCGCCTGGGGCGGCGCCGTGCTGCTCTGGCGGCTGCGGGGACACGACCGCCGCTACGGGCAGGCCGGCTCATGACCCGGACCGTGCACCCGATCGAGGCGGAGTCGTACCGCATCCTGCGCGACCGGGTCGACCTGTCGCACCTGCCGCCGCTGACCCGGGCGGTCACCGAGCGGGTGGTGCACGCCAGCGCCGACCTCGACTACGTCACCGACCTGGTCTGCGACGAGGCCGCCCTGGCCGCCGGGCTGGCCGCGCTGCGGGCCGGCGCGCCGGTCGTCACCGACGTGTGGATGGTCGCCGCCGGCATCACCCGGCCCGGACGGGAGATCGTCTGCCCGGTCGCCGAGCCGGCCGCCGCCGACCTGGGCCGCGCCGCCGGCATCACCCGCTCGGCGGCGGCGGTGCGGATCGCGTACGACCGGGTCGGCCCGGGCGCGGTCTGGGTGGTCGGCTGCGCCCCCACCGCGCTGGTCGAGCTGATCGGCCTCGACGCGGCCCCGGCGCTGGTGGTCGGCCTGCCGGTCGGCTTCGTCGGCGCGGCCGAGTCCAAGGCGGCGCTGCGGGCCAGCGGCCTGCCCGCCGTGTCCAACGTGGGGGAGAAGGGCGGCTCCGCGGTGGCCGCCGCCGCCCTCAACGCACTGCTGTACCTGGAGGACAAGTGAACGACCGGACCCCGCTGCTGATCGTCGGGCACGGCACCCGCAGCGCCGCCGGCGTCGGCCAGTTCGCCGCGCTCGTCGAGCGGATCCGCCGCCGAAACGCCGTCGCCGACGTCGAGGGCGGCTTCATCGAGCTGTCCCGCCCGCCACTGACCGACGCGGTCGGCGCCCTCGCCGCCCGGGGCCACCGCCGCCTGGTGGCGCTGCCGCTGGTGCTGGCCGCCGCCGGGCACGGCAAGGGTGACATCCCCGCCGCGCTGGCCCGGGAGAAGCGGCGCCACCCCGGCCTGCGGTACGCCTACGGCCGGCCCCTCGGCCCGCACCCGCTGCTCCAGGACGTGCTGGCGGAGCGCATCGACGCGGCGCTCGACGGCGCCGACCGGGCCGGCACCTGGGTCGCTCTGATCGGGCGGGGCTCCACCGACCCGGACGCCAACGCCGAGGTGACCAAGGTGGCCCGGCTGCTCTGGGAGGGGCGCGGCTACGCCGGCGTGGAACCCGGCTTCGTCTCCCTCGCGGAGCCGTCCGTGCCGGCCGTGCTGGAGCGGCTGCGCCGGCTCGGCGCCCGGCGGATCGTGGTCGCCCCCTACTTCCTCTTCGCCGGCGTGCTGCCCGACCGGATCGTGGCGCAGAGCCGCGAGTTCGCCGCCGGCCGTCCCGACCTGGACGTGCGGGTGGCCGAGGTGATCGGGGACTGCGACGCTCTCGCCGACCTGGTCCTCGAACGGCACGCCGAGGCGCTGCGCGGGGACATCCGGATGAACTGCGACACCTGCGCGTACCGGGTGGCGCTGCCCGGGTTCGCCGACAAGGTGGGGCGGCCGCAGACCCCGCACCACCACCCCGACGACCCGGCCCACGGCCACGACCACCATCATCACCACGCCGACCACCACCACGAGCCGGCGTTGCGCCCCGGCCAGGTCGCCGTGGTGGGCGGCGGGCCCGGCCCGGACGACCTGATCACGGTACGCGGCAGGGCGCTGCTCGACGCCGCCGACGTGGTGGTGGCCGACCGGCTCGCTCCCGCCGGGCTGCTGCGCGGCCTCCGCCCCGGCGTGCTCGTGGTGGACGCCGCCAAGGTGCCCCGGGGCCCGTCGATGGCCCAGGAGACCATCAACGACACGCTCGTGGCGCACGCCCGCGCCGGCAAACGGGTGGTCCGGCTCAAGGGCGGCGACCCGTACGTCTTCGGTCGCGGCCACGAGGAGGTCCTCGCCTGCGCGGCGGCCGGCGTGGAGACGGTGCTGGTACCCGGGGTGAGCAGCGCGGTGGCCGCGCCCGCCCTGGCCGGCGTGCCGGTGACCCACCGGGGCGTGGCGCACGAGGTCACCGTGGTCTCCGGGCACCTGCCGCCCGGGCACCCCGACTCCCTCGTGGACTGGGCCGCGCTGGCCCGGGCCCGGGGCACGCTGGTGCTGCTCATGGCGGTGGACACGGTGGGGCGGATCGCCGCCGAACTGCTCGCCCACGGGCGGGCGGCCGAGACGCCGGTGCTGGTCGTCCGGGACGCCGGCCACCCCGACCAGTGGACGGCCCGGTGCCGGCTGGACGAGGTCGGCGCGCTCGCGGAACGCGAGGAGGTCCGGCCACCGGCGGTCTTCGTGGTCGGTCCGGTGGTCGCGCTCGCCGCCGACCCCGCTCCGGCCCTCGCCGCCGACTCCAGGCCCGCGACGGCCGGCCCGGTGTCCGCGACGCCCGACCTCGTGCCGGTGGCGGCCGACGCCACGCCGGAGCCGGGGTCCGCGGCGGTCCCGGTGCGCGGGTGAACGTGGCGGATCAGCCGGTGACGGCGCGGGCCAGGGCGTAGCCGACGGTGGCCGCGGCGAGGCCGGCGGCGAGGCTGCCCAGCACGTTGGCCAGGGCGTGCCCGCGGGCGCCCTCGCGGTGCAGCCACAGCGTCTCGTAGCTGAGCGTGGACCAGGTGGTCAGCGCGCCGCAGAAGCCGGTGCCGACCAGCGCGGTCACCGCGGGGGAGGCGGGCACCGCGGCCACCGCGCCGAGCAGCAGCGACCCGGCGACGTTGACGGTCAGGGTGCCCCAGGGGAAGGGGGAGTCGTGGCGGGCCTGCACGGCCCGGTCGGTCAGGTAACGCAGCGGCGCGCCCAGCGCCGCCCCGAGCGCGATCAGCAGGACGGTCACCGCGCCGCCCCGACCTCGGCCCGGGCCAGCAGCCGGCCGGCCACGGCGTCCCCGGCCCAGACCGCCAGCAGCGCCCCGGCGAGGGTCGCCGCCAGGTACGCCAGCGCCGTGCCGGGCGCCCCGGCGGCGATCGCCCGCTGGGCGTCCACCGCGTAGGTGGAGAAGGTGGTGAAGCCGCCGAGCACGCCGACGCCGAGGAACGGCCGGACCAGCGGGCCGGGCGGGCGGGCGGTGAGCACCGCCATGAGCGCGCCGATCAGCAGGCAGCCGCCGAGGTTGATGCCGAAGGTGGCCCACGGGAAACCGGTGGGCGGGTGCGGGAACGCGGCCTGGAGCCCGGCCCGGGCCAGCGCGCCGAGCACCCCGCCGGCCGCGATGACGCCGAGCACGGCCGCCGGGTGCGCGGCCAGCTCCCGCCGGTCGGCGGGGACGTGCAGGTCGACATCGGGGTCGACGCGGAACTCGGACGGTCCGGTCACGGTGCCTCCCACCAGGACGGGCATCACTGGCAGGGACCGTTGGCGAGCGTGTCGCGGTTCTCCCGGCACGTTCCGGGACGGCGGGCCCCACCGCCGCGCCGAGCATAACGCCGCCCGGCCGGGTCCTGCCGGGCCTGGCGGCCCCCGGCCGAGCCCGCCGCCGGCCGGTCCGGCCGGGCCCACTGACGGCGGGACCGGCGGCACCCGCGCGTCAGGCCGCCACGTCGGCCAGCTCGCGGGCCGCCGCGTCCACCGGGGTACGGCGGGCCTGCCGCTCGGCCACCAGCAGCACCGCGAGGCCGAGCAGGGTGAGCCCGGCGCCGGCCCAGATCGGGGCGGTGAAGCCGAGGCCGGCGTCGATGGTGAGCCCGCCGAGCCAGGCACCGAGCGCGTTGCCGACGTTGAACGCGGCGATGTTCGCCCCGGAGGCCAGTGTCGGCGCCCGGCGGGCGTACTTCATGATCCGCATCTGCAGCGGGGGCACGGTGGCGAAGCCGAACGCGCCCATCAGCAGCAACGAGCCCACGGTCAGCACCGGGCTCCCGGCGGTCAGCGCGAAACCGACCAGCACCAGGGTGAGCACCGCGAGGACGGTGACCAGCGTCCGGGAGAGCGACACGTCCGCGGCCCGGCCGCCGGCCAGGTTGCCGGCGAAGAGTCCGACGCCGAAGAGCACCAGCAGCCACGGCACGGTCCCGGTGGCGAAGCCGCTCACCTCCGTGAGCGTGTAGGCGATGTAGGTGAACGCGCCGAACATGCCGCCGAAGCCGAGCACGGTGACCACCAGCGAGAACCAGACCTGGGCGTGGGTGAACGCCCGCAGTTCGCCACGCAGGCCGCCGGTCGGCGCGGCGTCGCTCGCCGGACCGCGCCCGGGCACCAGGAGGGCGAGGCCGACCAGGGCGACCAGCCCGATGCCGGTGATCGCCCAGAACGTGGCCCGCCAGCCGAGGTGCTGGCCGAGGAGGGTGCCGAAGGGCACGCCGAGGACGTTGGCGGCGGTCAGGCCGGTGAACATGAGGGCGACCGCGCCCGCCCGCCGGGCCGCCGGGACCAGGCCGGTCGCCACCACCGCGCCGATGCCGAAGAACGCGCCGTGGCACAGCGCCGCGACGATCCGGCCGGCCAGCATGGTCGCGTAGTCGCCGGCCAGGGCGGAGAGCAGGTTGCCGGCGATGAAGAGCACCATGAGCCCGAGCAGCACCGGCTTGCGGCGCAGCCGGGTGACGGCGGCGGTGAGCGCCACGCCGCCCACGGCGACGCTGAGGGCGTACCCGGAGATCAACCAGCCGGCGACCGACTCGCTGACCCCGAAGTCGGCGGCGACCTGGGGGAGCAGCCCCATGATCACGAACTCGGTCAGCCCGATGCCGAACGCCCCGATCGCCAGGGCGATCAGGCCGCCGGGGAGGGCCGAGGTGCGCTGTGCCATGCCGTACCCAATCCATGTGTCGGAAAACAGAAAGCGCGTGCAACTACCCGCGCCGACAACGAAATAGTTGCACGCGCTTTATACCGGCGCAAGGGTGGTAACCTGGGCGACGTCCACGTCACACCGGAGGGGGCGCCATGGGGATCGCCGACGACGCGGTCGAGATCCGCGCGCAGGGCTGGCGTACGCTCGCCGCGCTGCACGGCCTGATCGAGACCGCCCTGGAACGCGCGCTCCAGGCCGAGCACGACCTCTCCGTCGTCGAGTACACGGTGCTCGACGCGCTCTCCCGGCAGCACGGCTGGCACATGCGGATGCGGCAGCTCGCCCGCGCCGCGGCGCTCTCCGGCAGCGCCACCACCCGCCTGGTCACCCGGCTGGAGGAGCGCGGCCTGCTCACCCGGGTCCTCTGCGCGGACGACCGGCGCGGCATCTACACCGAGCTGACCCCGGCCGGCTCGGACCTGCTCGGCCGGGCCCGTCCCACCCACGACCGGGTGCTCGCCGACGCGCTCGCCGAGGGTGAGCGCACCCCCGAACTGGCGCCGCTGGTCGACGCGCTGCACCGGCTCCCCGCCGCCCACTGAACGCGCTGATGCCCGAGCGCGGACTCGACCCGGACAACCCCTGACCTGGCAGGACGGGCCGTACGGGCGTACGGTGATCGGCACCCGCCCGGCGCGACGCGGTGCCGGCGGACCCGTCGCCCAGGAGGTCACCGTGCAGGACCGCGCCCCTCGTCCGGACGAGCTGGAACCCGTCGAGCGGGCCGGCGTCGACGAGTTGCGGGCGCTGCAACTGGACCGGCTGCGCTGGTCGCTGCGGCACGCGTACGAGAACGTGCCGCACTACCGGCGGGCCTTCGAGGCGGCCGGGGTGCACCCCGACGACCTGCGCGACCTGGCCGACCTGGCCCGCTTCCCGTTCACCGGCAAGGCCGAGCTGCGGGAGAACTACCCGTTCGGCATGTTCGCCGTGCCCCGCGAGCGCGTCGCCCGGCTGCACGCCTCGTCGGGCACCACGGGCCGCCCCACCGTCGTCGGCTACACCCGCGCCGACCTGGACACCTGGGCGAAGCTCATGGCCCGCTCCATCCGGGCCTCCGGCGGCCGTCCCGGCGACCGCGTGCACGTGGCGTACGGCTACGGGCTCTTCACCGGCGGGCTCGGCGCGCACTACGGCGCCGAGGAGTTGGGCTGCACGGTCATCCCGGTCTCCGGTGGCATGACCGAGCGGCAGGTCATGCTGATCCGCGACTTCGCGCCGGAGATCATCATGGTCACGCCCAGCTACATGCTGGCCATCGTCGACGAGATGGAGCGCCAGGGAGTCGACCCGAAGTCCACCTCGCTCCAGGTGGGCATCTTCGGCGCCGAGCCGTGGACCGGGGACATGCGCCGGGAGATGGAGCAGCGCCTCGACATGCACGCCGTCGACATCTACGGCCTCTCCGAGGTGATGGGCCCCGGGGTGGCCGTCGAGTGCGTGGAGACCAAGGACGGCCTGCACCTCTGGGAGGACCACTTCTACCCGGAGATCATCGACCCGGTGACCGGCGAGGTGCTGCCCGACGGCGAGCGGGGCGAGCTGGTGCTCACCTCGCTCACCAAGGAGGCCATGCCGGTGGTCCGCTACCGCACCCGGGACCTCACCCGGCTGCTGCCCGGCACCGCCCGCACCATGCGTCGGATCGAGAAGATCACCGGCCGGACCGACGACATGATGATCGTCCGCGGGGTCAACGTCTTCCCGACCCAGATCGAGGAGCTGATCCTGCGTACGCCCGCGCTCTCGCCGCACTTCCAGTGCGTGCTGGACCGGCAGGGCCGGATGGACTCCCTCACCGTCAAGGTGGAGCGGCGGGCCGGGGTGGCCGCCGACGAGGCCGAGCGGGCCGGGAAGGCCCTGGTCGAGCAGGTCAAGAACACCATCGGGGTGAGCGTGGCGGTGCAGGTCATCGAGCCGGACGGGGTGGAGCGCTCGATGGGCAAGATGCGCCGGATCGTCGACCAGCGGCAGGGGCGCTGACGTGGCGGGTGACGACGGCCGCACCGCGGCCCACGACATGTTCGACGCCGACGTGGCGTCCAAGGGGCTCGGCATCGAGCTGGTCTCGGCCGGCGACGGCGCGGCGGTGGCCCGGATGCGGGTCACCGCGACCATGCTCAACGGCCACGCCATCGGCCACGGCGGCTTCGTCTTCCTGCTCGCCGACACCGCGTTCGCGCTGGCCTGCAACAGCCACGGCCCCGCCACTGTGGCCGCCGGCGGCGAGATCAGCTTCCTCCGCCCGGTCCGCGAGGGCGACCTGCTGGTGGCCCGGGCCGCCGAGCGGGTCCGCTACGGCCGCAGCGGCATCTACGACGTCACCGTGTGGCGGGACGGCGAGGTGGTCGCCGAGTTCCGCGGCCGCAGCCGCACGATCGCCCGGGACTGACCGGCGCGCCGCTCCCGCTGCCCAGTGGGGCGCGCGCCAGGATGAGCCAATGGCACACATCCTGCTCCTGCACTCCGTGTACGGGCTGCGGCCCGCCGTGCTGGCCGCCGCCGACCGGCTCCGCGCCGCCGGGCACCGGGTGACGACCCCCGACCTGTACGAGGTGCCGGCCGCGGACACCGTCGACGCCGGCTTCGCGCTGTTGGACAAGATCGGCCGGGACACGGTCCTCGACCGGGCCCGCGCGGCGGCTGCCGACCTGCCCGCCGAGACCGTGCTGGCCGGCTTCTCGATGGGCGCCGGCGTCGCCGGGGCGCTGCTCGCCGAGCGGCCGGAGGCGGCGGCGCTGATCCTGCTGCACGGCACCGGCGGCGACCCCGGCTCGGTACGCCCCGGCCTGCCCGTGCAGCTGCACCTCGCCGACCCGGACGAGTACGAGCCGCAGGACGAGGTGGACGACTGGCAGCGGGCGATGACGGCGGCCGGCGCGGAGCTGACCGTGCACCGTTATCCGGGTGCCGGGCATCTCTTCACCGATCCCGGCACGCCCGACCACGAGGCGCCGGCCGCCGCGCTCACCTGGGACCGCGTCCTGGCGTTCCTCGCCGACCGCTGACCGCCGACCGACCGGCCGCGCACCTCGCCACGGCGCCGTCTCCCGGCCGCGCTCGTGGCCATGGACGCCCAGGATGCGGTGGCCCGGACGACGTCCGGGTCGGAGTGGCCCCGTGCCCGCTCCGGCCCGGACGTCGCGTCTCAGGCGGCGGCCGCGCCGGCCCGGCGTGGTCGGCCCGAATCGGGCCCGGCGTCGAGCCGCTTCCGGCCGCCGTGCGGCGGATGCGGCGGCCCGACGGTCGGCGGCCGCCCGCCCACCGGTCCGACCCGGCCCACCGACCCGGTCGCCGGGCCGCCCGGTAACGCGTCGACGAGCCCCGGGAACAGCCCGAGGCGCCCCCGCGCCGGCCGTCCGGCCCGGTTCCCCCCGGTGCGGGCCGTGTCACGAGCCCGCCCGGCGGGGGCGCCCCCCGACACCCCCACCGGTCGGCCCGCCGCGGCGCCGGCCCGCCCCGCCCCGCCGTCGACCGGCGAACTGACGGCCCCGTCGGTGCCCGCGGCCGGTCCGCCCCGCGTCCGGCCGGCCGCCGCCGGGACCGGCGCCGGTCGGGCCCCTCCACCCGACCGGCGTACCGCCCCCGCCGGGCAGGCTGCCCGGCCCCCGACGCCGTCCGTGACCGCCCCGGCCGGACGGATCGCCACGGCCGTCCCGGCGTCCCCCAGCCGGCGGGTGAACTCCGCCCGGACCGCGCGCGGCAGTCGGTGCGCGGCCACCCGGGCCACCGCCGGCTCGGCGACCGCGTAGCCGCCGGTGGCCGTGCGGCGTAGCAGGCCGGCGTCGACAAGCGCGCGCAGGGCGGGCTCGGCGCGCCCGGCCGGCCAGCCGAGCATCCGGTCCACCGTGGCGGCCGGGACCTCCGCGCCCCGGGCCGCGGCAGCCATCAGCACCGCCCGCCGCTCGCCGTCCAGCCGGTCCAGCCGGGCGTCGACCAGGCGGCGGACCGGCTCCGGCACCCCGCCCGGCTCGCCGTCGGCGTCCGGCGTCGCGGCGTACGCCGCCGCGGCGGCCGGGCTGCCGCCCACCAGCGGGAGCAGCGCCGCGGCCCGCGCGGCGGGCCGGCCGGCCCGGTCGAGCAGGTGCCGCAGCAACCGTCCCGTGTCGACGGTGCCCAGCGCGGGCAGCGGCACCCGGCGCCGGCGGCCGGCCGCGCCGGGCAGCAGGTCGGCCCAGCCCGGGCCATGGGTCGCCACCACCGCGAGCGGCAGCCCCCGCTCGCTCGCGGCGGCGAAGAGCCGGTGCAGGAACCGGTTCAGCGCCGGCGCGGCCCGGTCCAGGTCGTCCACCGCCACCACCACGGGCTGCGCGGCGGCCAGGCCGAGCAGGGCCTCCCGCCACACCTCGGCGCCGCGGGCGGCCGCACCGGCGTCGCGCGGCGCGGCCAGGAACTCGGCCAGCGCGTGCGCCGCGGCACCCCGCCGCGCCGGCGGCAGCAGCCCGTCCAGGGCGGTGCCCACCCGCCGGCGTACGGTCTCGGGCGGGTGGGTGTCCCGGACCCCGGCGACGGCGCGGACCATGTCCGCCAGCGGCGCCAGCTCCCCGTCCGGGAACGGCGGGCAGTGCGCCACGCACCACCGCACCGGGGCGCCGTCCACCGTCGACACCGCCCGGACCAGCTCGTGCAGCATCCGGCTGCGCCCGCTGCCGGCCGGGCCGACCAGCGAGATCCAGCGTGGACGTCGCTCCCGTACCGCCCGGGTGATCTCCTCGCCGGCCGTGGCCAGTTCGCGGCGGCGGCCGACCAGCGGGCCGTGGTGGCGGGCCGGCCGGTGGCGGGCCACTCCGGTCACCCGCCAGACGTCCAGCGGCTGCGCCTTGCCGGCCACCGCCATGGTGGCCAGCGGGCGCTGCTCGACCAGGCCGGCGACGGCCCGCCGGGTGGCCGCGCAGACCACCACCCCGCCGGGCGGGGCGTACTCCTGGAGCCGGGCCGCCGTGGTGATGACCGCGCCGCTGGCCGCGCCGTGCCCGCCGTCGCGGGTGCCGGCCAGGTCGACCAGCACCTCGCCGGTGGCCACGCCGACCCGGACCCGCAGCCGCGTGCCGGCCGGCAGCCGCCGGTCCAGCGCGGCCTGGATCTCCAGCCCGGCGCGCACCCCCCGGTACGCGTCGAACCCGTCGGACCCGTGCGCCCCGAACAGCGCCATCACCGCGTCGCCGACGTACTTCTCCACCACGCCGTGCCACCGGCGCAGCACTGCGGCCACTGTGCCGAAGTACGCCTGTTGCAGCGCCCGGACGTCCTCGGGGTCGAGCCGCTCGACCAGCCCGGTCGACCCGACGATGTCGGCGAAGAGCACGGTGACCGTGCGCCGCTCCTCCGGCACCGGCCAAAGCGCGGCGGTCACGGCTTCCCGACTCCCCACGGGCGTGGTGATCAACATCGCCCCCACCCTCTCCCCGGTCCGGTGCCCTGACGACCTCCGGACACTTTCACCACCGGGTCCTCGGGGGATCGGTAGGACGACGTATGTCGACCACCCGCAACCATTAGTCGCAATGTCGACGCGAGGAGTACCACAAGGGCACTGAGCCCGTAGAACGGTGCGGGAACCTGTGACTAGGCTGCGTGGCATGGCCAGCGATGTGGACACCGCGCCGCTCGTCGGCCGTGCCGACACGGTGGCGGCGCTCCGGTCGGCGCTGCTCGACGACGTCGCCCCCGGGCAGACCGCGGCGGTGTTCCTCACCGGCGAGAGCGGCGTGGGCAAGACCCGGCTGCTGGCCGAGGTGGGCGAGCGGCTGCGGGCCGGGGGAGCACTGGTCCTCACCGGCGCCTGCCTCGACATCGGCGACGCCTCCCCGCTGCACCCGGTCCGCCAGGCGCTGCGCCGCCTCGACGCCGACCTGACCGAGGCACGCACCTCCTCGGCCGTCCGCGGCCTGCTCCAGGTCTTCGACGAGGAGACCCCCGGTCCGGACGGCGCGGGCGCGCTGCTGGAACGGGTCTCGCGCGGCCTGCACCTGGTCGCCGCCGGGCGGCCGCTGGTGCTCGTGCTCGACGACCTCCAGTGGGTGGACCGGAGCACCCGCCAGCTCCTGCTCTACCTGCTCGCCGGCCTCGGCGACCTCCAGCTGTCGGTGCTGGCCGCGATCCGCGCCGAGTCGTTGCAGGGCGCGCACCCGCTGCGCCGCGTGCTCACCGAGCTGCGCCGGCTGCGCTCGGTCCGGGTGGTGGACCTGGCGCCGCTGGACCGGGCCGGCACCGACGAGCTGGCCGCCGCGATCGTCGGCACGCCGCTGCCCCCCGAGGCCGCCGACCAGCTGTGGCAGCGCAGCGGCGGCAACCCCTTCGTGGTGGAGGAACTGGCCCGCGACCTGCGCGACGGCCACGACGGGCTCTCCGACACGCTGCGCGAGGTCTTCCTGGCCCGGGTCGACGCGCTCCCGCAGCCCGCGCACGCCGTGGTGCACGCGGTCGCCGCCGGGGTCGAGCCGGTCGAGCACTGGCTGCTGGCCCAGGTCGTCCGGCTTCCGGAGGACCAGCTCATCGAGGCGGTCCGGGAGGCCGTGGCACACCGGCTGCTGGTCGGCGCCGACGACGGCTACCGGCTGCGGCACCGCCTGGTCGCCGAGGTGCTGGCGCACGAGCTGCTCCCCGCCGAGCGGGCCGCGCTGCACCGCCGCTACGCCGAGACGCTCACCTCGGCCACCGCCGAGCTGCACCAGGCCCGGCTGGCCCACCACTGGCGGCTGGCCGGCGAGCCGGCCCGGGCCCTGCCGGCCGCCATGGCCGCCGCCCGGGAGGCCGAGCGGTTGCACGGCTACGCCGAGGCGCACCGCCACTGGTCGGCCGCGCTGAGCCTGGCCGACACCCCACCCGCCGTGCTGCCCGACGGCGGCCGACCCGAACCGGTCGAGGTGGACCGGGCCGAGCTGCTGACCCACGCGGCCGAGTCGGCGCACCACTGCGGCGAGCACGCCCGCGCCCTGGCCCTGCTGGAGGAGTTGGCCGCCGACCCGGCCGGCCCGCCCACCTGCGCCCTTCACATCCGGCGGGCCCGCTACCTGGCCGCCGCCGGGCGATCGGCGCCGGCCGAGGCCGAGTACCGGCAGGTGCTGGCGTCGGCCGACTGCACGCCGCGGGAACGGGCCACCGCCGCCGCACACCTGGCCGAGCTGCTGCTGCACCTGGGCCGCTACGCCGAGGCCGGCGACCAGGCGCGGGAGGCGCTCCGGCTCGCCGCCGAGGTCGAGGGCGCCGCCTCGGAGGTGGTGCTGGCCAGCGCCGCGCTGGGGTTCAGCGAGGCCTATCTGGAGGATCCGGACGCCGGGCTGGCCGTCATGCGCCGGGCGCTGGACACCGCCGAGCGCTCCGGCCGGCCGGAGGACGTGGCCTGCGCGTACCTGCACCTGGCCGAGCTGCTCACCGGGCCGCTGAACATCCTCGAGGAGGGTGTGGTGGTCGCCCGCCGGGGCGCCGAGCGGGTCGCCGAGCTGGGGCTGGGCCGCACCTGGGAGACCCGGCTGCTGGCCATCGCCACCAACGGGCTGTTCCGGGTGGGGCAGTGGGCCGAGGCGGAGAAGGTCGTGGCGGCCGCGCTGCGGCACCGCCCGTCCGGCGCCGACGCGGTCGAGCTGCTGCTCGCCCGGTGCCGGCTGTCGGTCGGCTACGGCGACGTCGAGGCCTCCGACCGCGACCTGGAGGCGGTGGCCACCGTGCTGGCCGGCGGCGGGGCCCGGCACGTGCTGCCGATGCTGATCCTGCGGGCCGGGCTGGCCATGTGGCAGGGCCGGCACGACCTGGCCCGGCAGGCGGTGCAGCGCGGCCTGACCGAGAGCCGCTCCGACGACGTCATCGTGCTGGCCACCCTGGCGTGGCACGGGCTGCGCGCGGAGGCGGAGGCGTCCGTCAGCCGCACGGTCGAGGTGGACCCGAACGCGGTCCGCCGGCTGCGCGAGGTGGTCGAGCGGGTGACCCGCAAGAGCGGGAAGGCGGGCGCCCCGGTGCGCTACGTCGCGGACGCCTTCCTGGCCCTGTGCGCCGCCGAGCTGAGCCGGCTGGACGACGGCCGGGGCGACCCGGAGCTGTGGGCCCGCGCGGCCACCGAGTGGGACCGGCGCAACCACCCCTACCCGGCGGCCTACTCCCGGCTGCGGCAGGCCGAGGCGCTGCTGGCCCGGCGCAGCCGGGTGGCCACCGCCGGCAAGCTGTTGCGGCAGGCCCACGAGACGGCGCAGGCGCTCGGCGCGGTGCCGCTGAGCGAGGAGATCCGCACCCTGGCCGGGCGGGCCCGGGTGCCCCTGGAGGAGGCGCCGGCCGCCGCCCGTCCCGCGCCCCGGCCCCGGGCTGCGGCGCCGGCCGCGCTCGCGGTGGACGAGCTGGAGGTGCTCACCGCCCGGGAGCGGGAGGTGCTCGCCGCGGTGGCCGAGGGGCTGACCAACCGGGAGATCGGCCAGCGGCTGTTCATCAGCGAGCGGACCATCGGCGTGCACGTGTCGCACATCTTCGACAAGCTCCAGGTCCGCACCCGGGTGCAGGCCAGCGCGATCTTCCTGCGCAACCGCCCCGAGTAGCCGTCCGTCGGCAATACGTCGTTCTACTGATCCGGCCGGCGTACGCCGGCTGGAAGGCTGTCCCGCGTCACCGGGTGGCGTCGTGGGGGGCGCCGACCACTGTGGAGGAGAGATGACCGAACCGGTATGGGGTCCTGTGCACCAGGACATCGTCGGGCTGCTCGCCGACCACCCCGCCGACGTGCCGGCGGTCGTCGACCATCTCACCAAGCTCCAGGACCTGCTGGTCCGGCTGCCTCCGCTGGAGGAGAGCTGCCCGCTGGCCGACTTCAACAAGCTCTACCTGGTCATCACGTCGACGGTGCTCGACGGCCTGTACGACGACCGCTTCACCGACCCGGCCTTCCTGGCCCGGCTGGACGTGGAGTTCGCCGCCCGCTACTTCGACGCGATGCGGTTCTGGACCGACTCCCACCCGAGCACCCCGAAGGCCTGGTCGTGCCTGTTCCAGCGGATGCGCGGCCCGGACGCCCGACCGTTGCCGTCGGCCGCCGCCGGGGTGAACGCCCACATCAACTACGACCTGCCGTTCGCGCTGGTGACCACCTTCGACAGCCTGGATTCCGAGCCGGTCGACGGCAGCGACCAGCACCGCGACTACCTGGAGATCAACAAGATCTTCGCCGAGCGGATCCCGGAGCTGCGCCGCGGCTACCTGGACCACTGGCAGCTGATGATCGACATGGTGAACGGCGACATCGACGACTGGTACCAGGGCGAACTGGTCGAGTACACCCGGAACGTGGCCTGGCGCAACGCGCAGAAGATCTGGCGCTGCCGGCACGACCCGGACGCCCGCGAGTGTGAGCGGATGCGGTTGGACGACAACGCCGCGCTGCTCGGCCGGCTGCTGCTCTCGCCCCTGGGGGCGTTCCTCCAGTAGCCGGGACGGGGGGTCCCCGCGTCCCGCCGTCCGGGCGTGGACGCGGGGACGCCGTCCGTGGGGGGTGGCCGACGGACCGGTCAGGCGCGCCGGGACCGTCCCCGGTACGCGGCCGCCGCGGCCCGGTTGTTGCACGGCTCGCAGCAGTAGCGCTGCCGACCGGCGCGGGTCCGGTCCAGGTAGGGCGCGTCACACCCGTCGGCCGCGCAGACCCCGAACCGTTCCGCCCCGCCGGCCGTCGCGGCCCGGGCGAGCGCCCCGGTGACCAGGGCGGCGAACGGCCCGCCCGGGCCGGGCCGGGGCAGCGGGGTGAGCCGCAGCGCGCCGTCGGGCCCGGGCTCGACCACCATCCCGGCGCTCACGACGGGGTGTCGGTCCGGTCGTGCCGGGTACCCGCCCGCCATGCCGCACACCGGACCGGTCCGCCGCTTCGCCTTCCGGTTCGACCCGGCGTTCCGGCTGCCGCTGGCCCTGCTCGGGGTGCGGCCGGAGACCGCCCGCGTCGAACTGGGCCCGGACGAGCTGACCGTGCGGTTCGGCCCCTGGCGGCTGCGCACCGCCCGGGACAACGTCGCGGGGGTCGAGCTGGGCGGCCCGTACCGCTGGTGGCGGGCCGTCGGCCCGCACCTGTCCCTGGCCGACGGCGGGGTCACCTTCGGCACCAGCGTGGCCGCCGGGGTCTGTCTCCGCCTCGCCACCCCGGTGCCGGCGCTCGCCCCCGGCCCCTGGCCGCGCCACCCGGCCGTCACGGTGACGGTGACCGACCCGGAGGCGCTACGCGACGCCCTGACCGGCGCGCCCTGATCTTTTCCCGCTCGCCCGGTTCCGCCGGGCCGCGCCCGGGGTACCGCCTACCGTCGGATTCAGGGCCTGAAGGGGTGCAGATGGCGGAGGGACGGGACGGGGCGCAGCCCCGGCGGACGCGGGGGCGCCGCCCCCAGGCACAGGCGACCGCGGCGGACCGGGCGCTGCGCGCGGCCCGCGATCCGGAGCACGGCGACCGTGGCCGCCCGACCGCGACCCTGCCGGAGTACGTGGAGAGCCCGGTCCGGCCGTCCGAACCGGCGAGCCGGCTGACCCGCTGGCTGTTCCAGCACCGGGTGCAGCCGGTCGGCCCGGAGAGCCGCGAGCACCAGGCGCGGGCCCACCCCTGGTGGCAGGTGATGTGCCTGACCGGCGTCGACTACTTCTCGACCCTGTCCTACCTGCCCGGGATCGCGGCGGTGGCGGCCGGCGCGCTGAGCCCGCTCGCGACCCTGCTGATCGTGGCCCTGACCCTGTTCGGGATGCTGCCCATGTACCGGCGGGTGGCCCGGGAGAGCCCGCACGGGCAGGGCTCGGTCGCCATGCTGGAACGGCTGCTGCCGTTCTGGCGCGGCAAGGTCTTCGTGCTGGTGCTGCTCGGCTTCGTGGCCACCTCGTGGATCATCACGATCACGCTCTCCGCCGCCGACGCGACCGTGCACCTGCTGGAGAACCCGATCCTGCCCGAGTCCTTCCCGCACGGCACCACGGCGGCCGTGCTGGTCACCGTGGTGCTGCTGCTCGTCCTCGGCGGCGTGTTCCTGCTGGGCTTCAGCGAGGCCGTGCAGGTCGCCATCCCCCTGGTCGGGGTCTTCCTCGCGCTGAACGCGGTGATCGTGGTCGCCGGCCTGGCCGAGGTCGCCGCCGACCCGGGGACGCTCAGCGGGTGGACCGACCGGCTGACCCGGGTCGGCGGCGCGGGCGACGTGCTGGCCACCAGCGTGCTCGCGTTTCCGCTGCTGGTGCTGGGCCTCTCCGGCTTCGAGACCGGGGTGAGCATGATGCCGCTGGTCAAGGGGGACGGCGACGACGCCGAGCGGCGGCTGGCGGCGCGGATCCGCAACACCCGCAAGCTGCTCGCCACCGCCGCGCTGATCATGTCGGTCTACCTGATCGCCACCACCTTCGTCACCACCGTGCTGATCCCGGCGGACGCCTTCGCGCCCGGCGGGCCGGCCAACGGCCGGGCGCTGGCCTTCCTGGCCCACGAGCACCTGGGCGAGGCGTTCGGCACGGTCTACGACATCAGCAGCATCCTCATCCTCTGGTTCGCCGGCGCCTCGGCGATGGCCGGCCTGATCAACATCGTGCCCCGCTACCTGCCCACCTACGGCATGGCGCCCGAGTGGGGACGGGCGGTCCGTCCCGTGGTGCTGGTCTACACGGCGATCAGCATCGCCATCACGGTCGCCTTCCGGGCCGACGTCAACGCCCAGGCCGGCGCGTACGCCACCGGCATCCTGGCCATGATGGTCTCCGGCGCGATCGCCGTGACCATCTCCGCGTTCCGGGCGCGGCACCGGTTCGCCGCGGTCGGCTTCGCCGTGCTCACCGCGGTGCTGCTCTACGCGCTCACCGAGAACGTCATCGAGAAGCCGGACGGCATCACCATCTCCGGCCTGTTCATCGCCGGCATCGTCGCCGTCTCGCTGATCTCCCGGGTGTCCCGCACCACCGAACTGCGCGCCGAGCGGATCGAGTTCGACGACGCCGCGCGGCGGTTCGTCGCCGACTCGATCGCCCACGACGGCCGGCTGCACCTGATCGCCAACAAGCGGCAGAGCGGCTCGCTGAAGGAGTACCGGCTCAAGGAACGCGCGCAGCGCGGCATGAACCCGGTGCCCGGCGCCGCCGACGTGCTCTTCCTGGAGATCGACATCAGCGACCCCTCGCGGTTCAGCGAGGTGCTGCGGGTGCACGGGGTGGAGGTCGGCGGATACCGGATCCTGCGCGCCAGCAGCCCGGCCGCGCCCAACGCCATCGCGGCCATCCTGCTGGCGCTGCGCGACGCCACCGGGATCCGCCCGCACTGCCACTTCGAGTGGTCCGAGGGCAACCCGATCGCGCACCTGCTGCGCTACCTGATCCTCGGCCGCGGCGACACCCCGCCGGTGGTCCGGGAGATCATCCGCAAGTCCGAGCCGGATTCCGGCCGCCGCCCCGGCATCCATGTCGGCGGCTGAGCCCCGCCGCCGGCCGCCGGCCCCGTCCCGGTCCGACCATCCAGGGGTACGCACACCGCCACCGGGACCGGGCTGCGCCCGGCTACCGGTCAGCCGAGTTGGCGCACCCGGTCGAGGAACCCGCCCGCGCAGAAGTCCAGGAAGCCGTCCGGGTCCGGGCCGGCGTTCTGGAGCACGATGTGGTCGTAGCCGGCCTCGACGTACGCCCGCGCCTTGGCGAGGTGCGGCTCGGGGGCCGGCCCGACCGAGAACTGCCGCCGGATGTGCTGGTCCTCGACCCAGACCGTGGCCGCGTCGAAGTTCACCGGGTTGGGCAGCTCGCTCATCACCTTCCAGCCGGTGACCGCCCACCGGCTGGTCTCCTTCGCCGCCTGGACCGCCTGCTCCTCGTCCGGCGCCCAGGCCAGCGGCACCTCCGCGTAGCGCGGTCCCTGCCCACCGGCCTCCCGGTAGTGCGCGACGATCGACGACTTCGGTTCGGTGGCGAAGAGCCCGTCGCCCAGTTCGGCGGCCGTCGCCGCGGAGGACCGCCCGCTGGCGGCCACGGCGATCACCGGCGGGGTCTCCGGCAGGTCCCAGACCCGGGCGTCCTCGAGTTGGAGGTGCCGGCCCTCGTACGACTGGTAGCCGCCCCGCCAGAGCAGCCGGATGATCTCCAGGGCCTCGCGCAGCCGTTCGTGCCGGCCGCGGACGCTCGGGAAGCCCTGCCCCACCACGTGCTCGTTGAGCCGCTCGCCGGCGCCCACGCCCAGGGTGAACCGGCCGTCGGAGATCAGGGCCATGGTGGCCGCGGCCTGGGCGATGATGGCCGGGTGGTACCGGACCGAGGGGCAGGTGACCCCGGTGGCCAGGCCGAGCGTGCTGGTCTTCGCGGCGACGGCCGCGAGCGCGCTCCAGGTGAAGCAGGAGTGCCCCTGCACCTCCAGCCAGGGGTGGTAGTGGTCGCTCATCTCCACGAAGTCGAAGCCGGCCTGCTCCGCGCGGACGGCCTGTCGGATGAGCTCCTGCGGGCCGAAGGCCTCCGAAGCCAGCTTGTAGCCGATCTGCATCGCCCTGGTCTCCCGTCCCCGCGTGGCTGGACCGCTGCCCTTCCCGCCCCGCGACCCGGCAAACGCCGCACCATCCGTACCCTCGGTGGGCGACGAACCCAGCCTCCTAGGACGGCCTAGCGGTGGTGACGTGGCACGCGCCGGGCACGGAACGGCCCGCGCCGCGGGGGAGCGGGGCGCGGGCCGGGATGGTGCGGGGGTACGGCCTACTTGGACGGCTCGGGGAGCTGGCAGTCCACCTTGGGGTTCGCGCCGATGTAGTTCAGCGGGCCGGCCACGATGGTGACGAGGATGGTGCCGGCCTCGGCGCAGTTGGTGTCGTCGTTGCCGTAGTAACCGCGCTGGCCGGCGGCGATGGCGCCGATGACGAGCCAGATGACGACCAGGACGCCGACTATCGAGGTGCCGCGCATGGGTTGCCTCCACTGGGGTTGTGGTGGATTCGAGGTGGAGGCCATGTACCCAGACCGGGTGATCGGTCAAACGACGCCCTGGTTGCGGCGCGGCCGATTCCGACCATGCCGCGACGGCTCAGTGCGGCGGCGAGGGGTCCTCGGGCGGCCGGCCCCGGCTGCGCAGGTGGTCGGCGACGGCCACCCCGGCCAGCACCAGCATCGCCCCGAGCGCGGCGTAGACGGGCGCCAGGAACAGCGCGCCGGGCGCGATGGTGAGCAGCGCCAGGACGCCGCCGGGGCGGGAGAGCGACACCCGGCTGAACACCTCGTACTCGAAGGCGGCGCGGCCGACCAGGAACAGCGCCGGCCCGCCGAGGAGGATCGCCAGCCAGGCCGGCGGGGTGCGCCCGGTCGGTTCGAGCAGCACCAGGTCGAAGCCCGCCGCGCTGGTCACCACCCCGGCCACCATGAGCAGGTGGGTGTACGGGGCGGAGTTCAGGAACTTGCTCGGCTGCTTCGCCATGGCGATGGCGTGCGGCAGCAGTTCGCCGGACTTGTGCACGTAGATCCGCCAGAGCAGCAGCGTGGTGGCGAACGCGACGGCGAAGGCGCCGATGTTCTCCGTCTCGGAGTGGTGCAGGCTGAAGACGGTGCCGGTGACCAGGATGGCGTCGCCCAACGCGATGATGAAGAACTGCTGGTAACGCTCCGACAGGTGCTCGGCGGTCACGTTGCGCTGGGCGTCCGGCACCACACCGAGGCCGGGCACCGGGTACGCGAGCCGGAACCCGAGGTAGTCGATGGCCAGGGCCAGCAGCCAGAGCGTCTCGCGGGCGTGCCCGTTCACCGTGGCGCCGACGAGCCAGGGGATGGCGGAGACCGCGAACCAGATGAAGATGCGGGCCGCCCGGCGCTGGGTCTGCCGGTGGCGCCGGACCGTCGGCATGAGGAACAGCCCGCGTCCGAGATGGATCGCCACGTACGTCCCGGCGAAGACCAGCCCGCGGGCGCCGAACGCATCGGGGATGGCGGTGGTCATGAGCAGCGCCCCGAACATGACCGCGATGATCAGCAGCTTGATCTCGGGACGTTGCGGGTCGTACATGTCGGTGACCAGGGTGGTGATCGCCCAGGTCCACCACATGGCCATCAGCATGATCAGCGACTGGAGGGCCCGTTGCCAGTCGACCTCGGTGACCAGGCCGCGGGAGATGAGCGAGAGCGCGACCACGTACACCAGGTCGAAGAACAGCTCCAGCAGGGTCACCCGGCGTGGCGCCTCGGGATCGCGCACCGGGGGTCGCCGCTCGGCGGGCTGCTCCGGCGTGGCGGTGGGCACGAGGTGCTCCTGCGGTGGCGGGATCGGCGCGGCGGGCCGTCCGGCCCTGCACCGACCGTAGCGACGCCCGCGCGGACCCGTGCCGGGTTTCCCTTATTCGCGCCCGTCCGGGGCGCCACGCCGCGACCGGTCCCCGCCGCCCGGTCCAACCCGGTCCGGCTCGCCGGCCGCCGGACACGGCGCGGGCCGGTGGCGACCCTCGGTCACCACCGGCCCGCGAGTCGGATCAGGCGTCCTCGCCGGCGCCGACCGGGAGCACCCGCTCCGCGTCGGCACGGGCGCCGGCCAGCACCTTCGCCTGCTGCGACCAGGTCGCCAGGCCCGGGGCGGAGCGCAGGCCGGCGGCCTTGACGGTCTCCCGCAGCGCCGCCTCGTCCAGCTCGGCGAGCTGCTGATAGGTGCGGATGCCGGCGGCCTGGAGGGCGGCGGCCACCTTCGGCCCGATGCCCTGGATCCGCCGGAAGTCGTCCGGGGCGTCGACGGGGACCGCAGCGGCGTCCTCGACCGCGGCGCGCGGCGCGGGCACCGCCACCGGCGCCGCCGGCTCGGCCTCGGCGGCCGGCTCGGCCGGCACGGCCACCGGCTCGGCCTCGACGGCCACCGGCTCGGCGGCCGGCTCGGTCTCGGCGGTCGGGATCGCGGCCGGCTCCGCGTCGGCGGCCACCGGCTCCGGCGCGGTCCGGATCGGCTCGGTCTCCGCGACGCCGGCCGGCGCGACGGCGACCGGCTCGGCCGCGACCTCGACCGGCTCGGCCGCGACCTCGACCGGCTCGGCCGCGACCTCGACCGGCTCGACCGGGCGGGCCGGCTCGTCCTCGGACCGGCCCGGCTCCTCGACGGCCACCGGCTCGGCGGCCGCGGACTCGGCGGACACCGGCTCGGCGGACGGCAGGGTGGTGGCCTGGGCGGCCAGCGTGGCGGCGGCCGGGGCGGCGTCCTGCTCGACCGGGGCCGGCTGCTCGGTCACCGCGGCGGGCGCGGGTACCTCGTCGACCACGGCGTCCGGCCGCTCCTGGTCGACCGTGGCGGTCACCTCGGGCGCCGGGGCGGCGGCACCCTCCACCGTGGGCGTACCGGTGCCGGCCGCGTTCCGGCGGCCGCTCACCACCCACCCGATGCCCAGGCCCACCAGCAGGGCCAGGATCAGAACCAGCCACTGCCCGAAGCTCGACGGCATGCCAACCTCCTCCTATGTACGTGAACGACGATCGCGAGAAAACAGGGGGCAGCTTCGCACACGTACGCGCGGGGCGACAGAGAGGTCGGCGGCTGCCGTCGCTGGTGGGACCGGACGGTGCCGGCCGGTGGCCGCGAGATGACCGAGCGTGTGCCGCGCGGGGTCGCCGAAGGGGCGCCCCGGACCCTGGTGCCGTTCGAGGGTCCGGGACGCCCCGGTCTTCGGTGCGGTGACGCTCAGCAGCTCCGCCGGGGCGCGGGCAGGTCGACCGCGTCCCAGCTGTAGAAGCAACCCGCCACGGCGTCGCGGGGGGACCGCCAGGTCGGCAGGTACGGCGAGGTGTGCGCCGACAGCCGCTCGTTGACCTGCTGGTACAGCGGGTTGTCGCGGACCTCGGCGGCCAGGTCCGGGTCGACGGCGACCGTCTCCATGAGGTGCACGCACAGGTCGTGGAGGTAGTACAGCGACCGGTGCCGCACGCCGGTGAGGCGGGGCAGCTCGGTGGCGTCGGACTCGGCGAAGATCTGTGCCACCCTGCCCTGCGCGCCCGGCACGATCCGGCTGACGACCAACAGTCGACTCATCGGGACCCCTCTCGCCGCTCGTGGTGCCCCGACCCCGGGCGAGGAGTTCGGTCACCGTGCGGCCCACCCTGCCGAGGCGGCTGTCACGTGGCCGTCACGGCCCGCGCGGGGACAGTGATGGCGGTGGTGACGGTCAGCGGGGGTGCGGTGTGGTGGGCGCGGTCGGGCCGCGGGGCGTGGAGCCGGCCGGGCGGCCGTTGCTCCGGTCCGGCCGCCGCTGGGGGGCCGGCCGGGTGGCCCGCCGGATCGGGGCGAGGGTCTCGTCGAGCAGGGCGCACATGGCCGGGGACGGTTCCAGGCGCAGTTCGCGCAGCAGCAGGTCACGGTAGACGTAGAAGGCGTGCACCGCTTCGAAGGCGTTGCCCTCGGCGAGGTGGATGCGGACCACCAGGCGGTGCGGGGTCTCGCGCAGCGGTTCGGCGGCCATGGCCTCCAGCGCCGCCTCCAGCGCCTCGCCGTGCCGGTCGGCGGCGAGGTGGTTGCCCGCGAGTTCCTCCAGCATGTGCAGCCGGAGCTGGCGCAGCCGTTCGCGTTCCAGCAGCACCCAGTCGTCGTACCAGCCGGGGAGCAGGTCGTGCCGGCCGGCGCCGGCGGCCCCGCGGGGCACCTCGCCGTCGCGTACGCGGGCCGCGGTGGCGACCAGCTCGTCGACGTCGAGGTGGACGGTGGGGTCGAGGCGGACGGTGTCGCCGTCGGTGCGCAGCGGGCAGCAGGGATCCTGCCGGAGTCGCCACAGCGCGGTGCGCAGCGAGGAGAGCGCCCGGTCCTCGGGGGTCTCCGGCCAGAGCAGTCCCGCCAGGTGACTGCGGGTGGCGCCGGGGCGCAGCCCGATGAGGGCGATGACGCGTTGCAGGCCCCGGGGGACCACCACCGGGACGTCGTCGTGGAGCAGCCGGAACCCGCCGAGCAGGTGCAGCGACACCCGTGGGGCGGGGTCTCCCGCCGTGGGCATTCTCGATCCACCGGACACGGGCGCACCCCCCTGCACCGGAACCCTCGTCCCGACCGTCCTCTGTGCCCGGCTCGGCTGCCGCGACGCCGGTGTCGGAACGGCTCCGCCGTGGCGGAGAAAGCCCGCTGTGACCGGGCTGACCGGTACGGAGGATATCAACACTTGTTACTCTGCGTCAATGAGGCGTCGGTTTGCTGACCGTCCGTAATGGTCAGACGAACCGCCTGTGAACTGCGAAAAAGTGTCGCCATCCGTTCGGGGCGGTTGATCTTCCCATAGCCGGCGCACAGCTTGCGTCAACGCAGCGTCACGGACTTCCCGGGCCGATGGTGTCCGGTTGACGCCGCGTTGACGGTGCCGGCGGCACCGTGGCGCCAGTCGTCCGGCGAGACCGGTCGTCACGCACCGGGACGCACTCAGGGGAGGCTGCGCAATGGACCGCTCGCTCATCGTCGCCAAGGTGGTGCCCACCGCCGAGGATCGGGTCGCCGAGATCTTCGCCGAGTCCGACGCCACCGAACTGCCCGGCCTGGTCGGCGTCCGGCACCGCTCGCTCTACCGGCTGCACGATCTCTACGTCCATCTCCTGGAGACCGAGGAGCCGGCTCAGGGCGCGGTGGAGGAGGCGCGCGGCCATCCCGAGTTCGTCCGGGTCAGCGAGCGGCTGCGCCCGTACATCTCGCCGTACCTGCCGACCTGGCGCTCGCCCCGCGACGCCATGGCCCACTGCTTCTACCGGTACGACGCCCCGGGCCGGCAGTCCCACCCGTACGACGCGACCGGGCGGCGGTCGTGACCACCACCGCGCCCCGGGACGAGCAGCTCTGGGCCCGCTGCGACGGGTGCGCCTCGCTGCTCTACCGCAAACGCCTGCGGCGCAACCTCGACGTCTGCCCGGAGTGCGGGTCCCACGCCCGTCTCGACGCGCCGGACCGGGTGGCCCAGCTGGTCGACCCGGACTCGTTCACCCCGCTGCCCGAGCAGGCGGTACGGGTCGACCCGATCGGGTTCGTCGACGCGCTGCCCTACCCGCACCGGCTCGGCGCGGCCCGCACGGGCACCGGCCTGGACGAGGCGGTGGTCTGCGGGACCGCCCGGGTCGGCGGCCACCCGGTCGCCCTGGCGGTGATGGACTTCCGCTTCCTCGGCGGCAGCCTCGGCTGCGCGGTCGGCGAGCTCATCACCCGGACCGCCGAGCGGGCGCTGGCCGACGCCGTGCCGCTGGTGCTGGTCACCGCCTCCGGCGGGGCGCGGATGCAGGAGGGCGCGCTGTCGCTCATGCAGATGGCCACGGTCAGCCAGGCCGTCGCCGGGCTGCGCGAGGCGGGACTGCTCACGGTCAGCGTCATCACCGACCCGACGTACGGCGGGGTGGCCGCGTCCTTCGCCACCAACACCGACGTGGTGCTCGCCGAGAGCGGCGCCCGGCTGGGCTTCGCCGGCCCCCGGGTGATCCGCCAGGTCACCGGCGCCACGCTGCCGGAGGGCTTCCAGACCGCGGAGTTCCTGCTCCGGCACGGCCAGGTCGACCTCGTGGTGCCCCGGCACGCGCTGCGCGGCCGGCTGACCGCGCTGCTCGCCGCCGCCGAGGCCGGCCGCCGGGTGCCCGTACCCCGGCAGGAGCCGGCGCCGCGACCGGCCGCCACGCCCGCCGTGACCGGCCCGGCCCGCGACGCCTGGGAGACGGTACGCACGGCCCGGCACCCCGGTCGGCCCACCACCCTCGACTACCTGGAGACCGCCTTCGACGGCTTCGTGGAGCTGCACGGCGACCGGCTCGGCGCGGACTGCCCGGCGATCGTCGGCGGGGTGGCCCGGCTGGACGGCCGGCCCGTCATGGTGATCGGCCACCAGAAGGGACACACCACGGCGGAGCTGGTGGCCCGCAACTTCGGCATGGCCAGCCCGGCCGGGCACCGCAAGGCGCTGCGGCTGATGCGCCTCGCGGCCCGGCTCCACCTGCCGGTGGTGACCCTGGTGGACACGCCGGGCGCCGACCCGGGCGTGGACGCCGAGCAGCAGGGCCAGGCCGCCGCGATCGCGGAGAACATCCTCGCGTTGAGCGTGCTGCCCACGCCGGTCGTCGCGGTGGTCACCGGCGAGGGCGGCAGCGGTGGCGCGCTCGCCCTCGCGGTCGCCGACCGGGTGCTGATGCTGGAGCACGCCGTCTACTCGGTGATCAGCCCGGAGGGCTGCGCCGCGATCCTCTGGCCGGACAGCTCGGCCGCCCCGCAGGCCGCCCGGGCGCTCCGGCTCACCGCCGCCGACCTGTGCCGGCTCGGGGTGGTCGACGAGGTGGTGCCCGAGCCGCGGCCCGCCGCCCACGGCGACCCGGCTGCCGCGGCCGAGCTGCTGGGGCGGGCCGTGACCGCGAACCTCGCCCCGCTGCTGGCCGTGCCGCCGGCCACCCTGGTCCGCCGCCGTCGGCAGCGGTTCCGCCGCTTCGGCGCGGCCCGGGTCGTGGACGGGACCGAGCCGCGCGACGTCATCCGGAACGGCACGCGGACGGAGGTGGCGCCATGAGTGGGGACGCCGGGCCCGAGGAGGTGCTGGACGGGCTGAGCCGGCACGCCCGCAAGCTGGTGGCCGAGCTGGCCGGCCCGGTCCGCCGGGTACGGCTGCGCAGCGGCGAGACCGTGCTGGAGGTGGAGTGGCACGGCCCGGCCCGGCCGGCGCCGGCGCCGCGTGCCGAGGTGGACCCGGTCCCCGCGCCGCGGGTGGAGGCGGCGGCGCCCGTGGCGGACCGGCCGGCGGTGCGGGCGCCCGTGGTGGGCACCTTCTACCGGTCGCCCGAGCCCGGCGCCGCGCCGTTCGTGGCGATCGGCGACGTGGTCCGGCCCGGCCAGGTGGTCGGCATCGTCGAGGCCATGAAGTTGATGAACGAGGTGACCGCCGGCCAGGCCGGACGGGTGGTCGAGGTGCTGGTGGAGGACGGCAAGCCCGTCGAGTACGACCAGCCGCTGATCGCCCTGGAACCGCTCACCGGACGGGACGGCTGATGTTCGACAAGCTGCTGATCGCCAACCGCGGCGAGATCGCGCTGCGCGTGCTGCGCGCCTGCCGGGAACTGGGTGTCCGGACGGTGGTGGTGCACTCCAGCGCCGACGCCGACTCGCTGCCGGTGCGGCTGGCCGACGAGACCGTCCGGATCGGACCGGCGTCCAGCCGGCAGAGCTACCTGAACGCCGCCGCGATCGTCGAGGCGGCCCGGCAGACCGGCGCCCAGGCCGTGCACCCCGGCTACGGCTTCCTCTCCGAGGACGCCGACTTCGCCGAGATCTGCGCGGAGAACGGGCTCACCTTCGTCGGCCCGCCGCCGCAGGTGATGGCCGCCCTCGCCGACAAGTCGACCGCGCGGGCGCTGATGAGCCGGGCCGGCCTGCCGCTGCCGCCGGGCAGCGTACGGACCCTGCCGACCGCCGCCGAGGCCCTGGAGGTGGCCGCCGAGGTCGGCTACCCGGTGATCGTCAAGGCGGCCGCCGGCGGGGGCGGGCGCGGGATGGCGGTGGTCCGCTCGGCCGCCGAGCTGCCCCGCGCGTACGCCCGCACCCGCGCCGCCGCCCAGGTCGCCTTCGGCGACGACCGGGTGTACGTCGAGCGCTACCTGGCCGACGCCCGGCACGTCGAGGTGCAGGTGCTCTGCGACAACCACGGCAACGGCATCCACCTGGGCACCCGGGACTGCTCGGTGCAGCGCCGGCACCAGAAGCTCGTCGAGGAGGCCCCCGCCCCGGCGCTGCGGCAGGCCACCCTGGACACCCTCGCGGAGACCGCCCTGCGCGGCGCCCTGTCGGTCGGCTTCACCGGCGCCGGCACCGTCGAGTTCCTCGTGGACGAGGCCGAGCGCTGCCACTTCCTGGAGATCAACTGCCGGATCCAGGTGGAGCACCCGGTGACCGAGCTGGTCACCGGCATCGACCTGGTCCACGAGCAGCTGCACGTGGCCGCCGGCACCCCGCTGCGCTGGCGACAGGGGGACGTCCGGCTGCGCGGGGTGGCGGTCGAGTGCCGGGTCAACGTGGAGGACCCGGACCGCGACTTCGCCCCGGCCCCCGGCCGGCTGGACCGCTTCCGGCCGCCCGGCGGCCCGTTCACCCGGGTCGACACCCACGGCCACGTCGGCTACCTGGTCAGCCCGCACTACGACTCGCTGCTGGCCAAGGTGGCGGTCTGGGCGCCGGACCGGGACGGCGCGCTGGACCGGCTCGACCGGGCGCTCGGCGAGTTCGACGTGGCCGGCCCGGGCGTGCGCACCACCATCCCGTTCGCCCGCCGGGTGCTGCGCGACGCCGCCTTCCGCGCCGGGCGGCACACCACCGCCCTGGTCGACCGCCTGCTCAACCCACCCGCCGCCGGCGCCCCTCCCGCCGTCGACGCCCCGCCGGCCGCCGCTGCCGTCCCGGCCGCCGAGCCCACCGTGCCCGCCCCCGTGCCCGACATCCGAGCCGACGCCGACCCGGCCGGCCGTACCCCCGTCACCGCCGTGCCCGCCGCCGGCCCGAACGCCTGGAGGAACCCATGACCGTCGCCCCCGACCGCCCGCTCGCCAACGAGATCACCGACATCCTGGTGACCCACTGCGGCCTGGACGCCGACGCGGCCGCCCGCACCCCGGCCGCCAGCCTCGAGGAGCTGGGCATGGACTCGCTGGCACTGCTCGAACTCTCCGCGGTCGTGGCCGACCGGTGGCGGGTGAAGATCCCCGAGCAGGCCGGGCAGCTCAGCATCGCCGGGGTCGCCGACCTGGTGGCCCGCAAGACCGACCCGCCGCCCGGGCACACCGAGAACGCCGTCGACATCGCCGCCCCGCTGCCGCTGGTCTGGGAGATCACCAACGACGTCGCCCGGTGGACGGAGCTGTTCACCGAGTACGCGGTGGTCGAGATCCTGCACTCCGACGGCGACACGGTCCGGTTCCGGCTCACCATGCACCCCGACGAGAACGGCACCTCGTGGAGCTGGGTCAGCGAACGCACCGCCGACCCGGCCACCCGCGAGGTACACGCCCGGCGGGTGGAGACCGGCCCGTTCGAGTACATGCGCATCTACTGGCGCTACGACGAGATCCCCGGCGGCACCCGGATGACCTGGGTGCAGGACTTCGCCATGAAGCCCACGGCGCCGGTCGACAACGCCGGCATGACCGAGCGGATCAACACCAACAGCAAGATCCAGCTCGCCGTCATCAAGGAGAAGATCGAGCGGGCGCACGCGGGAGGCACGCGATGACCGACACCGGTACCGCACGCGTCTCCGTCCACGACGTCACCGCCGACCGCCGGCGCGGCGGCGAGCTGCGCGTGCTGCTCGGCCCGAAGACCGTCGGCAGCACCTCGGGCTTCATGGGGGTGGCCACCCTCGCGCCGGGGGAGCGGATCGCCGAGCACTACCACCCCTACAGCGAGGAGTTCCTCTACGTCGCCCGCGGCGCCATCACCGTGGACCTGGACGACCGGCCCGTTCCGGTCGCGGCCGGGGAGGCGCTCTTCGTGCCCCGGCACGTACGCCACCGGCTGCGCAACACCGGCGACGAGCCGGCCGAGGTGGTCTTCCACCTCGGACCGCTCGCCCCCCGCCCGGAACTCGGCCACGTCGACACCGAGGGCGCCCCACCACCCCGGAAACCGTCGTGACCGGCCGGCGCACCGTGGTCACCGGCGTCGGCGTCGTCGCCCCCGGCGGCGCCACCCGGGACCGGTTCTGGAAGACCATCACCGAGGGGCGCACCGCCACCCGGCGGATCAGCTTCTTCGACCCGTCGCCGTTCCGCTCGCAGATCGCCGCCGAGTGCGACTTCGACCCCGACGCCGCGGGCATCACCCTCGCCGAGCGGCAGCGCGCCGACCGGTACGTGCAGTTCGCCCTCGCCTGCTCCGCCGAGGCGCTCGCCGACAGCGGCCTCACCCTCTCCGACGCCGAGCGGGAACGCGCCGGCGTCGTGCTCGGCACCGCGGTCGGCGGCACCATGGCGCTGGAGAAGGAGTACGTCCGGGTCAGCGACTCCGGCCGGCACTGGCTGGTCGACCACACCCTCGGCGGGCCGTACCTGTACCAGGCGCTGATCCCCAGCAGCCTGGCCGCCGACGTGGCCTGCCGGCACGGCCTGCACGGCCCGGCCCAGGTGGTCTCCACCGGCTGCACCTCCGGCATCGACGCCATCGGCTACGCCCACCAGCTCGTCGCCGACGGTGAGGCCGATGTCGTGCTGGCCGGGGCGGCCGACTCGCCGATCTCCCCGGTCACCGTCGCCTCGTTCGACGCCATCGGCGCGACCAGCCCCGACAACGACGACCCGGAGCACGCCTCCCGGCCGTTCGACGCCGACCGGCACGGCTTCGTCCTGGCCGAGGGCGCGGCCGTGCTGGTGCTGGAGGAGGCCGAGCACGCCCGCCGCCGGGGCGCGCACGTCTACTGCGAGGTGGCCGGCTACGCCAGCCGCAGCAACGGCTTCCACATGACCGGGCTGCGCCCCGACGGCGCGGAGATGGCCGTGGCGATCACCGACGCGCTGCGCCAGGCCCGGCTCGCCCCGTCCGCCGTGTCGTACGTCAGCGCGCACGGCTCCGGCACCCGGCAGAACGACCGGCACGAGACCGCCGCGTTCAAGCGGGCGCTGGGCGCGACGGCGTACCGGGTGCCGATCAGCTCGATCAAGTCGATGGTCGGGCACTCGCTCGGCGCGATCGGCTCGATCGAGATGGCCGCCTGCGCGCTGGCCATCGAGTACGGCGTGGTCCCGCCCACCGCCAACTGGACGACCCGGGACCCCGAGTGCGACCTGGACTACGTGCCCAACGAGGCCCGGGAAGTGCCCGTCGACGTGGCGTTGTCGGTGGGCAGCGGCTTCGGCGGCTTCCAGTCCGCGATGATCTTCCGACGGCTGGCGGTACACCCGTGACCGCCCGGGCCGTGGTGACCGGGATCGGCGTGGTGGCGCCCACCGGCGTCGGCGCCGACGCGCACTGGGACGCGGTGCTCGCCGGCACCCGGCGCACCGGGCCGATCAACCTGTTCGACCCGGCCGGCTACCCGACCCGGATCGCCGGGGAGGTGCCCGACTTCGACCCGGCCGGGTTCACCGACACCCGGCAGCGGGTGCAGACCGACCGGTGGACGCACCTCGGCTTCGCCGCCACCCGGCTGGCGCTGGCCGACGCGGGCCTGCCCGAGGAGGCTCCCGACCCGTACCAGTGGGCGGTCACCCTGGCCAGTTCCTCCGGCGGGAACCTGTTCGGGCAGCGGGAGCTGCAACGGCTCTGGGGCGGGCCGAGCCGGACCGTCGGGGCGTACCAGTCGATCGCCTGGTTCTACGCGGCCAGCGTCGGGCAGCTCTCCATCCGGCACCAGCTCAAGGGACCCTGCGGGGTGACCGTCTCCGAGTCGGCCGGCGGGCTGGACAGCCTCGCCCACGCGGTGCGGACCATCCGCCGCGGCACGCCGCTCGTGGTGGCCGGGGCGACCGAGTGCCCGCTCAGCCCGTATGCGCTGGCCTGCCAGCTGCGCTCCGGGCTGCTCAGCGACGTCGCCGACCCGGAGTTGGCGTACCGGCCGTTCGACGCCGCCGCGGGCGGGTACGTGCCGGCCGAGGGCGGCGCCGTCTTCGTGGTGGAGGAGTTGGGGCACGCGCTGGCCCGGGGCGCCCGGATCTACGGGGAGATCACCGGCTGGGCGGCCACCCACGACGCCGCCCCGACCGACCCGGAGGCCGGCCCGGACCCGACCCACTACGCCCGGGCGCTGCGGCTGGCCCTGGACCGGGCCGCGGTCCGCCCGCACGACGTGGACGTCATCTGGCCGGACGCGCTCGGCGTGCCCGCGTACGACCGCGCCGAGGCGGCCGCCCTGCGCGCGGTCTTCGGCGTCACGACCCCGCCGGTGACCACCCAGAAGCCGCTGACCGGCCGCGCCCATCAGGGCGGTTCGGCGCTGGACGCGGCAACCGCGCTGCTCGCCTTCCACCACGGCCTGCTGCCCGCCTCGGCCGGCCCGGAGGAGCCCGCGGCCGGCTGCGAGCTGACGTTCCTGCGCCACCCGCGCCCGCCGCGCAGCCGGATCGCCCTGGTCGGGGCGCGTGGCTTCGACGGCTTCAACAGCGCGGTGGTGCTGCGCGGCGCCGCCCCGCCTCCGGCGTCCGGGACCTGATCTCGCGCGTGCTCCGCCGCCCGGGCAGCATCCGGTGGCCGGCGGGATACCGAGCCGGCGTGCGGCCGATCCTGCCTGTCCGATCGAGCCTGAGCAATCCGCCCAGCCGCTCTTCCTGATCTAGCCATTTGCATGTAGCAATGCATGGAACGGCTGTCGTACTGTTCCGTCAGCACCCCGGAGAACGCACCTGTCGGGCGGATTTCGCCCACTTCGAGGCTGGACGGTGGGCGATCGTGACAGCACATCCTATGGCGGCAGATCCTCCGTCGACAGACGCGAGTTGGGTGGACGACATGCTGTTCACCGGGCACGCCGCCGGTGCTTCTCTGCGCCTGCCCGAGCCGGTCGACATGGGCACCCAGCGCCGGCTCGGCCCGCAGGTGGTGGTGGCCCCGGTGCGCACCGGCGGCGGCGCGCTGCGCATCTTCGTCGACGTCACCGCCGGCCTCTCCTCGTGACTGGCCCGCTGTTCGAGGACGACCGCGACCGGTCCGGCCGCCCCGACGACCGCCACGGCGAGCACCAGGCCCCCTTCGCCGGCCGGATGGCCGACCCGTACCCCCGGACAGCCGGGGACCGCGCCGCCCAGCTCCCGGTCCACCCGAACACCGACCAGCGGCCCGGCCGTGGGTCCACCGGCGCGGAGGACCCGCTGCTGTTCAACGGGCACTCGGTCGAGTGGTACCGGCGGCACTACCTGGCCGACCCCGGCGACGCCGCCCACGCGCTCGCCTCGCCGCTGCTCGCCGAGGGCCTCGCCGGCCTGCCCCCGGCGCTGGTCATCACCGCCGAGCACGACCCGCTGCGCGACGAGGGCGAGCGGTACGCCGAGCGGCTGGCCGAGGCCGGCGTGCCCACCGAGGCCACCCGGTACGACGACATGGTTCACGGCTTCTTCGCCATGCCGGGCGTGTTCAACGCCGGACGGCGGGCCCAGGAGCAGGCGTCGGCCTTCCTGCGGGCACGGTTCGGCCTCTCCCCGGCCGGCGCCACGACCGGCACGGCGGCGGGCGGACCGGACCGTGGCTGACCTTCGGACGGCTGCGACGCCGGTGGGTCCGGCGGCGGGGCGGGCACTCGGTGAGCCCGGGGATCGCGCGTTCGTGCCGCCGGCGAGCCTGGCCGACTTCGCGGAGCTGGCCCGGGCCGCGCTACCCGCCGACGTGTGGGACTTCGTGGCCGGCGGCAGCGGCACCGAGACCACCCTCGCCGCGAACCGGGCGGCCCTGGACGGGGTGGCGGTGCTGCCCCGGATGCTGGCCGGGGTGGACACCCCGTCCACCGAGGCGGCCCTGCCCGGCGGCCGGTTCGCCCTGCCGGTGGCGGTCGCGCCCATGGCGTACCAGAAACTGCTGCACCCCGACGGCGAGGTGGGGCTCGCGGCGGCGGCTCGCGCGGCCGGCGTGCCCTACGTGACGAGCACCCTGGCCAGCACACCCGTCGAGGAGGTCGCCGCGGTCGGTGGCACGGTCTGGTTCCAGCTCTACTGGCTGCGCGACCGGGGCATGGTGGCCGACCTGCTGGACCGGGCGCTCGGCGCGGGCTGCGCGGGGCTGATGGTCACCGTCGACGTGCCGGTGCTCGGCCGGCGGCTGCGCGACGTGCGCAACGGCTTCGCGCTGCCGCCGCACGTCACCGCCGCGAACCTGCCCGGCGGTCGGAACGACCTGGCCCACCAGGGCACGCCCGGGGTGTCCGCGGTGGCCGCGCACACCGGCGCGGTCTTCGCCCCCGCGCTGAGCTGGGCGGACCTGGCCTGGCTGCGGGAGCGTACCCCCGTGCCGTTGCTCGTGAAAGGCATCCTGGACCCGCGCGACGCGGTCCGCGCGGCGGAGGTCGGCGTGGACGCGGTGGTGGTCTCCAACCACGGCGGACGGCAGCTCGACGGCGCTCCGGGCAGCGCCGCCGTGCTGCCCGAGGTGGTCGCCGCGGTGGGGGAGCGCTGCGCGGTGCTGCTGGACAGCGGCGTGCGCGGCGGCACCGACGTGCTGCGCGCGCTCGCCCTCGGCGCCGCCGGCGTGCTGGTGGGCCGGCCGCTGCTCTGGGCCCTCGCGGCCGGCGGGCGGGCCGGCGCCGACGCGGCCCTGGCGCTGCTCGCCGCCGAGTTGCGCGACGCGTTCATCCTCAGCGGCTGCGCCGACCCGGCGGCGGCCCGCGAGTTGCGCACCCTGACCGGAGGCTGACGTGGAGCCCGTGGACCCCGGCCGCAGCGTCGGTGAGCACCGCCGTCAGCGCGCGTGCGGCCCCCTGATCTCGCCGGATCCGCGCACCACCAGCCGGGTGGCGACCGGGTGGATGGTGGGTCGCCACTGATCTCCGTCCAGCCGCCGGAAGATCAGCGAGGCGGCCACCCGCCCCATCTCTGCCGGGTCCTGGGCGACCACCGTGACCGCCGGCTGGAGGAGGTCGGCCAGGGGGAAGTCGTCGAAGCCGACGAGGGCCACCTCGTGCTGCCGGCCGAGTTCCTGCAGGGCGCGGATGGCGCCGATGGTGACCAGGTTCTGGGAGGTGAACAGCGCCGTCGGGGCCGGGTCGTCGCGCAGCAGCCGGCGGACCGCCTCCGCCGAGTCGCGCTCGGTGTGCAGGTCGTGGACCATGGTGGCCGGCCGGATGCCGTGCTCGCTCAGCGCCTCCTTGAAGCCCTGCGCGCGCTGCCGGGCCGTCGCGATGGTCCGCAGGTCGCCCAGGTACGCGATGTCCCGGTGGCCGTGGGCGACGAGGTGGTGCACCGCGGTGGCGGCGCCGTGGTGATTGTCGGACAGCACGGCGTCGACCGCCAGGCCGACCGGCGGCCGGTCCACGAACACCACCGGGGTGCCGGCCGCGACCTCCCCGGCCAGGTAGCTCTGGTCGTCGGTGGCGGGCACCACGACCAGGGCGTCGGCCTGCCGCATCGTGAAGGCGTGCACCAGGTCCCGCTCCCGTTCCGGGCTCTCGTCCACGCTGCCGGCGAAGATGAGCACGCCCCGGTCCCGGGCGGCGTCCTCGAGGGCCCGGTGCAGGGCGGCGGAGAAGGGGTTGGCCAGATCCTCCAGGACCGCGGCGATGGCCGCGCTGCGGCCGCTGGACCGCCGCAGGCTGCTCGCGGTGAAGTTCGGCCGGTAGTCGAGCTGGGCGATCGCCCGGCGTACCGCCGCGAGCTTCGGCGCGGAGACCCCCGCCTCTCCGTTGACCACCCGCGAGACCGTCTTGGTGCTGACCCCGGCCAGCAGCGCGACGTCTCGGAGCGTGGGCCGGGCCTTGACGCCGGCCGGCGGGGCGGAGGCGGCAGCGTGCATGGGCGCTCCTACCGGAAGGGAGTGCGTGCGGTGGCGGGTGGGGCCAGGGCGAAACGACTAGCCCCACCCGCCGTTGATCGTCTGCCAGGTTAGCGCCACACCGACCGCAACGGTCGGACCGTGAGCGAGCGCACCACCACGGCGCCGCCCTCGGCGAACAGGCCGGTCCCGTCGCTCGTGGGCGCGGGGAAGATCTGGTCCGTCACGGTGGTCTGCCCGGCGCCGCCGAACACCTCGACGGAGGAACGATCCACGTACACCGTCATCCGTACCCGGTTGCCGTCCACGGACAGGGGGCCGGAGTGCACGGCGGGGAAGGGCGGGGCGGCCTGCTGGCCGGAGCGCGTCCGGTCGACGAAGAGGCGGCCGGCCCCCGCCTCGTATCCGACCAGCGTCCGTTCGTCGCCACCGGCGCGTACCTGGAGGCCGAACCGGCGGGCGTCGCGGAGCTCGAACTCCGCCCGGATCTCCAGCACCGTGCCGTCCGCCGCCGCCGGCAGGTCGCGCACCCCTGCCGGGACCGTGGTGTCCCGCAGGGTGTACGCCGGGCCGTCGCCCCGCAGCGAGGTGAGCTGGGCGGTCGGCGACTGGACCAGGCGGACCCGGCCGTCGATCGTGCGCAGGGCGAGTTCCCGGGGCAGGGCCATCGCCCCGCGCCAGGGCGCGGTCGGGACACTGCCGGCGTACTGCCAGTTGTTCAGCCAGCCGATCGCGACCCGCCGCCCGCCCGGGGCGTTGTTGTACGTGACCGCGGCGTAGTAGTCCGCTCCGTGGTCGAGCCAGTCGTAGCGGTCCAGCTCACGGGGCGCCGGCCGGTCGGCGAACATCACGTGGTCGACGAGGATGTGCCCCCAGCCGCCCGAGTTGAAGTCGTTGACCTCCAGGTGGGCCCGCTTCCCGGTGAGGTCGCGGACGTCCCAGGCCACCCAGTCGAGGCGCTCGCTGTCCGCGCCGGTCGCGGTCCGGACCACCTGGCCGTCCACGACCAGGTTCACCGCGGTCTCCACCGCGCGGGGCAGGACGGGCTCGTCGCTGGCGACGAGCTGGTCCACCAGCAGGTGGCCCCAGCCGCCGGTGTTCTCGTCCACGATCCGCAGCTGGGCGCTGCGGCCACGGAACTCGGTCACGTCCCAGTCGCGCCAGTTCATGAAGCCGGAGAAGTTGCCGGTGGCGGTGCGCACCACCCGGCCGTCCACCAGCAGCTCGACCACCGTCCGCTCGGTGCCGTCGTCGAGGTGCCCCCCGGCCCCGACGAGCAGGCCGAGGTGGTCGCGGTCGACGGTGAAGGCGGGCGAGGTCAGCGTGCCGGTCGTCGAGTCGGCCTCGAAGAAGGTGGTGAGCAGCTTGTCGCCGACGTGGCCGCGTTCCCACCGGGCCGGGCCCACCACCGGCGCGCGGTCGCGCAGGCCGCCGGTCGCCGTCCAGCCCGCCTGCTCGTACGTCCGGCCGTCGGGCAGCTCGAAGTCGATCACCCGCTCGGCGCCGGCCGGCACGAAGTCTGTCGTCGTGTCCGGCAGGTGCGGGTGCGCGCCCCCGCCGACGAGCAGGTTGAGATATCCCCGGTCGATGGTGAAGTCGGGGGAGACGAGCCGGCCGCGGGGGGCGTCGAAGCCGAGGAAGGTGTTCACCAGCGCCCCGCCCCGGAAACCGCTGACCTGCTGCTGGCCCGGCACCGTGCCCGGGTACGGGGCGCCGCCGAACGGCCCCGGCCCCAGCACGGGGTCGTTCTCCACCGTCCAGCCGGCGTAACCGTCCTCGAAGTCGGCGAAGAGCGTCCCGGCCGGCGGCTCCGCCTGGCCGGTCACCACGTTGTCAGCGGCGAAGGTGGTGCCGTCCCAGTCGCCGACGAAGTACTGCGCGCCCGAACCGCCGGCGACCGCGCCGGGGTTGAGGTTGACGATCAGCACCCACTTCGGGTGCTCCGGGTCGCCGTCGACGGGCAGCTCGAACAGGTCCGGCACCTCCCACACACCACCGACCGCGTTGGCCGGGCCGAAGTCGCTCAGATGGGTCCACGACCGCAGGTCGGCCGAGCCGTAGAAGCTCACCTTGTGCTCGGTGGCCCGGACCACCGCCATGGTCCAGCGACCGGACGTGGTGTCCCAGAAGACCTTGGGATCGCGGAACTCCCGCGAACCCAGGTCCAGCACCGGGTTTCCGCCGTATCTGGTCCAGGTGCGACCCCGGTCGGTGCTGTACGCCAGCGACTGGGCCTGGATTCCGGTGGCCGGGTACCAGCTGGTGTAGACGGCGACCAGCGCCGGCGCGCCGGGTCGGCCGAAGCCGGAGGTGTTCCGCTCGTCGACCACCACCGACCCGGAGAAGATGTGCTCGTCGGCCGAGTACGGAATGGCCAGCGGCAGCTCCTCCCAGTGCACCAGGTCCCGGCTGACCGCGTGCCCCCAGGACATGTTCCCCCACTGCGCACCCTCGGGGTTGTACTGGTAGAAGAGGTGCCACTCGCCCTGGTACCAGACGAGCCCGTTCGGATCGTTCATCCAGTTGCGTGCCGGGCTGAAGTGCAGCTGTGGCCGGTACGGCTCGTCCCTGGTCGTCGCTCCCGCGGCAGCGGCGCCCGGCGCCGCCGCCACGAGAGCCGCGGCCGCGCAGGCGGCCAACCATCGGCGGATCCTCATCCCATCCTCCGTCCATCGAGGACGCCCGGGCCGACCGGGTGGGCGTCGGGCGTGACCGTGGCGAATCGTGAGCCCGCTCTGACATCGATGTCAAGGGGGGCGTACGAGTTACGTGGCGGTTAGAGAAAACCACCGGCAAAGGCATTGACATCTCTCGGCTACTGCGCCGAAACTGCCCTGACATCGTTGTCAAATCTGCCCCGGCCCCGTGGGTGCCTGATGGGAGAAAACATGATCCAGCGCATCGCCCGCCGCCGCGCCGCTCTGCTGGCCGCCGTAGCGGCGACCGGCATGGTCGTCGCCGGCTGCGGTGACAGCTCGGGTGACGGCGGCTCCGGCGACAAGAGTGTCGCGGTAGCCCTGATCACCAAGAACTCCACGAACCCGTTCTTCGTCAGCATGCAGCAGGGCGCGAAGAAGGCCGCCGAGGCGGAGGGCGTGAAGCTCACCCTGGCCGCCGGCAAGGAGGACGGCGACGAGGCCGGCCAGGTGCAGGCCATCGAGGACGCCATCGCCCGCGGCGACGAGGGCATCCTGATCACCCCGAACGGTCCCGGCGTCAACCCGGCCATCAAGAAGGCCCGTGACGCCGGCCTCTACGTGATCGCGCTGGACACCCCGCCCGACCCGGCGAACACCGTGGACATCACCTTCGCCACCGACAACTTCACGGCCGGCGAGCTGATCGGCAAGTGGACGGCCACCCAGCTCGCCGGCAAGCCGGCCACCATCGCCCTGCTCGACCTCTTCAACGACAAGATCGTCTCCGTCGACTACAACCGGGACCAGGGCTTCCTGACCGGCATGGGCATCGACACCGGCGACAAGAAGAAGAACGGCGACGAGGCGAAGACGGGCAGCTACTCGGGCGGCAGCTACACGATCGCCTGCAACGAGCCGACCAACGGCGCCGAGGACGGCGGCCGGACGGCCATGGAGAACTGCCTGACCAAGAACCCGGACATCAACGTCGTCTACACCATCAACGAGCCGGCCGCGGTCGGCGCGCACAAGGCCCTCCAGGCGGCCGGCAAGACCCAGGGTGTCCTGGTCGTCTCGGTCGACGGCGGCTGCGACGGCGTACGGCAGGTCAAGGACGGCGTCATCGGCGCCACCTCGCAGCAGTACCCGCTGAAGATGGCCGAGCTGGGCGTCCAGGCGATCAAGAAGATCGCGAACGACGGTGAGAAGCCGAAGGTCTCCGACGGCCTTGACTTCTTCGACACCGGCGTCGCTCTGGTCACCGACAAGCCGGCCGCCGGCGTCGAGAGCATCACCAGCGCCGACGGCGCCCAGCGCTGCTGGGGCTGACCATCCCCGCCACGGTCGAGGGCCAGGGGCATCCTCCGCCCCGCGCCCTCAGCCGGGCAGTCCGTCCGCCACCGCCGAATCCGGCAGGGAGCCTCCGATGACCGCCACGACCCCACCCACCACCGCCGCCCAGCAGTTCGCGCTGCGCCGGCACACGCCACTGCGACGCGTTCAGCACCTGCTGCACGCGCACCCCGCGATCAGCCCGTTCCTCGTGCTGGTCATCTCGTTCGTCGTCTTCTCCACGCTGAACCCGCGCTTCGCGTCACCCAACTCGCTCTCGCTGGTGCTCCAGCAGGTGGCCGTGATCGGCGCGCTCGCCGTCGGGCAGACGCTGATCATCCTGACCGCCGGCATCGACCTCTCGGTCGGCGCCATCGTCATCCTGGCCATGATGCTCTCCGCGAAGATGGCCGAGGGGCAGGGACTTCCGGGCCTCCTCGCCATCGTCCTCGCCATCGCGGTCGGCGCCGCAGCGGGCGCGCTCAACGGGGCGCTGGTGACCCGCCTCAAGCTGCCGCCGTTCATCGTCACCCTCGGCACGCTGAGCGTCTTCACCGCCCTCGGGCTGCTCTACTCGAGCGGCCAGAGCGTCCAGGCCACCGACCTCCCGGCGGTGCTGAGCTGGACCGGTGAGTCGTTCCCGGTGGGTCGGTTCCGGATCACCTTCGGGGTCGTCGCGGTCCTCGTCCTCTACCTCGCGGTGGGCTACGCCCTGGCCAAGACCGCCTGGGGACGGCACGTCTACGCCGTGGGCGACGACAAGGAGGCCGCCCGGCTGGCCGGTATCCGGGTCGACCGGGTGCTGCTCAGCGTCTACCTCGTCGCCGGCGCGATCTACGGCCTCACCGCCTGGATCCTCATCGGACGCGCCGGCGCGGCCAGCCCCAACGCCATCACGGACGCCAACCTGGAGAGCATCACCGCCGTCGTCATCGGTGGCACCAGCCTCTTCGGTGGCCGGGGCGCGGTGCTGGGCACCCTGCTCGGCGCGCTGATCGTCGGCTTCTTCCGCAGCGGCCTGTCCCTCGCCGGAGTGGACGACCAGTACCGGGTACTCGCCGTCGGCCTGCTGGTGATCCTCGCCGTGGCCGTGGACCAGTGGATCAGGAAGGTGAGGTCATGACCGCCACCACCACGCCCGCCACCGCCGGCCGGTCCGGCGCCGCCGACAGCGGCCAGCGATCACCGGTGCTGTCGGCCCGGGGCCTGGTCAAGACGTTCGGCAGGGTCGTCGGGCTGGACGGGGTGGACCTCGACCTGTACCCGGGCGAGGTGCTCGCCGTGATCGGGGACAACGGCGCCGGGAAGTCCACCCTGATCAAGTGCCTGACCGGCGCGCTGACGCCGGACGCCGGGGAGATCCTTCTGGCGGGGAAGCCGGCACAGTTCAAGCGGCCGCAGGATGCCCGGGACGCCGGTATCGAGACGGTCTACCAGACCCTCGCCGTGGCGCCGGCCCTGGACATCGCCAGCAACCTTTTCCTCGGTCGGGAGAAGCGCCGGCCGGGCGTGCTCGGTTCGGTCTTCCGGATGCTCGACCACAAGGGCATGCGCCGGGAGGCCGCGCAGGCCCTGGCCGACCTGGGGATCGGCACCCTGCAGAACGTGGCGCAGGCGGTCGAGACGCTCTCCGGCGGCCAGCGTCAGGCCGTGTCGGTGGCCCGGGCCGCGGCCTTCGGCAGCAAGGTGATCGTGCTCGACGAGCCGACCGCCGCGCTCGGCGTCAAAGAGTCCAACCAGGTGCTGCGGATGATCGAGGAGGTGCGCTCCCGGGGCCTGCCGGTCATCCTCATCAGCCACAACATGCCCCATGTGTTCGAGGTGGCCGACCGCATCCACATCCAGCGGCTGGGTCGCTGCGCGGGCGTGGTGACTCCGGCCTCCCACACCATGCCGGAGGTGGTGGCCATCATGACCGGCGCGACCACCCTCGAGGAGACGCCGGGCCGGGCGGCGGACTGAACCGCCAAGCCCGTGACCGGGTGGCGCGGGCTCCAGGAAAGGAAGACTGTGATCACCGTTGTCGGCGAGAGCCTGGTGGACCTCATCGAGGATCCGTCGGGCGTGGCGGCCGCCCACCCGGGCGGCAGCCCGGCGAACGTGGCGGTGGCGTTGGGCCGCCTCGACCAGCCCGCCACCCTGCTCACCCAGCTGGGTCACGACGCGTACGGGCGGCTCCTCCGCGCCCACCTGGCCGGCAGCGGCGTACGGCTGGATCCGGCGTCGCTGTCGGACCTGCCGTCCACCAGCGTTGCCCGGACCCGGGTGGGCGCGGACGGCCAGGCCGGCTACGACTTCGACATCGACTGGCGCTCCTTCCCGCAGCGGGCCCTGACCGATGTCGGGGCCGGCAGCGACTGCCTGCACACCGGCTCGCTGGCGACCGTGCTTGCGCCCGGCGCGGACGACGTGCTGGCGCTGGTCCAGGACCGGCGGGCCACCACGATGATCAGTTACGACCCGAACTGCCGGCCGTCCCTCATGGGCGAGCCGGCGACGGTCCTGCGCCGGGTCGAGGAGTTGGTGGCGGCGAGCGACGTGGTGAAGGTCAGCCGGGAGGACCTGGCCTGGCTCCACCCGGGACGCGCGCACGAACGGGTCGGACGGGAGTGGCTCGAGCGGGGCGCCGTCCTCGTCGTGGTGACCGGCGGTGAACGGGGAGCGTGGGCGGCTACCCGACACGGCGAGGTGCGGGTCGACGCCCTGCGGGTGCGGGTGGTGGACACCGTCGGGGCAGGGGACGCCTTCACCGCCGGGCTGCTCGCCGCGCTGGCCCAGCGGGATCTGCTCGGCGCCGCCCGGCGGGCCGCCCTCGACGCCGCCGACCCGGCCACGATCGCCGGCGTGCTCCGGTACGCCGCACGAGTGGCCGCCTGGACGTGTGGGCGGAAGGGAGCCGATCCTCCCACCCGGGCCCAGCTGACCGCCCTGCCCCTCCCGGCCTGACACCCCACTGTCGTCGTTCCGCCACCACCCGTGTTCCCGGGCGCGAGGGCCACCGTTGATAATGGACGGATGGTTGCCTGGGAGTACGCGTTGCTGGTCCGCCGCTATCAGGGGCAGGGCCGCAATTTCCACGTCTCGTTCGTCTGGTACGGCCCGGACGGGTCGCGCACCGACGTGACCGCGTACGGCGACACCGCGATCGCGCACCTCAACCGGGTGGGCCGGGAGGGCTGGGAGCTGGTCTCCGCCGCCGAGGACGTGAACAACGTGCAGGGCAGCACCGAGGTGCACCGCTACCACCTCAAGCGCCCCCTGCGCTGAGCGGCTAGTGCGGTGTCCACTAACGTTCGCCGGGTGTCCGGTGTTGGTTGTGGATCCTCGCTTTTTGGGCGAGCGACTCCCCACCGGGTGGTGGGGCGGGCCTCCGCGGGCCAACTGATCCTCGCGCCGCCCTGTTTGGGCGGCGGGGGTCACGTCGGGACTGGCCGGCACCGGGGAGGTGTCGGCCGGCTCGACGGTGCGTGATCACCCCGGGCACCCGGGCGGGTGTGGGGGTGGTGGTTCCGCCGCCCGGGGTGCGGGTGGCGATGGTGGCGGCCGCGACGAGGTCACGGTGCCCGGCAAACGCGCAGTGGGGGCAGGTCAGGGTCCGGCCGCGGGGTTTCGGTACCCGCCGCCGGCAGGCGGGGCAGGTCGAGGAGGTGCCGCGCTCGTCGACGAGGTGGACGGTGATGCCGGCCAGGACAGCTTTGTCGGTGAGGACCTGCAGGCACCGGCCGATCTGCCACTGCCGCAGCCGCAGGTTGTGCCGCCGCCCCGCGTCCAGGTCGAGCACCCCACGCGGGTCACCCACACGCAGCACACCGACCCGCTCGCGTACCGCCCAGGACACCACCTGGCGGGCGGCCTCGTGCTGGGCCTGACGCACCCGACGTCGGTGCCGGCCCTCGACCAGCCGCGCCCGACGCCGGTACTGACGCCACCGCCGTGACCCCTTCTGCCCCGGCTTCGGCGCCCGCCGCGCCACGGCACGGCGGCGAGCTTTGGTGTCCGCGAGGTGCATGCGGTGTTCGGCGCGGATCGCCCGCCCCGACACCAACAGCCCCGCACCGTCCGGGCCGGCCACCGCGTACGGGTGGATGATCCCCAGGTCCACCCCGGCCACCCTGGCACCCGTCGAATCCAACTCCCCGAACGTGCCCGGCCCCGACACGGACAACTCCCGACACAACTCCTGATAGCCCACCAGCGGCGCATCCCGGCGGCGGCGCCGCCACCCGTTGACCTCCAACACACACGCCCACACGTCACCGGCCGAACGCAACAGCCCGAAACACCGCCGCCGCTGCCCGGGCGTCACCCGCAACGCCACACGCGCGGTGCGATGCACCACCCGAGGCGCGGCAGGATCCCGACGACGAGGCACCACCACACCCAACACCACCAGTACGACAAAACCCTCCAGCAACCAACCCGGCGAACGTTTGTGGTCACGGCACTAGCCTGATCCTCTTAGGTGGGGGAGGAGCAGCGGTGGGCAGGTACGTCGTCGGGGTGGACTTCGGCACGCTCTCCGGGCGGGCCGTGGTGGTCGACGTGGCCGACGGCGCCGAGCGGGGCAGCGCGGTGCACGCGTACCGGCACGGGGTCGTCACGGAGCGGCTGCCCGGCGGGCCGGCGCTGCCGCCCGGCTGGGCGCTCCAGGACCCGGCCGACCACGTCGAGGTGCTGCGCACCGCCGTGCCCGCCGCCGTCCGCGCCGCCGGGATCGACCCGGCCGAGGTGGTCGGCGTGGGCCTCGACGCCACCTCCTGCACGGTGCTGCCCACCCGCGCCGACGGCACCCCGCTCGCCGAGCTGCCGGAGTTCCGGGACCGCCCGCACGCCTGGCCGAAGCTCTGGAAGCACCACTCGGCGCAGCGGCAGGCCGACCGGATCAACGCCCTGGCCGCCGAGCGCGGCGAGCCGTGGCTGGCCCGGTACGGCGGGCGGGTCTCCGCCGAGTGGCAGCTCGCCAAGGCCATGGAGGTGCTGGAGGAGGACCCGGAGGTCTTCCACCGCGCCGACCGCTGGGTCGAGACCGCAGACTGGCTGGTCCGGCTGCTGTGCGGCAATCCGACGCGGAATGCCTCCGCCGCCGGCTTCAAGGGGCTACGTCAGAACGGCCGCTACCCGGCCGCCGACTTCCTCGCCGCGCTGCACCCGGACCTGCCGGACCTGCTCGCGAAGATCGACGACGGGCCGTTGCTGCCGCCGGCCGCTCGCGCCGGCGGGCTCACCGCCGAGGCCGCTGGCTGGACCGGTCTGCCCGCCGGCATCGCCGTGGCCGCCGGAGCCATCGACGCGCACGTCACCGCGGCGGCGGCCCGATCGGTCGCGCCCGGCCGGATGCTCGCCGTCCTCGGCACCTCCACCTGCCTGATCATGAACGCGGAGACCTGCCACGAGGTGCCCGGCGTCTGCGGTGTCGTCGAGGGCGGCGTCACCGCCGGCCGGTGGGGTTACGAGGCCGGCCAGAGCGGCGTCGGCGACATCTTCGCCTGGTACGTCGACCGCGCCCTGCCCGCGTCGTACACGGCCGAGGCCGCCGGCCGCGGCATGCCCGTGCAGGACCTGCTCGACTCGCTCGCCGCCGACCAGCCGGTGGGCGGGCACGGGCTGCTCGCGCTGGACTGGCACAGCGGCAACCGGTCGGTGCTCATGGACCACGAGCTGAGCGGGGTGCTGATCGGGCTCACCCTCGCCACCCGGCCCGAGGAGATCTGGCGCGCCCTGCTGGAGGCGACCGCGTTCGGCGCCCGCACCGTCGTCGAGGCGTTCGAGGCCGCCGGCGTGCCCGTCGACGAACTCACCGCCGCCGGCGGGCTCACCGCCAACCGGCTGCTGCTGCGCATCTACGCCGACGTGCTGCGCCGCCCGCTGCACGTGCTCGACGCCGCCCACCCGGCGGCGCTGGGCGCGGCCATCCACGCGGCCGTGGCCGCCGGGGCGTACCCGGACGTGGAGAGCGCGTCGGCGGCCATGGGCGCGTCGCACCGGGAGACCTGGCACCCGGACCCGGCCCGCGCCGCGGCCTACGACGAGCTGTACGCCGACTACCGCACCCTGCACGACCACTTCGGCCGCGGCGGCACGAACATCCTCCACCGCCTACAGGCGCGCCGCCACCGCCCCGCCCCGCCGCGTCGATCATGAGTTGGCGTCTCTGGAAAGCGCGTTCCAGGACGGCAACTTCATGATCACCGCTGCGAGCCGGCGTGGAGCGGGCGCCGCGGGGCGCGTCGGCAGGGTGGGTGCCGGGGTTGGGTGTGGGCCGCCGGGGACGGGAACGCCCCGCGCGGCCGGGGGCCGGGCGGGGCGTCCAGGAGCGGGTGGTCAGCCGAGGTCGACGGACGGGTAGAGGGGGAAGCCGGCGAGCAGGTCGCTGGCCTGCTTGCTCACCGTCTCGGCCAGGGCCGGGTCGAGGACGTACTTGGCCTTGGACGGGGTGCCGTCGGCGTTCGCGCCCGGGGTGGTCTGGCTGAGCACGGTGTGCATCAGCTCGGCGGTGGTGTCCATCTCGCTGGCGCCGAGCCCACGGGTGGTCAGCGCGGGGGTGCCGATCCGGATGCCGGAGGTGTACCAGGCGCCGTTCGGGTCCTGCGGGACGGCGTTCCGGTTGGTCACGATGCCCGAGTCGAGCAGCGCCTGCTCGGCCTGGCGGCCGGTGAGGCCGTAGCCGGAGACGTCGATGAGCACCAGGTGGTTGTCGGTGCCGCCGGTGACCAGCTTCGCGCCCCGGCGCAGCAGCCCCTCGGCGAGGGCCTGGGCGTTGTCGACGATCCGCTGGGCGTAGCCGGCGAAGTCGGGGCGGCGGGCCTCGGCCAGGGCGACGGCCTTGGCGGCCATCACGTGCGGCAGCGGGCCGCCGAGCACCATGGGGCAGCCCCGGTCGACCTGGTCGGCCAGCTCCGGGCCGCAGAGCACCATGCCGCCGCGCGGGCCGCGCAGCGACTTGTGTGTGGTGGTGGTGACGATGTGCGCGTGCGGCACGGGGTCGAAGTCGCCGGTGAAGACCTTGCCGGCGACCAGGCCGGCGAAGTGCGCCATGTCGACCATGAAGGTGGCGCCGACGGAGTCGGCGATCTCCCGCATGATCCGGAAGTTCACCTTCCGGGGGTACGCGGAGTAGCCGGCGACCAGGATCAGCGGCTTGAACTCGCGGGCCGCCTCGGCGACCTTGTCGTAGTCGACCAGGCCGGTGGCCGGGTCGGTGCCGTAGCTGCGCTGGTCGAACATCTTGCCGGAGATGTTGGGCCGGAAGCCGTGGGTGAGGTGGCCGCCGGCGTCCAGCGACATGCCGAGCATCCGCTGGTTGCCCAGCTCGCGGCGCAGCGCGAACCAGTCGGCCTCGGTGAGGTCGTTGACCTGGCGTACCTGGGCCTTCTTGAGTGCCGGGGACTCGACCCGGTCGGCCAGGATCGCCCAGAAGGCGACCAGGTTGGCGTCGATGCCGGAGTGCGGCTGCACGTACGCGTGGGCCGCGCCGAACAGTTCCTTGGCGTGCTCGGCGGCGAGCGCCTCGACGGTGTCGACGTTCTGGCAGCCGGCGTAGAAGCGGCGGCCGATGGTGCCTTCCGCGTACTTGTCGCTGAACCAGTTGCCCATGGCCAGCAGGGTGGCCGGGGAGGCGTAGTTCTCGCTGGCGATGAGCTTGAGCGATTCGCGCTGGTCGGCCAGTTCGGCCCCGATGGCGTCCGCCACCCGCGGCTCGACGGCCCGGATCACCTCCAGCGCGCTGCGGAAGGCGGTGGATTCGGCGTTCAGCGACATGCGACCTCCTGGTGACGTGCGGAAGGCCCAGGCGCTCGGCATGCGTCCTCATGACGGGGCCGCTCCCCGATGGTTCTCCATCCCCACGCGCCAGTCACGGCCCGCGCCGATCCTACCGGGTGGGCCTCCGGCCGGCCGGGCGCACCTCCGCCGCGCGCCGGCCGGGTTGGGCCGTCCGGGGCTGGGCAAACCCGTCGGGTGGGGCGGGGCCACGCGGCCCACGCCCGGGGGAAGGGGAGGCACGAGGATGAGCACACCGACGAGCGGCAGTCCGCTCGCCGTGGTGATCGGCGCGTCCAGCGGCATCGGGTACGAGTTGGCCGCGCAGTTGACCGAGACCTGCGGCGCGACTACGGCCCGGAGGCGTACCCCGTCCGGGTGGAACTGGCCACGCCCGACGGGGTGGAGCAGCTGGCGGGGGCCGTGACGGAGCTGGGCCGGCCGGTCGACGCGCTGGCGCTCGACGCCGGCCGCGGCGCCGGCGGGACCCGGCCTGCGCCGGGTCCCGCCGTCACGTCGTGCCGGGTCAGGCGATGACCGCGTCCAGCGACTTCTTCAGCGCCTTCGGGGCGGCCGGGGTCTTCGGCGCCTTCGGGCGCAGGTCGATCATGCGCTGGCCGATCTCCTGGAGCTGGTTACGGCCGAGCGCCTCGCGCACCTTGGGGAACCACTCCTGCTCCTCCTCCTCGACGTGGTGCAGCACGTTCTCGATGAGCACCGTCGTCTTGGCGTTGAAGCGCTCGTCGTCCGCGTCCATGGTGAACAGCTCGAAGCAGAGCACGTCGGCGACGTGGTGCTCCTCGTACGACTCCAGGATGTCGTCCTCGACGTCGGGCACGAGCTTGCGGACCTCGGGGTACATCACCTCGTTCTCGAGGTAGGTGTGCACCGTCAGGGCCTCGAGGATCTGCTTCACCAGCTTCTGCCGCTCGCTCGCCGGGCCCTCCTCGGCGTCCTGGAAGGCCTTGAACAGGCGGCGCATCTCCTTGTGGTCCTCCTTGAGCAGGACGATCGCATCGGTGGACACCGGGGTACCTCCTAGAGTCGGTTGATGTGGCCCCCCTACCCCCGTCCCGACCAGGACAAACGAATGGGGCCCGGCGACACGTCGCCGGGCCCCACCGTTGGTGCTACCCCTTACTTCACCACGTTGTACGCGTCGACGATGCCGGCGCCGTAGAACCCGTTACGGGCCCCGCCGGAGCAGGTCGCGTCGTAGAAGTGCGCACCGTTCGGGTGCAGCGGCACCAGGTTGAAGACGCCCGCCGGGCAGGACTGCGCGACCGACGTGCCCTCCAGGAACGACGCCAGCTCGCCCGGGGTCATCCCCGGGTGCGCCGACAACGCCAGCGCCGCGACGCCGGTGGCGTGCGGGCCGGACATCGACGTGCCCTGCTTGTACCCCCACCCGTTGGTGCGGGTGGTGGTGTTGAAGGTCGTCGACAGGATCTGGTCCGCGCTGGTCGGGCTGGCGCCCCGCGTACGGATCCGGCTGTCGCCACCCGGCGCCGTCACGTCGATGACACCCTGGCCGTAGGAGGAGTAGTAGCTCTTCTCCCCGGTCGGGCCCACCGCACCGACAGTCACCACGCCCGGCGCCTCGGCCGGCAGGTCGAGGCAGGCGTTGGTGAGGTTCTCACGCTCCTCCGGCGTCCCGTTGTTCGGGCTGCCGGTGTCGGTGATCTTGTGCGCCAGGTCGTAGTTGGAGTTGCCCGCGGACGCCACGTTGAGCACGCCCTTGGACTGCGAGTAGCGGATGGCCCGCTGCACGGCCTGCCACACCGGACGCTGGCGCGGGTCGTTCTTGCAGTTCAGCTCCCACGGGTCGATGTAGTAGCTGTTGTTGGTCAGCTGCATCCCGTGGTCGGCGGCCCAGAGGAACCCGCAGACCGCGGCCTCCGGGAAGATGTAGCCGCCGTCGTTGACCACCTTGACGGCCGCGACCTTGACGCCCGGCGCGATGCCGGTCACGCCGACGCCGTTGACGGCGGCGGCGATCGTGCCGGCCACGTGGGTGCCGTGGTCGCTGGTGGTCGGGTTCCACGCCGCCTCGGTGGTGTCGGTGACACCGCCGATGCAGGACGTGCTCTTGTCCTTGGCGATCTGGGTCGCCAGGTCCGGGTGGGTGCTGGAGATGCCGCTGTCCAGCACGCCGACGACGACGTTCGAGCTACCGGTGGTGACCGCGTGGGCCTGCGGGACGTGGATCATGTTCATGTCCCACTGCTGGCCGTAGAGCGGCTCCGTGGTCGGGTCGCCGGTGGCGCTGGCGACGTCGGCCGCGGAGACCTCCACGGTCTCGCCCTCGTCGAGGGCGGTGCCCAGGCCGGCGGTGGACGCGACCGACTCGACGCCCGCCCCCGCCACCTGCGTGGCGAAGTCCGGGTTGGTCGAGCGGACGACGAGCACGCCGATCTGGTCGTAGGTGGCCACGACGGTGCCCTTGGCGGCCGCCACGCGGGCGGCGGCCTTGCTGGTGTTGGCGCCCTGCGGGGCGAGGACCAGATAGGAGGTGTCCGGTCCGGCGGCCGCTGCCGGTGCCAGCCCGCCGGTGAGGGCGAGGCCGACGCCGAGCGTCGCGGCGGACGCGGCGGCCAGTGTCTTGCGACGGAGGTTCTTCACACAGACTCCCAGGGGGGGCCGATCCGGCCGACCCCACTCCCTGGTGGGAAGCGGGCCGGCGGAAGACGAGCAGGTTGCTTGCCTTCGGTCAACCAGCGTAGGGAGCCGGGTGTGGTGTTACACACATCCGAACGGACGAACAACAACCGTCAGACGGTGGCCACCGTGTAGGGGATCTCGTCGAGCAGCTCGCGGGCCAGGAAGCCGATCCGGCCGTAGCGGGGGACCAGGCGTTGCCCGCTCACCGCGTGGGCGAACGCGGCCCAGCAGGCGGCCTGCGCCGGCTCGGCGCCCCGGGACAGCAGCCCCGCGAGCAGCCCGGCCCGCACGTCGCCGCTGCCCGAGGTGCCCAGCCCGGCGTCGCCGCTCTCCTCCCGCCAGGCCCGCCCCTCCGGGGTGGCGATGTGGCCGTAGAGGGAGACCACGGCGTCGTACCGGCGGGCCAGCTCGACCGCGTCGGCGTCGAGGTCGTCGCCGGGCTTCCGGCCGAGCAGGTGCCGGGCCTCGGTGAGGTTGGGGGTGAGGACCACCGGGCGCCCCGAGCCGACCAACAGGTCCGGCTCGTGGCTGAGCGCGCCGAGTGCGTACGCGTCGAGCACCAGCGAGGTCTCCGGGCCGGCCGCGTCGAGGACCACGTGCAGCAGCGCCCGGGTGGCGTCGATGTCCTTCAGGCCGGGGCCGAGCGCCACCACGTCCGCCTCGGCGACCAGGCCGCCGAGCAGGTCGCCCGGGTCCCCCTGGACCGCGCCGTCGGCGGTCTCCGGCAGCCCGACCACCAGCGCCTCGGGCACCTGGATGCTGAGCGCGGCGGCGGTGGACTCGGCGGCGGCCAGTTGCAGCACGCCGGCGCCGGCGCGCAGGGCGGCGACCCCGGCGAGCAGCACCGCGCCGGGGGTGAACCGGGACCCGCCGACCACCAGCACCGTGCCACGGGCCTCCTTGCCGCCGGTCGGCACCGGCAGCGCCCAGTCCCGCAGCAGCGCGGGGGTGATGACGTCAGACCGGCTCGGCATGGACCTCGTCCTCCCTGGTCGGCCGCGCTCCCTGCCGGTGCAGGTGAGCCACGTCGTTGAACACGTCCGGGGTCAGCCGGCCGGTGGCGTCGGCCGACCAGGCGGTGACCGAGCAGTTCGCGATCACATGCTCCCGGGTGAGCGCCATGAGCTCCGCCTCGGTGAGCCCCTCCACCAGGTATCGGAGCAGGAAGACCAGGGCGTCGTGGCCGAACAGCAGCACCCGGCCGCCGGCGTGGTCCCGGCGCAGGTCGCCGAGGAGGGCGCGCAGCCGCAGCGCCACGTCGGTCCAGGACTCGCCACCGGGCGGGCGGTAGTAGAACTTGCCGAGCCGGGCGCGGCGCGCCGCCTCCTCGGGATACCGCTGCCGCACACCGTGGCCGGTCAGCCCGTCGAGGATGCCCAGCTCCCGGTCGCGCAGCCGCTCGTCCCGGCTCGCCGGCACGCCGGTGCCGGCCAGCGCCAGCTCCGCGGTCCGCGCCGCCCGCAGGTACGGCGACACCACCGCCACGTCCGGCCGCCGCCCCTCGGGCAGGCCGGCCAGCCACCGGCCGGTCGCCCGGGCCTGCTCCTCGCCGGTGGGCGACAGCGGCACGTCCGCGTCCCGGTGGGTCAGGTCGATCAGCTCGGCGCCGGACGCCTCGGCCGCCGTGGCCGCGACGTTCGCCGTGCTCTCGCCGTGCCGGACGATCCACAGGGTTGCCAGTTCCGCCATGCGGCCTCCGGTACCCGGGCCGTCCGGCGGGTAACCGTGCGGTCGGCGGCGGTCCGTGGGGCCGGGCGGGCGTGAACGGCGGCCGGGTGGGTAAGCGCGGTCCGCTACGCGGAAGCCGACACAGGGGGAGGTGTGCCGTGGCGACGATGGTCCGACAGCCAGAAAGCCCGGTCAAGGACAAGAACTACGACCTGATCCACGCGGTGCAGATGTCACTTCAGCACGTCTGGCAGATGGAGATCTACATCGCCGACGCGGAGGACCGGGGCGACACCGAGCTCGCCAACTGGTTCCGCAAGATGCAGGAGAACAACCGCAAGGCCAGCGACCAGGGCAAGAAGATGCTCATGGACCGGCTCCAGAAGGAGAACGGCTGACCGTACGACCGGTGGCCGGGTGGGTGTGCGCCCACCCGGCCACCGGCGTGTCCGGAACCCGTCGGGGCGGCGCGGGGTGGCATCGACCGGGCAGAATGTCGTCGAGCGTACCGGGGCGGGCCCGGTTGCCGGGGAGGCGACGCATGGCGACGGTCATCAGGGGTCTGCGGGAGGCGCTGGTGCTCTTCCTCATCGCGGTCGTGACGATCGCGATCGCGGTGGGCGTCTGGGTCGCGCTCAGCGGCGGTGACTTCGTCCACCGGCTGGGCGTGGCGTTCATGGTGGTCGGCGCGGTGATCGGGATGACCGGCGACCTGACCCTGAGCCGGATCGGCATGCTGCCGGCCCGGTCCACCTTCGGCCTGGCCCCGGAGCGGGAGGACGGCGGCGGGGGGCGGGTGCTCACCGGCGTCGGCATCTTCCTCTTCGTCTCGGTGCCGCTGATCGTCGTCGGGGTCCTGCTCATCACCTGACGGGATCCCCGCGCCGGGACCGTTCGCGTCGTACGGTGTCAGGCGTGGCGACCACGGCGGCGGAGGAGATCCGGGTGGGGGAGCGGCTGGTCCGCGTCTCCAGCCCCGACAAGCCCTACTTCCCGGAGCGCGGACTGACCAAGCTGGACGTGGTCCGCTACTTCCTCGCCGTCGGCGACGGCATCCTGCGCGCGCTGCGCGACCGACCGACCATGCTGGAGCGCTGGCCGCGCGGCGTGTTCGAGGGCGCGAAGATCGCCACCCGGCAGACCAACAAGGGCGACGCGTTCTACCAGAAGCGGCTGCCGGCGGGCGCGCCCGAGTGGGTGCGCACCGCGCACATCACCTTCCCCAGCGGCCGGACCGCCGACGAGGTGGCCCCGAGCGAGCTGGCCGTGGTGATCTGGGCGGCCAACCTGGGCACCCTGCGCTTCCACCCGTGGCCGGTCTCGAAGGGCGACGTGGAGCGCCCCGACCAGCTCCGCATCGACCTGGACCCGATGCCCGGGGTGGACTTCGCCCAGGTGGTCCCGGTCGCCCACGAGGTGCGCGCGTTCCTCGACGAGCTGGGCCTGGTGGGCTACCCGAAGACCACCGGCGGGCGGGGCATCCACGTCTACCTGTCGATCGAGCCGCGGTGGAGCTTCGGCGACTGCCGGCGCGCGGTGCTGGCGCTGGGCCGGGAGATGGAGCGCCGGCTGCCCGACCTGGTGACCACCACGTGGTGGCGGGAGCAGCGGGACCGGCCGGTCTTCGTCGACTACAACCAGATGGCCCGCGACCACACCGTGACCTCGGCGTACTCGATCCGGCCCACCCCGCGGGCGCTGGTCTCCGCGCCGCTGGACTGGGCGGAGCTGGACGACGCGCGGCCGGAGGACTTCGACGTGCTCAGCCTGCCGGCCCGGTTCGCCGAGCGGGGCGACCCGCACGCCGGCCTGGACGAGCGCCGCTTCTCCCTGGAGCCGCTGCTGGAGCTGGCCGACCGCGAGGGGATCGAGGCCCCGCCCGAGCGGTAGGGCGTCACTGCCAGGGGCTCAGCGTCCCGTCGAACTCCTCGAAGACCAGCCAGGTCCGCGTCGACAGCACCCCGGCGATGCTCTGCACCCGGTCCAGCACCACGTCCCGCAGGGTGGCGTTGTCCGGCGCGCGGACCAGGGCCAGCACGTCGTGCTCGCCGCTGAGCAGCGCCGCGTGCTCGATGTAGCGCACCCGGGCCAGCTCGGCGGAGACCTCCCGCCAGGTGTTCTGCTCGATGGTCAGCGCGATGTACGCCGAGGTGCCCAGCCCGGCCGGCTCGGGCGCCACCTGGGCCCGGAACCCGGTGATCACCCCGTCGCGCAGCAGCCGCTCCACCCGGGCGTACGCGTTGGTGCGCGAGACGTGCACGCGTTCGGCCAGCGTACGGATGGAGAGCCGGGCGTCCTCGGTCAGTTCGCGCAGGATCCGCCGGTCGACCTCGTCGAGCGGCCCGGCCGAACGTCCCGTTCCGCCCGCCGTGCCCGGTGTGGTTCCGGTCTCCTGGCTCATGGAGCCCGCCTTCCCGTGCCGTTCGTCCCGCGTTCACGCCGGATGTTGAGTCAATCATCCGACAGCGGAAGCATAGGGCCACCACACGTCCAGGAGGTCCCCGCCGTGACGACCACACCCGAGGCGGTCCGCAGGGCATCCCCGCGCACCCGCCGGCCGGCCACCCCGGCCGCTCCCGACCCCTCCGAGGGCCTGCTGCCGGCCAGCGAGCCGGTCCGGCTGCTGAACCCGGACGGCGCCCCGCTGCCGGCCCGCGACGACTACCCGGAGCCGCCGGTCGAGGCCCTGCGCGAGATGTACCGCCGGATGGTCGTCGGCCGTCGCTTCGACGTCCAGGCCACCGCGCTGACCAAGCAGGGGCGGCTCGCCGTCTACCCGTCCTCGCGCGGCCAGGAGGCCTGCCAGGTCGGCGGCGTCCTGGCGTTGCGCGACACCGACTGGGTGTTTCCCACCTACCGCGAGTCGATGGCGCTGACCGCGCGCGGCATCGACCCCGTCGAGGTGCTCACCCTGCTCCGCGGCGACTGGCACTGCGGGTACGACCCGACGGAGGTGCACACCGCGCCGCAGTGCACCCCGCTGGCCACCCAGTGCGTGCACGCCGCCGGGCTGGCCTACGGCGAGTCGTACCAGGGGCGGGACACCGTGGCGCTGGCGTTCATCGGTGACGGCGCCACCAGCGAGGGCGACTTCCACGAGGGCGTCAACTTCGCCGCCGTGTTCAAGGCCCCGGTCGTCTACTTCGTGCAGAACAACAGGTACGCGATCAGCGTGCCGCTGTCCCGGCAGACCGCCGCGCCGAGCCTGGCCTACAAGGGCGTCGGCTACGGCGTGCCCAGCGAGCAGGTCGACGGCAACGACCCGGTGGCCGTGCTCGCCGTGCTGAACCGGGCCGTGGCGCACGCCCGCGCCGGCAAGGGCCCGTACCTGGTCGAGGCGCACACGTACCGGATGGAGCCGCACACCAACGCCGACGATCAGACCCGCTACCGGGACGCCGAGGAGGTCGAGGCGTGGCGGGACCGCGACCCGATCGCCCGGCTGGAGGCGTACCTGCGGAACCGCGGCGTGCTGGACGACGCCGCGGTCGCGGCGGTCGCCGAGGAGGCCGAGGCGTACGCCGCCGCGCTGCGCGACCGGATGAACGCCCAACCCGAAGTCGACCCGCTGAGCCTCTTCGACCACGTCTACGCCGAGCCGACCCCGCAACTGGTCGAGCAGCGCGAACAGGTCCGGGCCGAGCTGGCCGCGACCCGCGCCGAGGAGGGGGACGCCTGATGGCCACCATGACCATGGCGAAGGCGCTCAACGCCGCGCTCGCCGACGCGATGCTGGACGACGAGCGGGTGGTCGTCTTCGGCGAGGACGTCGGCCAGCTCGGCGGCGTCTTCCGGATCACCGACGGGCTCCAGGCCCGGTTCGGCGACAAGCGCTGCTTCGACACCCCGCTCGCGGAGGCCGGCATCGTCGGCTTCGCCGTCGGCCTGGCCATGTCCGGGCTGCGCCCGGTGGTCGAGATGCAGTTCGACGCGTTCGCGTACCCGGCGTTCGAGCAGATCGCCTCGCACGTGGCGAAGCTGCGCAACCGGACCCGGGGCGCGCTCAGCGTGCCGATCGTCATCCGGGTGCCGTACGCCGGCGGCATCGGCGGCGTGGAGCACCACTGCGACTCCTCCGAGGCGTACTACGCGCACACCCCCGGCCTCAAGGTGGTCACCCCGGCCACCGTCGAGGACGCGTACTCGCTGCTGCGCGAGGCGATCGACGACCCGGACCCGGTCGTGTTCATGGAGCCGAAGAAGCTCTACTTCGGAAGCGGCGAGGCGGACCTGCCGGCCCGGACCGCGCCGTTCGGCACGGCCGTCGTGCGCCGCGCCGGCACCGACGCCACCCTCGTCGCGTACGGGCCGGCGGTGCCGGTCGCGCTGGAGGCCGCCGAGGCCGCCCGCGAGGAGGGCTGGGACCTGGAGGTGGTCGACGTGCGCACCATCGTGCCGTTCGACGACGCCACCGTCGCGGCCTCGGTGCGGAAGACCGGCCGCTGCGTGGTGATCCAGGAGGCGCAGGGCTTCGCCGGGGTCGGCGCGGAGATCGCCGCCCGGGTGCAGGAGCGCTGCTTCCACGCGCTGCACGCCCCGGTGCTGCGGGTGTCCGGTCTGGACATCCCGTACCCGGCGCCGATGCTGGAGCACACCCACCTGCCCTCGGTGGACCGGGTGCTGGACACCGTGGCCCGGCTCCAGTGGGACGACCAGCCCGACGAGCGGTGGGTGGCGGCATGAGCGAACGCACCGAGCGAAGCGAGGGCCGTGAGGGCATGCCCGGCCGGCACGGCATGAGCGAACGCACCGAGCGAAGCGAGGGCCGTGAGGGCATGCCCGGCCGGCACGGCATGACGACCGCGACCGGGACCCGGGACTTCCTCCTGCCCGACCTGGGCGAGGGGCTGAGCGAGGCGGAGATCGTCGAGTGGCGGGTCGCCGTCGGCGACGTGGTCACCGTGGACCAGACCGTGGTGGAGGTGGAGACCGCCAAGGCCGTGGTCGACGTCCCCTGCCCGTACGCCGGCCGGGTCGTCGCCCTGCACGGCGCGGCGGGTGAGGTCCGCCCGGTCGGCCAGCCGCTGATCACGATCGCGCCCCTGGACGGCGACGGCGGCGACCCGCACGCCACCTACCGCGAGGAGGAGCGGGCCGGCTCCGGCAACGTCCTGATCGGGTACGGCACCGGCCACGGCGGCTCGGGCCGGCGGCGGCGCCGGCCGCGGCTGGCCCTCGCCCCGGAGCCCACGGCCGGGGCCGCGACGGCGGACCCGACTCCCGCCGCGACGGCGACGTCGGCCACCGGCGGAGCCGCCGGCCCGGCGGCCACCGGAGCGGACGGCGGGTCCCGGACGGCTCCGCTGGTCATCTCGCCGATCGTCCGGCGGCTGGCCCGGGAACGCGGCCTCGACCTGGCGGCCCTGCACGGCACCGGGCCGGGCGGGGTGATCCGCCGCGCCGACGTGGAGACCGCGTCGGCCGCGCCCGCGAAGCTCGCCGCCGTGCCGGACAGCCCGGCCCCGCACGTCGGGCTGGCCCCGACCGCGGACGGCGACGTGGTCATCCCGCTCACCGGCATCCGCAAGGCCATCGCCGACAAGCTCTCCCGCAGCCGGCGGGAGATCCCCGAGGTGACCATCTGGGTGGACGTCGACGCCACCGGGCTGCTGGCGACCCGGGCCGCGATCAACGCCGCCACTCCGGACGCGCCGGTCAGCATCCTGGCCCTGCTGGCCCGGATCTGCCTCAGCGGCCTGCGGAGGTACCCGCAGCTCAACGCCCACGTGGACACCGAGGGGCAGCGGATCGTCCAGTCGGCCGGGGTGCACCTGGGCATCGCCGCGCAGACCGACCGGGGCCTGGTCGTCCCGGTGCTGCGCGACGCCCAGCGGCTCACCACCCGGGAGCTGGCCGCCGCGCTCGCCGAGACCACGGCGGCCGCCCGCGCCGGCACCCTGCCCCCGGCGCGGCTGACCGGCGGCACCTTCACCCTCAACAACTACGGGGTGTTCGGGGTGGACGGCTCCACCCCGATCATCAACCACCCCGAGGCGGCGCTGCTCGGCGTCGGCCGGATCGTGGACAAGCCCTGGGTGGTCGACGGGCAGCTCGCCGTGCGCAAGGTGACCCAGCTCAGCCTCACCTTCGACCACCGGGTCTGCGACGGCGGCGTGGCCGGCGGCTTCCTGCGGCACGTGGCGGACTGCGTCGAGCAGCCCGCCCTGCTGGTGGCGAACGTCTGAGCCGTGTGCCCCGGCCGCCCTGGCGGCCGGGGGCCGCACCCCGGTTTCTCCGCCGCCGCACCGGGAAGACGAGCCCGGTCGCCGACGGGGAGGGGCCGGATGACGTATCCGCACATGTCCTCGGCCCGTGGGGTGCGCCCGCATCCGGTCGCCGGCGCGCCGCTGATGTGCGACGCGCGGGAGCACGGGCTGTCCGGGGACGGCACGACCAACGACCAACCGGCTCTCGCCGCGCTGGTGGACCGGCTGGGCGACGCGTACGCCGCCGACGGGCGGGCCCGGGTGATCTACTGCTCGCCCGGGGTGTACTCGATCCGGGACGCCGGCACGGTCTGGCGGACCGGCGTCTCGCTGGTCGGCGCCGGTCCCGGCGCCACCCGGTTCGTGCTCGGCAACCCCGGCAACCGGGCCGACCCGACCCCGCTGGCCTTCTACACTGCCGCCCTGCACGGCGCGGACCGGGACCGTCACCTCGCGTACTGCACCTTCGCCGACTTCGAGATCGACGGGTCCGGGGTGGCGATGGCCGAGTACAACCCGCTCGCCAAGGGGCTGGGCCTCCAGTACGTGGTCCGGGGAGTGTTCCGCAACCTCTACATCCACCACACGGCGGCGACCGGCCTGGGCTGCGACTTCCTCCAGGACTGCCTGATCGACGGGGTGCTGGTGGCCGGGTGCGGGCGGATGGACAACGGCACCGAGATGGGCGGCGCGGGGATCGGGATCGGGATCGGCGGCTGGGGCAGCGTCGAGCGGGTCAACGTGGTCAACTGCTCGGCGGTCGCCAACGCCACCAGCGGGATGTTCTTCGAGTTGCAGTTTCCGGGAGGGCTGCGCCCCCGGGGCATCCGGGTGGTCGGGTGTCACGCCGAGGGCAACCGGTTCGGGATCGCCGACTGGGGCGCCAACGGGCTCATCGTGTCGGCGTGCACCCTGACCGGGAACCTCGACGCGGGCTTCCAGGTCTCGGCGAAGGGCACCACCAGCACCGCCGGTCGCGGTGGCATCCTCACCGACTGCGTCATCGACGGGAACCTGCGCGACGGGGTCAGCATCGGCAACACCCCCGGGCCCTACACGATCCGCGGCAACCGGATCAGCGGCAACGGCCGGTACGGCTACCACCAGCGCAGCCTGGGCGGCCAGGAGCAGGGATGCGCCCGGGAGATCGTCATCGAGGGCAATGACTTCTACGGCAACAGCCTCGACGCCGTGCGCATCGACCGGCCCATTCGGGACGCCTTCATCAACGACAACCGGATCCGGGCGAACGGCCGGCAGTGCGGGCCTTCGACAGTGGGTAGCGGTGACTCGGTGCGGTACACCGCGAAGTCGGTGGTCGACCGCCGGGAGCGCTGGCTGCCCGACGCGCACCGGGGCAAGACGATCAGCGTCGGGAAGCGGGTCGCGGTGGTGGCGGCCAACGATGAAACAGAGTTGCACCTGGCCCCGGTCCGCCCGGACGGCTCCAGTGCCTGGAGCGGGGACACCCCGCCCCCGGGCAGTACCTATGTGAAGCCCGCGCCGCCGTCGACGCGAGCCGGCATCACCGTCAACGCCGCCCTGACGGCGGCCACGATCCGGGGCAACCGGATCTGGGACAGCCACGAGCCGGCCACCCAGACCCACGGCATCTGGATCACCGACCAGGGCAGCTGCGTCGACTGCCGGGTGCAGGACAACGACCTGGCCGGCAACGCGGAAGCGCCCGTCCGGTTGGACACGCCGCCGGTCGGTGGTGGCTGGGAGCGCAATCGCGGGGACGACGACCGGGGCTGAACCGGTCGTCCCGGCGCGTCGGGCGCAATCGGTCGCGGCCGTGACGCTCCCGCCCGTCGACGTCGCCAATTCGCATTTCTGTACGGCCGGCCCGAAATCGAAGTCGGCCGGCCAATGCAATTCCGCCGAATATGCCACGGCGTCCGGAGGGCCGTACAGAATGTGAGTCATGGGGGGAGTGGAAATGGGGTGCGGAATATGGACGTGAGGCGGCGAATGACGCTGCTGGCGGTGGCCGTCGCAGCCACACCGTTGGTGGTCGGCGGGTGCACCGCCGGCCAGCGGGAGGCCGTGAAGCCCGGCCACGGCAGGGCGGCCGCGCCGTCGGTGAACCTGACTCCGGTGGACCGGACGAAGAACGTGCCGGTCAGCGCCGAGGTGGGAACCACGGTCAGCGGCGGCAAGGTCACGGCGGTGAAGCTCACCGACGACAAGGGCCGGCCGGTGCCGGCGCAGCCACGGGAGGACGGGTCGGGCTGGGTGCCGGACCGCCCGTTGGAGAACTCGCGGACGTACACCGCGGAGGTCACCGCGACCGGCGATTCCGGTCGGACCACCACGCAGAAGACGACGTTCACCACGATGGCGAAATCCACCAAACCGACCGTCACCAGCGAGCTCTATTTCACCAGTAATCAGACGTACGGGACAGCGATGCCGGTGGTGGTCGCATTCGATCCGCCCATTCCGAAAGAGGCCAGAGCGGACGTGCAGCGCCGGTTGTTCGTGAAGACCGACCCGCCGCAGCCGGGCACCTGGTCCTGGATGTCGGACGGCAAGCAGGTCGAGTACCGGGCGCCCGACTTCTGGAAGTCCGGCACGAAGATCAGCGTCAGGAGCGCCCTGGCGGGGCTGCCGATCGGCAAGGACGCCATCGGCGACGCCGACCACAGTGCGACCGCCAAGGTCGGCCGGCAGGTCTCGCTCGAGATCGACAACGCCACCAAGCAGATGTCCGTCTTCCGGGAGGGCAAGCTGCTCCGCAAGGTGCCGGTGAGCCTCGGCAAGTCGAGCACGCCCACCTCCAGCGGCAAGATGGTGATCATGGAGAAGTTCGACCACACCATCTTCGACACCCGGGGTTCGGCCGATCCCTACGTGGTCGAGGTCGATGACGCCCAGCGGCTCACCTGGGGTGGTGAGTTCATCCACTCCGCCCCGTGGTCGGAGGGGGAGCAGGGCTTCACCAACACCTCACACGGCTGCACCAACGTCTCCGCCGCCGCCGCGGACTGGCTGATGGGCGTCACCCAGGTCGGCGACCTGGTGACGGTCAAGGGCACCGAGGTGACGCTTGACCAGGGCAACGGCTTCACGGCGTGGAACGTCGGCTGGGACGAGTTCGCCAAGGGCAGCGCGCTGCCCGTGCCGGCGGGGCTGAAGCCCACGCACAGCGCCACGCCGCACCCGGGCGCGGTGGCCGGCGGATCGGCGCCCGCCCCGGCCCCGTCCAAGAGCAACACCGGCGGCTGACCACGGGGGGAGGAACGGCCGGGGCCGGCCCGCGACCAACGCTGGCCGGCCCCGCGCCGTTCAGTCCAGGTCGACCCGGGCCACGCCCGTCGCGGTCAGGCTGCCCAGCCAGAGGCGCCGCCCGTGCTGCCGCACGCCGGTGACCATCGGGTACGCCCCGCTCGGGCCGTGCAGCGTGCGCAGCACCCGCCCGGCCCCGTCCACCAGCGCGACGAGGCCGTAGCGGCGGGGCTGCGGCTGCACGGCCCCCGGCAGCAGGGCGACGAGCTGGCGCACCCGGGGATGCGGCAGCAGCTTCTCCATGATCGGCAGCCGGGGGCTGGGCAGCGCGATCCAGTAGGTGCCGTCGCCCACCGCCGAGACGTTGTCCGGGTAGGCCGGCAGGTCGGCCAGCACGGTGGCCCGGCCGTCGGGGAGGTCCAGCCGGAGCAGCCGGTGGGTGGCCGTCTCGACCAGCATGAGGCCGGACTCGTCGGGGGTGAGCGCCACCCCGTTGGGGAAGTAGAGCCCGCTCGCCACCACCTCGGTGCGCCCGGTCCGCCGGTCGTACGCCAGCACCCGGCCGTTGGGCCGGTGCTCCAGCAGGTCCCGCTTCCAGTGCGAGAGCGGGAACCGGTCCGAGGAGTCGGTGAAGTAGATCGTGCCGTCCCGGGCCACCGCCGCGTTGTCGGCCAGGTGCACCGACGGCCCCGCGCCGGTCAGCTCGTGCACGGCCCCGTCCGGCGTGACCCGCAGCAACCCCCGGTACGCGTCGCAGACCACCAGCCCACCGTCGACCGGGTCCAGCTCGATGCCGAGCGGCCGGCCGCCGGTCTCGGCGAGCAGCGTGGGGCGGGAGCCGGCCGGGGCGTCCGCCGGCCACCACCAGAGCCGGCCGTCCTCGTCGCCGCTGAACACCCGGCCGTCCGGGTCGACGAGCACGTCCTCCGGGCCGTGCGCGCCGTCGGGCAGCGGCAGCAGGTCGGCCCGGTCCAGCCGGACGTCGGTGGGGGCCCACGGCCCCTCCAGGGGTGGCGGCACGGTGGCCGGCTCGCGGACCGGCCGGATCAGCAGGGGCGCTCGCGGGCGGGGGACGACCATCCGGCCATTCTTCCCCGCCGATGCCCCCGCCGGGAGTACCCGGCGGCGTGTCCCGGCGGCCGGTTCAGCTTCGGCGGGCGGCCTGCGGGATGACCCGGAGGCCGCTCAGGGTCCCACCCGGGACCTACCCGGAACCCCGTCGCGGGTGGGCCGGAACTGTCGGGGGTGGGGGATAGGTTCGGGGACATGGACAGCAGCGGCGACCGGTTCCACGTGGCGATGAGCGTGAGCGACCACGTGGTGGACCTGCGGGCGGTCGGCGAGATCGACATCGCGACCGTGGCGTCGTTCCGGGCCGCGCTCTGGTCCGCCCCGGCGCGGCCGGTGCTGCGGCTGGACCTGTCCGGGGTGCGGCTGCTCTCCGCCGCCGGGGTGCGCGCGCTGGTCGCCGCCCACCTGCGGGTCCGGGCCCGCGGCGGCGAGCTGGTGCTGGTCGATCCCGACCCGGTGGTCGCCCGGGTGCTGCGCGCCACCGGCCTGCACCGGGTGCTGCCGGTCCGCGAGTCGTCGTGCGGGTCGGCCCGGGAGCTGGTCGCCTGCGCGGCGGCCTGACCGGTCGGGCGCCACGCACGGGTCGTGACGGCCCGCCCGGCCCGGCACGGCCGCCGGCGTGCCGCCGACGGCCGTGCGCACGGTTCGCGGGTCAGCGCACGCCGACCAGGTCCACCACGAAGACCAGCGTCTCGTTCGGCTTGATCACGCCGCCGGCGCCCCGGGCGCCGTAGCCCAGGTGCGGCGGGATGGTCAGCCGGCGCCGGCCGCCGACCTTCATGCCGACCACGCCCTGGTCCCAGCCGGCGATGACCTGGCCGCCGCCGAGCGGGAACTCGAACGTGTCGCCCCGGTTCCACGACGCGTCGAACTCGCGGCCGGTCGAGTGGGCCACGCCCACGTAGTGCACAGTGGCCAGCTGGCCGGGGCGGGCCTCCGGGCCGTCGCCGACCGTGATGTCCTCGATGACGAGATCGGCGGGCGGCGCGCCCTCGATCGGGCCAACCTCGGGCTTCTCCATGAGCGGGTCTCCTCGGTGCTGACAGGTGCGGTCCCCGTCGATCCTGCCGGATCGCGGCCGGTTGATACGCGCCGGTCCCCGCCGCGGCGTGGCGGCGGGGACCGGTGGCGAGCACGAGAGTGGCGGGCGCCGCCTCTCGGTGACGCCCGCCCGGTGGGTACTGCCCGCGGTGACCTCACTTCAGCCAGGGCAGCCGCTGGACGACGGGGAGCTTCGCCCAGGCCCGGCCGAGGCCGAGGGTGTCACCGGCGTTGACCAGGGCCAGGCCGGCCAGCAGACCCGCGTAGATGAGGTGGTCGTCCATGAACGGGTTGTTCTCGGGGGGCAGCACGGCCGTCCACATCATGACCAGCAGGAGCGCGCCGGCGACCGCGGCGACCCGGGTGCCGATGCCGAGGATCAGGGCCACGCCGATGCCGAGCAGGCCGAGCATGAACAGCCAGTCCGCCCACGCCGCGCCGGCGATCTCGTTGTAGAACCCCTTGAACGGGCCGGCCGCGCCGAAGGTCAGGAACCCCTTGGTCGGGCTGCCACCGTTGATCCAGGCCGCCTTGGCCGCGGTCTCGTGCCCGAGGCCGAACATCTTGTCGAGGAAGGCCCAGAGGAACGTCCAGCCCAGCGCCATCCGCAGTCCGGCGAAGACGTACCGGGTGGCCTTCTGGCGGGTGGTCTCGGCGTCCCGGGTGGTCTCGGCCGCCGGAGCGATGGTGTTGGCGGTGATCCGCTCGATCGTCGCGGTCATGGTGTCCACGTCCCTTCCTGTGCCTCGCACCGCGCTTTTCCGGTGGCACATTCATTCCACCGCCGCGGGCGCTCCGGCAGCAGGGCCGACCGGTGCCCTCCTGACCGGGACCTTGGTCCCCTCCCGGCCCGGTCCGGTCGGCCCGCCGCGGCCTGCCCGCCGCCTCTGACCAGCGGCGCCGCCGGCGGCCTACCGTCGCCACAGGAGGGCCGGACAGAGGAGGCCGTGATGCGCACATGGCAGGTGGACGACGTGATGACCAGGGACGTCGCGACGGTGGGGGAGGAGACCCCGTACCGCCGGATCGTCGACGTGCTGATCCGGCGGGGCGTCAGCGGCGTGCCGGTGGTGGACTCGTTCCAGCGGGTGCTCGGGGTGGTCTCCGAGGCGGACCTGCTGCACAAGGTGGAGTGGGCCGGGCGCCCCGACGAGCGGCGGGTGTTCGAGGGGCGGCGTCGGCGCACCGCCCGGGAGAAGGCGGGCGCGCTGGTGGCCCGGGACCTGATGACCGCGCCGGCGGTGACCACCGACGCGCGGGCCACCCTGCCCGCGGCGGCCCGGCTCATGGACCAGGAGGCGGTCAAGCGGCTGCCGGTGCTGGACGACCTGGGCCGGCTGGTCGGCATCGTGACCCGCGGCGACCTGCTCCGGGTGCACCTGCGCACCGACGCGGAGATCCGCGAGGAGGTGGTGCGGGAGGTGCTGCGCCGGGTCCTCGCCGTCCGGGACGGCCTGGTCACCGTCCAGGTCCGCGCCGGCGAGGTCACCCTGGACGGACGGCTGGACCGGCGCAGCGCCGTCGAGCTGGCCGGCCGGCTCGCCGCGCAGGTGAGCGGCGTGGTCGCGGTGCACAACGCGATCGGGTACGACGTGGACGACACCACGCTCATGGAGCTGGACCCGGTGCACGCCACCCCGGTCGCCTGACCGGGCGACGGGCTCAGGCCGCCGCGGCGAGCTGGGCGGCGAGCAGCGCGGGAGCCTCGGCGAGCGACGGCCCGTACCAGGTGAGGTGCCGGCCGGAGACCAGCGCGGCCGGCACCCCGGGGAACGCCTCCGGCCCGTCGCCGGCGGTGAACCGGTACGGCTCGTCCGGCAGCACCACCAGCTCCGGCTCCCGGGCGCGCAACTCGTCGAGGCCGGGCCGGGGGTAGCGCTCCGGGTGGTCGGCGTACCGGTTGGTCACGCCGAGCCGGCGCAGCACGTCACCGGCGAAGGTGTCCCGGCCGAGCACCACCCAGGGGCGCCGCCACACCGGCACCACGGCCGCCCGCGGCGTGGCCGGCGCGGGCGGCGCCGCCCACGCGCGGCGGGCGGCCCGCAGCCAGTCCGGCTCGCCGGCCACGCCGAGCGCGCCGACCAGCTCGCCGAGCTGGGTCAGGGCCTCCGGCACGGTACGCGGAAAGGTGACCCGCACCGGCACGCCGGCCGCCCGCAGCGCCTCCGCGTCGGCGAGGCGGTTCTCCTCCTCGTTGAGCAGCACCAGGTCGGGCCGGAGCGCGCGCACCCGGTCCAGGTCCGGGTACTTGCTCCCGCCCACCCGGGCGACGTCCAGCCCCGCCGGGTGGGTGCACCAGTCGGTGGCGCCCACCAGCACCTCGGGGCGGGTCAGCGCCACCGCCTCGGTCAACGACGGCACCAGCGACACCACCCGCACGACCGCTCCCTCCCACGTCCCGGCCCATCGTCGCGCATCGACGGTCACCGGTTCGCGGGTCGGCGGTCAGCCGCTCGTCTCGTCCACCAGCACGGTCACGTCCAGGTGGGCGGGGCGGCAGCCGATCGTGGCGGCGAACCGGCGTACCGCGGCGTCGACGTGCGCGCGGGCGGCGTCGAGCCCGGCGGACGGACTCAGGCGCACCTCCACCCACACGTCCGGCCCGGTGACCGGGCCGGTCAGCACCACCCGGGCCCGGCGCACCCCGGGCGCCTGGAGCATGTCCCGTTCCAGCGCGCCGGTCAGCACCCCGCTCGCCACCCGGGTCCGGCCGGCCCCGTCGCCGGCGTGCGCGAGCGTGCCACCGAGCCGGTCGGGGACCCGCAGCCCGGCGGCGAGCATCCGCTGCCCGAGCAGGGCCAGCAGGACCCCGCCGACGGCCACCGCGAGGGCGCTCCACGGGGCGCCGGCCCGCCACCAGCTCAGCGGCCCGGCCGCGAGCACCGGCACGCCGCCGCCGGGCAGCCGGCCCGCCCCGACCGCCGACGCGGCGCCGCCCGCCGCCACCAGCAGCAGGGCGAGCACCGTCCAGAGCAGCCGGTGGGCGGCGTTGCTCACGGTGTCCGCCGGGCCGGGACGAGCCGCACCTCGATCGGGTCGCGGCGGGGCGCGGTCAACCGGTCCAGCTCCCGGCGCAGCGCGAACTCGACGTCGGCCCGGGCGGCCGGGTCGCCGGTGGCGGTCACCCGGGGACGCCAGGCGTTCCCGCGCCGGCGGACGCGTACCCGGGCCCGGCGGACGCTCGGCACCGACCGGACCGCCCGCGCCAGCCGCCGCTCCACCGAGCGGCGGTGCAGGTGCCAGCCGTCGTCGGCGGTGAGCCGCAGCCGGGCCGGCCGCCACCGGAGCAGCTCGGCGACCAGGAGCAGCAGGCCCAGCAGGGTGGCGGTGGCGGCGACCGTCCGCACCGGGGCGTCCCGCCAGCGGACGGCGCTCAGGGTGGCCGACCACCCGGCCGGCACGGGGCCCGGGCGGCCCAGCGCGGCGAGCAGCCCCGCGACGGCCACCAGCACCCCGCCGGCCAGCAGGGCCACGGCGAGCAGCAGGGTGGCGACCCGGTTCACGGTGCGCACGTCGCGCTCCGGTCGCCGTGCGGTGCGCTCACGTCGCCTCCCGCGCGTCCGTCCCGGGTCCCGGGCCTGGGGCGGGGTGGCGCCGCCCGGCCTCCGGGTGGTCCCCGCCGGCCGGCGAGGTCGCCTCGGCGGGCAGGCGCAGGCCCACCACCGTGACGGTGACCGCCTCGACGGTGAGCCCGGTGCACGCCTCGATCCGGGCGGCGACCCGGCGGCGGACCGCCCCGGCCACCGCGGTCAGCTCCGCGCCGTGCGCGGCCACGACGTCCAGGTCGACCCGGACGGCGCCGTCGTCGGCGCGGACCGTGGCGACCGGCTCGCTGACCGCCCCGGTACGCCGCGCCGCCTCCTCGGCGAGCCCGGCGATCCGCTCCTCCGACCAGGCCGGCCGGCCTTGGACGAGGCGGGCCGCGGACGCGCCGGAACGGTCGTGCGCCGGCGCGGGCGGGGCGGTGGCGCGGCGGGGCAGGATGCCGGTCATGGCGGACCGTCTCAGCGGCGCCGGGCGGCGGTGGCCCGGTCGGCGAGCCCGGGAACGGTGACGTCGCCGTCGCGCGCCCGGACCAGCAGCCAGCCGACCAGGCCGGCCACGGTGGCGGCGGCCGCCGCCCCGGCGCCGCCCAGCGCCCAGACCGCGACCACCAGGAACCCGGCGAGGAAGCCGAACTGCCCGCGCGTCATGCCCCCACCTCCGCTCCGCCGTGCTCGACCGGACCGGCGGGGCGTACCCGTTTCCGGGCGCGGCACTCCTCCGGCGGTCAGCCGGCCCCGGCCGGGACGGACGCGCGCTCCGAGGGCAGCGAGGCCACGGGCACGCCCTCCCGCACCGCCCACTCCACCGCCTGCCGCAGGTCGGCGACCGGCAGCGGCCGCCGGGCGGTCACCGTGACCGCCGCGTGCGCCGCGTACGCGACGAACGGGTACGAGTGGGCCAACCCGGCCACCGCCTCCCGGAGCCGGCCCACCACGGCGAGCGCCGCCGCCTCGTCCCGCCCGGGCAGGATCAGCTGGAACTCGTTGTCGGCGACGCGGACCGCCCGGTCGACCGGGCTCAGCACGCTGGTGACCGCCGCGAGGACGGCCTGGCCCTCCCGGGCCGCGCCGCGCCGGCCGAAGCGTTCCGGCGCGCCGGCCGGCTCGTCGACCCGGAGGCCGACCAGCGCCACCGGCAGGGTGCCCGAGGCGGTCACCCCGTCCACACCGGTCCACCGGCGCAGCCCCGCCTCGTCGAGCAGGACGTCCGCCGGTTCGACCGGACGTGCCCGCTCACCCCGCCGGGCCAGCAACCGCAGCGCGGCCTCGGCGCGGGACTCGCCCGGTGCGGCCGGGATGTCACGAACGCGTGCCACCGCCTCGTCCAGCCCGGCCCGCGCCGGCCCGGGCAGCCGCTCGGCGAGCAGTCGGGACAGCCGGATCACGTCGTGCAGCGCCTCGTCCCGGCGGAAACCCCAGCGCCCGTCGAAGAGGCGGCCGGCCTCCAGGGTGTCGGCCGGCGCCACCTCGGCCCGGTCGTACGCCACCAGGCTCGCCCCGAAGCGCGGCGTCAGCGCCACCACGCTCCACTCCCGGGCCAGCTCCTCGGCCTCCCCCAGCACCACCGGGTACACGCCGGCGGGCAGGTCCGGCGGCGGCCCGCCGACCATGCCCACCACGGTGACCGCGGCCCGGGCGGCGATCCGCCGGTAGACCGCCTGTTCGCGGGCGAAGTACGGCAGCCGCTGGAAGAGGGCGAACACGACAAGCGGCCCGTCCTCCGCCTCGGCCAGCGCGGCCCGTTCGATGGCGTGGGACACGGCGACGAGATGGCGTTTGGTCAGGCGCTCCGGGGTCCGTCCGCTGTGCACCGGCCGAGCCTAGAGGCCCGGAACCCGGCGCGCACCAGACGACGGGTCGGGATCGGTGCCCGCCGGGGTGCGGCGCGCGCCGCACGGACCGTTTCACGGGCCTTCGGCGGTCCGGGTGACCGGGGTACCGCCGCACCGCCGAGGCGGCCACCATGATCGACGCCCTAGACTCGGGCGTCGACCGAACGACGGATGGAACTGGCGAGATGACGAGCACCGGCAGCGTGGCCGCCTCCTGGCTGCGTCCGATCCCGCCCGGGGTCGCGCCGCAGCTCACCCGGGCGAACCAGGTCGGGTATCCGGCCCGGCGGCTCGGTGAGCTGGTGCAGGGCCGGCCGCCGGGCGTCACCGGGCACCAGTGGAGCACCGCGGGCCGGGAGGGCTTCGACCAGGTCGTCTGCGCCGCCGACAGCGGCCTGCCGCTGTTCGCCGTGCGCTTCGCCCCGCCCGCGCCCGCCGGGTCGCCCGCCCGCCGGGCCGAGCGGATGACCAGCGCGGTCTGCGCCGCGGTCGGCCTGCCGCTGCTGCGGGTGGAGTCGCCCACGTTGCGCGGCGCCGAGCACGCCCGCCGCCTCGTCGAGTACGTCATCGACGCGCGCGGCTACGACGCCGGCACCGACCCGGACACCGGCGACGCCGTCGGGTTCCGGGACATCGTCGGCCGGCTCCCGGACGGCCGCCGCGGGCCCGTGAACGACCTCGGGGCGCTCACCCGGGCCGCCGCCGTCGAGGCGTACGTGGAGCGTCGGCTCGCCGACCCGATCGTCCGCGGGCTGCACGTGCGGTGGGCGGACGGCCCGGCCGAGGGCTGGAGCTGGGTCGAGGTGCGGCCCGGCCGGTGCCTCGTGGAGCGGGTGCACCTGGCGGCCGAGCGCCTCTCCTGCGGCGTCGATCCGGGCCGGCTCGCCGAGGACCTGGCCGCCGTGGCGGTCGGGGAGCGGCTGCGCGACCTGGACGCCGCCGGACCGTCCCTGGTGGACCGGGACGAGTTGCGCGGGCGGATCCGGCAGCTCGCCGCCCGGCGCGACGAGTTCGACGGCGGCTTCGCCTTCGACCACCTCTGCGCCGACTGACCGGTGTTCCCGGCCCCCGGCCGGCCCCGCGGGTGTCCCCGCGAATTCTCCCGTTCCCCGGTTGAACCTTCGCCGCCCTCGCTCCGTACCTAAGCGGGAATGGACGCAGATCTTCCCCGCCGCGCCGGACGGCGCGGTGACGGTGCGGAAAGGGCATCGTCGGTCATCGACGTGCGACCGGAACGTCGCAGTGATCCTCACCCCGAATTCCATCGGTCCGCCGGGATCACCAGTCAGCTACCGGATCGAGAAGGAGAGCAATTCGATGCGCAGGTCCACACGGGCGCGCCGGTCATCCGGTAACGCGCGGAGCAAGCGTCTGCTGGCCGTGGTCGGCACGCTCGCGGTCTTCGGCGGAATCGTCGCCGTCACCCAGATCTCGTCCGCCCAGGACCGGCGGACCACCGTCCGTACCGCCTCGGCGTCCTGCGTGCCCGCGAGCCCGGGTGCCACCGCGCCGGGCGGCCAGGGCAGCACCACGCGGACCTGGCAGAACGGCCGGTGGGTCCGCAACCACTGGGGTGACGGCCAGATGTCGTCCGCCGAGTGCCAGCAGACCAAGGGGGGCGGCGCGGGCGCCGCGACGCCGACCGTGGCCTGCCCGGATGTGCGGAGCAAGCTGCCGGAGGTGCCCGACCAGGCGCGCGCCGAGGTGGACCGCAACCTCGCCCTGCTGGACAGCCAGATCGCCGAGGCCAACCGGCGGCTCGCGGCGGACGGCGCCCGCAACGGCGACGTCGTGAACAACACGATCCTGCGGCCCCTCGCCGACAAGCGGACCGCGACGTTGAACCGGATCGCGACGGCCATCGGCCGCGTCGCCGACCGCCCTCAGGGCCTGGACCAGTTGGCCCAGTGCGCCCTCGCCGACAACGCCCAGAACGGCGGCCAGAACGGCGGCCAGAACGGCGGCCAGAATGGGGGCCAGACCGGCGGCGACAACAACGGCGGACAGACCGGTGGCGACAACAACGGCGGCCAGACCGGCGGGCAGACCGGCGGCAACAACGGCGGCCAGACCGGCGGGAACAACGGCGGCAACAATGGTGGCAACAACGGCGGCAACAACGGTCTCCAGGTGCTCGCCAAGGACTGCTCCAACAGCCAGCTCCAGGCGCACGACGGCTTCCAGAACGGCAACCGCTGCGTGAGCACCGCCTTCGGTGAGGTCGGCGCCGCCGCCAACAACCCCTCGCTGCTCATCACGCAGTTCCCGAACCGGGTCCAGCGCAACCAGCCGTTCACCCTCCGGGTCAGCACCCGGAACCTCATCCGCGACCGCTTCCTCGCGGCCGGCCAGGGCGGCTACTACGTGGAGAGCTCGCTGCTCAACGACCAGGGCCTGGTGCGGGGCCATTTCCACACCGCGTGCCGGATGCTGCAGAGCACCCAGGCGGCGCCGTCGAACCCGCAGGACGTTCCGGCGTTCTTCGTGGCGACCGAGGACGGCGGCGGTAGCCGCCAGGCCGACCAGGTCACCATCCAGGTTCCCGGTCTGCCCCAGTCGGGCCTCGCGCAGTGCGCGGTCTGGGCCGGTGACGGCTCGCACCGCATCCCCATGATGGAGCGGGCCAACCAGACCCCCGCCTTCGACGCGGTGCGGATCCGGGTCAACTGAACACCGACGGCCGGAGCCGCCCGGGGGCACGCCCGGGCGGCTCCGGCCGTTCCGTGCGTGCCTACCCGGGTCGCCCGCCTCAGCGACCGGATGCCGGCCCCGACGCGTCGCCGAGTTCCCAGCGGGCCAGTTCGGTGCAGTGCACGATCGTGGCGTCGTCCGGGACCGGCGCGTCGGGGCCCGTGCCGAAGCCGGCCTCGGCGCGCCGGACGCGGCGGACGACCTCGGCCGGCCCGTCGGTGGCGATCAGGTCCCGCACGCCGGCCCAGTCGGTCAGGCCGTACGGGCTGACGATGCGGCTGGCGCCGTTGCTGAGCAGCGCGACGCCGTGCAGGTGGTCCAGGGGCCGGCTGCCGGTCACCGCCTCCTCCGCGGCGTACGGGTCGTCCTTGGCGATCCAGTAGCCGCCCGGCTGGTTCCGGCGCGCCCGCAGCGCCGCGACGCAGGACTCCCGGACGCGGTCGTACTCCGGCGTGCCCGGCGCGACCCCGTCCAGCGGCGCGGAGCAGATGCGCCGGGCGGTGGCCTCGCGCGGGTCGGTGACGACCTGCGGGCCGCCGCGAACCTGGTCGAGCACGAGGAAGGAGTCCGCGAGCAGGAGATGGTCCAGGCGGCCCCGGTGGGCGCGGACGATCGCCACGGTCGCCTGCGGGCTGGCGGGATGCGTGATGTCGCAGGTGTCGCGGTGAGTGGCGGCGATCTCGTCGATCGCGGCGGCGAGGAGCGACACGAGGTCCCGCCCGTCGTCCCGCGACAGCCGGCCGAGCAGCGCGCCGCCGAGGCGGTGGGTGTACCAGGCGACGCCGTGGGCGCAGATCGCGCCGGTGCCCGGGATGCCGGCGCCGTCCAGCAGTACGGCGGCGCCGGGAACCGCGCCGAGGAAGTCCTCGTTCGGGCGGCCGCCGTGGCCGGCGCTGGTCGCCATGCTGACGCGCACGGGTGGCCTCCTGGGTCCGGGATCGCGCGCCTTGCGGACCGGAGCGCGCGGGTGAAGTTCCCCTGCCGGGGATTCCCCGCCCGGCCGAAAATCGTTAACGGTAGGAAAGCCGACCGGGGCCACGCCGATTTCTCAGCGTGACCCCGGGATGCCCGACGGTGAACCGGGAGGGCTCAGCGGTTCTTGTAGGCCTCCACCACCGAGACGGGGATGCGACCCCGCTCGGAAATCTCGTAGCCGTTCTTGGTGGCCCATTCCCGGATGGCGCGGTTCTGCTCGCGGTCCATTCCCGAGGTGCTGGGGCGGGTCGCGCCGCGCGCCGGGCGCCCGGCCTCCACGGGCCCGCGCCCGATCCGCCTGCCAGCGCTGATGTACGGGTCCAGCGCCTTGCGCAGAACGCCGGCGTTCTCGTCGGAGACGTCGATCGTGTACGCCACGCCGTCCAGGCTGAACTCGACGGTCCGATCAGCCTTTCCGCCGTCGAGGTCGTCGGTCAGAACGGTGATTACTTTCCTTGCCATCGCCATTACTCCCTGTGTCGGGCGGGGTGTGGCTAAGAGTTTGACGTATCTCGCGGCAATTTCGCAACAATACCCGTCCTTCGCCATTCGGCGGGTCGTCTTATCTCCGTGCCGCCCAATGGGCGTTCGGGCCCGGTGGGGCTGTCCGGCCGGGCCTCGGGAGTGGCGTGGGTCACAAGCCGGAACAAGGGAGACGGTTTGTTACTTGAGCCTGACACGCTCAACCCAACGTGATAGCAGGTGTTCGATGGCAACTCTTCCGGTACTTCCTCTGACCGACGCCGTCCTGCTGCCCGGCATGGTCATCCCGGTGACCCTCGACCCGACCACCCAGGCCGCGGTCGACGCGGCCCGCGCCACGGGCGACAAGAAGCTGCTCGCCGTGCCCCGCCTCGACGGCGAGTACGGCTCGGTGGGCGTGGTCGCCACCATCGAGAAGGTGGGCCGGCTGCCCAGCGGCGAGCCCGCCGCCGTGGTCCGCGGCCTCGCCCGGGCCCGGATCGGCTCCGGCGTGCCCGGACCGGGCGCCGCCCTCTGGGTCGAGGCCACCACCCTCGACGAACCCGCCCCGGCCGGCCGGGCCCGGGAACTCGGCCGCGAGTACCGCGCGCTGATGACCTCGGTCCTCCAGGAGCGGGGCGCCTGGCAGGTCATCGACGCCATGGAGCGGATGACCGACCTGTCCGAGCTGGCCGACGCGGCCGGCTACGCGCCCTGGCTGACGCTGGCGCAGAAGACCGAGCTGCTCGCCGCCCCGGACGTCACCGCCCGGCTGGAGCTGCTGGTCGGCTGGGTGAAGGACCACCTGGCCGAGCAGGAGGTCACCGAGCGGATCAACAGCGACGTGCGCGAGGGGCTGGAGAAGTCGCAGCGCGAGTTCCTGCTCCGCCAGCAGCTCGCCGCCATCCGCAAGGAACTCGGCGAGGACGAGCCGGACGGCTCCGCCGACTACCGCTCCCGCGTCGAGTCCGCCGACCTGCCCGAGAAGGTCCGCGAGGCGGCCCTGCGCGAGGTCGGCAAGCTGGAGCGGGCCAGCGACGCCTCCCCGGAGGCCGGCTGGATCCGCGCCTGGCTCGACACCGTCCTCGAGATGCCGTGGAACACGCGTACCGAGGACAACACCGACCTGGCCGCGGCGCGTGCCGTGCTCGACGCCGACCACGCCGGCCTGGCCGACGTGAAGGACCGCATCCTGGAGTACCTCGCGGTGCGCAACCGGCGCGCCGAGCGCAACCTCGGCGTGGTCGGCGGCCGCGGCTCCGGCGCGGTGCTCGCCCTGGCCGGCCCGCCCGGCGTCGGCAAGACCAGCCTCGGCGAGTCCGTGGCGCGGGCCCTCGGCCGCAACTTCGTCCGGGTCTCCCTGGGCGGTGTCCGCGACGAGGCGGAGATCCGCGGCCACCGGCGCACCTACGTGGGCGCGCTGCCCGGCCGGATCGTCCGCGCGCTGCGCGAGGCCGGCTCGATGAACCCGGTGGTGCTCCTCGACGAGGTCGACAAGCTGGCCGTCGGCTACTCCGGCGACCCGGCCGCGGCCCTGCTGGAGGTGCTCGACCCCGCCCAGAACCACACCTTCCGGGACCACTACCTGGAGGTCGACCTCGACCTGTCCGACGTGCTGTTCCTGGCCACCGCCAACGTGGTGGAGAGCGTCCCCGGCCCGCTGCTGGACCGGATGGAGCTGGTCACCCTGGACGGCTACACCGAGGACGAGAAGGTGGCCATCGCCCGGGACCACCTGCTGCCCCGGCAGCGGGAGCGGGCCGGGCTGACCGCCGACGAGGTCACCGTGGCCGACGAGGCGCTGGCGCTGATCGCGGGTGAGTACACCCGGGAGGCCGGTGTCCGGCAGCTCGAACGCGCCCTCGCGAAGATCCTGCGCAAGGTCACCGTGGCGCTGGCGTCCGACCCGGCGCCGGTCCGCGTCGACACCGACAACCTCGCCCGCTACCTGGGCCGGCCCAAGTTCACCCCGGAGTCGGCCGAGCGGACGGCGGTCCCCGGCGTGGCCACCGGCCTGGCGGTCACCGGCGCCGGCGGGGACGTGCTCTTCATCGAGGCCACCAGCATGGAGGGCGAGCCGGGGCTGACCCTCACCGGTCAGCTCGGCGACGTGATGAAGGAGTCGGCGCGCATCGCGCTGTCGTACCTGCGCTCCAACGGGCGACGCCTCGGCATCGACCCGAACGCCCTCGCCGGGCGGCGGATCCACGTGCACTTCCCGGCGGGCGCGGTGCCCAAGGACGGCCCGAGTGCCGGCATCACCATGGTGACGGCGCTGGCGTCGCTGGTCACCGGCCGGCCGGTCCGCCCGGAGTTCGGCATGACCGGCGAGGTCACCCTCTCCGGCCGGGTGCTGCCCATCGGCGGCGTGAAGCAGAAGCTGCTCGCCGCCCACCGGGCCGGCCTCACCGAGGTGATCATCCCGAAGCGCAACGAGCCGGACCTGGACGACCTGCCCACCGAGGTCCGGGAGGCGCTGACCATCCACACCCTCGCCGACGTGGCGGACGTGCTCGCCCTGGCGCTGCGCCCGGCCGAGGTCGACGCGGAGACGCTGGGCGGCCAGCCGCTCGCCGCGGCCTGACCACCCGGCACGCCGAGGCCCCCGGTCCACCCGGACCGGGGGCCTCGGCCGCGCTCACCAGCGGTCCCGGCGCTCCCGCCGCTCGCCACCGTCGCCGTCCCGGCCGCGCCGCTCCCGGCGGTCACCGTCGAAGCGGCGCTCGCCGCCGCCGTCGCCGTCCCGGTCCCGGCGCACGGTGGCCTTGCGGCCCTTGATGGTGCTGCCGCGCAACCCCTGGATCACCTCGTCGGCGACCCCGTACGGCACCTCGACCAGGGAGAACCGGTCGGCGATCTCGATCGAGCCGATGTCCCGGCCGCTGACCCCGGTCTCCCCGGTGATCGCACCGACCAGGTCCTGCGGGCGCACCCCGGCGCGCCGGCCCAGCCCGATGAACACCTGCGTGGTGCCCCCGGCGCGGGGACGCGCGCCACCGCGCCGGTCCCGGCCCTCGTACCCCGGCCGGGTCTCCCGGGGCGCGCGGACCGCGACCTGCGGGATCTCCTCCTCCTCGTCGGCCGTGCCGGGCAGGGTGGCCTCGTGGGCCAGCCGCACCGCGGCCAGCGCGACCTCTATGAGGTCGAACTCGTCGGTCAGCGACTCGACGATCGCCCGGACAGGCTCCAGGTCGTCCTCCAGCAGCGACTCCCGCAGCGCCGCCTGGGTCAGCTCCAGCCGCCGGGTACGCAGGTCCGCCACCGTCGGGATCTTGTCGACCGCGATCCGCTGGCCGGTGACGCGCTCGATGGTCTTGAGCATCCGGTGCTCGCGCGGCTCGGCCAGGGTGATGGCCACCCCTTCCCGGCCGGCCCGGCCCACCCGGCCGATCCGGTGCACGTACGACTCGGGCGCCGACGGGACGTCGTAGTTGACCACGTGGGTGAGCTGCTCCACGTCCAGCCCGCGGGCCGCCACGTCGGTGGCCACCAGCAGGTCGGCGGTGCCCGATCGCAGCCGGCCCATCACCCGGTCGCGCTGCTCCTGGCTCATTCCGCCGTGCAGCGCCTCGGCCCGGTAGCCCCGGCCGTTCATCGTCTCGGTGAGCCGGTCCACCTCCTCCCGGCTGCGGCAGAACACGATCGCCGCGGTCGGCGACTCCACGTCGAGCACCCGGCCCAGCGCCGCCGGCTTGTGCGCCCGCGCCACGATGTACGCGCTCTGGCGCACCCGCGGCGCCTCGCCCGCGACGGGCCGCTCCCGCTCGATCTGGATGCGCTCCGGGTCGGTGAGGTGCTTGCGGGCCAGCCCGTCGATCCGGGCCGGCATGGTGGCCGAGAAGAGCACGGTCTGCCGGCCGGCCGGGGCGTGCTCCAGGATCGCCTCGATGTCCTCGGCGAAGCCCATGTCGAGCATCTCGTCCGCCTCGTCCAGCACCACGGTGGCCAGCGCGCCCAGCCGCAGGGTGCCCCGGGCGATGTGGTCCAGCGCCCGGCCCGGGGTCGCCACCACCACGTCCACGCCGGCGTCGAGGGCGCGCAGCTGCCGGCCGATCGGCTGGCCGCCGTAGATCGGCAGCACCCGGGCGCCCAGGTCCTTGCCGTAGCGGTGGAACGCCTCGGAGACCTGCACGGCCAGCTCCCGGGTGGGCACCAGCACCAGCGACACCGGGTCCCCGCCGGGCCGGTCGTCGGGCATCCGCTGCAACAGCGGCAGGGCGAACGCGGCGGTCTTGCCGGTGCCGGTCGCCGCCTGCCCCAGCAGATCCCGGCCGGCGAGCAGCGGTGGGATCGCCTCCCGCTGGATCGGGGTCGGCTCCTCGTAGCCGAGGACGGCCAGCGCGTTCAGCAGCTCGGTGCGCAGTCCGAGGTCCGCGAAGGCGGCGGCCTCGTCCTCGGCGGGGGTGGCGGGATCGGTCGGGGTTGGTGCGGAACTCATGGGGCAAGCCTTTCATCACCCCCACCCGGCCGTCGCGGCGACCGCCGCAAACCGTCGCCCCCGCCACGCCGGGGTGACCCGGCAGGGCCCCGTCCCCCGGCTGGATCACCCGGACGCGGCCGCGGCAGCGGGCCAGCTCGGCGGGTGACGGCAGCACGCCGGCCGGAACGGCGCCGCCGGGCGGCGAGGGTCAGGCGCGGGCGGGACCGGAGTCGCGGGAGGGCGGGGCGAGGGCGGCCGGGTCGAGCGCGAGGGCCGCGGCCAGGGCGGGGCGGCCGGCCGGGGTGACGCGGACCGCCCGGCCGGTGCCGCGCGCGGTCCAGCCGAGGTCGAGGAAGCGCCGGCAGAGCGCGGCGCCGAGCGCGCCGGCCAGGTGGGGGCGGCGCTCGGTCCAGTCCAGGCAGTCCCGGACCAGGGGCCGCCGGGCGGCACGCAGCGGCTCGACGGGCACGCCGAGGTCGGTCAGCCAGGCCACCCCGGCCGGGGTCACCGCCAGGCCGCCGGCACGGTCGAGCACGCCGCGGGCCAGCAGGGCGTCGTGCACCAGCACGCCGAGCCGGCCGGCCAGGTGGTCGTAGCAGGTCCGGGCGTACGCGAGGGACGCCTGGGCCGACGCGGCGCGCAACGTGCGGGGCGGGGTCGCCGGGGCGGGCGCCCGGCCGGCCAGGTCCTCGACGAGCTGGGCCACCGACGGGTCGGCGAGGCGGACGTAGCGGTGCCGGCCCTGCCGTTCCTCGGCCAGCAGCCCGCCGCGGACCAGCCGGGTGAGGTGGTCGCTCGCGGTGGAGGGCGCCACCCCGGCGGACCGGGCCAGCTCGCCCGCCGTCCAGGCCCGACCGTCGAGCAGGGCGAGGCAGAAGCCGGCCCGGGTCGGGTCGGCGAGCAGCGCGGCGAGCCCGGCCAGCGCCTGTCCGTCGGTGCGGGTGGTCATGCGGGCAATGCTGACACGGGAATTGTTCGGTCCCCACCGACCCGTGCGCGTCGCTCTTTACATCGTTGTCTCCAACGTTGTAGAAACGGGGCACCGCAGCGACCTCCGTCTACCTCCAAGGCAGGTCTGATGGGACACCTCCACCGCGGCGGCGTGCTCGCCGCCGCACTCGCTCTGCTCCTGACCACGACCACGGCCGCGGCAGCCGCGCCGGCCGCCGGGGCCGACCGTTACCGGAACCCGGTCACGGCCGGCTTCGCCGACACCTTCGCCGACCCGGCCGTGGTCCGCGGCGACGACGGCCTCTGGTACGCCTTCGGCACCTCCGACCCGCTGCGCGAGGGCGAACGCCAGGCGCACCGGGTGCCGATCGCCCGCTCCGCCGACCTGGTCGACTGGACCTACGTGGGCGACGCCTTCGCTCCCGACCAGCGGCCGCCCTTCGCCGCGCCCGGGGCCGCGTTCTGGGCGCCCGACGTGCGCCGGATCGGCGACCGCTGGGTGATGTACGTGACCGTCACCGACACCACCGTCTCCGGTGACACCTTCGACACCGCGATCGGGGCGGCCACCGCGCCCACCCCGGCCGGGCCGTGGACGTTCTCCGACGCGCCGGTGGTCGCCCCGCGGCCGGGCGGGGGCGGCGGTTACCTCTGGACCATCGACCCCAGCCAGTTCACCGACTCCGACGGCCGGTCCTACCTGTACTACGGCAGCTACTACGGCGGCATCTCGGTCACCGAGCTCTCCGCCGACGGGCTGCGCGCGGTCGGCGCGTCCACCCTGGTCGCCATCGACAACAAGTTCGAGGGCAGCTACGTGCTGCGCCACGACGGCTGGTACTGGCTGTTCGCCTCCACGGCGAACTGCTGCGCCGGCCCGGCCACCGGCTACTCCGTGCAGGTCGGCCGGGCGCGCGACCCGCGCGGCCCGTTCGTGGACCGGGAGGGCCAGCGGCTCGACGTGTCCCGGGCCGGCGGCACGCCGGTGCTCACCCAGAACGGCAACCGCTGGATCGGCCCCGGGCACAACGCCGTGCTCACCGACCTGTCCGGCCAGGACTGGATCGCGTACCACGCGATCGACCGGGCCGACCCGTACCTGGACGAGCCGTTCGGGATCAACGAGCGGCCGATGCTGCTGGACCGCCTCGACTGGGTGGACGGCTGGCCGACCGTGAACGCGGGCGCCGGCCCCTCCGAGGAGCCGCGGCCCGCGCCGGTCACCACCGGCCGGGTCGACGCCCGCTTCGACACCGCCGACCTGCACGACTGGCGGGGCGGCACGGGCGAGTGGCGGGTGACCGGCGGCGTCCTCGCCGGCACCGGCACGCTGAGCAGCCGGACCGGGCTCGGCGGGGACGTGCGGGCCGAGGCCGACCTGCGGTTGGCCGGGGCGGAGACGGCCGGGCTGCGGCTGGGGACGGTGGAGGTCACGGTCGGCGGCGGCCGGCTGACCGCCCGGCAGAGCGGCGGCGCCACGGCGAGCGTGCCGCTGCCCGCCGGACTTGACCTCACCGACCGGCACAACCTGGCCGTGGAGGTACGCGACCGGCACCTCGTCGCCGAGCTGAGCCCGGCCCGCCTCGGCGACCAGCTCGCCGTGGTGACGCTGGCGCTGACCCGGCCGGCGGCCGGCCCGCTCGCGCTGCGCGCCGAGGGTGGCCCGGCCGAGTTCGACAACGTCAGCGCGGCCCGGCTGTACCGCCCGGTCCGGCACACGGTCGCCCCGCCCCGGGTCGGCCCGGTGCTCTCCGGGTGGTCCGATGAGTTCACCGACGGGCTCGACCCGGCCTGGCAGTGGATCCGGCCCAACCCGGCCGCCACGGTGACCGGCGGCGCGCTGCGCTGGCCGGTCGAGTCGGGCGACCTCGTCGGCACCGGCAACACGGCCGGGGTCCTGCTGCGCGACGCGCCCACGGGCGACTACGTGGCGGAGACGAAGGTGACCCTCGACCTGGGCGAGGACGTGGTCCGCAACTACCAGCAGGCGGGCCTCGTGGCGTACGTGGACGACGACCGGTTCGCCCGGCTCGCCCAGGTGGCCATCTGGAACACCCGCCAGGTCGAGTACGGCTACGAGCTGCCCTTCGCCGGCCGGCCCGTCTACGGCGGCAGCATCGTCGGCACCCCGGCCACCACCACCTGGCTGCGGTTGGCCCACCACGTCGCCCCGGTCAGCGGCGAGCACGAGTTCCGGGCCGGGTCCAGCCGGGACGGCACGCACTGGACGTGGGGCGCCGTGTGGACCTTCCCGGCCGACACCACGCCCCGGATCGGCCTCGTCGCGCACGGCGGCGCCACCCCGGCGGTGACCGCGCAGTTCGACTACCTGCGGTTCCACCGCTGACCCGCGCGACCGGGGCCGTCCTGCTGCGGGCGGCCCCGGTCCGCCGGGCTCATCCGGGGACGGCGGCCCCGGTCCGTCGGGGCCGTGCGGTGACGGGCGGTCCCGGTCAGGCGCCGGGACGCGGGCAGGCCGCGGTCAGCTCGCTGACCGTCCGGGTGTCGCTGTCGTAGCTGCGTGCGGCCACGAACTCCCCGCCCGGGCGCTCGGGCCCGGTCACCGCGCGGGCGCGGCGGCGGTCGGCGTCGCGGAACCGCAGCGCCAGGCTCAGGTGCGGCACCCAGCGCCCGGGCAGGTGCCACGGCCGCGGACCGGGCGCCCGGGCGAGCACGTCCCAGACGGCGCCGTGCAGGGCGACGAGCTGCGGCGTCGGCCGGACCAGCCAGACCAGCGGGGCGCTGCCGTCGAGGACCGCCACCCGGTCCAGCCGGGCCGGCAGCGGCAGCGCCGCGTCGCAGAGGTCGGCGAGGCGCTGCTCGGCGCCGGCCGGGAACTCGTCGACCGAGGCGAGGGTGAGGTGCGGCCGGTTCGTCGGGTGCGCGTTGCGGGCCAGGCTGGGCAGGCCGGCGGCGGCGAGCCGGTCCCAGGCCGCCCGTACCGCCTCCTCCAGCTCCGGCGAGCAGAGCAGTTCGACCGTACGCACGCCGTCAGGCTAACCGCCGGCGGCGGTGCGGCGACGTCCCGCGGGCAATGCCGGCCGCGGCGAGTCGGCGGCGGCGCGATCGTTCGGTCGGGGCCGAAGGAAGCCGGCCATACGGTCGGGCGATGAGCTGGCCGATGATCCCGCCCGACCCCGACACGCCCCCCTGCGGGGCGCCCGTGCCCGTCGCCGGCGGCTGGCTGGTCACCCGGCACGCCGACGTGGTCGCCGTGCTGACCGATCCCCGGTACGTGGTGCCCGTCGCACCCGGCGGCCCGCCCGGCACCCTGGCCTGGCTGCGCGGGACGGTCAGCCGGTTCAGCGCCCCGGACCGGCATCCCGGCCGGCGCGCGCTGGGAGTGGCCGCGCTCCGCGATCTCGACCCGGACGAACTGCGCGACGCCGCCGCCGGGCTGACCACGCGGACGCTGGACCGGCTCGCCGGCGGACAGCTCGGCTCCGCGCGCGGTGGCGACGCGGGCGAGCGCCCAGGAACCGGCGACCCGGGCGGCCCGGCAGCGGGCGGTGGCGGCGCGGGGGAGCACCGCGGGACCGGCGACCCGGCCGGGGGCGGCCGGGTGGAGGTGATGGGGGCGCTCGCGCGGCGCGTACCCCTGGAGGCGCTGGCGGCGCGGCTCGGCCTGGCCGACCCGGCGGCGGCCGTGCCGGCGGTGACCGCGGTGGCCGCCGCCTACCACCCGGGCGCCGACCCCGCCGCCGTGGCGCACGCCGACCGGGCCGTGACCGCGCTGCTGGCGATGTCGCCGCCGGCCCCGGCCGAGGCCGCCGCGAACCGGATCGGACTGCTCGTGCAGGCCGCCGACGCGACCGCCGGGCTGATCGGCGCCGCCGTCCGGCACGGGCTCGCGGCGCCGGCCGCGCTCGGCACGGCCGACCTGCTGGCCGAGGTGCTGCGCCTGGACCCGCCGGTCCGCGCCACCCGCCGGGTCGCCACCGGCGCCACCCGCCTGGCCGGCCGCGAGATCGGTCCGGACGCCACGCTGCTGCTCCGCTTCGACGCGGCCAACCGGGACCCGGCCGTCCATCCGGACCCGGACCGGTTCCATCCCGCTGGCCCGGACCAGGCCGGCCACGCCGCGGGCGACGGTGGCCACCTGGCGCTCGCCGGCCGTTGCGTGCGGGCGCTGACCTTCGGCGCCGGGCCCCGGGGCTGCCCGGGGGAGCGGCACGCCCTCGCCCTCGCCGCCGGCGTGGTCGAGGTGCTGCGCGCGCGGTGCCGGCCCGCCGGGACGCCCGTCCGCTACGCCCCGCACCCCACCCTGCGTGTCCCGACCAGCCTCGAGGTGATGTTCCGATGACCGACCGCGCCGCCGCCTTCCACGCCCTGCACCGGCCGGGCCGGCCCCTGTTGCTGCCCAATGCCTGGGACCACGCCTCCGCCGCGGCGCTGGCCGCCCGGGGCCACCCGGCCGTCGGCACGACCAGCCTCGGGGTGGCCGCGGCCGCCGGCAAGCCGGACGGCACCGGGGCGACCCGGAGCGAGAACCTCGACCTGGCCCGCCGGCTGCGGGACCTGCCGGTGCTGCTGACCGTCGACATCGAGGACGGCTTCGGCGACGACCCGGCGGCGGTGGCCGGGTACGTCGCCGAGCTGGCCGCGCTCGGCGCGGTCGGGGTGAACCTGGAGGACGGTCGCCCGGACGGCACGCTCGCGCCCGGGGAGCTCGCCGCCGCCAAGATCGCGGCGGTGCGGGCGGCCGTGCCGGGGCTGTTCGTCAACGCCCGCACCGACGCCTGGTGGCTGGGCGTGCCCGACCCGCTGCCGGCGGCGCTCGAGCGGGCCGCGGCGTACCGGGCGGCGGGCGCGGACGGGCTGTTCGTCCCGGGCGCGCCGGACGACACGGTCGGGTTGCTGGTGGCCGAGGCGGGGCTGCCGCTCAACGTCCTGCACCGCCCGGGAGGGCCGGACCTGGCCGCGTTGGGCCGGCTCGGGGTGGCCCGGGTCAGCACCGGCTCGCTGCTGTTCCGCGCCGCCCTCGGCGCCGCGCTGCACCGGGCCGACGCGGTCCGCGCCGGCCGTGACGCCGGCCTGCCGGCCGCGCCGGATTACGCCTGGGTGCGGGACCTCTCGGCGGGATGAGCACCTTAGGGGGGAGATAGGAGGATTGTTCGGGGAGGTGCCGGTGCAGGTGATTACGGTGTGTTTCAGGTTCGACTACGCCGTGTCCTGCCCGGAGAGGGGCCGACCATGCGAGTGCCCAGCCGAAGCCCCGGCCACCAGCCCGGATCCGCCGTCGCGTCCGCCGCCCCCGCCCGCCGGCTGCCCCCGGCCGACGGCCGGCGCCCCGGGCCCGAGCAGCCGGACCTGGCCGCGTACCGGACCGCGGTGGCGGAACTGCTCGTCGAGGTGGGCGCCCTGGCGGACGCCCCGTCCACGACGGCCCGCCAGGTGCTGCTCGACCAGCGGCTGCGGGAGCCGGCCATCGCCGCCGTCCTCGACGCCACCCCGCAGGGCTTCGTGGGCGCCCGGGAGACGCTGCTGCTGGAGATGGCCCGCTACCAGCCCAACACCCGCAGCTCGGCGCAGGACCTGACCGCGCTGGTGCGGATCTACCTGCTCTCCCGGATCGACGTGATGTGGTGGCGGGACAGCCCGACCTTCCTCACCGACGGCCAGGTCGACACCAGCACCGACCTGGTCGACCTGGAATGGCTGCGCCGGCGCGGGCTGCTCGCCTTCCGCTACCAGGAGCAGCCCGCCACCGTCGTCGGTCGCGGACTGCGGGCGGTCCGGCGGCGGTTGCGCCCGGACGCCACCCCGCGTACCGCCGGGCTGCGGTTCCGCCGGGCCCGGCGCGAGATGATCGCGCTGCTCAACGACATGGGCCGCGAGTTCGCCGCGGCCGCCCGGCCAGGCACCCCGCCGCTCTGGGTCACCAGCCTGGCCCGCAGCGCCGAGCACCAGTACCGGCTGCGCCGGCTCGGCTACGCCGCCATGGTGCCCAGCGGGCACTGCCTCGGCTGGGCGGCCGACGTGGAACTGGCCTGGTACCGGCGGTTCGGCGCCCGGGACCTCCTCGCCGACCTGCTGCTGGCCCGGCAGGAGGTCGGCGAGATCAACGTGGTCGACGAGGGCCAGGCGTGGCACCTCTGCCTCGCGCCCACCGCCCAGCGCCGGTTCCGGCGCGCGTACGAGGCCGAGATGGGGGTCTGAGCGGATGTGCGGCATCGCGCTGAGCATCGGCCCCGAGGCCGACCCCGCCACCTTCCGCCGGATGCTGGCCGTCCTCGCCCCGCGCGGCGAGGTGACCGAGACCCGGCAGGAGGAGGGCCTGCTCACCGGCGTACGGCGGTTGCGGGTGGTGGACCGCGAACGGGCGGTGCAGCCCTGGGTCTCGCCCGACGAGCGGCACGTGCTCTGCTACAACGGCGAGGTCTTCAACCACCACGAACTGCGCGCGGAGCTGACCCGCCTCGGGTACGAGTTCCGCACCACCGGCGACACCGAGGTGGTGCTCGCCGCCTTCCGCCACTGGGGCGAGGAGGCGGTGCGCCGGCTACGCGGTGAGTACGCCTTCGTGGTGGTGGAGCGGCCCACCGGCCGGGCGTACCTGGCCCGGGACCCGCTCGGGGTGAAGTCGCTCTACTGGTCCCGCGGCCTGGGCTGCCTGCACCTCGCCTCGGAGGTGAAGGCGCTGGTCGGGCACGGCGCGCCGATCAGCGAGGTGCCGCCCGGGCACCACGGCTGGGCCGAGCCCGACGGGCCGGTCCGGCTGCGCCCGTACGTCGACCTGCTCACCCTCGGCGCCGGGTTGCCGGTGATCGACGACCCGGACGAGGCCGCGCTGCTCGTCCGTGTCGCGCTCACCGACAGCATCCGGGTACGGCTGGACACCGACCTCACCGTCGGCGTGGTGCTCTCCGGCGGTCTGGACAGCTCGCTGGCCCTGCTGCACGCCCGGCAGCTGCACCCGGACTGCGTGGCGGTGACGGTCGGCGTGCCGGACAGCCCCGACGTGGCGTACGCCCGCCGGCTCGCGGCCGACCTGGGCGTGCCGCACGAGGTGATCGAGCTGCGCCCGCGCGACATCCGGCTGGCCGACGTGCGCGAGGCGATCCGGATCTCCGAGCTGACCGAGTACGGCGACATCATCAACGCCGTGGTCTCGGTGCCGATCTTCCGGCGGCTGCGGGAGCTGGGCGTGAAGGTGGTGCTCACCGGCGACGGCTCGGACGAGCTGTTCGGCGGGTACCCGATGTACCACCAGGTCGGCCCGGAACGGTCCCGCCGGCTCTTCCTCCACAAGATCCGCAACCTGTGCCGGACCGAGCTGCAACGGGTGGACCGGGCCAGCATGGGTCACGGCGTGGAGGCCCGGGTGCCCTTCCTCGACCTCAGCGTGGTCGAGCTGGCCATGCGGCTGCCGCTTTCCCTGAAGCTGCGCGACGGGCAGGAGAAGTGGATCGTCCGGCGGGCCTTCGCCGACCTGCTGCCCGACTACATCCGGCGGCGGCCGAAGAACCCGATGTCGTACTCGTCGGGGCTGCACGAGCGGGCCCGGCTCTACAAGCCGCTCTTCGCCCGGCTGCACCGCTCCTTCGGCTACCACCTGCTCGAACCCGTCCGGCGGGACTTCGACAGCGTGCTGACCCGGTGCGGCAACGACCTGGACCGGGCCATCGCCGACGGGCTGGCCCGGCCGGACTACACGGTCCTGGAGCACGCCCGGGACCTGGTCGGCGCCGCGAAGTGGAACGCCGTGCCGGTGGTCCGCCGGCTGGTCGGCCCGCGTGCCGTGCGGCGCGTCGCCTCCCGCCCGTGAGCCCCGCCCACGCGGGCGGCCCCGCCGGCACGCGAGGTCCGATCGCCGCCAGCCACCGGCGGCGGCCCGGGCCAGGCTGGAGGGCATGACGACGACGCGCACCAGGTACGTGATCCGACCCGTGCCCGCCGAGGTGCTGGCCGACCTGCGGCGCACCGGCCGCGACGCCTCCGGCCGGCCGCCCGAGCGGAGCTGCGCCGAGGGCGGCGAGCCGCTGCGCTGTTGCCTCCGCGACGCCACGCCGGGCGAGCCGCTGCTGCTGTTCGGGTACGCCCCGCCGCTGCCGCCCGGCCCGTACCGGGAGGTGGGGCCGATCTTCGCGCACGCGGTCGACTGCCCCGGCCCGGCCGACCCGACGGCGTACCCGCCCGACTGGCGGGGGCGGCCCCAGGTCCTCCGGGCGTACGACCGGCGGGGCCGCATCGTCGGCGGCCGGCGGCACGACGGCGACGACCCGGAGGCGGTCATCGCCGAGCTGCTGGCCGACCCGGCGGTGGACCGCCTGCACAGCCGCAACGTGGTGTACGGCTGCTGGATGTTCACGGTGGTCCGCGGCTGAGCGCGTGACCGGCGGTGGCCCGGGTATCAGCCCGGGATGACCGGACTGGACGCGATCGTGGTGGGGCAGGTGGCCCGGGACCTCGTGCTGCTGGTGGACGAGGTGCCCGGCCCGTCCGGGACGGCCCCGGTGCGCTGCCGCCGGGAACTGCTCGGCGGCAAGGGGGCCAACCAGGCGGTCGGGCTGGCCCAGCTCGGCATCCGGGTGGGGCTGCTCGGCGTGGTGGGCGAGGACGAGGTCGGCGACCGGCTGCTGGGCCGGGCCCGCAGCGACGGCATCGACGTGGCCCCGGTGCTGCGCCGGCCGGACACGCCGAGCGCGCTCATCGTGGACGTGGTGGACGCCCGGGCCCACTGGCGCTACCTGGAGGACATCCCCGAGGCGACCCTGCTCAGCGAGGAGGACGTGACCGGCGCGGCCGAGGTGCTGCGGGCCGCCCGGGCGGTGGTCGTCCAGCTCCAGCAGCCGCTGCCGGCGGCGCTCGCGGCGACCCGGCACGCCCGCGACGCCGGCCGGCTCGTGGTGCTCGACGGCGCGCCGGAGGACCCGGACGGGTCGGCGGAGCTGCTGTCCCGGGCCGACGTGCTGCGGGCCGACGCGCGGGAGGCCGGGCTGCTGCTCGGCGGCGACCCGCCGAAGGACGCCGACGCGGGGCTGCGCGCCGGCCGGGACCTGGCCGCCCGAGGGCCGGCGCTGGTCGCGGTCGAGGTGGCGGGGGAGGGGAACGCCTTCGTCTGGCCCGGCGGGGAGCTGTTCGTGCCGCTGAGCGAGACGCCCACGGTGGACAGCACCGGCGCCGGGGACGCGTTCGTCGCCGCCGTGACGGCCGGCCTGCTCCGCGACGACCCGTACCCCCGGCTGGCCCGGTACGCGGTCGCGGCGGCCGGCGCGACGGTGGGCCATCCCGGCGGCCGGCCCGCCCTCGCTCCCGAGGCGATCGAGGCGCAGCTGGCCCGGATCCCGGAGCGCTGACGTCCCGGATGGACATCCGTCGCCGTCTCTTCTAGCGTCGCGGGCATGCGGAGGACCCCGCTCGTCACCGGGCTCGCCCTGCTCCTCGTGGCCACCGGCTGCGGTGGGGGCGGCCGGCCCGCCGAGCCGGCCGGGGCCGGCACGCCGACCGCCTCCCGGCAGGACGCCGGCCAGGTCGAGCGGACGCTGGCCAGCCTGCGCCGGGTCGACGACCTGCCGCTGTACGAGATGACCTACGTGGGTGACTACGACCCGACCGTCGGCGTCGCGGGCACCCCGCAGGCCACGCCGTTCGGCTGTTCCCTGTTCGCCGCCCGGGGCGACCGGAGCCGGCCGCTGTTCGCCCGCAACTTCGACTGGGACGCGAACCCGGCGCTGGTGCTGCGCACCGACCCGCCGGACGGGTACGCCTCGATCTCCCTGGTGGACATCTCCTACCTGGGGGTGACGGCCGACCCGGCCGGGGACCGCCGGCTGCTGAACGCGCCCCTGCTGCCCTTCGACGGGATGAACGAGCGGGGCCTGGCCGTGGGGCTGGCCGCCGACGACGGCGCCACGGCGGAGGCGGTGCCCGGCCGGCCCACCGCGGGTTCGGTGCGCATCCTGCGCCTGGTGCTGGACTCGGCCGCCACCGTGGACGAGGCGATCGCCGTGTTCGGCCGCTACAACCTGGACTTCGACGGCGGCCCGCCGCTGCACTACCTGATCGCCGACGCCACCGGCGCGTCCGCGGTGATCGAGTTCGTGGACGGCCGGATGCGGGCCGAGAAGGGCCTGGGCGCCTGGCAGGCGCTGACCAACGTGCCGGCCGTCGGGGTGGCCGACCGTGACCTGCGCACCGACCACCGCTACGGGGTGCTGGCCGAGGCGCTGGACCGGGCCGGCGGGGCGGTGGACGCCCCGGGTGCGCTGCGCCTGCTCGACGCCGTGCGCCAGGCGCACACCCGCTGGTCGGTGACGTACGGGCTGCGCACCGGCGAGGTGCGGCTGGTCACCGCGGGCGGCGGCGAGCGCGACTACCGGCTGCCGATGAACTGAGCCGGGCCCGACCCCGCGAGGGGGCCGGACCCGGCCGGCGGTCACGAGCCGAGGGTCACCAGCTCAGGTAGCCCGTCTGGGTCTGCACGTTCAGCTCGGGCACCTGGATCAGCCGCGCCACCCAGGTGCGCGGGTCGCGCAGTTCCAGCACGTCCAGTCCCTTCTGGATGTCGCTGGAGTAGATGTGGCCGTTGTACCAGTAGGCCGACCAGGATCCGCCGGTGCGCAGCCGCTCGGCGTCCAGCGGGCCCCGCTCCCAGAAGCCGATCTCCTTGGGGTGCCGGGAGTCGGTGAAGTCCCAGACCGAGATGCCGCCCTGGTACCAGGCCTGGACCATGATGTCCCGGCCGGGCACCGGCACCAGCGAGCCGTTGTGCGCCACGCAGTTCTCGGTGTCGGCGTTGGCCCGGGGGATCTTGTAGTAGCTGCGGAACGCCAACCGGCGGTCGTCGCCGCGGCCGGTGATGTCGTAGATGGCGTCCGCGCCGCGGCTCGGCCCGGTGGCCTCGTTGCAGGTCGCCGCGCCACCCCCGCCCAGCTCGTCGGTGAAGACCACCTTCGTGCCGGAGTTGTTGAAGGTCGCCGAGTGCCAGAACGCGAAGTTCTCGGTGTCCCGGACCCGCTCGATCACCCGCGGCGCCTCCCGGTCGGCGATGTCGAGCAGGATGCCGTCGCCCATGCAGGCGCCGGCGGCCAGGTCCTTCGCGGGGTACGCGGTGATGTCGTGGCAGCCGGTGGTGGCCGACTTCTCACCCGGGATGCCCGGGTAGCCGCCGTCCGGGAACAGGTTCGGGGTGGCCACCACGGCGGCGTCCGTCGGCGACCGCAGCGGCACCTTCACGATGGAGATCGAGTCGTGCGGCGGCTGGCAGTCCGGGAACTCGGCCCGCGGGCTGTACGACGACACGTACAGGTAGACGGTCCGCCGGTCCTTGCCCGGCACCAGGGTGTGGGTGTGCGAGCCGCACGCGGTCTCCACCGACTTGATGTAGCGCGGGCTGCTCTTGTCGCTGATGTCGAAGACCTTGATGCCCTCCCACGACCCCTTCTCGGAGGCGGGCTGGGCGACGCTGCTGCACGAGTCGTCGCTGCGGGAGGAGTCGGTGGAGAGGAAGAGGAGGTCGCCGTGGACGGAGATGTCGTTCTGCGAGCCCGGGCAGAGCACCTGCGACACGATGGTCGGCGCGCTCGGCCGGGAGACGTCGTAGATGACGAAGCCGTCGTAGTTGCCGACGAAGGCGTACCGGCCCTGGAACGCGATGTCGGTGCCGAACGCCGTGGAGGTGTTGAAGGGCGCCTGCTTCGGCAGGTTGGCGACCTGGCGCAGGTTGGGACTGCTGGAGACCTCGTCGACCCCGGGGACGGCGCTGTCCACCGCGGCCGGTGCGGTCGCCGCGCGGGGGGTCTCCTGGGCGCTGCTCGGTGGGGCGGTGACGACGCCGGCGACGAGCAGGCCGGCGGCGGCGAGGCTGACGATCCGGGTTCGGGACGTGCGGATACTGATCATCGGCGGCACCCTCCGAAAGGGGATGATGATTTGCCACACCTTACCGGCCTGCGACAGACATCAATGTGACGCCGGTCACATCTAAGCGGGATTGTCTATGGATAGGATCGCTGCCACCTCGACCGGAGGGAGTGCCGTATGACCGGCCGGCAGAGACGCGTCTGGCTCGCCGTCACAGCGCTGGTGGTGCTCCTGGCCGGCGCCGGCGTGGCGCTGGCCGCGCGAGGGGACGAGCCCGCGGCGGCTCCGGCGAGCCCGTCCGCCACCGGAGGCGCGCCGCCGGTGGACGCCCCGCCGGTCGTCGTGCCCGGCCGGCCCGGGGAGCCGGCGGCCACCCGCGCCGCGCAGGAGGTCCGGGGCGCGGCGCCGCCCCGCTACAACGGCCTCGACGTCTGGTACGTCCGGATGATGATCCCGCACCACCAGCAGGCCGTGGAGATGGCGAGCCTCGCCCCCGACCGGGCCGCCGACCCCCGCGTACGTGCCGTCGCCGACCGGATCCGCGCCGCCCAGGGACCCGAGATCGGGGTGCTGCGCGGCTGGCTCGGCGAGCGCGACCTGCCCGCCGAGGTCCCCGGGCACGACCACGGCACGATGCGCGGCATGCAGTCCGCCGAGGCGATGCGGCAGCTCGCCGACGCCCGGGGCGCCGAGTTCGACCGGCTCTTCGTGCGGATGATGACCGCGCACCACGAGGGCGCCGTGGTCATGTCCACCGACCTGCTCAAGGTGGGGGCGGACCAGACCCTCCAGGAGTTCGCCAACGGGGTCGCCAGCGAGCAGTCCGCCGAGATCGCCCGCCTCCGCGAGCTGGTCACGCCCTGAGCCGATTCATGATCGTCAGGGTTGGTCGGGGAATCTTGGACACTTGCCGTTCGGTGCGAACGGTAAGTCTCCAAGATCGCGCCGGTGCCGCGGCGCGGCGACCTCGCGGTCGCAGGCGCCGTCGTGGTCGGCCGGGCGGGGGCAGCGGGCGTCGCCGGGCAGTCGGGCGTCACACCAGATCCGGGTACGCACGAACTGCCGGTCCTCCTCGCTGAGCGTGGTCTCGCCGAAGTCGATGGCGCTGACGTGGGCGAGCGATTCGCGCAGCGCGACGGCCAGCGCGGTGGCCTCGACGAGCCGGGTGAGCGTGGTGGGCAGGTGGATGATCCAGCGCGGCTCGGAAGCCGCGTCGGTGGCGTCCATGGCTCTCCCTGGGGGCGATGGAGGTGGCGCCGAGGCGGGCGGGGACGGCCGGCGCGACCGCGCGCCCGAGCCGGTCGGAGCCCGGCACCCGCCCCGGGCCTGTCGGTGGCAACTGTTGCCGGGGCTGTGGTCGGAGCAGCGGGACGGCCGGGCCGCCGGACGCCGCTCCGAGAGGTGACGCCGCAGTGCCTAGCTGGGAGCCGCCTCGCTCACGAACCATACCGACAATACTGGTAAAGTCAACGATGCTCTTGAAGTCCTCCCGCATGGCGTGATCAGATGGGCGTGCCTAGCTGGGAGTACTTCGCATGCCCGCACCACGGAAGTTCGAGCCGCACTACCGGCGGATCATCGCCGACATCAGGGGTCGCATCGCCTCGGGCGAGTGGCCGCCGGGCCACAAGCTGCCGTCGACCAAGGCGCTGGCCGACCTGTACGAGGTCGGCAGCCAGTCCACGGTCCTGATCGAGACCGGGGAACTGTACGGGCACCAGGGTCTGGGCGTCTTCGTGGCCGACCCGTCCTCGTAACGGGTGGGCATCGACGTGCGGGGTGCCGCGGACTAGGAGCGTGCGACGGCCCGGTCACTTCCAGGGTGACCGGGCCGTGAGCGGGTGGATCGGGATCACTCGGTGCCGGCGGGCGGCGGATCCGGCGGAGTGCTCTCGGTGGTGGGCGGCGGGTCGACCGGGGCAGTGGTCGTCGTCGGCGGCGGGTTCGCCGGGGTGGTCGGCGACGTCTGCGGATCCGTCGGTCGGGTCGACGAAGGCGTGGCGGAGGGCGACGGCTGGACCGGTCCACTCCCGGTCGGGCTCGGCGTCGCCGAGCCCGAGGTCGAGGTCCGGCCGGTCGGGCCCACCGGACGGTAGCTGCGACCGCCGCCCTCCGTCGGCGGCGCCTCGGTCACCGCGGCGTCCGCCACCGAGTTGCTCGGGGCAACCGCCGGCACGGTCGAGTCGAGCTGGGTGGCCGGCGCCTCGGCGTTCTTCGCCGCGCCCAGGGCGGCCCCCAGCGCGGTCAGCGCCACCAGCACGGCGGCCGCCGCGCCGACCAGCGTGCCGCGCCGACCCGCCCGGCGGACCGGGGCCACCAGGGCCCCCGGCGCGGCGGCGGTCAGGTCGTCGCGCGTGCGGCTCGACCCGGTCGCGCCGCGCAGCGCCACCGGCACCATCGCCGTGGGCGCCTCGGAACCGGCCGCGCGGGCGGCCTCGGCCATCGCCGCGGCGGTGGGGAAGCGGTCCGCCGGGTCCTTGGCCAGGGCCCGGGCCACCAGGTCCCGGACCTGGTGGGGAATCTCGTCCGGCAGTTCCGGCGGCTCGTCGTCGAGGTGGCGGACCGCCACCTGGAGCGGGTTGTCGCCGGTGAAGGGCGGGCTGCCGGTGAGGCAGCAGTAGGCGACCGCGCCGAGCGCGTAGACGTCGGTGGCGCCGGAGACCGGACGACCGGCGGCCTGCTCGGGGGCCATGTAGAGGGCGGTGCCGGGCACCGCGTTCGTGCTGGTGATGCTGGTCACGTTGGTCGACCTGGCCACCCCGAAGTCGACGAGCACCACGGTGCCGTCGTCCTGCACGAGCAGGTTGCTCGGCTTGACGTCGCGGTGGACGATGCCCCGGGTGTGCGCCGCGTGCAGGGCCTGGGCCACCTGCGCCACGATGGACATGGTCTCGCCGACCCCGAGCTGCCCGGCCGCCTCGATGCGGCGGGAGAGCGGCTCGCCCGCCACGAACTCCATGACCAGGTAGTCGGCGCGGCCGCCGTCGGGCAGCTCGTCCTCGCCGCAGTCGAAGACCTGGACCACGCCCGGGTGGCGCAGCGACGCCATGATCCGCGCCTCGGCGCGGAAGCGGGCGATGAAGTCGGGGTCGGAGACCAGCGCGGGCAGCAGGACCTTCACCGCGACCGGACGGCCGAGCACCAGGTCCGTGGCACGCCAGACGTCGCCCATGCCGCCGGTGGCGACACGGTCATCAAGGCGGTACCGACCGCTGAGTACGACGTCTGAGGACAGCACCTCCCTACCGTACCCAGAGTGGCGGCGGAGTATTTCCCGCGATCTCTCCCGTCACGACCGGCGGGCGGCCTGGCGGGCTCGGCCGAACGGCCAACCGTCGCCACGCCGAATGGCTGACCGTGACGACTCGCGTACGATCGGCCAGGAATGAGCGCTCGGCAGATCGTGTGTCCGGGTTCCGGCTTGGCGTACATCCGCTGTTCACCGGCGCGCAGCGTGCTCGCGGTGGCGTTCGTTACACCGACCCGCCGTGATCATGTGTAGAGAATTCTCACTCTTTTCCTGGCCGATCGCGCCTTGTCGAACCCGTCCGTCCGCTCCTAGCGTTGGCCGGGCTCCCGGCCGCCCGAGGACGCCGGTACGGTATGTCCGCCGACGCCCGTCCTGCGCGGCGGTGTCCAACGGCGCGCCCGCACCTCCCCGTGCTGGTGCGGATCAGGTCAGCGGGGGGCTGATGGTGCGGGTGGAGGTCCGGTCGTCCGACCGGGCGGGCGTCGGGCACACCGGCACCGGCGGGCGCCGGTCCGGGGAGTCGGCACGTCGGGAACGGCGGAACAATGACCGGTGAGCTGAACGAGGCGGTCGTCGCCGCCCAGGCGGGCGACGAGGCGGCGTTCCGCTTCCTCTACCGCAGCCTCCAGCCCGGCCTGCTCCGCTACCTCACCGCCCTGGTCGGCGCCGATGCCGAGGACGTGGCCTCGGAGGCGTGGCTCCAGATCTCCCGCGACCTGCCCAGCTTCACCGGCGGCGAGTTCCGTGCCTGGACGGTCACCATCGCCCGCAACCGGGCCATGGACCACCTGCGCCGGCAGCGGCGGCGGCCGGCCCTGCCGGTGCCCGTGCAAGCGCTCAGCGAACTGGCCGGGGACGCCGACACCGCCGAGCGGGCCGGCGAGACCATCGGCACCGAGAGCGCCCTGGCGCTGATCGCCAGCCTGCCGCCCCGCGAGGCGGAGGCGGTGCTGCTGCGCGCCGTGATCGGGCTCGACGCGGAGACCGCGGGGCGGGTGCTCGGCCGGCGGGCCGGCGCCGTGCGGACCGCCGCGCACCGGGGGCTGCGCCGGCTGGCCGGCATGCTGGAGCGGGCCGACCCCGACCAGTCGTCGGACCGGGCCGGGGGAACGACCCCGCCCCGCCCCCGTGCCGGCCGGGGACGCCAGGCGCCGCAGGCGCCCAAGGCCGAGCCGGCGGACGGTTGACGTGGAGGGAAACGGGATGAGCTTTCGCCGGTCCGACCGCCCCGCCGACCGGGCGGAGTCGGAGCGCCTCCTCGACGCGGCCCGCGCCGGCGCACCCGCGGAGCCGGGGGGAGACCCGCTGGCGCACCTGCTCGCCGCGGCGGCCGCGCCGGCCGACCCGGGCGAGCTGGCCGGCGAGGAGCGGGCCCTCGCCGCGTTCCGCGCCGCCCGGGCGGCGCCGGTCCCGGCCCCGGCGGTGGCGCCACGCCCGCGCCACCGCTTCCGGCTCGGCGCGGCCCTGGCCGGGCTCGCCGCCACCGCCACCGCCGGGGTCGCGTTCGCCGCGGTGAGCCTCGACCGCGGCACCGAACCGACGCCCCCGCCGGCGCCGAGCACCTCGGGCAGCACCGGCGCCGGCAGCACCGGCCCGGGCACGCCGACCGACTCCGGATCCGGGAGCGCCGGCCCGACCGGGGGCGTCCCGTCCACCGCGCCGACGCCCGGCGCCTCCGGCGGCCCGGGACGGCCGCCGACCGCCGGACAGCTGGCCGGCCTGTGCCGCGGCTACCTGGCGAAGTCGGACGGGCAGCGGGCCCGGGCGCTGGAGACCGCGGCGTACGCCGACCTCGTCACCGCCGCCGGTGGCGCCGACCGGGTCGAGGGCTATTGCCTGGCCCTGGTGCGGGAGAAGTCACCGGAGCCCGCGCCGAAGCCGTCCGCCGACGGCGGGAAGACGCCGTCGGCCGAGGAGCGCAGGGCGACGCCGCCCACGCCCGCCGCCCCGACCCCACGGACCGGGAAGCCGACCAGCGCTCCCGGTCGCTGAGCCCGGCCCGGCCCGCAACCGGATTCCGGACAAAAATTCATCTCCTCGGGCAGGCGAACTCCGTCTGCTAGACAGAAGATGGTGGGACCGGCGGGACACCCGGCCGGCACGGCCGGGTGCCCACTGACAGCGCGGTCGCCCACCCCGGGGAGAGGAGCCGTCTCTTGGTGATGTCGCCGGAGCTGGACCGGACCACCGTCCTGGGGGACGAGGCGGCGGCCCGCGGGCACCTGGCCAGGATCTGTTTCAAGACCGGGCCACCCACCCTGACCGGCGTCGAGCTGGAATGGACGGTGCACGACGCCGCGGACCCGACCCGCCCGGTCGACCGCGAGCGACTGCGCCGGGCGCTGGGACGGCACAGCCCCGTCACCATCGACCCCACCAGCCCGGCCGCCGGGCTCCGGCGCGGTGGCACCGTGACCGTGGAGCCGGGCGGGCAGGTGGAGATCTCCTCCGCGCCGCGACCCTCGGTCGCCGCGCTCATCCTGGCCACCGAGGCCGACCTCGCCGAGTTGCAGGCCCTCCTGGATGCCGCCGGTCTCGTCCTGGGCCGCACCGGCATGGACCCCTGGCGCCCCCCGCGCCCCGTCGTGGATACCCCGCGCTACCGGGCCATGCGCTGCGTCTTCGACCGGCACGGGCCGGCCGGACGAGCGATGATGTACAGCACCGCCGGGCTCCAGGTCTGCCTGGACGCCGGCGAGCCGGACCGGGTGGCCGAGCGGTGGGCCGCCGTCCACGCCGTCGGGCCGCCGCTGCTGGCCGCCTTCGCCACCGCCGACCGGCACGCCGGCCGGCGCACCGGCTGGGCCTCGACCCGGATGGCCGCCTGGCTGGCCATCGACCCGGCGCGCACCCGACCGGTCTGGTCGCCGGCCCGTGCCCACCTCGACCCGGTCGCCGCCTGGACCGAGTACGCGCTCGCCGCGCCGCTGCTCTGCGTCCGCGGCGACGGTCCGGACTGGACCCCGCCCCCGGGTGTCACCTTCGCCGACTGGCTGGCCGGGGCGCTGCCGCACCCGCCGAGCACCGACGACCTGGAATACCACCTCAGCACGCTCTTTCCGCCGGTGCGCCCGCGCGGCTACCTGGAGGTCCGCTATCTGGACGCCCAGCCCGGTCGGGAGTGGACGGTGCCGCTGGCGGTGCTCGCCGCGCTCCTCGCCGACCCCGTCACCACCCGGGACGCGCTGGCCGCCGCCACCCCGGTCGCCGACCGCTGGTCCGCGGCGGCCCGGCGCGGGCTGACCGAGCGACCGCTGGCCGCCGCCGCGGCGGCCCTGTTCGACCTGGCCCTGGGGGCCCTGCCCCGGCTGGACCTGCCGGCGGGGATCCACGACGAGACGAGCCGAGCGATCCGGCGGCGCCGCGCCGCCGCGGAGAGGGGACACCGGTGACCACGACCGACCGGCCGGCCACGCAGGGCGAGCAGCTGCGCAGCCGGATCGCGGCCGAGCTGGAGCGCACCCGCGCCCGGACCGCGCTGCTGACCGACGCGGTGGACGACGACGACCTGGTGCGGCAGCACTCCACGCTGATGTCCCCGCTGGTCTGGGACCTGGCGCACGTCGGCAACCAGGAGGAGCTGTGGCTGGTCCGTGACGTCGGCGGGCGCGAGCCGGTGCGCCGCGACATCGACGACCTGTACGACGCCTTCAAGCAACCCCGCAAGGACCGCCCGGCGCTGCCGCTGCTGCCCCCCGCCGAGGCACGGGCGTACGTGCGTACCGTCCGGGACAAGGTGTACGACCTGCTGGACGGGATCCGGTTCACCGAACGGAAGCTGGTCGAGGACGGCTTCGCCTTCGGCATGATCGTCCAGCACGAGCAGCAGCACGACGAGACCATGCTCGCCACCCACCAGCTGCGCGCCGGTGGCCCGGTGCTGGACGCCCCGCCGCCGCCCGAGCCGCGGGTCCGGGTCGGCGGCGAGGTGCTGGTGCCGGCCGGGCCGTTCACCATGGGCACCTCCACCGACCCGTGGGCGCTGGACAACGAGCGGCCCGCGCACACCGTCGACCTGCCGGCGTACGCCATCGACGCGGCGCCGGTCACCAACGGGCAGTTCCGCGCCTTCATGGCCGACGGCGGCTACGACGAGCCGCGCTGGTGGAGCGAGGCCGGCTGGCGGCACCGGGTCGAGGCCGGGTTGAGCGCCCCGATGCACTGGCGGCGGGACGGGGACGGCTGGGCGTACCGCCGGTTCGGCCGCTGGTCGCCGGTGCGCGACGACGAGCCGGTGGTGCACGTCTGCTTCCACGAGGCGGCGGCGTACGCGGCCTGGGCCGGCAAGCGGCTGCCCACCGAGGCGGAGTGGGAGAAGGCGGCCCGCTGGGACCCGGCGACCGGCCGGTCCCGCCGCTACCCGTGGGGCGACGCGGACCCGACCGGCGCGCACGCGAACCTCGGGCAGCGGCACCTGTGGCCGGCGCCGGTGGGCGCGTACCCGGACGGCGCCTCCCCGCTCGGCGTGCACCAGCTCATCGGTGACGTCTGGGAGTGGACCTCGACGGCCTTCCGGGGCCACCCGGGCTTCGTGGCGTTCCCCTACCCGGAATACTCGGAGGTCTTCTTCGGCGACGACTACCGGGTGCTGCGTGGCGGCTCGTTCGGCACCGACCGGTCGGCCTGCCGGGGCACCTTCCGCAACTGGGACTACCCGATCCGGCGGCAGATCTTCAGCGGTTTCCGCTGCGCCCGCGACGCCCGCCCAGAGGAGGCGGCGTGACGGCTGGTGCCGCCTGATGTGCCGCCACCTGGCCTACCTCGGTCCGCCGGTCAGCCTGGGCAGCCTGCTCCTCGAGCCGCCGTACGGGCTGCTGCGGCAGTCCTGGGCGCCGCGCGACATGCGCGGCGGCGGCACCATCAACGCCGACGGCTTCGGGGTCGGCTGGTACCCGGGCGACGGCGACCCGGTCCGCTACCGGCGGGCCCAGCCGATGTGGAGCGACACCACCCTGCCGGACCTGGCCGCCGTGACGGTCGCGGGCGCGGTGCTGGCCGCCGTCCGGTCCGCCACGGTCGGCATGCCGCTGCACGAGACGGCGGCCGCGCCGTTCGCCGAGGGGCGCTGGCTGTTCAGCCACAACGGCGTGGTCCGGGGCTGGCCGGACAGCCTGGTGCCGCTCGCCGCCGGGCTGCCCGTCCGTGACCTGCTGACCCTGGAGGTGCCGACCGACTCGGCGCTGCTGTGGGCGCTGGTCCGGCACCGGCTGCGGGCCGGCGCGGCGCCCGGCGACGCCCTCGCCGAGACCGTCGCGGCGGTCTCCGCCGCCGCCCCCGGATCGCGGCTGAACCTGCTGCTCACCGACGGCGCCACGGTGGCGGCCAGCGTGGCCGGGCACGCGCTGTCGGTGCGCCGTACCCCGGACTCGGTGCTGCTGGCCTCCGAGCCCTTCGACGACGACCCCGGCTGGCGGGCGGTGCCGGACGGCCGGCTCGTGGTGGCCACCGCCGGCAGGCTGGACAGCCGGGAGCTGACGGTCGCCTGAACCCGTTTCCCACACCGGTAGGAACAGGAAGGACTGCTGATGAGCGCGGAGCCGCTGGAGATCCACCTGGAGGAGCAGGACCTCGGCCGAAGCCTGCGGGAGGACGTGCGGGCCGGGCTGACGGCGACGCCGAAGTGGCTGCCACCGAAATGGTTCTACGACGCCCGGGGCAGCGCGCTCTTCGAGGAGATCACCCGGTTGCCGGAGTACTACCCGACCCGGGCCGAGCGGGCGGTGCTGGCCGCGCACGCCGACGACATCGCCGCGGTGACCGGCGCGAAGACCCTGATCGAGCTGGGCTCCGGCTCGTCGGAGAAGACCCGGCTGCTGCTGGACGCCTTCACCCGACACGGCGACCTGGGCACCTTCGTCCCGCTGGACGTCTCCGTCAGCGCGCTGCGCCAGTCCACCGCGCAGATCGCCGCCGCGTACCCGGGGCTGCGGGTTCGGGGCATCGTGGGCGACTTCACCCGGCACCTGGACCGGCTGCCCACCGGCGGCCGGCGGCTGGTCCTGTTCCTCGGCGGGACCATCGGCAACCTGCTGCCGGCGGAACGGGCGGAGTTCCTCACCGCGATGCGCGCGGCGCTGGAGCGCGGCGACTGGCTGCTGATCGGCACCGACCTGGTGAAGGACCCGTCGGTGATCGTCCCCGCCTACGACGACGCGGCCGGGGTGACCGCCGAGTTCAACCGCAACGTGCTCCGGGTGATCAACCGGGAGCTGGGGGCGGACTTCGACCCGGCGGCGTTCCGGCACGTGGCGGTCTGGGATCCGGAGCACGAGTGGATCGAGATGCGGCTGCGCGCCGAGCACCCCGCCCGGGTTCACGTGCTGGACCTGGAGGTCGGGTTCGCCGCCGGCGAGGAGCTGCGGACCGAGGTCTCGGCCAAGTTCCGACCCGAGGGGATCGCCCGGGAGCTGGCCGCGGCCGGGTTCGTCCAGCAGGAGTTCTGGACCGATCCGGACGGGCTCTTCGGGGTCAGCCTGGCCCGGGCCGACTGAGCCGCCCGGCCGCCGCGGGTGAGCCTGTTCACCCGCGGGGGCCCGCCCCGGCGTGATCAGCTAGGCTGGCGGCGCGAAGGGGAGTAGCCCCCAATGTCGTGGTCGACATACTGGTGCGTTCCGCATCCGGCCACGCGGCCCCGGTCCCCGGGGCGGGCGAGACCTTCGACTCAGGCTGTCGCAGCCGGGTCGAGGGCGCCCCCGTACCTCCTCCCGGCTTGATCGGGAAGGTTCACATGGACGGTTTCCTCGTCGCGCTGGTGATCAGCTTCGGCGTCATCTTCGTCGCCGAGCTGGGCGACAAGTCCCAGCTCATGGCGCTGACATTCGCCACCCGGTTCAAGCCCGTGCCGGTGCTCATCGGCATCACGGTCGCCACCGCGGTCGTGCACCTGGCCTCGGTCGCCATCGGGTACGGCCTCCACGCCGCGCTGCCCACCAGCTGGATCTCGCTCATCGCCGGTCTGGCGTTCCTCGGCTTCGGCGCCTGGACGCTGCGCGGCGACAAGCTGACCGAGGAGGAGAAGCGCAAGGCGGAGAAGAGCAGCCGCAACGCGATCATCACCGTCGGTGTGGCGTTCTTCCTGGCCGAGCTGGGCGACAAGACCATGCTCGCCACCATCACCCTGGCCACCAAGTACGGCTGGTTCGGCACCTGGCTGGGCTCGACCCTCGGCATGGTCGCCGCCGACGCCCTGGCGATCCTGGTGGGCCGCCTGCTCGGCCGTCACCTGCCGGAGAAGGCCATCCGGTACGGCGCGGCCGTGCTCTTCGCCATCTCCGGCCTCTGGCTGGTCCTCGAGGCGGTCGCCGAGCTGACCTGAGCCCGCCGGCCGGTTCCGCCGGGCGCGTCGGCGGCGGAACCGGCCACGGATGATCGAGAACCTGGTCACCTGGGTATGAACATCCGGGCGACGCCGCGGCGGGTGCCGACCACCCGCCTAGCGTGAGCCACGAGAGGAAACCCGACGACCGGGAGGTCCCGCGCATGAGCAGGCACGACGAGCCCAATGAGTACGGCTTTGCCGGGGATCCCGCCGCTCCCGAGCCTCCGCCCGGCGGGCGCTCGGACGAGCAGGACCGGGCCGAGGAGGTCGCGGTGCCGGGCGACGACCTCCTCGACCCGTACGCCGACGCGGTGGAGGAGGAGACCGACGGGACGGCGGAGGAGAGGGCCCGCCGCCGGCGGTGAGCCCGGCGCGGCGTGCCGGGCCGGTGGCCGCGCTACGCGGTCTCGTCCTGGTAGACGTCCGGCACGCCGTCGCCGTCGCTGTCCCGGCTCTCCCGGTCGGAGATCCGCCGGTAGACCCGGTTGCGCCGAACCAGGACCGTCGTGGCCAGCCCGGCCGAGAGCAGCGAGCCGAGCAGCACGGCGACCTTCACCCGCTCGTCCTCGGGGCTGCCCGGCCCGAACGCCAGCTCACCGATGAGCAGCGAGACGGTGAAACCGATGCCGGCCAGCAGGGCCAGCCCGGCCAGGTCCGCCCAGGTGATCTCCTCGTCGAGTTCCGCGCGGGTGAACCGGGCCAGCAGGAACGTCGAGCCGAACACCCCGACCGCCTTGCCGAGCACCAGCCCGGCGGCCACCCCGAGCACCACCGGGTCGGTGAGCACCCCGGCCAGGTCGACGTCGACAAGCGTCACCCCGGCGGCGAAGAACGCGAAGACCGGCACGGCGAAGCCCGCCGAGACGGGTCGCCACCGGTGCTCCAGCCGCTCGGCCAGCCCCGGCCCGCGACCCCGGGTGGCCAGCACGGGCACCGTGAAGCCGAGCAGCACCCCGGCCACCGTGGCGTGCACGCCGGAGGCGTGCACCAGCACCCAGGCGGCCACCGCGAGCGGGATCAGGGCCCACCACCAGGTCCGGCGGCGCTGCACCAGCAGGGCGAAGGCGGCGATCGGCAGCAGCGCCGCGAGCAGCGGCACCGGGTGGAAGTCGGCGGTGTAGAAGACCGCGATGATGATGATCGCGAAGAGGTCGTCGACCACCGCGAGGGTGAGCAGGAAGGCCCGCAGGCCCTGCGGCAGGTGCGAGCTGACCACGGCGAGCACGGCGAGCGCGAAGGCGATGTCGGTGGCGGTGGGGATCGCCCAGCCCCGCAGTCCGGCCCCGCCGGCGCCGAGCGTCACGGCGAGGTAGACCAGCGCCGGCACGAGCATGCCGCCCATCGCGGCCACCACGGGCAGCGCCGCCCGCCGCGGGTCGCGCAGGTCGCCGGCCACGAACTCCCGCTTGAGCTCCAGGCCGACCACGAAGAAGAAGATCGCCAGCAGGCCGTCGGCGGCCCAGGCGGCCAGGTTCAGGTCCAGGTGCAGCGCCGCGCCGCCGGGCCAGGGCACCCGGTCGCCCAGTTCGGCGTACGCCGACCGCCAGGGAGAGTTGGCCCAGATCAGGGCGATGACCGCACCGAGCAGCAACAGACCGCCGCCCACCGTCTCGGTGCGCAGCACGTCGGCCAGGAACCGGGCCTCCGGCCAGGACCGGCGGGAGAGCAGGCGAGGGGACCGCCGGGTGGGCTCGGTCATGCGGTGTCCGTTCCGGGAGCAGGGGTCGGCGAAGAAACGCCGACCAGTCTTCCCGGCACACCGCTTCCGACCCTATCCGCCCGGACGGCGTGCGGCGACCGGACCGGGTGGGACGCCCCTCTCACGAGGTGGGCGGAGCGTCCCACCGCACGGATTCAGCGCTGCCCGGGCAGCACCGGCAGCGACGCGTCGACCGTCTCGCAGAGCGCGGCCAGCCGCTTGATCAGCTCGTCCGGGTCGGCGTACGGGTCCAGGCCGCGCACCTCGTCGGGATCGAGCGCGGGCACCCGGACGTGGGAGATCAGCGGGTGCAACGGGCGGCTGTCCGCCTCGTCGGCGCCGAACAGGTGCTCGTGCAGCTTCTCGCCCGGCCGCAGCCCGGTGTAGACGATGTCGACCGGGCGGTCCGCCTCGGCGGCCAGCCGACGCGCCACGTCGGCGATCCGGACCGGCTCGCCCATGTCGAGCACCAGCGCCTCGCCGCCGCGGCCGACGACGGCCGCCTGGAGGACGAGGTGCACCGCCTCCTGCACGGTCATGAAGTAGCGGGTGACGTCCGGGTGCGTGACGGTGATCGGCACCCCGGCCCGGAGCTGCGCCTGGAACGCGGTCAGCACCGATCCCCGGCTGCTCAGCACGTTGCCGAACCGCACGCTCAGGTAGGTCCCGCCCAGCCGCTCCGCGTGGTACGCGGTGAGCCGCTCGGTGATCCGCTTCGAGTAGCCGAGCACGCTGGTCGGGTTGGCCGCCTTGTCGGTGGAGATGTTGACGAACTCGGCGACGTCCCGGCACGCCTCCAGCACGTTGAGGGTGCCCCAGATGTTGGTCTTGATGGCCTCGCCGGGGTGCCGCTGGAGCATGGTGAGGTGCTTGAGGGCGGCGGCGTGGAACACCAGGTCGGGCTGCCGGTCGGCGATCACCCGGGCGATGCCCTCGGCGTCCCGGATGTCGGCCAGGATCAGCTCCGGGCCGTCCAGCAGGGCCCGGCCGTGCAGCGACATCTGCAGGGCGTGCAGCGCGGACTCGTCGCGGTCGAGCATCATCAGCTCGCCCGGCTCGCAGCGGGCGATCTGCCGGCACAGCTCGGAGCCGATCGAGCCGCCCGCGCCGGTGACCAGCACCCGGCGGCCGGCCAGCCCGCCGCGTTCGACGGCCAGCTCGGCCACCCGCTGCGCCCGGCCGAGCAGGTCGTTGAGCTGGAGGTCCCGCACGTCGGTCACGGCCACCGGGCGATCGAGCAGCTCGCGGACGGGTGGCAGCACCTTGAACGCGGCGCCGGCCTCGAGGGTCCGGGCGCGCACGTCGCGCAGGAGCGGCGGCTCGGAGCCGCTCATGGAGAAGATGACCGTCCGCGCTCCGGTGCCGCGTACCGCCGCGCCGATCTGCTCCCGACCGCCGAGCACCCGTAGCCCCTCCAGCCGCAGCCCGCGGCTCTCCGGGTCGTCGTCGAGGAGGCCGACCGGCCGGTAGCGGCTCTGCGGGTCGCGCAGCAGGGCCCGGACCAGCCGCTCGCTCGCGGCGTCCACCCCGTAGACCAGGCACCGCTCGGCGTCCGGCACCGGACGGTGGTGGCGGTCCTGGCGGGCCCGCCAGACGCCGCGGGCCGCCGCCATCAGCACGAGCGCGACCGCACCGCCGAGCAGCGGGGTGCTGGCCGGCACCGGCCGGTCCGCCCACGGCAGCACGACGGCGAGCGTGGCCAGCGTGGCGGTGGCCGCCGTGCCGGCCAGCCCGCGGGCCTCCCCGGCGCTGCCGATCGGGTGCCGGCCGTGCGTCCGCAGTCGCACCAGGGTGAGCACCGCGTACACCGCGGCGCAGCCGAGCGCCACGGTGAGCACCCGGGCGCCGGCGGCGGCGGTCAGCGCGAATTCGTACCGGGTCCAGGCCGCGCCGAGAAATCCGCCGCACCACGCGGCCGTGTCCAGCGTTAACAGGGAGAGGGTGGCCACCCGGTGGGTGACCAGGCCCCGCGGTCGTACGGCGTCTTCGGCGGCGGTGGCTTCACGATCCATGGGTTGCCCTCTGCGTTCGATCCGTGAATGGGAGGATTTAGACCGTCTGTGCGGCTCTGATCGTTTACATTCGTCGAGTCACTTCTAGTCGTGTATAGGCGTTTTCAATCCTGGCACGTGTACTGGGGTTTTTAGGGGGCTTTCGTGCAGTTTCATCGGCAGACCGGCGTGTCGCGAGGGGGAGCGTGATGGACGTTCTCGGCTACCTGCGCCTGGTCCGACGCCACTGGTGGATCGTGCTGGTCACGGTGATGATCGCCCTGGGTGCCGCCGCTCTGGTGACGGTCCGTACGGCGCCCCGTTACGAGGCCTCGGTGACCTTCTTCGTCACCACGCCGAGCCAGGGCGTCACCGACGCGTACCAGGGCAGCCTCTTCCTCCAGCAGCGGGTGAAGTCCTACGGTGACCTGCTCACCAGCGACCGGCTGGCGCAGAGCGTGGTCGCCGAGGCCCCGCTCGGGCTCACCGCCGACCAGGTGCAGCGCCGGATCACCACCTCCACCGAGGCCGGCACCGTGCTGCTGAAGGCGACCGTCACCGACACCGACCAGACCCGGGCGCTGAAGACCACCGAGACGCTCTCGGCCAAGTTCATCGAGCTGGTGCAGAAGGTGGAGACCCCGCCGGACGGCAAGGCGCCGCCGATCAAGCTCGAAGTGGTCAGCGGTCCCCGGGTGACCTCCAGCCCGGTCTCGCCGCAGCCGGTGCGGAACCTGGGCATCGGCGGCCTGCTCGGGCTGCTGCTCGGGGCGGGGCTGGCCGTGCTGCGCGGGCTGGCCGACGTCCGCATGCGGGACGCCGCCGCGCTCCAGCGGGTGACCGGCAGCCCGCTGCTCGGCGAGATCCCGTTCGAGTCCGGCGCCAAGTCGGCCCCGCTGATCGTCGGCGAGGCGGCCAACTCCCGGCGCGCCGAGGCGGTGCGCAAGCTCCGGACCAACCTGCGCTTCGTCGACGTGCACGAGCCCGCCCGGGTCATCGCGGTCACCAGCGCCCTCCAGGGCGAGGGGAAGACCACCATGGCCTGCAACACGGCCATCGCGCTGGCCGAGGCCGGCTGGCGGGTGCTGCTCATCGACGCCGACCTGCGCCGTCCGAAGGTCGGCGACTACCTCGGCCTGGACGGCGGGGTGGGGCTCACCGACGTGCTGGTCGGCGACGTCCAGGTCGGCGACGTGGTGCAGCGGTGGGGCGACAAGTCGCTGCTGGTGCTGCCCAGCGGCGCCACCCCGCCCAACCCCAGCGAGCTGCTCGGCTCCAAGGCCATGGCGGACCTGCTGGTGGCGCTGCGCGAGTCGGCGGACATCGTCATCATCGACACCGCGCCGCTGCTCGCGGTCACCGACGGCGTCGTGGTGGCCGTGCAGGCCGACGGCGCGCTGCTGGTCACCCAGCAGGGGCGGACCTCGCGCAGCCAGGTGGCGGCCGCCGCCCACGCGCTGCACTCCGTCTCCGTGCGCCTGCTCGGCTGCGTGCTGAACATGGCCAAGGTGGCCAAGGCGGACGCCTACCAGTACGAGGCGTACAAGGTGGCGGTGCCGGCCGCCGCGCCGTCCGTGCCCACCGACCGGGCCGGGGTGGCCCGGCGGAGGGAGCCGGCCGCCGTGGGCGACCACACCCAGGAACTCACCCGGCTGTCCCGATGAGCGCGAGCACCGGTCGGATCGACCGCTCGATCTCCTGGGCGCAGCGCCGGAAGTCGGCGGGGGAGCCGCCGATCGGGTCGCGCAGGTCGTCCGCTTCGGGGGTGGCGGGTTGCAGCCGCCCCCGGGCGCGGGCGGCCACCGCCACCGCCGCACGTAGCGGGGAATCCGCGCGCGGGGCGGCCGGCTCGGTCGCCTCCGCCGCGGCGGCGGCCAGCCGGGCGAACTGGCGGAGCGTGAAGGTGCGGGGCAGCGCGGCCGGCGCCAGCGCGGTGCAGATCGAGCGCTGCCGCCGGGTCGCGGTCAGCACGAGGCCGGCCCGGATCAGGTGCTCGGGGCGGAGCCGGCGGGTGCGGAACGCCGCCGGGTCCGCCCCGGTCCCGGCGGCCACCTCGACCGCGTACGGGTGCATGGCCGCCCCGTCCAGGGCGTCGGTGCCCGCGCTCGCCACCACGACCGGCAGGTCGCGCAGCAGCCGGCGGGCGATGAACTCCGCCATCGGTGACCGGCACATGTTGGCGTGGCAGACGAAGAGCACGCCGTCCACCATCTGCACCCCTCTCGTCGGCACGGTCGCGGGACGTGGCGCCGCGACGGCGGTGTTCCGGCGGTCGCGGCCGGACGCAGAGGGGATGCCGGCATCGTACGGGGTGCCGGGGTGCCCGCGTCGGGAAGCCGCGCCGGGAGCGCGGCCATGAAGATCGGCATCCTGTCGTACCACTTCCCGCCGGAGCCCGCGTTCATCCCGGGCAGCCTGGCCGAGGAACTGGCCGCCCGCGGCCACGAGGTGCGGGTGCTCACCGGCTTCCCGGACTATCCGGGCGGGCACGTCTACCCGGGCTGGCGGCAGCGCTGGCGGCACCAGACGCACAGTGAGCGGCTGACCGTCCGCCGGGTGCCCCGGTACGCCGGCGGTGACGGCTCCGCCAAGGCACGGATGGCCAGCTGGCTCTCCTTCGCCGGCAGCGTGGCGCTGACCGGCCGGCGCTACCTCGGTGACGTCGACGCCCTGTACGTCTTCCAGCTCCCGGCGGTCACGTTCGCCGCGGCCGGCCTGCTGCGGCTGCTCGGCCGCGTGCCGACCGTGCTGCACGTGCAGGACGTCTGGCCGGAGGAGGAGCCGGACCGGGCGGGGGAGGCCCGCCGGTGGTCCGGCCGGCTGGACGCCACCCTGCGCCGGATCTACCAGGAGGCGGGCGCCGTGGCGGTCACCGCACCGTCCATGCGGGACCTGGTGGTCGCCGGGGGCGCCGACGCGGACCGGGTGCGGGTGGTGCTGAACTGGACCGACGAGCGGATCTTCCGCCCGACCGAGCCCAGCCGGGCCGCCCGGCGGCTGATCCGCCGGGACGACCGCTGCGTGGTGATGCACGCCGGGACGATCGGCGTACGGCAGGGGCTGGAGACCGCGGTGCGCGCGGCGGCCACGCTGGACGACCGGATGGACCTGGTACTGGTCGGCTCGGGAGCCGAGGAGCGGCGGGTGCGGGGGCTCGCCGCCGAGCTCCGGGCCGACAACGTCCGGTTCGTCGACCGGCGGTCCCCGCTGGACATGCCGGAGCTGTACGCGGCGGCCGACTACCAGCTCGTCATGCTGCGTGACCTGCCGGAGCTGCGGGGCATGGTGCCCGGCAAGCTCCAGGCCGCGCTCTCCTGCGCCGCGCCGGTGGTCGCCTCGGCCGGCGGTGACACGGTGGCGCTGGTGGAACGCGCCCGGGCCGGGCTGTCCTGCCCGCCGGAGGACTGGGCCGCGCTGGCGGACCGGTTCTGGCTCGCCTCGGCGATCCCGCCGCCGGCCCGGGTGGACATGGGCCGCCGGGGGCGCGACGCCTACCTGCGGGAGATGTCGCTGCGGGCCGGCGTCGACCGGATCGAGCGGCTGCTGCACGAGGTGTCGGCGCGCGCCGTGACCACCCGCCGCTGACCGGAGCGATCCTCACGAAACCGCCACGCAGCGCCAAACCGCGCTATTACGCCACGAACCAGTGGAATTTCGTGCTAGAAAGCGATCAATCGCCATTGGTGTCCGATTTCTAGCCGGGGAGAGTGGTGTGACGGAAAGCGGTGGGTCGCCCCATCGGCGGCGGCGCTCCCGGCGCCGCAGCCGGGCCCGCGTACGCCGGGTCCTGCTCGTCGGGCTGGTCGTCGTCTCGGTGCTGCTGGCCGCCGGTGGGTGGGTCGGGTTCCGCGGCTGGCAGGCCCGGGCGCACCTGCTCAACGCGGCCGGGCTGGCCCAGGAGCTGAGCACGCAGGTGGTCGGCGGCGACGTGGCCCGGGCCCAGCGCACCCTCGCCGCGCTCCAGGAGCAGGCCGCCGCCGCCCGCGGCGCCAGCGGCGACCCGGCCTGGTGGCTCGGCCAGCAGGCCCCGTACGCGGGCGACGACCTGGCCGCCGTGCGTCAGATCGCGGTGGCCGTGGACGACCTGGCCCGGCTCGCCTTCCCCACCCTGCTCCGGGTCGACCTCGCCTCGCTCGTGCCGAAGGAGGGAAAGCTCGACCTGGGCCGCCTGCGCGGTGCGTCCGCCGAGCTCTCCGTCGCCGACCAGGCGGTGCGGCGCAACGGCGAGCGCCTGCGCGCCGTGTCCACCGAGGACCTGGTCGGGCAGGTCCGGGAGGCCGTCGCCGGCCTGCGGACCGAACTGGACCGGCTGGGGGAGCTCACCGCCGCCGCGGACCAGGGCGCCCGGCTGCTGCCGGCGCTGCTCGGCGCCGACGGTCCCCGCAGCTATCTGCTCGTCTCCCAGAACCCGGCCGAGCTGCGTGCCACCGGCGGCATGTTCGGCGCCTACGCGGTGGTGCGGGCCGAGGGTGGCCGGATCCGGATGTCCGGCCAGAACAGCGCGAGCAGCCTGCGGTCGTTCACCCCGCCGCTGCCGGTGAGCGAGGAGATGCGGCGACTCTGGAAGGACCTGCCCGGGACGTACCCGGCGGACGTCAACCTCGCCCCGGACTTCCCGACCGCGGCGGCGCTCTACCGGGAGATGGTGCGCCGGCGCACCGGCACGGCGGTGGACGGGGTGCTCGCCGTGGACCCGCTGGTGCTGTCGTACCTGCTCGGCGTGCTCGGGCCGGTCACCGTGCCGGGCCGGCCGAGCCTGGCCGGTAGCAGTGTGGTCCGGACTCTCCTGAACGACACCTACCGGACGCTCGACACGAAGGCGCAGGACGCCTACTTCGCGCAGGCCGCGTCCGCGGTGTTCGACGCCCTCTTCACCAAGGCGGTGAATCCGCGGTCCCTTTTGACCGTTTTCAACCGTTCTATTACTGAACGACGGATATTGTTCTGGAGTGTCCATCCCACGGAGCAGCGCGTCCTCGGCGACAGCCGGTTGGCCGGGAAGCTCCGCGAGAAGGACACCGTGCCCGCTGTCGGCGTGTTCCTCAACGACGGCAGCGGCGCGAAGCTCGGCTACTACCTGAGGTTCTCGGCAACCGTGACGGTCGGCGACTGCCAACCGGACGGGCGGCGGGAGCTGCGGCTGCGGGTCACGGTCCACTCCACCGTCCCGAAGTCGGGTCTGGCCGAGTCGGTCACCGGCCTCGCGCTCTCCGGCGATCCCTACACCGCCCGCACCCTGGTGTCGGTGTACAGCCCGACCGGAGGGGCGGTGCTCGGCGGCCGGCTGGACGGGCGGGACACCGCGATGGGCAGCGGGACCGCCGGTAGTCGCCAGGTGACCGTGGCGAACGTGGAGGTCAAGCCGGGTCGTACCCGGACCCTCGACGTCACCCTGCTCACCGGCACGACGAGCGCCGGCACGGCCGAGCTGGTGCTCACACCCACCGTCACCCCATGGACCACCCACGTTGTTTCCGCACCAAGCTGTGATCAGTAGGAGGGAATCCATCATGCGGCTATCCCGCATCTTCATGGCGCTCACGGTCGGCCTGGCCGTGGCGGCCGTGCCGACGGCGGCCGGCGCGGCACAGCCGCAGCCACCCGTGTACGCGCCGACGCCGGCGTCGCTGACCGTCACACCGACGACCATCCGATTCGGCGAGACCTTCACCCTGCGGGGCGAGGGCTTCTCGCCCGGGACGGTGACGATCAACGTGAGGATCACCGGCAATCCCAACGCGGCGCCCGCGGGGTCGGTCCGCCGGAGCGACGGCAGCGCCGTTGCCATGACCGCGGTGGCCTACCAGCAGCCGCAGTCGGCGTCGACCACGTTCACCGTGACGGCGAACGACGAGGGCGAATTCACCACCACCTACCAACCCACCCGGACCGGGCGGCACGTCTTCACCGCCGTCCAGGGGACGGAGGAGGACAGCGCCACGGGCATCGTCCTGCCGGACCGGCCGGACCGGCCGGGGCGGCCGGGCGGCGGGCACCTGCCGGTGACCGGTGACAGCATCGGCACGCCGCTGAAGCTCGGCGGCGGCCTGGCCGGCGCCGGCGCGGTGCTGGTGCTGCTCTCCCTGGCCTGGCGCCGGCGCGGCCGCTTCGGGATCGGTTCCCGCTGACCTGAGGCTTGCCGGGCAGGGCCCGGACCGATCTTCGAGGGTGCCCGCCGAATTCCGGCGGGCACCGTCGCGTCGGCGCGGCCCGCCGGGACCGCACAATGGCCGGGTGGACGCGACGCGGCCGTGGACGGACCGGACCGGACTGCTGGCGCTGCCCGGCGGCGCCACCGTACGCGGGCGGCGGATCGCGTCGGCGGCCTCGCCCGCCGACTTCGCCCTGCTGCTGGCGCCCGGCCCGACGCCGGCCTGGCCGGCCCGCCGGATCCGCTGGCCCGACTTCTGGGTGCCGCTGGATCGCGCCGACGCGCTCGACGCGCTGCGTGAGGCACGGCGCCGGGCGTACGCGGGAGAGCGGGTCGAGGTCGCCTGCCACGGCGGCGTCGGCCGGACGGGCACCGCCCTCGCCGCGCTGGCCGTCCTGGACGGCCTCGATCCCGCGCAGGCGGTGGCCTGGGTCCGCGAGCGCTACCACCCCCGGGCGGTGGAGACGCCGTGGCAGCGCCGGTGGCTGCGCCGGGTCGGCTGAGCCGCCACGCCCCGTCCCGGGGTGAGCCGCGACGGCCCCGGAACGGGGCTGGGTAGGGTGCCTCTCCATGAGAGCCCGGGCCCTGGCCGCCACCACCGTCGTCGCCCTGCTCGTCACCGGGGCCCCGGCCCCGGCGGACGCCGCGCCGCCGGTGACCGCCGCCGGGGCGGCGGTGCCCTGCCCCCGGCTGCCGGCGCCGAAGGTGACCCGGCCGCCGCGGCCCACCCCGCCGCCGTCGGTGCCCGAACAGCGGGCCGTCGGCGGGGAGGCGCTGGCCACCGAGGGCCTGACCACCCCACCCGGCAGCCCGGCGCCGCCGGCCGTCACGGCCACCACCTGGCTCGTCGCCGACCTGGACACCGGCGCCGTGCTCGGCGCCTGCGGCCCGCACGAGTACGGCACCCCGGCGAGCACCCAGAAGCTGCTGCTGGCCGCCACCCTCCTGAACCGGATCGACCCGAAGCAGGTGGCCACCGCGACCCGGGCCGACCTGGACATCGAGCGGGGCAGCTCGGCCGTCGGCCTCCTCGTCGGCGGCCGCTACGCGGTGGAGACGCTCTGGTTGGGGCTGCTGCTCCAGTCCGGCAACGACGCGGCGAACATGCTGGCCCGGCTCGGCGCCGGCAGCGCCAGTGCCGGCGTGGCCCAGATGAACGCCGAGGCCCACCGGCTGGGCGCCCTCCAGACCCACGCGGTGACCCCCTCCGGGCTGGACGGTCCCGGTCAGTTCACCAGCGCGTACGACCTGGCGCTGATCGCCCGCGCCTGCTTCGCCGACGCGCGGTTCCGCCGCTACGCGCTCACCGAGCGGGCCCAGATCCCGGCCCAGCCCGCGCTCAAGGCCGGCGGTTTCCAGATCCAGAACGAGAACCAGCTGATCTACCGCTACCCCGGCGCGCTCGGCGGCAAGACCGGCTTCACCGAGCTGGCCCGGCACAGCTACGTCGGCGCCGCCCAGCGCGGGGACCGGCGGCTCGTGGTCACCCTGCTCGGCGCCGAGGCCCGCCCGGTACGCGGCTGGCAGCAGGGCGCCCAGTTGCTCGACTGGGGCTTCTCGCTGCCCCGGGACGCCTCGGTCGGCCGGCTCGTCGAGCCCGGCGAACTGGACGCCGAGCGGGCCGCCCCCAGCGGCTCCCCGGCGGCGGTCCGCCCCACGCCGCCGGCGCAGTGGCGGGGGCCGGCCGGGACCGCGCTGCGCCGGATGGCCGACGGCGACTGGCGGGTCATCGTGCCCACCGCCGGCCTGCTCGCCCTCGTGGTCGGCGGGCTGGCGGCGGTGCTGGCCGGCCGCCGGGGCCGGTCCCGCGGGGCCGGCCGCCGCCGCGCCTGACCGCTCGCCGGGCCGCGCACCGGTCGGGCGGACCGTCGGCGATGCCGCCCGCCCGGGCGGCCGGTCGCCCTATCGTCGGGTCATGCGGGACAGCCGGCCGTCCTCCGACGGCCTGGCGCGAGCCCTGCGCATCACCCCGCGGAACGTTTTCCTGCTGGTCATGCTCGGTCTCCTGGTGCACTTCCTGCTGCCGCAGCTCGGCCAGGTACGCGCCGCGCTGAGCGCCATCCGGCACGCCGACCCGCTGGCGGTCACGGGCGCCCTGGTCGCCGCGGCCGCCACCTACCTGTTCAGCGCGCTCGCGCTGCGGCTCGCCGTCCCCGCCCCGGTGCCGCTCGGCCGCACGGTCGCCGTCCAGGTGGCCGCCGCCTTCGTCAACCGGATCGCGCCCGGCGCGCTCGGCGGCGCGGCGCTGAGCCTGCGCTACCTGCACCGGCAGGGGCTGGCCGTGCCCGCGGCGGCAACGGCGGTCGCCGTGAACCGGGTCGCCGGGGTGCTCGGCGTCGCCCTGCTGCTGCCCGTCCTGCTGCCGTTCACGCGGCAGACCCGCCGGCACCTGGTCGACGCGGCGGCCGGCCGTGCGCTGGCCGTGCTGCTCACCGTGCTCGCCGTCCTGGTGGCCGTCGCCGTGGCGCTCGCCGTACCCCGGTGGCGGGCGCGGCTCCGGGCGGCCCGGCGCCAGGTGGCGGACGCGCTGCGCGCGCTGGTCCGGGGCGGCCGGGTCGTGCCGCTGCTGAGCGTGAGCGTGGCGCTGACCCTGGCCTACGCCGCCGCGCTCTGGCTGGCCCTGCTCGCCGTCGGGCTGCCCGCCACGGCGGCGCTGCTCGCGCCGGTGGTGCTGGTGTCCGTGGTGGGGGAAGGGGTGGCCACCGCCGCGCCGACCCCGGGCGGGCTCGGCGCCACCGAGGCCGCCCTGGTCTCCGGCCTGCTGCTCTACGGCGTCCAGACCGGGACCGCGGTGGCCGGGGTGCTCGTCTACCGGCTGGCCACCTTCTGGCTGCCCGTGCTGCCCGGCTACGTGGCGCTACGCCTGCTCGTGCGCCGCGGCGCCGTCTGACCGACCGCCGCGTGGACGCCGTGACCACGGGTATGCGCCCGGGCATGGAGCACCGCGGGCGGATGGTGGTGGACCTCCGGGCGCTGCTGCCCCGGCGGCTACGCGAGGCGTTCCGGGGCGTGCTGCACCGGCTGCTGGACGCGGTCGGCGACGCGATGGCCGTGGTCGCCGCGCTGCTTCAGTCCACCGGCGGCCTCCGCTGAGAGTTGCCGCCGCACCTCGAACGGTCAGGGCCGGGGCTCGACGTCCTCGCCGGCGGCCCGGGCGCGGTCGGCCTCGGCGTCGGCCGCGCCGACCGGGGTGCCGTCGGAGTCGCGGGTGGCCTCGCCGGCGTCGGTGTGCGCGCCGTCGCGCTCCTCGGCGCCCTCGACGGCGTCGGCCGCGGCGGCCAGGCCGATGGGGGCGAAACGGGGGTCGGTCATGGTGTCCTCCTTCGATGTCCTCCCTCCGGGCTACCCCATGGGCGGAACGCCGACACCTCACCACGCTGCGTCCGCCGGCGCCGGTCCCTTGCAGCGCGGGGGACGAGGGCGGGCAGCCTACCGCCAGGGGTGGGCTGTCGGACGCGAATGGCCGAGCGGGTGACCCGTTCGGGTCGGCGTGGCTAGCCTCCGGCCATGAGGACCTGGGGACCGTCCGCGGTGCTGGCCGCCGCCCTGCTCGTACCGGCGTCGATGCTGTCCACGCCCGCGACGGCGGGCACCCGGGCGCCCGCCGGTCGGCTGCCGGCGGGGGCGCCGCCCTGCCCGAACGTGCCCGCCCCGGCGACCCGGCCGCCGCAGCCGCCACCCGCGGCCGACCCCGTTGCTCGGGCGGTCGGTGGCGCCGCCCTGGCCACCGCCGGCCTGGCCCTGCCGCCGGCCGCGCCCGCGCCGCCGGCCGTGACCGCGACCTCCTGGGTGGTCGCCGACCTGGACACCGGCGCGGTGCTCGGCGGCTGCGGCCCGCACGAGTACGGCGTACCGGCGAGTGTGCAGAAGCTGCTGCTGGCGGCCACCATGCTGCCGAGGCTGGACCCGGGCCGCGAGGTGACCGTGACGGCCGGGGACCTGGCCATCGAGCCGGGCAGCTCGGCGGTCGGGCTGGTCGCGGGCGGCCGGTACCGGATCGAGACGATCTGGCTGGGCCTGCTGCTGAAGTCCGGCAACGAGGCGGCCAACGCCCTGGCCCGGCTCGGCGGCGGGCCGGACGGGACCGCCGGTGGCATCCGCGCGATGAACTCCGAGGCCCGGCGGCTCGGCGCGTTGCAGACCCACGCGGTCACGCCGTCCGGGCTGGACGGCCCGGGCCAGTTCACCAGCGCGTACGACCTGGCGTTGATCGCCCGCGCCTGCTTCGCCGACCCGGCGTTCCGCCGGTACGCCGCCACCCGGACCGCGCAGGTGCCCGCCCAGCCGGCGCTGCGCGCGAAGGCGTTCGCGATCTCGAACGACAACATGCTGCTCGACCGCTACCCGGGGGCGATCGGCGGCAAGACCGGCTTCACGGACCTGGCCCGGCACACCTACGTGGGCGCGGCCGAGCGGGGCGGCCGCCGGCTGGTGGTGACCCTGCTCGGCGCGGAGGTCACCACCCAGCGCGGCTGGCAGCAGGGTGCCGCCCTGCTGGACTGGGGCTTCGGCCTGCCGCGGGACGCGGCGGTCGGCCGGCTGGTCCGCCCCGGCGAACTGGACCGGGCCGCCGCGACGCCGACCGGCGCGGCGTCGGCCCTCGCCGGGGGCGCGGGGCTGGGCGGCGCCGGCGCCGGGACCACCGGCGCCTGGCCGGGCACGGGACCCTCGGTGGCGGTCGGGGCGGTGCTGGTGGCCGGGGGAGCCGTGCTGCTGGCCCGGCGTCGCCGGCACGCCGCCCTCGCCGCGCAGCCACCCGGGACGGCGTCGCGGGGGCCGGCGCCGGAGGACGACTGAGCCGGCCGCGGCCTACCCGGCGGCCGGACGCGCCGTGCTGTCCCGCACCACCAGCTCGGTGGCCAGCTCGACCCGGGGCGACTCGATCTCCTCGCCCTGGGCCAGGCGCAGCACGGTGCGGGCGGCGAGCCGTCCCATCTCCACCAGGGGCTGGCGGACGGTGGTCAGCGGCGGGGACGCCCAGCGGGCTTCGGGCAGGTCGTCGAAGCCGACGACGCTGACGTCGTCGGCGACGCGCAGTCCGCGGCGGCGGACGGCCTCGTAGACGCCGAAGGCCATCTGGTCGCTGGCGGCGAAGATGGCGGTGGGCGGGTCGTCGAGGTCGAGCAGCGCGGCGCCGGCGGCGAAGCCGGAGGCGTGGTAGAAGTCGCCGGGCTGCACGAGCCGGTCGTCCAGCGGCACCCCGCCCGTCGCGAGCGCGGCCCGGTAGCCGTCCAGCCGGGCCCGGCTGCACAGCAGGTGGGTGGGGCCGGCCACGAAACCGATCCGCCGGTGGCCCAGCCCCAGCAGGTGCTCGGTGGCGGACAGGCCGCCGGCCCAGTTGGTCGCCCCGATCGCCGGCACGTCCGTGCCCGGCACCCCGGCGGCCGGGTCGACCACCACCACGGGCACGTTGAGCCGGCGCAGTTGGGCGTGCACGGGCGGGGTCAGGTGCGAGGTCACCACGATGACCCCGTCCGAGGCGCGGTCCCGCAGGTTCTGCAACCACTGCCGGGTCGAGGTCGACTCGCTGTGGATCGCCGAGACGACGGTGCCCACCCCGGCGGCGTGGCCGACGTCCTCGACGCCCCGGATGATCTCCACGGCCCACGGGCTGTCCAGGTCGTTGAAGACCAGGTCGACCAGGTTCGCACGGCGCACCGTGCGGCTGCCCCGGCGCCGGTAGCCGTGGTGGCGCAGCAGTTCCTCGACCCGTTGCCGGGTGTCCGGGGCGACGTCCGAACGGCCGTTGAGCACCCGGGACACGGTGGGCACGGAGACCCCGGCCTCCCGCGCGATCGCGGTGATGGTCACCCTGGGCTCGTCGTCCGCGTTCACCCGTGTCTCCTTCACCGGCCGGGAGCGCCGGCCGCGAATCCTGGGACGGCGGGCCCGTCCCACCGGCAATCTTGCCGCATGGCCGATGCCGGCCCGGTGGCGCCGCGATGCTGGTAGACACGGCAGGGTGAGGACCGGGACACGCGGGGCCGCCGCCCTCGCCGTGCTGGCCACGGTGCTCGCCGCCGGGTGCCAGCGGCCCGCGCCGCGACCGGCCCCGTCCACCCCGCCCGCGCCGTCGGCCGGCCCGAGCGGCCCCCGCGCCCCGGCCGACATCGTCGACCTGGCCGCCGTCGACCCGAGCATCCGCACCGACATCCGGTACGCCACCGCGCACAACTTCGTCGGCCGGCCGATCACCGGCTACCCGGAGCCGCTCTGCCTGCTCACCCGGCGGGCCGCCGAGGCGCTGCACCGGGTGCAGACCGCCGCCCTGGCCCAGGGCCGCAGCCTCAAGGTGTACGACTGCTACCGCCCGCAGCGGGCGGTGGACGAGTTCGTCGCCTGGGCGAAGCTCCCGGGAGAGCAGCGGATGAAGACGGAGTTCTACCCGGACGAGCCGAAGAGCCGGCTCTTCGCCGACGGCTACATCGGCGCGCCCACCGCGCACAGCCGGGGGAGCACCCTCGACCTGACCCTGGTCCCGACGCCCACCCCCGACCAGCCGGCGTACCCGCCGGGCCAGCCGCTGGTCGCCTGCACCGCGCCCGCCGGCCGGCGCTTCCCGGACAACTCCGTCGACATGGGCACCGGCTTCGACTGCTTCGACCCCCGCGCGCACACGGCCGACCGCCGCGTCACCGGGGCGGCCCGGGACAACCGGCAGCTGCTGAAGCGGCTCATGACGGCGCAGGGCTTCGAGAACTACCCGCGCGAATGGTGGCACTACCGGTACGTCGACGAGCCGTACCCGGACACGTTCTTCGACTTCCCGGTGGCCCGGTCGTCGCTGCGGTGAGCGCCGCCCCGGCGGGGAGCGGCGCCCACCGCCGCGGTCAGAGGATGCCGCGGGCGACGAAGGCGGCCCGGGTCGCGGACGCGGCCTGGGCGCCGTAGAGGCGCTGCGCGGCGGCCACGGTGGCCAGCGCCGCGTCCCGGAACGTGACGTCCGTGGTGAAGGCGAACTGCGCCTCCACGATCAGCGTGCTGGCCCGGCGGTCGCCGAGCGCGGTGCGGATGTCCCACAGCGCGCGGGACCAGATCTCGCCGTCGGCGTGCACCTCGCCCACCAGGTCGGCGGGGTAGACCTTGGCGCCGTCGAGGCGGCGCAGGCAGTGCGGGGCCGTGCGGGTGTAGGAGACCGAGTCCCAGTCGGCCACGCAGGCCTCCGGGGTCTGCGCCGGCACGCCGGTCGCCCAGCTGGTCACCACGACCGCCAGGTAGTCGCCGAACGCCTCGCCGATCGCGCCGGACTCCAGCGTGGTGCCGAAGCCGGGCACCTGGCCGTCCTGCACCGAGTGGCCGTACTCGTGGACGATCACCTCGGCGTCCTCGCCGTCGTCCACGCCGCCCTTGCCGAGGGTGATGTTCGCCTTGTCCTCGCGGAAGAACGAGTTGTCGCCGCCGTACTGGTCGATGCGCAGCTCGATCTGCCGCTGGTTGACCGGCCGCAGCGTGCTGCCGAAGCCGAGCGACTGGAGGTACGCCTGGGCGGTGTTCACCCAGTGGTAGCCCATCACCTGCTCGAACTGGTCGGCGTCCCGGTGCCACGCCGGGTACGCGCCGTCGACCACGCGGGCCGGGGTGCCGGTCTTGCTCTTGACCACCACGTACTTCCCGGTGAGGGTCCCGGAGCCGTCCAGGTTGGTCAGCGGCACGGACCGGTACGCCCCGGCCAGCGCCGGGTAGTCGGCGTCCTTGGCGTCGGCCAGCGACTGGTCACCGAGCTGCTGGACGGGGTTGGGCGCGAAGACCGTCGCGGTGGCGGTGTGGTCGTAGGTGTCGCCGGCGGCCTGGACGGTGCTGCCGCCGGCCACCAGCGCCGCGGTGACCGCCGAGGCGACCAGCGCGGAACGTCGGATGTGGGGGTGCATCATGATCCCTTCGGAGGTGGATCGATCCGCTGAGACTAGGCTCCCCCGGGAGCAGTGCCAAGCAACCACGGGCAGGCCCCTGGCCTGCGAGGAGGAACCACGTGGAGACCGAACGGATCGGCCCGCCGCTGCTGGCCGGGGAGCGGGAGACGCTGCGCGCGTTCCTCGACTTCCACCGCGCCACCCTGGCCCTGAAGTGCGAGGGGCTGACCGACGAGGAGCTGCGGCGGCAGTCGTCGCCGCCGTCCACGCTGTCCCTGCTCGGCCTCGTGCGGCACATGGCCGAGGTCGAGCGCACCTGGTTCCGCCGGGTCATCAACGCCGAGGACGTCCCGCTGATCTGGTCGGCGACCGGGGACTTCCAGGAGGCGTACGACGCGAGCGCGTCGAGCCGGTCGGAGGCGTTCGAGGCGTGGCAGCGGGAGGTCGAGCACGCCCGCCGCATCGAGCGCGAGGCCGAGTCGCTCGACGTCACCGGCCACCAGGCCCGCTGGGGCGAGGACGTCTCGCTGCGCCTGGTGATGCTGCACATGATGCACGAGTACGCCCGGCACAACGGCCACGCCGACTTCCTCCGCGAGGCCATCGACGGGACCGTCGGCGTGTGACGGCCGTGTCCCGTTCGCGGCGCGGCGCGCCGGCTCAGCCGTTGCCGGGCAGCGGCAGCCAGGCCAGCACGTCCTGGATCCGCGCGTCCCAGTACGCCCAGTCGTGGTCGCCGGGGCCGAAGTCCACGGTGACCGGCAGCCCCCGGCGGCGTGCCGTGTCGACGAAGCGGGTGTTGTCCTCGTAGAGGAAGTCCTCGGTGCCGCAGGCCACGTAGAGGGCGGGCAGGTCGTCGCCGGCCCGTTCCAGCAGCGCCAGCGTGTCGTCCTCCGGGCCCGCCACGTCCCGGTCGCCCCAGACGGTGTGCCAGACGGCGGGGTCCAGGGGGCTCGCCGGGTGGTGGCGTCGCCGGGCGACGTCCAGCGCGCCGGAGAGGCTGGCCGCGGCCGCGAACCGGTCGGGGTGGCGCAGCGCCCACTTCATCGCCCCGTAGCCGCCCATGGACAGGCCGGCCACGAACGTGTCCTCCCGCCGGTCGGAGAGGCGGAAGTAGGACCGGCACACCTCCGGCAGTTCCTCGCTGAGGAAGGTCCAGTACCGGTTGCCGTGCGCCTCGTCGCAGTAGAAGCTCCGCTGCACCTGCGGCATGACGACGGCGAGCCCCAGCGGCGCGACGTACCGCTCGATCGAGGTGCGCCGGGTCCAGATGGTGTCGTCGTCGGTGAGGCCGTGCAGCAGATAGAGCACCGGCGGGTCCGCGGCGGTCGCCCCACCGGGCATGCCGATCCCGGCCGACCCGTGTTCGGGCAGCAGCACGGTCATCGACGTGCCCATGCCGAGCGCCGTGGAGAAGAAGTCACACCGGATCCGGGCCATGGGCTGGGAGCGTACCGGGCGCCCGGCGCCGGCCCGTTGGTGGCCGAATCGACGGTTCCTATTGCCGTGGGGCGTCCAGGGGGGACAGGATGACCAGGCGCGCAGGAAACACACCCGTAACCTGCGTGCAGCTGGTCTCTGTCACGAGGAAGTGGGAGTCAGTCATGAGCGACGTGTCGACGGCACTGGGTGTGCGCCTCTACCCGGACCTGGTCGAGCCGGGCGGCCTGGCTCCCGCCCTCGTGCAGACAGCGGCCCGGCACCAGCTCGACATCGGCCGGGTGACCGCCCCCGAGCAGGGCCGCAGCCGGTTCACCTGCGCCGAGGCGGCCTCCGACCGGGGTGTCGTGTGTGTCAGCCTGGGCGCCCAGGCCCGCTACTTCATGATCGACCTGCGGGTCGACGGTGACGTCCAGGCGCGCGGCGACGCCACCGACCTGCTCCAGGTCGCCCAGGTGGCGGCCGCCTGGCGGGCCGGGTGCACCCTCGCCGACCTGACCGCGCGCTACCCCTTCATGGAGGAGATGAAGCGCCACCCGGTGGCGCACGCCTGAGGGCCCACCCGCAGTTAATCGGTTGCCGGCGCCCCGGGCCGGTTGCTGCAATCGACCACGACGCACAGGGAAGGAGGAGCTCGAGATGCGAGCCGCGTGCATGTCCCCGCAGAAGCGAATCACCGCCGACCTCAAGGACATGACGCTGCGTGAAAACCCTCAATCTCGGCATCCTCGCCCATGTCGACGCCGGTAAGACCAGCCTGACCGAACGGCTGCTGCACAGCGCCGGGGTCATCGACGAGCCCGGCAGCGTCGACGCCGGCAACACCCGCACCGACACGCTGGCGCTGGAGCGGCAGCGGGGCATCACCATCCGCTCCGCCGTGGTCTCCTTCGCCGTCGCCGGCACCACCGTCAACCTCGTCGACACCCCGGGCCACCCGGACTTCATCGCCGAGGTGGAACGTGTGCTCGGCGTGCTCGACGGTGCGATCCTCGTGGTCTCGGCGGTCGAGGGCGTCCAGGCCCAGACCCGCCTGCTGGCCCGCACCCTGCACCGCCTCGGCATCCCCACCCTGTTCTTCGTCAACAAGGTGGACCGGGCCGGCGCGGACCCGGACCGGGTGCTGCGCCAGCTCGCCGACCGGCTCACCCCGGACGTCGTGGCCCTCGGCCGGGTCGACGCCGCCGGCACCCCGGCCGCCCGCTGGATCCCGCACCCGCCCGGGGACCCCGGCCACCGGGCCCGCCTGGTCGACCTGCTCTCCGCGCACGACGACGCCCTGCTGGCCGCGTACGTGGCCGACGAGCGGGCGGCCACCCCGGACCGGCTGCGGGAGGCGCTCGTCGCCCAGACCGCCCGTGCCCGGGTGCACCCGGTGCTCGCCGGCTCCGCCATCACCGGGGCCGGGGTCGACGCGCTGATCGACGCGGTCACCGCGCTGCTCCCCGCCACCGCGGGCGACGACCACGCAGCGCTCTCCGGCACCGTCTTCAAGGTCGAGCGCGGCCCGGCCGGGGAGAAGGTCGCGTACGCCCGGATCTTCGCCGGCACCCTGCGGGTCCGCGACCGGATCCGCCTCGGCGGCGGCCGGGAGGCCCGGATCACCGGCCTCGCCGTCTTCGACCTCGGCGACGCCACGCCCGGCGACGCGGCCGGGGCCGGCCGGATCGTCCGGCTGCACGGCCTGGCCGACGTCCGCGTCGGGGACGTGCTCGGCGTCCCGCCCGAGCGGCCGGCCGGCCGGCGCCACTTCGCCCCGCCGACGCTCGAGACCGTGGTCGAACCGGCACGTCCGGCCGACCGGCCGGCCCTGCACGCCGCCCTGACCCAGCTCGCCGAGCAGGACCCGCTGATCAACCTGCGCCAGGACGACCGGCGCCAGGAGATCGCCGTGTCCCTCTACGGCGAGGTGCAGAAGGAGGTCATCGAGGCCACCCTGGCCGATGACTACGGCGTCCCGGTCACCTTCCGGGAGACCACCACCGTCTGCGTGGAGCGGGTGGTCGGCGCCGGCGCCGCCGTCGAGTGGATCGGCCGCGACCCCACCCCGTTCCTCGGCACCGTCGGCCTGCGCGTCGAGCCCGGGCCGGTCGGCGGCGGCGTCGAGTTCCGGCTGGGCATCGAACTCGGCTCGATGCCGCTGGCCTTCCTCAAGGCGATCGAGGAGACCGTCCGGGAGACCCTGGGTCAGGGCCTGCACGGCTGGGCCGTCATCGACTGCGTGGTCACCCTGACCCACGGCGGCTACTGGGCCCGGCAGAGCCACGCCCACGGCGTGTTCGACAAGAGCATGTCCAGCACCGCCGGGGACTTCCGGAACCTCACCCCGCTGGTGCTCATGACCGCGCTGAGCCGCGCCGGCACCCGGGTCCACGAGCCGGTGCACCGGTTCCGGCTCGACCTCCCCGCCGACGTGGTGGGCACGGTGCTGCCCGTCCTCGCCGGACTGGGCGCGGCGCCCCGCAGCAGCACCCTGCGCGGCACGTCCTACCTGATCGAGGGGGAGGTGCCCGCCGGGCGGGTGCACGCGCTGGAGCGGCGGCTGCCCGGGCTCACCCGCGGCGAGGGCGCCCTGGAGGCCGAGTTCGACCACTACCGGCCGGTGCGCGGACCCGCCCCGAGCCGGCCCCGCTGGGACCACGACCCGCTGCACCGCAAGGAGTACCTGCTCGCCGTCGCCCGCCGGGTCACCGGCCGGCCGGCGCGCTGACCCGCCGCGGATACCGGGCCCGCACCGCGTCCACGCAGGTGTCCCGGGAGGTCGGGCCGCCGAACCGGAGCCGGTCGTAGCCGGTGAACGCCGGCTCCAGCGCGTCCAACTCGTCGACCAGCGCGTGCAGCCGGTCGAGCCAGGCCGCCGACCCGGCGTCCGGCTCGGCCGGCGCGGCGCCGATCGCCGCGGTCAACTCGTCCTTGCGTCGGATCGACTCGGGCGTGACCGAGCGCAGGCAGACGTACCGGCCGCTGAGGTAGGCGTCCCATTCCGCCGCGCCGCGCGCCCGGTCCGCCCAGAGCCCGACGAACCACCCGGGCAGCGCGTCCAGCCCGCCCGCCCGTTCGGCCAGCGCGAACAGGTCCGCCGGGACCATCTCCGCGCCGTCCGAGCGCAGGTAGCCCGGCAGCGGCAGCCGCCCGTCCAGCATCGACCGGCGTACGCCGTCCGCGTCCCGCCCGGACGCCGCGCAGAGCGCGTCGAGCGTGACGAACTGCGCGCTGACGTACGCGTCGTCCGCCGCCGTCATCGGATGCTCCCCGTTGACCTCCCGGAACTTCTCCGCCACCCGACCCCGCCAGTCCATGCCGTGCCCCTTCCGTTCGCCTGGCCGGAGGCTAGGCCCGGCACCGTTCGGCGCCGGCCGAAACGTCCTCACGAAATACCGTTGCGGGGCTCCCGGCTCCGCCCGTACCGTGAACGGGCCAAGGTCAACCCGAGCCACCACCCAGGAGCACACCGTGTCGCAGCAGAACCGCACCCGAGCCGAGCGGCCCGCGCCGCGCGGTGGTGCCCTGCCGCGCGAAGCGGGCCAGGGTCGCTGCCGACGGCAGCAGTGGCAACCAGGGTGGTGGCGCGACTAGCGCCGGCGCGAGAGACACGCGCAGCCGCCCGCCCCGAGACCTGGGACCGGGCGGCTTTTCTCGTCACCGGGTCCGAGGGGCGTAGCTCAACGGAAGAGCACCGGATTCCAAACCCGACGGTTGCAGGTTCGAATCCTGCCGCCCCTGCCTCACCCCGTCCCGACCTCCGGCCGGCGACGTCGCATCTTCTCAACTCCACAGTGGACGGCATGAGCACGATCCCGGCCGGCGCGCCCAGCGCCGGCCGGGCAACCGGGACGAGGGAGCTGGCTGACCCGCTCGCCTTGGGCGCGAGAGACACGCGGTTCGATTCCGCGGTCCCGGACATCACGCGGACGGCGCCCGCCGTCCCGCACGGGCCGTTGGAGCAATGGGCAGCTCACCCGGTTCTCACCCGGGAGGCTGCGGGTTCGAGTCCCGCACGGCCTACGCCGGTCCCGACCCGGGACCACTCGCGGTTGTAGCGCAGTCAGGCAGCGCGTCACCCCGCCACGGTGAAGATCGCCGGTTCGAATCCGGCCAGCCGCTCGAGAAAGCCCCTGAACCGAGGAGACGACGATGGGTTTCACCCCGCTGGCCGGTACCCGGGCGCCGGTCCGGGTCTGGACCGACCCGTACACGATCGAGGCGCAGGCGGCCCGGCAGCTGCGCAACATCGGCGCGCTGCCCTGGGTGCAGGGCGTCGCCGTCATGCCGGACGTGCACTTCGGCAAGGGCGCCACGGTCGGCTCGGTGATCGCCATGCGGCAGGCCGTCTCGCCCGCCGCGGTCGGCGTCGACATCGGCTGCGGCATGTCCGCGGTGCGCACCTCGCTCACCGCGACCGACCTGCCCGACGACCTCGGCCCGCTGCGGAGCGCCATCGAGGCGGCCATCCCGGTCGGCTTCGCCATGCGCGACGACGCCGTCGACCCGCGCCGGGTCCGTGGGCTGGAGCAGGCCGGCTGGGACGAGTTCTGGCGGCGCTTCGGCACCCTCGACCGGAAGGTGGCGCAGCTGGAGACCCGGGCGCAGCGCCAGCTGGGCACCCTCGGCGGCGGGAACCACTTCATCGAGGTCTGCCTGGAGCAGGGCGGCCCCGACGACGGCCGGGTCTGGCTGATGCTGCACTCCGGTTCCCGCAACATCGGCAAGGAACTGGCCGAGCGGCACATGGCGGTGGCCCGCGGACTGCCGCACAACGTCGACCTGCCCGACCGGGACCTCGCGGTGTTCCTCGCCGGCACCCCGGAGATGGACGCCTACCGCCGGGACCTCTGGTGGGCGCAGGAGTACGCGCGCCGCAACCGGGCCGTCATGCTCGCCCTGCTCTGCGGGGTGGTCCGGGACGAGTTCCCGCAGGTCGGCTACGACGAGCCGATCTCCTGCCACCACAACTACGTGGCGGAGGAGAGCTACGACGGGGTCGAGGTGCTGGTGACCCGCAAGGGCGCCATCCGGGCCGGCCGGGGGGACCTGGGCATCATCCCGGGGTCGATGGGCACCGGGTCGTACGTCGTGCGCGGCAAGGGCAACCTCGACGCGTACTGCTCGGCGTCGCACGGGGCCGGGCGGCGGATGTCGCGCGGGCAGGCGAAGCGGACGTACAGCACCGCCGACCTGGCGGCGCAGACGGCGGGCGTCGAGTGCCGCAAGGACGCCGGGGTGGTCGACGAGATCCCCGGCGCGTACAAGGACATCACCCAGGTGATGGCCCAGCAGGAGGACCTGGTCGAGGTGGTCGCCCACCTCAAGCAGGTCGTCTGCGTGAAGGGTTGAACCGACCGGCGCCCCTGGGAGGGGGCGGGGCGCCGGTCGTCCGCCCCGGTGGCGCAGCGGAGAGCGCGCCGGTCTACGAAACCGGAGAGCCCAGGTTCGAATCCTGGTCGGGGCACGGTCCGCGGTCCGCGGACACCCATGCGAGCTGGTGCAACCAGGCAGCACATCCGACTCTGGATCGGAGGATTGAGGTTCGAATCCTCAGCTCGCAGCGACGCCTACCGGCTGCGTCGGACGATCCGCACGCCGATCGCGATAGCGCCGATGACCAGCAGGCCGGCCAGGAGCTGGAGGCCGGGGGAGTCGTCGGCCTCCCCGTACACGATGCCGGCGACGCCGAGCGCGACGGCGAGGGCGGCGACGAGGCCGAGCACGTACTTCATCGGTTCTCTCCCTCTTCCTCGACCCACTCGAGCAGGTCACCGGGCTGGCAGTCCAGCACCCGGCACATGGCCTCCAGGGTGCTGAAGCGGACGGCCTTGGCGCGACCGTTCTTCAGCACCGCGACGTTGGCCGGCGTGAGCCCGACCCGCTCGGCGAACTCGCCGACGCTCATCTTGCGTTTGGCCAGCTCGACGTCGATGCGGACGACGATGGGCATCAGATCACCGCTTCCATGTCGGTCCGGAGCGTGGTGGCCTGCCGCAGCAGCGCGCGCATCACCACCATCAGGAGCCCCAGCGCGGTGACCCCGGTGACCAGCAGGAACAGCAGGAGCGGCAGGCCCGGGTCGTCGGCGTGGAAACCGACGTAGAGGAACACGCCGACCAGCACCACCCACGCGGCGGCGATGGCCCACACGATCGCGTCGACCCAGCCCAACGACGCCTCGCTGAAGATGCGGTCGTTCTTGACCAGGGTGAGCAGTTTCCAGGTGCACACGATCACCACCTGGACGCAGAGCACCCAGAACACGGTCACCGCGGTCGCGGGCCAGCGCAGGTACGCCATGTCCGGGTCCTCCCGGGCCAGGTGCGCGAACTGCCCGGGAAGCGACATGGTCTGGAACAGGACCAGGATCCCGAACAGCAGCGCGAGGAAGACTCTGAGCGGGAGAACCGCTCGCTGGGCTGTGAGCATGCATCGACTATCGCTCGTAACCTATCGAAAGTCAATCGGTTTTGCGTGACAACCCATGCCCCCGTGGCGCAGCGGAGAGCGCGTCGGATTCCGGATCCGAAGGTCGCTGGTTCGAATCCAGCCGGGGGCACGCACCGACCATGTCGTCCACTGTGGGGTTTTCGTGTCACCGGCCGGCGGACATGTGGACCGGGATGCGGACCACGTTGGTGCGGGAGCCGTCGCGCGCCGACACCTCGTACACCTCGATCGTGCCCGGTCCCGCCGCGGGGCGCCGGTAGCGGACGTCCACCCGGTAGCCGCCGCGGCAACCCGAGCCGCAGGACGCCGTGGTGAACGCCGTGCCGATCTCCTGGCCCGCCGCGTCCAGGACCCGGACGCTCACCGTCGCCTCGTACACGTCGGCGGTTCCGGTGACGGTGACCGGGCTGCCGACCCGGTCGCCGATCGCCGGCGCGGTCACCACGATCGGGGGCAGCAGGTCGGCGTAGTCGTCCCGCCCGGTCGCGGCGTCGGCCGGGGCGAAGGCGACCCGCCGGACGGTGGGGAACTGGGTGAGCGTCCAGACCACCTGGGCCCGGCGCAGCCGCGCGGTGGCCGCCCCGCCGGCGTCGAAGCCGGCCGGCGGCAGCAGCGTCGCCACCCCGCCGGCGATGCGGGTCACCTGCGTGCCGGCCGGGACCAGGGTGGTCAGGCCGGCGGCGGTCTCGGCCACCGAGGGGCCGGCGGCCAGTTCGGTGAGGACCAGCCGGGACGTGGCCACGGTGGCGGGCGACGCGCGCCGGGTGGGCACGAGTTTCCCGTTCCGGGCGAACCAGAGCTGCACGGTCAGCGTCCCGTCCGACCCGGTGGGCGCGGCGGTGGTCGGCGTACCCGTCGTGGCTCCTGCCGTCGGGCTGCGCGACGCGGACGGTGCCGGCGTGGTGGGGGCGCCGGTCGGTGCGGTGGCGGTGGTGGGTGACGGGCCGGCCGGGGCGGGCCCGAGGGTGCCGGTGCGCGGCGGGGCGCAGCCGGCGGCGAGCAGCAGCAGCGCGGTCAGCGGCAGGGTCAGGCGTCGCATGGCGGGCCCCCGGGGTCGAGCGGGAGGGTGAGGCGGAAGCGGGTGCCGCGGCCGACCTCGCTGGCCACGTCGAGCCGGCCGCCGAGCAGCCGGGCGTTCTCGCGGGCGATGGCCAGGCCGAGTCCGCTGCCGGGGCCGGTGCGGGCGGGGTCGACCTTGTAGAACCGGTCGAAGACGTGCGCCAGGTGCTCGGCGGGGATGCCGGGCCCGCGGTCGGCGACCTCGATGACGAGGTCGGCGCCGGTGTGCCGGAGTGCGGCGCGCAGGTCGCCGCCGCCGTGTTCCACCCCGTTGGCCACCAGGTTGGTGAGGATCCGTTCGAGCCGGCGCGGGTCGGTCACGACCGGCGGGGCGTCGCCGGTCACGGTGGCCCGGGCGGCGTCCCCGTGGCCGGCGACGATCCGGCGCAGCAGCGCGCCGGCGTCCACGGGACGGGTGGCGAGCACCTCCCGCCCGGCGTCCAGGCGGGATATCTCCATGAGCTCCTCGACCAGCCGGCGCAGCCGCACCACGTCCGCGACGAGCAGTTCGGCGGCCCGGCGGGCGTCGGCGGGCAGGGTGTCGAGCTGGTCGGCGAGCAGCGAGGCCGCCGCCACCAGGGCGGTGACCGGGGTACGCAGCTCGTGCGCCACGTCGGCGGTGAACCGCCGCTCTCGGGCCTGCGCCTGGGACAGTGCTTCGATCTTGGTTTCGAGGGCCTCGGCCATCTCGTTGAAGGAGGTGGCCCAGGCGCTGAACTCGTCCCGGCCGCGCACCGGCAGCCGGGTGTGCAGCAGCCCCTCGGCGACGGCCCGGGCGGCCCGGCTGGCCCGGCCGACGGGTTCCAGCGTGCGGCGGGCGAGGGCGTTGCCCACGCCGGCGGCGACCAGCACCACCACCGCCCAGCCGATCACCGAGGCGGTGCGGAGCTGGTCGAGGGCGTCGACGAGGTCGTCCTCGACGGTCACCACGTACAGCTCGGCGGTGGAGCCGGGGATGCGCCCGCCGACGACCAGCAGGTGCGGCCGGCCGGGGCTGCGCTGGAAGCCGAGCTGTCCGGCGGCGACGGTCGCCCGCAGGTCCGGGTCTGGGGTGGGCGCGTACCGGGGATTGGACGCCTGGGTGTCCCCGGTGACCAGCACCACGTGCCGGCCGGATTCCTCGAAGCTGGCCAGCAGGTCGGCGCGGCGGGCGTCGGTCAGGGGCAGGAACTGCGCGGCGACCACCAGCTGGTAGCGGGCGTCGGCCGCGGCGCGTTGCAGCGAGCCGTCGAACCGGGCCTGCCGCAGCATGACGTAGGACCCGGTGGCCAGGGCGCCGGCGGACATGCCGGCGACGAGGACGAACGCGACGACGAGCCGGCGTCGCAGCCGCCCGGGTACGACTCTGCCGGCCACCATGGCGCGCTCACCCCGTCGAGAGCTTGTAGCCGGCCCCGCGGACCGTGCGGATCAGGGTGGGCGCGCCCGGATCGTCCTCCACCTTGGCGCGCAGGCGCTGCACGGCGACGTCGACGAGCCGGGAGTCGCCGAGGTAGCTGTGTCCCCACACCCGGTCGAGCAGCAGCTCGCGGGTGAACACCTGGCCGGGCCGCCGGGCGAGTTCCAGCAGCAGCCGGAACTCGGTGGCCGTGAGGGTCAGCTCCCGGCCGTCCTTGCGGGCCACGAAGCGGGCCGGGTCGATCTCCAGCGGCCCGGCGGCCACGGTGGTCTCGGGAGCCGGGGCGACGGTCCGGCGGAGCACGGCGCGGACCCGGGCGACCAGCTCCGGCAGGTCGAACGGTTTGCGCAGGTAGTCGTCGGCCCCGCATTCCAGGCCGACCACCACGTCGATGGTGTCGGTACGGGCGGTGAGCATGAGGATCGGCACCTGACTGGTGCGCCGGATCTCCCGGCACACCTCGAATCCGTCGAGGCGGGGGAGCATCACGTCGAGCACGATGAGGTCGACCGGGCCGGCCCGCCACGCGGTGAGGGCGGCCGCGCCGTCGGCGGCGGTGTCCACCCGGAACCCGGCCCGGCGCAGGCCGAGGGCGGTCACCTCCCGGATGGAGGCGTCGTCCTCGACGACCAGCACGCGGCCCTCCATGACCACTCAGGGTAGTCCGGCGCCACGCTGCGGGGCGTGGGCGCAACGGACGGTGATGAGGGGCCGGTCGGCCCCTCTCACCTGCGGAACTGTCACGCCTGCCACTGGTGGGCCACGTCGATCACGATGCGGCTGTGCGTGCCGGGGCCGCTGAGCACGAAGACCCGGAACGGCAGTCGGGCGCGGACGCCCACCGCGAAGGTGGTGTAGCCCTCGAAGCTGCCGCCGAACACGACGTCCCGCAGCGTGCGGTAACCCAGCACGGTCGCGGCGTGCTCACCGGCGCGGTACGGCACGGTGGCGAGGTGCCCGTCGTCGTACGCCGGCGCCCGCAGCGACACCGACAGCAGCGCGCCGCCGGCGGTGTACGGGCTCAAGGCGAGCCCCTGCCCCTCGGTGTACGTCTCGCCGTAGGCGACGGAGTAGCCGTTGGCCGGCCCGGCGAACTCGAAGACGACCCGGTCCCAGCAGTCGTGCCGGCCGGTGCGGACCTCGATCAGCGGGTCGGAGCTGAGGGCGCCGGCCGACCTGGCCGTGCTGCCCCAGGCGATCCCGCAGTACGGCGCCGCCGCGGTCGCGCCGCTCGTGCCGGCGACCAGCCCGCCGAGCACGACGACCAGCGCCAGCAGTGTTCTCCTCAGTCTCATGGTGGCCTCCCTGGCGGTGTGCCGGGACCCCGTCCGGTGTCCCTGCCCCGACGGTCGGCGCGCCGTGCCACAGCGGCTTCGCAGCCGGGTAACCGCCGGGTAACAGCGGTACACGGGTCAGCCGTGCACCGGGTGCTCGGCTTGGAAGGCGAGCCGGCGGTCGGCGCCGGCGGCCAGCCCGGCGAGCACGTCGTCGAGGTCGAGGAACGCCTGCCAGGCCGGCTGCCCGGTGATGTCGGCGAGCCGGTCCACCACCAGCTCCTCCAGGTCGGTGACGCGCCTGCCCTTCCACACCTTGTCGGCGAGGCTGACCAGGAGGTCCTCCAGCTGCACGCCGGGCGCGTGCCAGGCCGCGTGGGTGACGGCGAAGCGGGCCCGCTCCTCGGGGACGCCGAAGCGCAGCAGCAACTGGTAGCCCGCCTCCTCGTGGGCCGAGCCGGGCCCGGACAGCTCCCCGGGGTGCTCGACCTTGCCCAGGTCGTGGATCGCCGCCCCGAACAGCACCGCCTGCCGGTCGAACGGCACCAGCGGGAAGCGGTCGGCGAACGCCACGGTGAGCTGCCGGGCCACGTCGTGCACCAGCCGCAGGTGCGCGGCGAGCCGGGGCGGCGCGTCGAGGGCGGCGAGCAGTTCGGCGGCCACACCGGGCAGGGGGAGCACCGGCGGGTCGCCCGGGTCGGTGAGGGCACGGCGCAGCGCGTCGGAGGTCACCGGGGCGAGGGTACGCGCCCGCGGGGCCGTGACCACACGGGATGACCGTGTGGCCGACGGCGGACCGGCCACTCGTCCGATCCCGTGGTGAGCGTCCGTTCAGGAGGGTGGAGCGACGTCTATCACGGGGGTGTTTCATGACCGAGTTGAATCGCCGTGCCCTGCTGCGTGCCGCCGCGCTGGCCGGGGCGGCCACGGCGACCGGGCTGGCCGGCGGCCTGACCGCGGCGGCATCCGCCGGTGCGGCGGAGACCACCGAGGTGGTCAACGGGCCGTGGCTCGTCACGGGTAGCGCCGGAGTTCTCCAGATAAACCCGGGTCACACCACGCCGCAGGTGCTGCTGTCCAACGGCTACGACGCCACCACCTCGCCGGACGGCCGGTACGTGGCCGTGAACAACCTGCGCTACGCGGGCGAGACCGGGTCGAACCTGTCGCTGTACGACCGGGTGACCGGTGAGGTCCGGAAGGTGATCAGCGACCCGTTCGGCGTCTCGTACGAGTGGCCCACCTGGTCCCCGGACGGCACCGAGGTCGCGCTGGTCGTCGACCGCGAGACGCTGGTCGCGGTGAACGTGGCCACCGGCGCGCGGCGGGTGCTCGTCCAGGGACACACGATGTACCGCCCCCACTGGTCCCGCGACGGCTCCATGATCGTCATGCAGTGGATCAGCCGCTCGGAGGGGCACCAGTTGCGGATGCTGGAACTCGCCACCGGGCGGGTGCGGCGGGTCTACCAGCCCGAGGAGGGTGAGCGGTTCGGCTGGCCGGTCTTCATGCCCAACTCGGAGCGGGTGGTGTTCTGCACCAACCGCTGGTACCGCGACGTCGACCTGCCGCTCGGTGAGGACTCGCTCGCGTCGGTGCGCATCGACGGCACCGGCCTGAAGAAGCTCACGGACGAGCCGCGGATGTACCTGTCGCCGGTGTTCTCGCCGGACGGCCGCTACTGCGCGGCCCTGTCGGTGCCGCCCACCAACGAGTACCCGGACGGCGGCAACATCATCGTCTCGACAAGCGGCTTCGGCGAGCAGTGGTGGATCCCGGGCGACGAGTACGACGACAGCATGCGGGTGGACTGGGCCCGCGCCATCTGAGCACGACCCGCGACGCGGCGGCCGGGACCCGGCCGCCGCGTCGGCGTGTCCCGGGACCGGGACCGCGCTGCCGGGCGGGGCGCGCTACGCGGTGCGCGGTGACCGCACGGCCGACCGCGGACCGGCTGCTCGTCCGATGCCGCCCCGGTCCTCCCTTCAGGAGGGTGGAGCGACGTCTATCACGGGGGTTTGCATGACTGAGATGAATCGACGGGCCCTGCTGCGTACCGCCGCGCTGGCCGGCGCGGCCGCCGCGACCGGCCTGGCCGGCGGGTTGACGGCCGCCGCGCCCGCCGTCGCGGCGGAGACCACCGAGGTGGTCAACGGGCCGTGGCTGGTCAGCGTCGGCTGGGGCGTGCTCCAGGTCAACCCCGGCCGCACCACGCCGCAGCGGCTGCTCGACGACGGCGACCAGGCCACCACGTCGCCCGACGGCCGCTACGTGGCCTGGAAGAACACCGCCTGGTCGGGCGACGGTCGTCTCCTGCCCTACGTGTCGCTGTTCGACCGGGTCACCGGCGAGATCCGGCAGCTGCTCGGCGGTCAGCCCGGCGTCCACTACGGCGCACCGACCTGGTCCCCGGACGGCACCCAGATCGCCCTGGTCACCGGGTCCGAGGACGACACGCTGATCGCGGTCGACGTGGCCACCGGCGGCACGCGGGTGCTGGTCCAGGGCCACGCCATGGCCCAGCCGAACTGGTCCCGCGACGGCTCGATGATCGTCATGCGCTGGCGCAGCCGGTCCGAGGGCCTGCAGTTGCGCACCCTGGAGTTGGCCACCGGCAAGGTACGGCCGGTCTACCAGCCCGACGCGGGCGAGCTCTTCGGCTGGCCGGTCTTCATGCCCAACTCCGAGCGGGTGGTGTTCTGCACCAATCGCTGGTACCGCGACACCGACCTGCTGGGCAACCAGTCGCTGGCGTCGGTGCGGATCGACGGCTCCGGCCTCAAGAAGCTCACCGACGAGCCCCGCACCTACGCGTCCCCGGTCTTCTCGCCCGACGGGCGCTACTGCGCCGCGCTGTCGGTGCCCCCGACCAACGAGTACCCGGACGGCGGCAACATCGTGGTCTCGACCAGCGGCTTCGGCGACCAGTGGTGGATCCCCGGCGACGAGTACGACGACAGCAGCCGGCTCGACTGGGCCCGCGCCATCTGACCTGACACCCGCGACGCGGCGGCCGGCATCCCGGCCGCCGCGTCCGCGTACCCGGGTGGATTTCCGGGCCGCCGGGCGGGAGCGGTGCGAGGCTGGAGACGGGCGCCGCCGACGGGGGCGACGACCGCAGTGGAGGGGTGCGATGGCCGAGCCGCCGACCGGGACCTCCTCGCGCAGCGCGCAGGCGCACGGCCGCCGCGCCAACCGGCGCAGCTACCACGACGGCGCGCAGGTGAACGGGTACGTCGACGACCCGTACCACCGGATCCGCCGGGCGGTCGCGGCCCGGCTCATGGTCGACGGCGTGCCACCGGGACGGCCCGTGCTGGAGCTGGGCTGCGGCCCGCGCAGCATGCTCGACCCGGCGGCGCTGCCCGGCCCGCTCGTGGTGGCCGACATGGCCGAGACCGCGCTCGGCGCGGCCCGGCGCGCCGCCGGCGGCGCGGCCCTGCCGGTCTGCCTCGACGCCACCCGCGGCCTGCCGTTCCGCGCCGGCAGCTTCGCCGGCCTGCTCACCGGCGAGCTCATCGAGCACGTCTACGACCCGCTCGCGCTGCTGCGCGAGTGCCACCGGGTGCTCGCCCCGGGCGGCCTGCTCGTGCTGACCACCCCCAACCTGGCGCCGGCGCAGGACCGGCTGGCCTTCCTCGCCGGCCGGGCGCCCCGCCAGGTGGACCCGCTGCACCCCTACCTGTGGCTGCACATCCGGCCGTTCACCGCGTCGCTGCTGCGGCGGGTGCTGTGCCGGGCCGGCTTCGCGCCGCTGGCGATCCGGTCCAACGAGGTCGGCTGGCGACTCCCGGGTGGACGGTGGGTCACCTCCCGGCTGCTGGCCCGGGTCGCGCCGGGGCTCGGCGGCTCGCTGATCTGCGCCGCCCGGCGCACGGCGGAGACGCCGTCACTGCGGGGTGCGGGTCACCCGAACAGCGCGTGATGGTGATATTGACAAAGGGCTATCATGAAGGTTCCGTCGTCGACCGGGGGATGCCATGGCGCGCCTGTTCACCTGGGTCGTCAACAATCTCGACGCGTTCATCGGCCTGCTGCTGGCCGTGACCGTGGCCGTCCTCGGCCTGACCAACACGGTCAGTCAGGACGTGGTCAACAGCGCCATCCTGCTGGTCCTCGCGGTGCTCGCACAGGCCGTGCTGCGCGACCGGCTGCGCCGGGAGACCGCCCAGCACGAGGTGCGCGAGGTCATGCGGGCGACCCGTGACCGGCTCACCGAACTGGTCCCGCAGATGCACGAGATCACCGGCCCGGACGGGGCGCTCAACCGGGCCCGCGACGCGATCGACAGCGTCTCCATGGTGCGGGTGCTGCACGGCAGCGAGGTCGGCCGGGCTCTCGCCGAGGCCCGCCAGCACACCGACTCGTGGGCGTTCAAGGGCGGGACGGGCACCTTCACCCGGGCGGTCACCCTGCCGCAGTGCCTGGAGCACGCCCGCCGGCGCAACGCCACCCTGAGCTTCGCCATCGAGATCATCGACCCGACCGACGAGGACGTCTGCGAGCGCTACGCGCGGTTCCGCCGCAGCCTCGACCCCGACGCGCCGGGGGAGCGGTGGACCGTCGACCGCACCCGCAAGGAGTCCTACGCGACCGTTCTGGCGGCCTGCTGGCACCTGCAACGCTCCGGGCTGCTCACCGTCGAGGTCCGGCTCTCCGCGCAGATGACCACCTTCCGCTACGACCTCTCCTCGTCCTGCGTCATCATCACGCAGGAGAACCCGCAGACACCGGCCCTGCGGATCGACCGCAGGGAGCTCTACTACAACCGGTTCAACATCGAGCTGGACTACAGCCGCAAGCAGAGCCGCCGGGTGCCCATCGAGGCGGCCGCGACGGTGAAGCTGGACGACGAGCCCTCCGTCGAGCAGGTGCGCAAGCTGTTCGCCGCGCTCGGGCTGCCGCTGCCCCGGTCCTTCGGCGACCGCGAGGTCGCCGACATCGTGAGCCGGGCCATCCAGGCGAGGAACCCGTACGAATGATGACCTACGCCGACCTCGAACGGGAGATCGACCGGGGCGCCCGGCCGGAGCTGCTGCGCGGCTGGGTGCTCGACGTCCTCGACGACGTCGCCGCGGGGCGGCGGCCACTGCTGGCCGTCCGCCACCCGCTCGGCTTCACCTGCCTGCCGGTGGAGCGCACCGGCCCCGACGGCATCTGCGTGCACGCCTGGCCGGCCGACCCGCCGCCGGTGCGGCCCAGCACCTCGACCATGCACTCGCACAGCTGGGACCTGCTCAGCCACGTGCTGCACGGCACGGTCCGCAACGAGCTGATCGAGGTGACCGACGCCCCGGCCGACCCGGCCTGGCGGATCTACGAGGTGCACAGCCGCGGCGACGTCGACGAGATGGCGGCCACCGACCGCCTGGTCACCGCCGTGACCGCCACGGTGGAGACGCACACCGCCGGCGACTCGTACGCGCTGCGCGCCGGCGGCTTCCACACCTCGGAGGTCGACGCCGGCGAGCCGGCGGTGACCGTGGCGCTCGGCCGGACCACCCCCGGCGTGTGCGACCTGAGCCTCGGCGCGGTGGACGGGCGCAGCCACCGGATACGCCGGGACCGCTGCGACCCGGCGGAGACGGCACGGATGGCGCGGGAGATAGCGCGACTGGTGGCACGGGGTTGACTGGCTGGAGGAGCCATGGACAGGGAGCCGAACAGAGGCGGGCCCGACCTGCGCGACGCGCACCGGTTCGCCGTGGAGGCGGCCCAGGCGGCCGGGCGGCTGCTGCGCCGGGGCACCCGGGGAGAGCTGCACGCCCGGGCCAAGAACGACACCGGTGACCTGGTCACCGACCTGGACCTGGCCGCCGAACGGCTGATCGTCGACCGGATCCGGGCCCGCTGGCCGGAGCACGGGGTGATCGCCGAGGAAGGCGGCGAGTACGCGGCCGACACCTCCTGGGCCTGGCTGGTCGACCCGCTCGACGGCACCAACAACGTGGCCATCGGGCTGCCCGCGTACGTGGTGGGGATCGCCCTCTGCGACCAGGGCTCGCCGGTGCTCGGCGTGGTGCACGACCCGGTCGCCGGCCGCACCTGGTCCGCCGTGCGCGGCGGGGGCGCCTTCGTGCACGGGTCCGGGCCGGCCGGCCGCCCCCTGCACGCGCCCCGCCGCCCGGTGCCGACCGCGCCGGTGCTGGCCTGGACGCAGGGACACGAGGTGGCCCGGGACGACAGCACCGCCCGCGCGCTGAAGGTCGTGCTCGACACCACCGCCCGCCGGGTGCTGCAACTGTGGGCGCCACTGCTGTCCTGGGTGATGCTGGCCCGCGGCGACATCGACGGCATCGTGGGCTACCGGCCCGAGGCGGTCGACCTGCCGGCCGGGATGCTGCTGGCCGCCGAGGCCGGCATGGTGGTCCGCGCCCTCGACGGCGGCTGCTTCGACGACCGGTACGGCTGCCCGGCGGACCGGCGCAGCTTCGTGGCGGGGCCGCCGGAGACCATCGACCGGCTGGTCAAGCTGGTCACCGCGGCCCAGTGGATCGAGCCGCAGGTCCGCCAGCTCACCCCGATCAGCCTCTCCACCGTCGGCTGGTAGGGGCATACTCGGGGCGGTGACGACCGGCAAGCCAGACCGACCCCGCGACCGGCGCCGTGTCGTACGCGTCGTTCTCGCGCTCGGCGGGGCCGCGGCCGTTCTCGCCCTCGCCGTGGTCGTCGTGCCCCTGCTGCGGCCGCCGGGCCCGCGCCCGCCGTTCCAGCTCCCCGTGTCCTGCGGTGAGACCTGGCGGCTGGGCACCTACCCCGGCCACGACGACTTCGACGTCGACCTGTTCCCCACGGAAGGCGACGCGTGGGGGCGGCCGGTGCTCGCGTCCCACGCCGGCACGGTCACCGTGGCGGGGATCAACGGGTCCCTGGGTGGGCGTACCCCCGAGAACCCGAAGGGTCCCCGCGGCCGTGGGGGAGGGTACTGGGTGAAGATCGACCACGGTGGACGGTGGGAGACGCAGTACCTGCACCTGCTCGAACCGCCTCTGGTCCGGGCCGGACAGCGGGTCGCTCAGGGTGAGCAGCTGGGGCGGGTGGGCAGCACGGGCAACTCCGGCGCGCCGCACCTGCACTACGAGCAGCACCGGGGCCGGGAGAAGGTCGAGACGTGGTTCGACGGTGTGCCGTCGGGCATCACGGACGACGACACCGAGTACAGCGTCACGCTCACCAGCGACAACTGCCCGGCCAGTCGGCCCTAGATAGCGACCTGCTCACTTGGTGACGTGAAAGTCGGGGTGCGCGATCCAGGCGGCCATCGCCGCCGCGTCGAGATAGACCGCGTCGCCGACCGGGATGCAGCGGCCTGCGTCCGCAAGGCGGTGGAGGAGTTCTGCGGCGGGCGGGCCGTGAAACTCGACGAACACCCAGCCGCCGGTCCGCTGCGCGACTCGCTGAGCCATCCGGGCGAGGGCCGGACGGCCGGCGAGGTCGCTGACGAAGATGTGCAGCCCGACGTCGCAGCGCATGGTCACCCCGATTGCCCGCTCCACGACTCGCAGCTCCTCGGGATCGGTCTCGGCGTCCGGCGACTGGAGGTGGTAGCCGTAGGGCAGGCCGTCGGCGGAGTACCAGTCGGTCGGGTCCGGCTCATACCGGATCAGGCCTTCGGCGGTCATCTCCTCGACCAGGATCGGTTCGACCCGCTCGGCCGGGTAGGGAGTCAGGACGCTCAAGGCTGTTCCACCCACAGGCGAGGAGTAGACAGCACTCCGGCTCGCCTTGCCACCCATATCGGGCGGTTCGCCACCGCTCTGCGGGCCGTCCGCCCTGTGGGTCGATCTTGCACCGACGCGGGTGAGCCCTTCGTGATAGCTTCTGCGTCGCTGTGCGCTGCTGCGACCTGAGGAGGTGAGACCGATCAACGCTGTGACAGGTCGGGGCTCCCTCCCTCGCGCGGCCTAGGGAGTGCCCGCAGAAGGCATCCCGAAAGGCTCGACAGCTATGCGTGTGAACCCCGCGACGTCGTCGGACGGCGTCTCCGAACAGCTCTTCACCCTCGGCGAGATCCCCGGCGTGCTGTGGACGCCGGAAGGCGGCGCCGGCACGCGCCCCCTCGTCCTCATGGGACACGGCGGCGGCCAGCACAAGAAGGCCCCCGACATCGTGGACCGCGCACGCCGCTTCGTGGCGGAGTGTGGCTTCGCGGTCGCGGCGGTGGATGTGCCGGCCCATGGCGACCGGCCGAAGGAGGAGGAGTACGACCGGATCGCGACCGAGAACCAGGCTCGCGCGGATGCCGGAGAGGAACTGGCTCCGCTCATCGCCGAGTTCCAGGCGCTCGTGGCCCGCCAGACCGTCCCGGAGTGGCGGGCCGTCCTGGACGCGGTCCAGGAGCTCGACCACGTCGGCCCGGGTCCGGTGGGCTACTGGGGAGTGTGTTTGGGCTGCGGCCTCGGCGTTCCGTTCGTCGCCGCCGAACCCCGGGTCCGTGCGGCGGTGCTCGGGCTGGGCGGGGCGCTGGCCTCGGCGGAGGCCGCCGCTCGGATCACCGTCCCGGTGGAGTTCCTGCTCCAGTGGGACGACGAGCGGGTGCCGCGGGCCCAGGGCCTGGCGCTGTTCGACGCCCTGGGCTCGCCCGAGAAAACCCTGCATGCCAACACCGGCGGGCACGGCGACATGCCGGCCTTCGAACTGGACAGCACGCTGCGGTTCTTCGCCCGGCACCTCGGCTGACCCGCTGGCCCGTGGTCCGGGACGCGCCGATCGGGATCCGCTCCCGATCGGCGCGCCCGGCGCCGCCGGGGTGCTGGTCAGCGCGGCCGGCCGGCCGCTGTCGGTGATGGCGTTCACGGTCACCGGCGGGCGGATCGCCGCCATCGACGTGATCGCCGACCCGGAGCGGCTGGCCGCGCTCGACGTCGCCAGCTGATCCCCGTACCGGCGGCTCGGGGCCGGCCGGCCCGGGTCAGGGCACGATGACCAGGTTGGCCATGTCGACCACCGGCCGGTAGCCGAGGTTCGCGTAGATCCGGTTCGAGGTCGGGTTGGCCTGGTCGGTGAAGAGGCACACCCGGGCGCCCTCGGCCCGCAGCAGCCGGGAGACCTCCGCGACCGCGTTGCTGGCCCAGCCGTGCCCGCGCTGCTCCGGCGGGGTGTAGACGGGGCCGATCCGGGCGACGCCGAACGACGGCGGGTTGGCGGCGGTGAGGTGCACCCGCCGGCCCGCCTCGTCGGTCCAGAACCACACCCGCCCGCCCCGGATCCGGCGCAGCAGCTCGGCCCGGTCGGGGGTCTCGTGCGCGCTGACGCCGCGCGGGCGGCCCGCCTGCTCGTCGGCGTCGGCCATGAACGCGTCGAACCACTCGGCAAACAGGTCGACGTCGTCCTCGGTGGCGACCGCCAGGGCGCCCGGCACCCGCGCCGGCGGCACCAGCTCGCCGAGTTCGTGCAGTCGGGTGTGCTGGGCGACCTCGACCCGGCCGCCGCCGAGCCGGGTCACCTCGGCGGCGCACCGCCGGACCGTGGGCAGCGCGCCGTTGACGGCGCGCACTTCCTCCCCGCGCTCGTGCCACACCCGGGCCAGCGCCACGGCTGCCTCGTCGGGCATCGGCAGCAGGAACGGCGGGCGCGGCGCGAAGGGTGCCGCCCGCATCCCGGCGCCGACGACCGCGCCGGACGCGTCCCGGACCACCAACCACCAGTCGTCCTCGGGCGGCGCGACCCCGTCGGCGCGCCGGGCCAGCGTCCGGTGCGCCAGGGTGGCCACGACCGTGCCGACCACCGGGTTCGCCGCCAGGTGGTCACCGGCGGCGGCGAGGAACTCGCCCGGATCGGTGCAGAAGTGCAGGGTCGGTTCGTCGTTCATGCGCCGCACGGTAGCCCGCCGCCGTGCCGCGGCCGTACCGGATTTCCCGCGCGGCGGCGGGTCAGCCGGCGGCCAGCTCGGCGAACCAGCGCCGGCCGGCCAGGTGGAGTTCGCGGACCACGAGGCCGGCCGTCGCGGCGGGCTCGTGCACGGCCAGGGTGTCCAGCCGCGCCCAGCCGAAACTCGGCCCCCGGCGCTGCCCGGACACCACGCGCGCCCGACCCTGCCAGGTGCCGCTGCCGGGCGGGTCCAGCTCGACGAGAACCGTGCCGTCCGGGCGGAGCAGCTCCCGGCACCGGCGCAGCAGCCGCGCCGGGTCACCGCCGATGCCGATGTTGCCGTCCAGCAGCACCACGTGCCGCCACCGGCCCTCGGCGGGCAGCGGGCCGAAGAGGTCGGCCTGGACCGCGACGGCCCCCCGCGCCCGGGTCAGCGCCACCGCCCGGGCCGAGACGTCGACCCCCACGGTGGTCAGCCCGGCCCGGGCCAGCGCCACGGTGAGCCGGCCCGGCCCGCAACCCAGGTCCAGCGTCGGGCCGGCGCACCGGGACACCACCGCGGCGGTCGCCGGTTCGGCCGGCCCGTGCCACCGCTCCACCGGCAGCCGGCGGCGGGTCCCGTCGGCCTGCACCAGCCAGTGCGCGTCGGCGTCCCGGTGGCGCAGCGCGGTGCCGAAGCCGTCGGCGGTCACCGCCGGCCCCCGACCGGCCGGGCTGGCCGCAGGGGGCCCGCCTCCCGGGTCCGCCGCGCGACGGCGACCTCCCCGGCCCGCAGGGCGGACACCTCCCGGGCGAACCGGCCGGTGGGGGCCAGGCCGGCCACCGCGAGCGCGTCGGCCCAGTCGTCCACGTCACGCAGCACCGGCAGCGTCCCGATCCGCAGGCCACGGCCGGCCAGCGCGGCCCGGGTGCGCCGCCCGGTGTCGGGGGTGGACATGGGCACCCCGCGCAGCGCCGCCGCCTGCCGGGGGTCGCGCAGCCCCAGCGCCCACCAGCCGCCGTCCGCGGCCGGGCCGAGCACCGCGTCGGTCGCCGGCGCGCCGAGCCGGCGTACGGCGGCGGCCAGCACCGCCGCGGTGAGCTGCGGGGTGTCCATGCCGATCTGGAGCACCGGCCGTCCCGGGTACGCGGCGGCCACGTCGGCGTGCGCGTGGACGAGCCGGTCGGCGAAGTCGTCGCCGCGCTGCGCCAGCACCGGCCAGCCGGCGACCGCGGCGGCCAGGTCCGGCCCGTCCTCGGCGTCGGCGAACCGTCCGGCCAGCGCCAGCACCGGGACGACGCCCGGCGTGGCGGTGACCGCGCCGAGGGTGTCGCGCAGCGCGGCGGCGGCGATCCGGGCCGCCTGCGCGGGCTCGGCGGGCGGGCAGAGCCGGGTCTTGACCGCCCCTGCCACAGGCGCCTTGGCCACCACCAGCAGGACGGTCACCGCGGGCCGTCCACGCTGCGCAGCACCGCCAGGAAGTCCCGGGTGGCGCGGACCGTGCCGCGGACCGAGCCGGAGACCTTGGACCGGGTCCCGGCCGCGCGCGGCGCGTAGCGGACGTCCCGCTCGTGGATCCGCCAGCCCGCCGCGGCGGCCCGGATCATCAGTTCGAGGGGGTAGCCGAAGGCCCGGTCGGTGACCCCGAGGGCGAGCAGGGCGTCCCGCCGGGCCACCCGGATCGGGCTGAGGTCCCGCAGCGGCACCCCCCGCTGCCGCAGCAGCGCGGCGACCAGCGCCGTGCCGGCCCGGGCGTGCCACGGCCAGGCCCCGGCGGACACCGGCCGGCGCCGGCCCACCGCCAGGTCGGCGGCACCGGACGCCACCGGTGCGACCAGGGTGGGCAGCTCGCCCGGGTCGAAGGAGCCGTCGGCGTCGAGCACGCAGACCAGCTCGGTCTCGGCGTGTTCGAGGCCCGTGTGCACGGCCGCCCCGTAGCCGCGGCGAGGTTCCCGCACCACCCGCGCGCCGTGCCGGGCGGCCACCTCCGGCGAGCCGTCCCGGGAGCCGTTGTCCACCACGATCGCCCGGTAGCCGGGCGGCAGCGCGGTCAGCACGCCGGGCAGGGCGGCGGCCTCGTCCAAGCACGGCAGCACCACGTCGATCTGTGTCGGCATGCCGCCGACGCTAGGCCGGTGCGCTCCCGGCAAGGCCCCGATCGTGCTTACGGAACCCTTACCGAGCAGGCATTTCTTACCATCCGGTGACGCGAGGGCGGTTCCGCCCGTCCGGTGGCCCGACGGGCCGTACCGTCCGGTCGTCATGAGACCCGCAGCCACCCTGCCCCGCGTCCCCGGCCCGCGGCGGACCACCCCGGGGCACCGCGGCGATTTCGTCGTGCTGGCCGTCGAGGCGGTGCTGCTCGCCGCCGCGGTCGCCGTCGGGCTGGTGCTCAACCGCCGCGGCGCGGGCCTGCACGCCGACGCCGCGCCGCTCTACGCCACCTGGCGGCCGCACGTCGGCTGGGGCACCCCGCTCGCCGTGCTGGTCGCCGTGGTCGTGCTCGGCCCGGGCCTACGCTGGGCGCGGACCGCCCGCTGGGCGGCGCTGCTGGCCGCCGGCTGGCTGGCCGCGGTGGCCTGGACGCTGTCGCTGGCCCTGGTGGACGGCTGGTCGGCCGGGCTGACCCGGCGGCTCACCCCGCAGGCGGAGTACCTGCACGAGGTGCCCGGCGTCGCCGAGATCCCCCGGATGCTGGCCGGCTTCACCGACCGGATCCTCGACTTCCAGCCCGACTCGTGGTCCACCCACACGGCCGGGCACCCGCCGGGCGCGCTGCTGGTCTTCGTCTGGCTGGACCGGATCGGCCTGGGCGGCGGCACCGCCGCGGCGCTCTGCTGCGTGCTGGTGGGCGCGACCGCCGCGGTCTCGGTGCCGGTGACCCTGCGCGCGCTGGGCGCCGCCGACGCGGCGCGCACGGTGCTGCCGTTCCTGGTACTGCTGCCCGGCGCGGTCTGGCTGGGCGCGTCCGGCGACGCCGTCTTCACCGGCGTGGTCGCCGCCGGCCTGGCCCTGCTGGCGGCACGAGGGACGGTCGCGGCGCTGGCCGGCGGGCTGCTGCTCGGCTTCGCGCTGCACCTGTCGTACGGGTTCGTGCTGGTCGGGGTGCTCGCGCTGGCCGTGCTGGCGCTGCGCCGCGACCGGCGCCGGGCCGCGCTGCTCGCCGCGACGGCCGGCGTCGCCGCCGTGACGGCGCTCTTCGCGCTGGCCGGTTTCCGGTGGTGGGAGGGGTACGACCGGGTCGTCGAACGCTACTACCAGGGCTGGGCGGCCGAGCGCCCGTACGCGTACTGGGTGTGGGCGAACCTGGCGGCGCTGCTGCTCTCCGCCGGACCGGTGCTCGGCCCCGCGCTGCGCCGCACGGTGCTCGCGGCTCGGGCCGCCTGGCGGTCACCGGGCTCCGCGCCGGGCGGCCCGCTCGGTGACCGGGTACCCGGCCGGCCGGACGTCGGGCCCGGCGCCACCGTCCGGCCGGGCGGGCGGTGGGCGGCGCGGGTGACGGCCCTCGGGCCGGCCGTCCTGCTGCCGGCCGCCGCGGCGCTGGCGGTGGCCGCCGCGGACCTGTCCGGGATGAGCAAGGCCGAGGTGGAGCGGATCTGGCTGCCGTTCGTGGTCTGGCTGCTGGTCGCCGTGGCCCGCCTGCCGGCACCGACCCGCCGCTGGTGGCTGGCCGCCCAGGCCCTCACCGCGCTGGCCGTCAACCACCTACTCCTCACGGTCTCCTGACGCGCCGCCGGCGTACCGAACCAGCGGGTCACGTGTGGGGATGGCTGGTGATGCCGTCCAGAACGGCGACCAGGTTGTGGTGGAAGGTCTCCTCGGCGTCGAGGTGGGCGCCGTCGACGACGAGCCGGGCGACGGTGGGGTAGCGCTACGTCATGCGCATGGCTGTATGTGCGCCGGGGTTACGGTGGCCCGGTGACGACGGACAAGTGGGCACAATGGCTCCTGACCCGCCGAGACGGCAACAGCCCGATCTTGCGTGCCCGCTACGCCCCGGAGCTGGCGGCGTTTCGCGACGGCGTCCTTGATCGAGCTGGCCTGGAGCCCGACGACGTGGTCCTCGACGTGGGCTGCGGGACCGGACTGATCGGGTTCGGTGCGCTTGATCGGCTCGGCCCGGACGGTCACGTCATCTTCAGCGATGTCTCACAGGACGTGCTCGACGAGTGCCGGCGCACCGCCGGCGGCGACGGGCGGTGCAGCTTCATGGTCGCGTCGGCCGATGATCTAGCCGGTATCGCTGACGCCTCCGTCGACGTCGTGACCACTCGATCGGTGCTCATCTACTCCGATCGCAAGGCCGCCGCCTTCGCCGAGTTCTTCCGGGTCCTGCGGCCGGGCGGACGGATCTCCCTCTTCGAGCCCGTCAACCGCTTCGTGATGCAGCGGCGCCCCGACGATCTGTTCGGCTTGGGCAACTCGCCGGTGAACGACCTGATCGCCAAGGTACGCGACGTTTACCGGAGCACCACCGAGGAAACCACGCGACCGATGACCGACTTCGACGAGCGTGATCTCGTCGACTGGGCGGTGACCGCAGGCTTCGACGCGGTGGAACTGGACTACCGTGCCCAGGTCGACGTGCCCGCTGAGCCGATCGCGGACTGGGAGACGCTCAAGTGCGTCGCGCCCAACCCCCTGGTCCCGACGTACGGCGAAGCGATCGCTGCCGCCCTGAACGACGAAGAACGCGAGCGTCTCGACGCGCACATGAACGCCCTGGCCGCCACCGGCACCCCAACGCGCCGCACGATGGCCACGGCGTTCCTCCGCGCACAGCGACCCTGAACTCGCCTCGCCATGAAAGATCAGTAACGGGCGGGTGGGTGCGGAGCGGATCGCGTCGACCAGGCCCGATGAGCGTCGGAGGTCACCCCTCACTCGCGGCGCGGGAGCGGGTAGCGTCGGCCGAGCACAACGATGCCAGCGGCCGCCGGCCTGGTTGATGCTGTTTTCGCGGCGGCGTAGTCACGACGGATCGAGGGAGCGCGCATGCAGACCCGCACGGATCTCATCGAGGACCTGATGGGGCGGTTCCCGCACATCCCGCCGGAGGCGGTCATCAAGGAGGACCTGCTGCGTGGCGGCATGGCCTTCGACGACTCGGCGCTGACCGACAACGAGAACGGCGACGTCAAGCCGAAGTCGTACTTCATCTTCTCCTTCGACCATCGGACCTTGCCGGAGTTGGGCACGGCCGCTCTGCGCCGGCCACCGGAGGAGATCGTGCTCACCGGCGGCCCGTACGGGTTGCGGCGCACCGTCGTGTCGGTGCGCGTCAATCCCGACTCGCCGTACCGGGTGAAGGACGACGGGAGTGGCGCCCTCCAGCTGTTCCTGGACGACCGGCCGATCGCGTACGTCGGTCTGCCACCGATGCCCGAGTACTACCGGCACCGACTCGCCAACGGCAAGTCGGTCATGGAGGTCGCGCCCACGATCCAGTGGGGCTACCTGATCTACCTGACCGTGTTCCGGGTCTGCCAGTACTTCGGCGCCAAGGAGGAGTGCCAGTACTGCGACATCAACCACAATTGGCGCCAGCACAAGGCGGCCGGCCGACCGTACACCGGGGTCAAGCCGATCGACGAGGTGCTGGAAGCGATGGAGATCATCGATCGGTACGACACGGCCGGGGCCTCGCGTGCGTACACCCTCACCGGCGGCAGCGTCACCTCCAGGGTCGACGGGCTGGCCGAGGCGGATTTCTACGGCCGCTATGCCAAGGCCATCGAGGAGCGGTTCCCGGGCCGGTGGATCGGCAAGGTCGTCGCCCAGGCGCTGCCGAAGGACGATGTGCAGCGCTTCCACGACTACGGCATCCGCATCTACCACCCGAACTACGAGGTGTGGGACAAGCGGCTCTTCGAGCTGTACTGCCCGGGCAAGGAGCGGTACGTGGGACGCGAGGAGTGGCATCGCCGGATCCTCGACTCCGCCGACATCTTCGGGCCGCGCAACGTGATCCCGAACTTCGTCGCCGGGGTCGAAATGGCCGCGCCGTTCGGATTCGCGACGGTTGACGAGGCGATCGATTCGACCGGCGAGGGCCTGGAGTTTTTCATGTCCCGCGGTATCACCCCACGGTTCACCACATGGTGCCCGGAGCCGACGACGCCGCTGGGCCGTACCAACCCGCAGGGCGCCCCGCTGGAGTACCACATCCGCCTGCTGGAGGTCTACCGGGCGACGATGGAGGCGAACCGGCTGTCCAGCCCGCCGGGCTACGGCCCGCCCGGCGCCGGCAACGCGGTCTTCTCAGTCAGCTCCTTCATGGACAGCCTCCCGGCCGAGGGAGGTCTGACAGCCACCCCGGCGTGACGCACCACCGAGCGGCGCGGCAGTCGGATCATGATCAACGGGGGAATGGGCAGGAGTCAGGCCGGTAGGGCGGCGGGTTCGCGGAGGGGGTCGGTGGCGAAGGCGGTCACGCCCTCGGTGAAGGTGACCCGGGCGGTGTAGCCGAGCAGGTCGCGGGCCCGGGTCGGGTCGGCCACCACGTGCCGGACGTCGGCCGCCCGCGCCCCGCCGACCACCTCGGGCTCGGGGCCGCCCATCGCCCCGGCCAGGGCGGCCGCCAGGTCGCCGACGGTGTGCGGCTCGCCGGAACAGACGTTCACCGGAACCAGCCCGTCCGGGGTGGGCGCGGTGAGCGCCAGGAGGTTGGCCCGGGCCACGTCGGTGACGTGCACGAAGTCGCGGCGCTGCCGGCCGTCCTCGTACACCCGGGGCGGCCGGCCGTCGGCGAGCGCCGAGCGGAACAGCGAGGCGACCCCGGCGTACGGGGTGTCGCGCGGCATCCGGGGGCCGTAGACGTTGTGGTAGCGCAGGGCCCACACCCCGCCCCCGGTCTGCCGGGCCCAGGCCGCGGCGTAGTGCTCCTGGGCGAGCTTGCTGGCCGCGTAGGTGCTGCGGGGCTCCAGCGGGGCGCCCTCGGGGACCAGGGCCGGGTCGAGGGTGCCGCCGCAGGCCGGGCAGGTCGGGTCGTACCGGCCTGCGGCCAGGTCGGCGGGCCGGCGCGGGGCGGGGCGGACCACGCCGTGCCGGGCGCAGGTGTAGCGCCCCTCGCCGTAGACCACCATCGAGCTGGCCAGCACCAGCCGGGACACCCCGGCCCGGTGCATGGCGGCGAGCAGCACCGCCGTGCCGTGGTCGTTGTGGCCGGCGTAGTCCGGGGCGTCGGACGGGTCCAGCCCGTGCCCCACCATGGCCGCCTGGTGGCACACCGCGTCCACCCCGGACAGCAGTCGGTCCAGCAGCGCGGCGTCACGGACGTCGCCGACCACCGGGTCGTGCGGCCGGGACCACTCCGGCAGCGCGCCGCCGTGCGCCTGGGGCAGCAGCGCGTCCAGGCAGACCGGCTCGTGGCCCTCGACGGCCAGCAGGTCGGCGATCTGCGATCCGATGAAGCCGGCCGCGCCGGTGACCAGTACGCGCATGCGGTCAGGCTAGGGCACCTCGTGGTCCGGTTCGGGCGGTTCCCGGCGGACGTCAGCGGTCCGTAAGAGACGGCGGCGGTAAGGGTTCGGTAATGCGGCAAACCGGACCGGCGAGCGGGCGCGGCGTCTAGCGTCCTGCTGAAGACACCCGCAGCGCGGACCGGGAGGAGGAGACGTGCCCGCCAGCCCGCCCCCACCGGACGACGCGCCGTCGGCCGCTCCGGCGGCGCTCTGGCGCGGCCTGGCCCGGCACCGCCCGCCCGGGGTCGACGCCGCCGACCGGGCCTGGCACAGCCCGGTCCGCGGACCCTGGCTGACCTCGGTCCTCGGCGCCGTCCTGCTGGCCACCCTGCCCCTGGTGATCGTCACCGGGCTGCTCGACTGGATCGCCTACGGGCCCCGCCTCGACCAGGCGTTCCCCCGGGACGTGGGCTGGCTGCACCCGCCGGTCTTCGACTGGCCGACCCGGCCCGCCTGGCTGTTCCGCCTGACCCAGGGGCTGCACGTGACGCTGGGGATCGTGCTGGTCCCGGTGGTGCTGGGCAAGCTCTGGTCGGTGGTGCCGAAGCTCTTCGACTGGCCGCCGGCCCGCTCGGCCGCCCAGGCGCTGGAGCGGCTGTCGTTGCTGCTGCTGGTCGGCGGGATCCTCTTCCAGACGGCCACCGGGCTGCTGAACATCCAGTACGCGTACCTGTTCGGCTTCGACTTCTACACCGCGCACTGGTACGGCGCCTGGATCTTCACGGCCGCGCTGGTCACCCACGTGGCGATCAAGCTGCCCCGGATGCTCACCGCGCTGCGCGGGCCGGGCTTCGCGCGTACCCCGGTGGAGCGGACCCGCCCGGAGCCGGCGGATCCGGACGGGCTGGTGGCGCGGCGGCCCGGGCCGGCGACGATGAGCCGGCGCGGGGTGCTGGCCCTGGTCGGCGGCGGGGCGCTGCTGCTGGCGGCGCTGACGGTCGGGCAGAGCGTCGACGCGCTGCGCCGCACCGCGCTGCTCCTGCCGCGCGGCCGGCGGATCGACGACGGGCCGACCGGCTTCCCGGTCAACCGCAGCGTCGCGGCGGCCGGCGTGACCCCGGAGCAGACCGGGCCCGGCTGGCGGCTCACCCTGCGCGCCGGGAACCGCACGGTCGCCCTGGACCGGGCCCGGCTGCTCGCCCTGGCACAGCACACCGCCGTCCTGCCGATCGCCTGCGTGGAGGGCTGGTCCACGTCGCAGAGCTGGACCGGGGTCCGGCTGCGCGACCTCGCCGCCCTGGTCGGGGCGGCCGGTCCGGCCACCGCGCGGGTGCGGTCGCTGGAGCGCGCCGGCCTGTTCCGCGAGGCCGTCCTGCACGGCGGCCAGGTGACGGACCCGGACGCGCTGCTCGCCCTGCGGGTCAACGGCGTCGACCTGAGCCCCGACCACGGCTACCCGGCGCGGGTCATCGTGCCGGCGCTGCCCGGGGTGCACTGCACGAAGTGGGTGGCGGAGATCGTGTTCGATGGCTGAGTTCCGGCGGACCTACGGCGCCGCGTCCTGGCACCTGCTGCTGCTGGCCGGCTGTTTCGCGGTCACCGGCTGGATCGCGCTGCGGCTGGCCGGCGAGGCGTCGGCCCTTCGCATGCTGCTCTGGTTCCTCGGCGCGGTGATCGCGCACGACCTCGTGCTCTTCCCGGTGTACGCGTCGCTCGACCGGGTGCTGCGCCGGGCCCTGGGGCGGCGCGGCGCCCCGTCGCCGCTGAACCACGTCCGGATCCCGGCGCTCGGCGCCGGCCTGCTGTTCCTGGTCTACCTGCCCGGGATCCTCGGCCTCGGTGACGGCACCTACCTGGCGGCGACCGGCCTGGCGCCCCGGGCCATGCTCGGCCGGTGGCTGGCGGTCAGCGCGGCCTTGTTCGCCGGGAGCGCGCTGCTCTACGCCGCCCGCCGGCTGGCCCATCGGGCCCGCTGACCGCGACGGTCAGGGGGCGATGCGCAGCTTGCGGATCTGGGCGTCGTCGTAGTCCTCGAACCGGAACGTCAGGAGCCCGGGCCGACCAGCAGGGCGGCCACGGTGGCCGTGGTGACGAGGACGGCGAGCGCGGCGCTGGTGGCCACGAACCGGCCCAGCGGCACGGCCACCCCGGCGGCCCGGCAGCGCTCGTACCAGATCAGTGTCGCCAGCGAGGCCCACGGGGTGGCGAGCGGGCCGACGTTGGTGCCGACCAGCAGGGCCAGCAACTGGGTGTGGTTGCCGGTGGCGATGACCGCCTCGCCGGCCAGGTACGCGGGCAGGTTGTTGACCACGTTGGCGAAGAGCGCGCCGACGCCACCGGCCCGCAGCGCGCCCGCCGCGCCGGGGTCGGGGCCGATCAGCGTGCCCATCACGGTGTCCAGGCCGTGCCGGCCGACGGTCTGCACCACCAGGAACAGCCCGACCACGAAGACCAGCAGCCGCCACGGGACCAGGGCGAGCCGCAGGCTGCCCCGGGCGCGCACCGCGAAGCCGGCGACCAGGATCGCGGCGGCCACCCCGGAGGCGACGCCGATCTCGACACCGACCAGGATCCCGGCGACGAAGAGCAGGCAGGCGGCGAGCGCGGTGCGGTAGAGCACCGGGTCCGGCGGCACGTGCGGCGGCGGCGGGACGAACGGGTCGGCGCCGGCCCGGGCCGGCCGCCAGTACCACCACCAGAGCAGCGCCATGGTGATCACGATGGCCACGAGCTGCGGCCACCACATCCGGGCCGCCCAGGGCACCGGGTCCAGGCCGACGCGGTCGCTGGCCAGGATGTTGGTCAGGTTGGACACCGGCAGCAGCAGGCTCGCCGTGTTGGCCAGCCAGACCGTGGTCATGGCCAGCGGGGTCGGCGGCACGCCCAGCTTGCGGGCCAGGGCGATCATCACCGGGGTGAGCAGGACGGCCGTGGTGTCCAGGTTGAGCGCGATGGTGGTCACCGAGGCGAACCCGACGCAGAGCCAGAACAGCGCCCGGTAGCTGCCCCGGGCGGTGATCGCCACCCGGGCGGCGAGCGCGTCGAAGACCCCGGCCACCGCGGTCAGTTCGGCCAGTACCACCACCGTGCCCAGGAAGATCAGGATGGGCACGATCCGGCGTACGGTGGCCTCGGCGTCGGCGCGGGGGAGCAGTCCGGTGAGGACGCAGAGGACGCCCACCACGGCCAGCCCCAGCGCGATCCAGTCCAGGACGTGCAGGCGGCCCCAGCGGCTCCGGTCCGGTGCGGCGGACGGCGGCTCGCCCACGGTCTCCACGAGGGATGATCCTCGCACACGCCCGCCCGCCCCGACCGGCCTGACGCGAGCGCCGCAGCGGCTGCCGAGGGTGTCCACGGATTGACGGTCAGTGGCCATAATGATCGGGTGGCTGTAGGCGCGCACCCGACCCGGTCCGACCGCCCCATCGACTTCTTCATCAGCTACTCGCCGGCCGACGAGCGCTGGGCGACCTGGCTGGCGTGGGAGTTCGAGGCGGCCGGCTACCGCACCCTGCTCCAGGCCTGGGATTTCGTGGCCGGCACCAACTTCATCGACTTCATGGACCGCGGGGTCCGCGAGGCCGAGGTGGTGGTGGCGGTCCTGTCCGAACGCTACCTGCACTCCACGTACGGCAAGCTGGAATGGCAGGCCGCGCTGCGCGCCGACCCGGACGGCACGGGCAACAAGCTGGTCACCGTGCGGGTCGAGGACTGCCCCATCGACGGCCTGCTCGCCACCATCACCTATGTCGACCTCGTCGGCGTGAGCGATCCGGCGCAGGCGCGGGGCCGGGTGCTGGACCGGATCCGGGAGGCGCTCGACGGCCGCGCCAAGCCGATGCGGCAGCCGGCCTTCCCGCACCATCCCGCCGACCCGGCCGGGGTGCTCGCCGCGCCCGCCGGCGGTGCGCCCGCCCCGCGCCGCGCCCGGCGTACCCCGATCAACCCGCCGCCCTTCCCGCCGGCCGCGGCGGCCGTGCCCACGGCGCGGGGCGCGCTCACCGTGCTCCAGGTGGCCGGGCCGCGCTTCGGCCGCGGGGTGATCGAGCCGGGCGCCCCGGTCACCCCGGGCGAACTCCAGGAACACCTGATGGGCGACCTCACCCTGCTGATGAACGACGGGGTGCCCCGGCCCGACCTGCTCGTGGTGGCCGGCAACCTGACCGAGTCGGGCAGCCCCCGGGAGTTCTCCGACGCGCTGAGCTTCCTCACCGGGCTGCGGGTGCTGCTCGGCCTGGAGCCGCACCGGCTGGTCGTGGTGCCCGGCCCGCGTGACGTCACCATGGCCGCGAGCCGGGCCTACTTCGCCACCTGCGAGGCCGACGACGTCGACCCGCAGCCGCCGTACTGGCCGAAGTGGCGGCACTACGCGCGCCTGTTCGACGAGCTCTACCAGGGCCTCGAGGACCGGATCTTCGACAGCGAGCAGCCGTGGACCCTCTTCCCGGTGCCGGACCTGCGGGTGGTGGTGGCCGGGCTGAACTCCACCGTCGCCATCACCCACCGCGAGGAGGACCGGTACGGCTTCCTCGGCGAGGCGCAGTCCACCTGGTTCGCCCAGCGGCTGCGCCACTACCAGCAGTCCGGCTGGCTGCGGCTGGGCGCCATGGCGCACGCCCCGGGCCCGCGCACCCCGTACGCCGACGAGGTGGCCGTGCCCGACCGGGCGTCCCTGCGCGACCGCGGCTCGTTCAACCGGCTGGTCGGCCCGATGCTCAACCTGCTGCTCGCCGACGCCGCGCCCGCCGCCCGGGTCGACCCGGTGGTGCCGCTGGCCACCGCCTCCCGCGACGGCCGGGCCCAGGTGCTCCGGCTCGACGCCGGCGGGATGACCCGCTGGGTGCTCGGCCGCGACGACCGCCACGAGGTGGGCGAGCCGACCAGCCTGAGCTGGCCGCGCGCCGAGGCGACGTTCGGCGCGGCCGGCCCGGCCCAGGTGCCCGACCCCCGGCGGCCCCCCGTGGTGGAGGGGCCCACGCAGGGCGAGGTCGTCGACCCGCCGGCCGCCGCGCCGGCCGTGGCACCGCCCGCCCCGCTGGAGCGCCTGCTCGACCGGCTCGCCGAGGTCTGCGAGGCGCGCCACGACCGGGTGCTGCTCCGCCGGGTCGAGGTCGACCCGCCGCATCTCTACGTCACCTACCGGGCGGACGGGGTGGTCCGGCAGCAGCGGGTCGGGGCGTACGTGGGCACCCCGACCGCGGCCGACGTCGACCACTTCGCCCGGCGGGTGCACGCCACCGACCCGGACATCCCCTCCGAGCTGGTCTACGACGGCGACCGGGTGCCGCGCGGGCTGGCCGAGGCGGCGCAGCGGCGCGGTGTGCGGCTGCTGCACCTGACCGAGTTCCAGGGCCTTCTCGACCTGCGGGAGTACGTGGCCGCGCAGACCGCCCGGCTGCAGGCCGACCGGCTCTACCCGCCGGGCCAGTACGTGCCGCAGCGCTACCGGCACCTGGTCGGCGCCGACCAGCGGGTCCGCGAGGACGTGGTGGACGAGCTGCTGGAGCTGATCTCCGCGCCGGACGGCCGGTTCGTGCTGGTGCTCGGCGACTTCGGCCGGGGCAAGACCTTCGCGCTGCGCGAGGTGGCCCGGCGGCTGCCCACGGCCGCCCCGGACCTCATCCCGATCCTGGTGGAGCTGCGCGCGCTGGACAAGGCGCACTCGGTCGACGGCCTCGTGGCCGCGCACCTGGCCAACCACGGCGAGCAGGTGATCGACCTGAAGGCGTTCCGCTACATGCTCCGGCAGGGGCGGATCGTGCTGCTCTTCGACGGTTTCGACGAGCTGGTCGCCCGGGTGACCTACGACCGGGCGGCCGACCACCTGGAGACCCTGCTCCAGGCGGCCGAGGGCCACGCGAAGATCGTGGTGAGCAGCCGTACCCAGCACTTCAAGACCAACTCGCAGGTGCTGACCGCGCTGGGCGAGCGGGTGGGCCTGCTGCCGCACCGCCGGGTGCTGGCCATCGAGGACTTCACCCCCGGCCAGATCGAGACCTTCCTGCGCAACCGCTACGGCGGGGACGAGCGGGCCGCCCGCGAGCGGCTCGACCTGCTGGCCGGGGTGAAGGACCTGCTCGGCCTGTCCCGCAACCCGCGGATGCTCGGCTTCATCGCCAACCTCGACGAGGGGCGGCTGGCCGCGGTGGCCGGGGCCGGCGGCACGTTCAGCGCGGCGGCCCTCTACCGGGAGATCCTGGAGTCCTGGCTGGACTTCGAGGAGCGGCGCACCCAGGGGATCCCGGGCGCGCCGGTGAGCCTGCGCCGGCCCGAGCTGTGGCACGCGGTGAGCCGGCTGGCCTTCCAGCTCTGGGAGAGCGGCGAGTCCTACCTGCGGCTGGCCGAGCTGGCCGAGGCCGCCGGCCAGCTCGCCGGGCTGGCCGACTCCCGGCTGTCCGGGCCGCAGGCGATCCACGCGGTGGGCGCCGGCAGCCTGCTGGTCCGCACCGACGACGGGCTGTTCGGGTTCATCCACACCTCGGTGATGGAGTGGTTGGTCGCCGAGGGGATCGCCGCGCAGCTCAACCGGGGTGAGGAGCCGACCGCGCTGGCGGTGCGTCCGCTGTCCGCGCTGACCGTGGAGTTCCTGGGCGACCTCGCCGACCCGGCCCGGTGCACCGCCTGGACCGCCCGGGTGCTGGGTGACGAGACGGCCGGGGAGACGGTCCGGGCCAACGCGCTGCGGCTCAGCGCCCGGCTGCGGCTGCCCGACCGGGCCGACCTGCGCGGCGCGGTGCTGCGCGGCGAGGACCTGTCGCACCGGGAACTGGCCGGTGCGGACCTGACCGGCGCCGACCTGACGGACACCCGGCTGGTCGCCACCAACCTCACCGAGGCGCGGCTGGAGCACGCCCGGCTGCGCGGCGCCCGCCTGGACCAGGCCCGCCTCGCCGGGGCGGACCTGCGGGACGCCGAGCTGGCCGGCGCCCGGCTGTTCCGCGCCGACCTGCGCGGCGCCCGGATCACCGGCAGCCGGTGGCACCGGACCGCCCTGATCGACGTGAGCGCCGACGCGGCGCTGCTGCGCGCGCCGGAGCTGCGCGGCGCCGTGGTCGCCCCGGGCCGTCCGGTCGCGCCGGGCCTGGCCCCGCCCGCGGTGGGCGTGGCGTACGGCTTCGAGGTGGGCCGGCTGCCGGTGCCCGTGGCGTACAGCCCGGACGGGGCGGTGCTCGCGGTGGGCAGCGACGACGGAGGTGTGCTCATCTGCGACACGGCGGCCGGGCTGCCGGTCCGCACCCTCCAGGGCCACCGGGGCCGGGTCTACGCGGTCCGCTTCGACGCCGCCTCGCACCAGCTGGTGACCGGGGCGGCGGACCTCACCGTACGGCTGTGGGACGCCGACCACGGCGACGTGCGGCACGTCATCGAGGACGTCTTCGCCGGCTGGGTGTGGCCGCTGCTCACCGACGGCGAGCGGGGGCGGCTCGTGGTGGGCGACGCGGCCGGCGTGGTCCGGCTCTACGACACCCGGACGGCCCGGCTGCGCCACGAGTGGCCCGGCCACGCTGCGCCCATCTGGGGCACCTCGTTCAGCCCGGACGGCCGGCGGGTCGTGGTGGTCGACAGCGCCGGCGTGGTCCGGGGCTGGGACATCCCCTCCGGCCGCCTCGCCTTCGAGGTGCGCGAGCCGGAGGTGGTCTACCGGGTGGTGCACAGCCCGGACGGCCGCCTGCTGGCCGCGGTCGGCCAGCACGGCCGGGTCTGGATCCGCCGGGCCACCGACGGCGAGCTGTTGCGCCAGCCGCGCGGCCACGAGGCCGACGTGTACGCCCTCGACATCCACCCTGACGGCACGCTCATGGCGACCGGCGACACCCATGGCGCGTTGCGGCTCTGGGAGGTGGAGACCGGTCGCCCGGTGCGGGTGCTCGGCCGGCAGCGCGGCGCCATCTACAGCGTCCGGTTCAACGGCGACGGCAGCCTGCTCGCCACGGCCGCCAGCGACGGCGCGATCCAGCTCTGGGACAGCGCCGACGGCCAGCCGCGGCACGAGTTGACCCGGCACCGCGGCTCGGTCTGGCCGGTGGTCTGGCGGCCCGACCAGGCCCAGGTGGCGACCAGCAGCAACGACGGCACCACCCGCCTGTGGGACGTACGCACCGGGCAGCTCCAGCACACCCTGCGTGGGCACGGCCGGCGGGTCACCGCGCTGTCCTTCCGCGACGACGGTGAGGTTTTGGCGGCCTGCGGCAACGACGGTGTGGTGCGGCTCTGGGAGCCGCGCAGCGGCCGGCTGGTCCGGCAGCTCGCCAGCCCCGCCGACCGGCTGCTGTCGGCCGTCTTCTGCCCGGGTGAGTCGCTGGTCGCCGCGCCGAGCGGCGACGGTGGCGTGCACCTGTGGAACACCGACACCGGCGTCGACGAGCGGGAGCTCAACGTGGACACCGACCACGTCTGGGCGACCGCGTTCAGCCCCGACGGCGACGCCCTCGCCACCGCCAACGACGACGACACGGTGCGGCTGTGGTACCGGCGTACCGGCCGGCACTTCGCCACGCTCACCCCGCACCGGGGCCGGGTGCGCGCCATGTCGTTCAGCCCGGACGGCGAGACCATCGCCACCGGCTGCGACGACCAGCTCGTCCGGCTCTGGGACGCGGCCACCGCGACCTGCCGGCTCACCCTCGAACACCACACCGACCGGGTGTACGCGGTGTCCTTCAACACCGACGGGACGCTGCTCGCCAGCGCCAGCAACGACGGCGCGGCCGTGGTCTGGGACGCGGTCACCGGCGAGCGGCGCACGGTGCTCACCGAGCACACCGGCCGGCTCTGGTCGTGCGCGTTCAGCCCCAACGGCAACCTGCTCGCCACGGCCGGCGACGACCTCGTCATCCGGCTCTGGGACCCGGGGACCGGCCGGCTGCACGGCACCCTGGCCGCTCACACCCGACGGGTCTGGTCGGTGGCGTTCAGCCCGGACAGCAGCCTGCTGGCCAGCGCCGGTGACGACGGCACCGTGCGCCTGTGGGACGTCGCGGACCCGGAGCACGCCCAGCTGCGGACCACGCTGATCGGCCTGCCCGACGGCTGGGCGGCGGTGAGCCCGGACGGGCGGTACAAGCTGGACGGTGACCCGGGCGGCCAGTTCTGGCACGTCATCGGCACCTGCCGGTTCGAGGTGGGCGAGCTGGACCCGTACCTGACGCAGGTGCGGCGGTTGGCCGTGGACGCCCCGTTCTGACCCGGCCCGCCCGTCACACGGGCCCCGGCCGCCGTGCACAGCGGCTTACACCAGCGTCGCCGCCCGGCGTTTCGTTACACGGCTCGCCGGGGTCCGTCCGTGCCGGTCCGCCGATCTGGCTGACCGCTCAGTCCGATCAGGACTACCGGCGTAGTGACGTCGACCGATCAGCCTGACGCTCTGTCACGATCTCGACACAGAAGTTGTGGGTCTCCTCCGCGATCGATGTGCTGGCGCGGGACCAGCGCCGTCGGTGACGGCCATCGAGGAAGAGGTGGCTCATGGTGGCTCTACGGCGGCTGCTCGCCGGCCTGACCGCGGCGGTGGTGACCGCCGCGCTCGCCCTGGTGTGGACGGCGGCGCCGGCCCACGCGGACGAGGCGTGGGAAAGCGCGCTCAAGACCCTGATGTCGAGGACCGCCACCTGGGCGGAGGGCGGCCTGTCGCGGGTCGGCCTGCTCGGCCAGCCGCTGCCGCTGCTCGGCGTCAGCCCGGGCGCCCTGGTGGACACCGACAAGCTCGCCCGGAAGGCGTCCGACGCCCTGGCCGGCGGCCTGACCAAGGACGACGTGGACCTCGGCGGCGGCACCCGGTTGACCAGCACGGTCACCACCAGCGGCGGCGACCACCTGCTCGACGTGGTGGTCACCGCCAAGCGGCAGGTCACCGCCAAGGACCTGGCGGTCGGCGGGGTGACCGTGGCCCAGGCGGTCGACGTCACCGGCTGGGCGACCCTGCACCTGCGGGCCCGGCACACCGCCGCGGGGGAGACCTACCTGGTCCGCGACGGGGACACCCCGCGCCTCGACATCGACGCCGCGGCGACGCTCCGCGCCGACCTGGACCAGGCCACCGCCTCGGTCGGCATCCTCGGCGTCACGCTCACGGCCGGCAGCACCCTCACCGCCCGCACCCACGTGAAGGCCACCGTCACCGACCCGAACGGCGACGGCCGGCTCGCCTTCGACACCGGCGCCGGCGCCGGGACCGGTGAGCTCGGCGCGGCCGGCTCACTCGCCGGGCTGGTCCAGGTGGCCCTGGACAACGCCGGCGGCGGCCGGATCTCCGACACCGAGAGCGAGCCGGGCCCCGGCTCCGTGCACGGCCAGGTCAACCTCGGCGCGGCCACCGCCGGCGCCCCCTTCGCCCTGCCCGCCGTCGCCGCCACCGTCAAGGTCGACTGGAACGACATCAGCGTGGGCAGCCCGACCGTCACCACCGCCGGGCTCGACGAGACCATCGCCAAGTTCCGCAACATGAGTCCGCTGGACCTGGCCTCCGGGCTGGCCCAGCTCGCCACCCTGCTGAGCGGGGTGCAGCAGAGCGGGCCGGCCGGCAACCTGAGCCTGCCCTTCCTGCGCGGCACCTTCGCCGACGCGGTCAAGGTCAACGAGAAGCTCGCCGGGTTCCTCAAGAAGTACGTGCACCCCAAGCCGGACGACCCGGAGTTCAACCCGGCCACCGACGAGCCGGCCAAGGCCGGCCAGCCGAAGTTCAGCTCCATCCAGGAACTGGTCAAGCTGCTCGCCGCCGAGGGGCTGCCGGTCGACAACCTCTCCTTCGCGGGCGAGAAGCTGGTCTTCCGGGTGAAGCTGGAGCGGGAGTCCACCGTGGCCGTGCCGCTGGACCCGGGCGCCGCCTCGGTCTCCGGCCGCGGCGCGACCTTCACGGCCAAGGGCTTCAGCGTCGACGGGAACCGGTTCACCCCGGGTGAGCTGGTCGGCCAGCGGGTGGTCGCCGGCACCTCGGCCGGCACCATCGCGGCGAACACCGCCACCACGGTCACCCTCCAGGAGAACTGGATCGGCGGCCAGCCCGGCCCCGACAGCGTCTGGGTGATCAGCGGCTCCAGCCCGAACATCGGCGCGGTCGAGTTGGCCGGCGCGCTCACCAAGCCGGCCGGCGGGGACAAGAAGGTCGGCCTCCGGGCGGCCAACGCGCAGGCCACCTTCGCCACCGTGAAGCCGCGCTACAGCGCCGCCGTCACCCTCGTGCTCGACCTGCGCGACGACCTCGGCAGCCCGGCCGCCAACGCGGACCGGGTGCTGCTGCGCACCGACCCGGCCACGCCGCTGTTCGCGGCGGACTTCCCGATCACCACCGGGGTCGACTTCTTCGCCACCGCCGGCTTCCTCAAGGTCAAGCTCGGCGGCGACCTCGCCGTCGGACCGGCCGCCGCCGGGCAGCGGATGCTCCAGGTCAGCTTCAAGCAGGCACAGGACGTCAGCCTCGGCGAGCTGTTCCGCCGGTTGCAGACCGAGCCGGGCAACCTGCTCGCCGTCTCCTCCTCGGTGAAGACCACCGGGCGGGTCACGGTCAGCGTCCCGGGCGCCACCGGCGCCCTCGGTGACGGCGTCGGCGTGGACGTCAGCTGGAAGGCCGGCGAGCAGCCGGTGGTGGACACCAGCAGCCTCGACGGCATCTTCGCCGTCGACTTCAACCCGGACGACCCGAAGGCCCTCTTCGCCGTCGTGATCGAGGCGCTGCGGCTGGTCAACGCCGCGCTCACCCAGCCGGGGGGCGGCAGCGGGCCGCTGAACACCGAGATCCCGCTGCTCGGCCGCTCGGCCCGTGAGCTGCTCGGCGCCGACGAGAGCGGCGTCGGCAAGGGCGTGACGTTCCCGGCCGACGGGGCGAACTTCCTGCTCAAGGACGGCAACCGCAGCGGCGACGCGGCCTTCGACCCGCGGCTGGCCGGCCGGACCGTGGTGATCGGCAGCAAGGCGTACCGGGTGCTGGACCGGGTGGACGGCCAGACCCTGCGGGTCGACGCGGCCGGCACGCCCAAGCCGGCCGACGGCACGGCGTACGCGCTGCGGCCCGAGCTGGCCGACGCGCTGGACAAGCTGCTCGCCGCGCCCCCGGACACCCTCCAGGACGCCCTCGGCCAGCTCAACAAGGCGATCGGGGCGGACAGCGGGATCCAGTTCACCCTGGACGAGCGGGCCGGTGGCCCGTACCTGCGGGTCGGGCTGGACTGGAAGCGCAACGTCCGCACGGCCGGGCCGCTCGCCTTCACGTGGGACGGCGCCCGGGAGCTGGTCAGCCTGGACAGCTCCGGCACGTTCGCCCTGGATGTCGACGCCCAGGCCAAGCTGGGCCTGCTGCTGCCGCTGAAGCTCAACGCGGCGCCCCTGCTGGACAAGAGCTCCTCGGCCAAGGTCACCGTCAAGGGCGGGGTGACCGACGCGGCGCTGGCCGCCCGGGTCGGCCCGCTCGCGCTCGACCTCGGCAAGGACCCCGACTTCGCCACCGTCAAGGCCGACCTCAGCGTGGGCCTGGGCGGGCTCGCCGCCGACGGGCCGGTCACCGATTTGTTCGGCCTGACGCCGACGTTCACCACCGCCGGCGTGGACTGCGGCGGCGGGGTCGGCAGTGCGACCACCCCGCTCTGCGCCCGGGCGCCGCTGTTCGTCAACAACTGCGAACCCGCCGACGCCACCAACCTGCTCACCTTCACCATGGGGCTGGACCTGGCGCCGCACGCGCAGACCCCGGACCTCACCTCCTGCTTCGCCAACCTGTCGCTGAAGCTGACCGACTTCAACGTCGGTATCGACGGCTACCTGGCCAAGGTGGAGGAGGCGCTCCGACTGGCCAGCTTCGACGGCAAGCTGCCACTGGTCGGCGACGACCTGCAACAGGGCCAGCGCTTCGTGGCCCAACTGCGTGAGGACGTCAAGGAGGCGATCGGCCCGGTGCTGGCCAACGCCACGCTCGACAGCGCCGGCATGCAGACCGCCCTCAACGACGTGCTGGCCGACCTCGACCCGGGCGTGAGCGCGGTGGTCGGCTGCCGCACCGGGGTGGCCACCCCGTGCCAGCCGGAGGACTTCCAGTCCATCCGGATCAAGCTGACCGCCTCGCGCGGCGCGCCCTCGGCCGCGGACGGCTGCAAGGACGCCAGCGACAGCGACGAGTGCCTCGGCGTCAACGTGCCGCTCGACCTGGGCATCCCCGGCCTGTCGCTGAAGGCGAAGAAGGGCGCCCCCGACGGCATCCAGGCCAAGCTGGGCTGGAAGCTGCACCTGGACCTGGTGCTCGACCGGCACGAGGGCTTCTACGTCCCCACCCACGACGGGGACACCGCGCCCGAGGTGCAGATCGGCGCCAACTTCGACATGACCGGCGACCTGGCCGCCCAGCTCGCCTTCATCCAGGTGAAGGCGACCAAGCAGGGCACGGCGCCGCTGGTGCGGGCGTACTTCGGGGTGGACCTGAAGGGCTCGGCGGCGGAGAAGAGCTGCTTCGACCCGACGGTCGCCGCGGACTGCGCGGCCGACGCCGACGCCAAGCTCACCCTGGCCGAGTTCGCCGACCTGGGCTCGCTGCTCGCCACCGATCTCACCGCGCAGGTGAACATCGACTGGAAGCTGGCCGCGGCGGTGAACACCGGCGACGAGGTCGGCTCCGCGCTGCCCGGCGTCAGCGCCCGCTTCGGCCTCAAGTGGGGCCTGGAGCACAAGCAGGGCGGGCTGAGCCCGACCGGCGGCGGGGTGACCACCCCGCTCCAGGTGACGTTCACCGACATCGCGCTGGACGCCGGCGCCTTCTTCAGCAAGATCCTCAAGCCGGTGGTGGACAAGCTCAAGGCGGTCACCGGCCCGCTCCAGCCGGTCATCGACACCCTGTACGCGCCGATCCCGGTGCTGTCGGACCTGTCGAAGGCCACCGGCGGGCCGGACATCACCCTGGTCTGGCTGGCCAAGACGTTCAGCACCCTGACCGGCGGGCCGAAGCTCGACTTCGTCGACACCGTCCGCGCCGTGGTCACCTTCGTGAACCGGATACCGGACTGCGACGAGGGTGACGGCTGCTCGATCCCGCTCGGCCAGTTCCTGGTCGACCCGGCCAAGGCGCTCACCACCGAGGCGTCGCCCGCGTCCGCGGAGAGCCTCATCAAGCGCGACGACCCGTTCACGAAGGCGAAGACCGCCGCCGAGGTGAAGACGGCGGTGGACACCGCCGCCGGGAACGACGGGGAGAAGCTCTTCGCCCCGGGCTCCGACGGGAAGTCCAACGCGCAGAAGACCGGCTTCAGCTTCCCGATCTTCGACAACCCGGGCTCGCTGTTCGGGCTGCTCATGGGGCAGGACGTCGAGCTGGTCAGCTTCGACTCCGGGCCGCTGTCGCTCGGGTTCAGCTGGCGGCAGTCGTTCGGCCCGGTGTACGCGCCGCCGCCGGTGCTGGTCACCCTCTCCGGCAGCGCCTCGGTGACCGCCCGGTTCATCGCCGGCCTGGACACCGCCGGCATCCGGCACGCGGTGGAGGCGGCCACCGACGGCACCGACCTGGACGCCATCAGCCTCCTCGACGGCCTCTACTTCAAGACCACAGACAGCAGCGGCAAGCCCGTCCCGGTGGTCACCCTGCGCGGCGAGATCGCCGCGGGGGCCGAGGTCAGCGTGCTCATCGTCAAGGCGGGCATCCAGGGCGGCATCCGGCTCACCGTCGGGTTCAGCTGGAACGACCCGAACAACGACGGGAAGTTCCGCACCAGCGAGTTCCTCCAGGCGCTGCTGGTGAACCCGGTCTGCCTCTTCACCACCAGCGGGCAGCTGTCGGTGTTCCTCAAGGTCTACATCACCATCGACCTGTTCCTGTTCTCCAAGACCTTCGACTTCACCCTCGTCGACGCCACCCTGCTGGACTTCCGCGCACAACCCGACTGCACACCGAAGCCACCCGAGCTGGGTGGCACGACCGGGGACACCCTGGTGGTCTTCGCCGGCAAGTTCGGCAAGAAGGAGCAGCGCGGGGACAAGGCGTGGGACAACGGCGCCGGCACCTACGCCGGTGACGTGGTGAAGGTGTACGCGGTGCACTTCGCCGACACCGACCCGGACTTCGACGGCTTCGCGGTCGAGGCGCTGGGGCGCAAGCAGGAGTTCCTCGACCCGAACCTGACCCGGGTGGTCGTCGACGGGCGGGGCTACCAGGTCGCCGACGCGGACAAGGTCTCCCTGTCGGTGCTGCTGCTCGGCGACGGTGACACCGGCGGCGACGGCACGAAGACCGCCGCGTTCGACAAGGCGGCCGTGGTCCTGGGCTCCGACGGGCGGGACCAGATCCGCACGGGCACCGGCCCGGCCTGGGTGGACGGGCGCGGCGGCGACGACGTCATCGTCACCGCCGAGGCGGCCGGCCAGGTCAGCCGGGTGGCCGGCGGCGCGGGCAAGGACACCGTCACCACCGGCGACGGCAACAACGTGGTGGCCGGTGACAGCGACCTCGGCGCGGTCGACCGCGCCGGCGCCACGACCGTGCACACCTCGGTCGGGGACAAGAGCCTGACCGGCCTGGTCGACTGGACGAAGCTGAAGGACCCGACCGAGGAGACCACCGGCGCGGACGACCACGTGACCGTCGGGCACGGCGCCAGCACGGTCTACGGCAACGGCGGCGACGACGTGGTCGGCGTGGTCCTCGACGACCGGCCGAACGGGACGAACATCCTGGTCGGCGGCCCCGGTGAGGACATCCTCAACGGCGGCAGGGGCGACGACACCATCCACACCGCCGGCAGCGCCGTCCCGGCCGACCCGGACGCCGCCGGCAGCGGCGACGCCGGGCTGACCAACAAGGTCGACACCGGCGCCGGCCAGGACACCGTGCACGGCAGCGCCGGCACCGACATGGTGGTGTCCCACTCGGCCAACGGGCAGACCGGTCACCTGTACGGCTACGGCGGCGACGACGTTCTGGTCGGCGGCTACGGCACCGACGAGCTGTTCGGCGGCCCGGACGAGGACTACGTGATCGCCGAGCCGTCCACCGTCGGCGACCCGGACGGCACCGACGGCTACGGCCCGGCCCGCCAGGTCGTCCACCAGCCGCTGCCGGCCGGCACCCAGTCGCAGACCAAGCTGCTCGTCGGCGGCCTGGGCAGCGACCACGTGGTCGGCGGCGACGGCGGGGCGACGGTCTTCGGCGACAAGCGGCTGACCGCCGAGACCTGCGCCGACGCCAGCCTCGCCGGCGACCAGCCGGCCCCCACCGACCAGGGCTCGGCCGACCTCATCCTCGGCGGCGCCGGGGTCGAGGTGGTCACCGCCGGCAGCGGGAACGACCGGGCCGACCTCGGCGGCGGCGACGACCGGGCCTGCGGCCAGCTCGGCGACGACACCCTGCACCTGGGCGGCGGCGCCGACCGGGCCTGGGGCGGTCCGGGCGTCGACCAGCTGCACGGCGACGACGGCATCGACCTGCTCTTCGGCAACACCGGCGACGACGGCCTGTACGGCGGCACCGGCGTGGACACCGCCGAGGGCAACGAGGGTGGCGACCAGGTCCTCGGCGGCCCGGACGACGACGTGCTCTACGGCGGCGGACGGGTGGCCGGCGTGGCCGACGGCCGGGACTTCGTCTACGGCGAGGACGGCGTGGACCGCGTCGTCGGCGACAACGGCACCCCGCGCATCGGCGACGTCGGGCCGTACCCGCTGGACCTGGCCGGTGACGTGCCGGCCGCCGGCGCCGGGGACGTGATCTCCGGCGGCCCGCAGGGCGACATCGCGTACGGCGGGCTCGGCGACGACCGGGTCGACGGCGACGGCGGGGACGACCAGCTGGAGGGCAACAACGGCGCCGACCTGGTCCACGGTGGCCTCGGGAAGGACGAGATCGTCGGCGGCTCCGCACAGGAGCCCGCCGCCGGCACCGGCCGCCCCGACACCGGGGACCAGCTCTTCGGCGACGGCGACGCCGACCTGATCGCCGGGGACAACGCCCGGTTCACGCCGGCCACGGCCGACGCGACCCGGGTCACCCAGGCCCGGACCGTGCCGTCGCGGAAGGTCACCCTGCTCGACCTCGGGTTCACCCCGGCGGCCGGCACCAGCGGCGGTGACCTGATCTCCGGTGGCGACGCCGACGACGTCATCTTCGGCCAGGGCGGACCGGACCGGGTGCACGCCGACGCGGGCGCGGACTTCGCCGAGGGTGGCCCCGGCTCCGACTGGGTCGAGGGCGACGCCGGCGACGACGACCTGGTCGGCGGCTCCAGCACCGCGTACGACGGGACCGGGGCGGCCACGACGGGCCAGCCGGACACCGCGGACGCCGTCTTCGGCGGACCCGGCTCCGACGCGGTCATCGGTGACAACGGCGCCGTGCTCCGCCCGCTGCCCGGCGAGCAGCCCACGGCCGTGACGGTCCGGCTCGGCGCGGACGGCACCGCGTTCGGCCCGCGGATCGTGGTGCTGCTGGACCGGGCGGCGATCAGCCCCAACCGGTTCGGCGCGGACCGGATCAGTGGCGGCGACGGCGTCGACACCCTCTGGGGTCAGGACGGCGACGACGCCCTGACCGGCGACGGCAACGGCGACTACCTGGAGGGCAACGGCGGCGCGGACACGCTGCGCGGCGACACCGCCCTCGGCGCGGCGGGCCGGACCACAGTCGCCCCGCTGCCCGACCCGGGCTGGCCGGGTGACCCGGCGGCCCCGGCCGACCTGGTCGGTGCCGGCGCGCCGGCCGGGCAGGACGACCTGATCGGCGGCAGCGCGGCCGCCGGGTTCCGGGACACCGGGGACGTGGTCGAGGGCAACGGCGCCGACGACGTGCTCCTCGGCGACAACGGCTCGCTGCTGCGGACGGTGACCACGGTCGACGGCAAGGCGGCCGAGCGGGTCTACACCGAGCGGTACCCGACCGGCGCGGTGCCGGCCGACGCCACGGTGGCCCGGACGCACGACCCGGCGCTGCCCGGCCCGTCCACCCGGTTCTGCACCACCGCCCAGTCCACCTGCGAGCCGGCCGGCGCCTACGGCAACGACCAGCTCTACGGGGACGCCGGCAACGACGGGGTGTGGGGTCAGGACGGCGACGACCAGATCCGGGGCGGCGCCGGCGACGACGACCTCTTCGGTGAGCTGGGCGCGGACAGCCTCTACGGCGAGGACGGCCGCGACGCCATCCTCGGTGACCGGGGCGGCGTGGTGAACCAGTACCTGAACGCCGACGACGTGGCGGCGCTGGGCTTCACGGCGACGCTCTCCTCGGTCCCCCAGGAGACGTTCACCGGGTTCCGGGCCGGCGGCTACGACCGCCGGGTGGACCTGCTGCACGACACCGACGGGGACGCCTGGATCGGCAGCGCCACCTCGGCGCCCATGCCGTACGCCGGGCTGACCGCCGGGGCGGGTGACCTCATCCGGGGCGGGGCCGGCGCGGACAACATCCACGGCGGCTTCGGCGACGACGTGGCCAACGGTGACAGCGGCGGCGACGAGGTGTTCGGCGGCGAGGGCTCGGACGTGCTCTGGGGCGGCAAGGGCTGCGACCCGGCGCTCGACGCGGCCAACCCGCAGTGCCTGGTGAACGGCGTGTTCAGCGCCGCCGCCCGGGGCGACCAGGACCAGTACGTCGACCACCTGTTCGGCGGCGCAGGGGCCACCAGCGGCCCGGCGGTCACCGCGGTGCTCGGGTCCGACCTGCTGGACTTCCGGCCGCGCGGCTCCTACCCGGACAACTGCGCGGCGGGGGCCTGGCCGGTGGACCTGGCGGCCGGCACGGTCGACCCGTGCCGCTGGTTCGAGGCGACCAACCTGGACAACGACGTCCTCGCCGACAACCAGCACCACCATGGCACCGACTGGATCTACGGCGGCTGGGACCGGGATGTGCTCCAGGGCGACGTGACGCAGAACGGGCCGAACAACGGTGACCGGCTGTTCGACTGGAACGGCGCGTACAACCTGTTCACCCACTGCAACGCGGCGTACGGCGGGTTCAACGACGTCCGCCAGCACAGCCCGGCCATGCAGGACTTCCTGACCCGGCTGGCCTGGGCGAACGGCGCCGGTCGCAACGCGAGCGACGTGACCACGGCGGGCACGTCGGCCTTCCTGGAACTGTCCTACGTGTACCCGCGGGACAACCCGGACCAGGGGGCCGGGGCGGCGTTCCCGAGCACACCGGGGCACTTCGACACCCCGTCCTGCACCGACTGAGCGAGGCGTCCGGGGCCCGGCTCTCCGCGAGGGGAGCCGGGCCCCGGCGTGTCAGCCCGGCATGACCACCGCGGTGCCGGTCACCCGTGTCCCGCCCGTGCCGGCCGGCACGTCGACCACCAGCAGGCCCGGCCGGCCCAGGTCCGCGCCCTGATGGAGGCGCAGCGTGGTCGGCGGCTCGATCAGACCGTGGGTACGCAGGTAGCCGCCGAGCGCGGCGGCGGCCGCCCCGGTCGCCGGGTCCTCGACGACGCCGCCGACCGGGAAGGGGTTGCGGACGTCGAACCGGGTGTCGGAGGCGCGCCACACGAGCGCCACGGTCGTCCAGTCCCGCCGCAGCATGAGGTCGCGCAGCCGGTCGAAGTCGTAGTCGAGGGCGGCCAGCCGCTCCCGGGTGGCGGCGCCCAGGATCAGGTGGTGGGCCCCGGCGTACGCGACGCGGGGCGGCAGCGCCGGGTCGAGGTCCTCCGGCGCCCAGCCCAGCGCGGAAAGGGCCTCGGCGAGGTCGTCCCCCGCCACGGGCGCGTCGGAGGGGGTCACGCTGGTCAGGGTCGCGGTGGGCCGCCCGTCGGCGTCCCGGGCGGTCGCCACCGGGATCGCTCCGGCCGGGGTCCGGAAGACCAGGTCGCCGGTGCCGGCGCGCTCGGCGACGGCCACCGCGGAGGCGATGGTCGCGTGGCCGCAGAACGGCACCTCGGCCTGCGGGCTGAAGTAGCGCACGTCGTACTCGCCGGGGCCGGTGGCGGTGAGGAACGCCGTCTCGGAGTAGCCGACGTCGGCGGCGATGGCCTGCATCTCCGCATCGGTGAGCCGGCCGGCGTCGAGGACCACGCCGGCGGGGTTGCCCGCCGCCGGGTCGGTGGTGAAGGCGGCGTACCGCAGGACTTCCGTCATGGCGCCACCGTACGCGTCAGCTGCCGGCGGGCCCCGTCCACCTGATCCCGCCCTCGTGCACGACGCCGGTGGGCGCCAGGCCGGCGGCGGTGGCGACCCCCATACCCACCCGCGGCGGGGTGAGGGTCAGCGGCGCCACTTCTGGTTGGCGCCGCCGGTGCAGTCCCAGATCTGGAGGCGGGTGCCGTCGGCGGAGCTGGCGCCCGTGGCGTCCAGGCACTTGTTGGACTGCGGGTTCACGATGTCACCGTTGGCGTTGAAGACCCACCGCTGGGCGCCGGTGCCGTTGCAGTCCCAGAGCTGCACCTTCGCCCCGTTGGCCGTGGACCCGCTGGCCACGTCGAGGCACTTGCCGAGCGCGCGGACCGAGCCGTCGGCGTTCCAGGTCCACCGCTGGGCGGCGGTGCCGTTGCAGGTCCAGAGCTGGACCGGGGTGCCGTTGGCGGTGTTGGCGCTGGCCACGTCCACGCACTTGTCGCCGTACCCGACGATCTGCCCGCCGGTGCCCCCGCCGCCGCCGTTGTCCCAGGCCTGGACCCGGACGTAGTCGATCGTCATGGTCTGCGGGAAGGTGGTGCTGCCGTCCGGCGAGCCGGGCCAGTTGCCGCCGACCGCGACGTTCATGATCATGAAGAACGGGTGGTCGAAGACCCACCGGTTGCTGCCCGCGTCGGCCGGGGTCCTGCGGGAGTACGCCACGCCGTCCAGGTACCAGGTGATCGAGTCGGGCGCCCAGTCGACGGCGTAGGTGTGGAACGCGTCGGCGAGCGCCTGGCCGTTCGGGAGCGAGGTGGAGCCGCCCAGGCCGTTGCCGCCGGAGTAGCCGGGGCCGTGCAGCGTGCCGTACACGGTGGACGGCTGCTTGCCGACGTTCTCCATGATGTCGATCTCGCCGCTGTTCGGCCAGGGGTTGGTGGCGATGTCGTTGCCGAGCATCCAGAACGCCGGCCAGAGCCCCTGCCCGCGCGGGATCTTGATGCGCGCCTCGAAGCGGCCGTACGCCTGGCTGAACGTGCCGTTGGTGAGCAGCCGGGCCGAGGTGTGCTGGCAGCTGCCGTACCAGCACGAGTAGCCGGCGGGGTTCTCCCTGCGGGCGGTGATGACCAGGTTGCCGTTGCCGTCGAGGGCCGCGTTGCGGGTGCTGTTGGTGTAGTACTGCAGCTCGTTGTTGCCCCAGCCGCTGCCGCCGATGTCGTACCGCCACCTGCTCCCGTCGGGAGCCGCGCCGGCCGGGCCGGTGAAGTCGTCGGACCAGGTGACGGCGCCGGGCCCGGCCACGGCGGGGGCGCCCGTGACGGTGGTGAGCGCCGCCGTGAGGCCCACGGCCGCGAGGGCCACGACGGCGAGGGTGCGGATGCTGCGCACGGAAGTCTCCCTGCTGTAAACAAACGTTAAAGATAGACTTCGATGAAGTTATGAATGAAGTTCGGAGCTGTCAAGAGAGCGCTTCCCGGCTCTCGTGGCCGGTTCCGGAACCGGCCGGAAATATTGACGTAATGCGATCCGGTTCGGGAGGATCCGGTACCGGGACGTGGGCGGCCCCGGGCCGACGGGGTGCGGGCGACCGGTCCCAGGGGAGGCGCGACATGAGACTGCCCAGACCCGTGACACTCGGCGCGGCCGGCGCCCTCGTGGTGGCCCTGCTGCCGGCCCTGCCCGCGGCGGCCGCCGACCCCCGCGCTGTCACCGTCACCGCCAGCCGGTCGGTGTACGCGGCGGCCGAGGGGAGCCGGGTGCCGGTGGACCTCGCGGTGTCCACCTCCGACGGACGGCCCCTGGCCGCTCCGGTCACCGTGCGCTGGGCCACCGGCGCCGGCACCGCGACCCCCGGCGTCGACTACGCCGCCGCCTCCGGCACGCTGACCTTCCCGGCGGGCACCCCGTCCGGCGCCACCCGCCCGGTCGAGGTCGCCGTGCGCGCGGACGGCGCGGCGGAGAGCGCCGAGACGGTGCCGCTGACCCTCGCCGCCGACGGGGCGACCGTCGCGGCCCGGCCCACCGTGGTGGTCGCCGCGCACGGCCTGCCGTACCTCGATCCCCGGCTGCCGGTGCGGCGCCGCGTCGCCGACCTGCTGGGCCGGATGACCCTGGCCGAGAAGATCGGCCAGATGACGCAGGCCGAGCGGGCGGCGGTCGCCGACGACCCGACCGCCGTCGCCCGCTGGCAGCTCGGCTCGGTGCTCTCCGGCGGCGGCTCCACCCCGGCCAGCAACACCCCGGCGGCCTGGGTCGAGATGGTCAACGGGCTCCAGGCGCAGGCGCTCAGCACCCGCCTCCAGATCCCGCTGATCTACGGCATCGACGCCGTGCACGGCCACGGCAACGTCGTCGGCGCCACCGTCTTCCCGCACAACGTCGGGCTCGGCGCCACCCGCGACCCGAAGCTGGTCGAGCGGGTCGGCCACGCCACCGCCGCCGAGGTACGCGCCACCGGCATCCCGTGGAACTTCGCGCCCTGCCTCTGCGTCTCCCGGGACGAGCGGTGGGGCCGCAGCTACGAGAGCTTCGGCGAGGACCCGGCGCTCGTGGTGTCGATGGAGACCGTCATCGACGGCCTCCAGGGCCGGCCCGGCCGGCTCGACGACACCGACCGGGTCCTCGCCACCGCCAAGCACTATGCCGGCGACGGCGACACCGACTACGACGAGGCCGTCGCCGCCGCGAACGAGGGCAAGCCCTGGTGGGAGCAGAAGTACCCGATCGACCAGGGGGTCACCGTCACCGACCGGGAGCACTTCGCCCGGGTGGACCTCGCCCCCTACCCGCCGGCCGTGCGGGCCCACAAGGTCGGCAGCGTCATGCCCTCCTTCTCCAGCGTGGACTGGACCGAGGACGGGCTCGGCAACCCGACCAAGATGCACGCCCACCGCGAGCTGATCACCGACGTGCTCAAGGGCCGGCTGGGCTTCGACGGCTTCCTGATCTCCGACTGGGAGGGCATCCACCAGATCCCCGACCCGGCCGAGCCGACCAACGGCGGGTTGACCGCGTACAAGGTCCGGGTCGGGGTCAACGCCGGCACCGACATGTTCATGGAGCCGTACAGCGCCGAGCAGTTCGCCCAGCTGCTGCTGGCCGAGGTGATCGCCGGGCGGGTGCCCACCGCGCGGATCGACGACGCGGTGCGGCGGATCCTCACCAAGAAGTTCGAGCTGGGCCTCTTCGAGCACCCGTACGCGTCGGCCGACGACGTCGACCAGGTCGGCAGCGCGGCACACCGGGCCATCGGCCGCGAGGCGGTCGCGAAATCGCAGGTGCTGCTGAAGAACCGCGGGCGGGCCCTGCCGCTGCGCCGGGACGCCTCGCTCTACGTGGCCGGCCGCAACGCCGACGACCTCGGTAACCAGGCCGGCGGCTGGACGGTCACCTGGCAGGGCGTCTCCGGCGCCGACGCCGTCCCCGGCACCTCCATCCTGGACGGCATCCGCCTAGTCGCCCCCGGCGCCCGGGTCACGTACAGCGCCGACGCCTCGGCCCCCACGGACGGCGCCGACGTCGGCGTCGTGGTGGTCGGCGAGACCCCGTACGCGGAGGGCTACGGCGACGTCGGCGGGCCCGAGTGCGGCTGGTGCAGCGCGCCGCAGCAGGAGGAGAAGTCGCTCCGGCTCCAGGCCGCCGACCGGGCGGCCGTCGACAAGGTCTGCGCGGCGCTGCCGACCTGCGTGGTGCTGGTGGTCTCCGGCCGCCCGCAGGTGCTCACCGACCAGCTCGGCGAGATCGACGCCCTGGTGGCCTCCTGGCTGCCGGGCAGCGAGGGCGCCGGCGTGGCCGACGTGCTCTTCGGCCGCCGCCCGTTCACCGGCCGGCTGCCGGTGAGCTGGCCGCGCGACGAGGCGCAGGTGCCGGTCAATGTGGGCGACGCCGACTACCGGCCGCTGTTCCCGTTCGGCTGGGGCCTGCGCACCGACCCGGGCCGGGACCGGCTCGCCGCGGTCGCGGCCGACCGACCGCAGGTGCGGTCCGCTCTCGCCGCGTCCGGGTGGAACGCGGACGGCTCGCTGCGGGACGCCCCCCGGGTGCTGGACCGGCTCGGGCGGCAGCTCGGCGCCGACCACCGGGACCGCGCGCTGGTCGAGGCGATCCTCGGGGTGGCCCGGGACGCCGCCCAGGCCGCCGTGGTGCGGGGGAGCGCGCCGGCGAACTGGGCGGCGCTGATCGCCGACGCCGACCACGCCCAGCTCACCGGCGACCCGGTCCGCGCGTTCACGCTGCTCGCCCGCGTCGCCGCCTGACGCGCCACGCCGGTCTCCCCGGATGAGCGGTCACCGGGGAGACCGGCGTGCCGTCACTTCGCTGCGGTGGCGGCGGGTGTGGGGGAGCGGTCCGGCCGCGGCTGCTCCGGTGGCGCCGGTCGGCGCAGGTCCCGCCACGGGCCGCCGAGCAGCGGGGTGAGCACCACCAGCAGGTAGCCGGCGCCGACGGCGACCAGGGTCGCGGTGGTGCCGAAGCGGTCGGCGGCCAGCCCGGCGCCGAGCGCGCCCACCGGCATGGCCGCCCAGGCGCCCGCCCCGATCACCCCGTACACCCGGGCCCGCATTGTCGCCGGGATGCGCTCCAACTCGACCGCGCCGATGAGCGGGTTGATCGCGCCGGCGGCGAGGCCGGACACCACGCAGACCGCGGCGATCACCGGCAAAGGCGGGGCGGCGGCGAGCGCCCAGAAGGGCGGGGCGCCGCAGACGGCGAAGGCGGTGACGAAGGTCGCCCGGCGGGGCAGCCGGTGCCCGACGGCGCTGAACAGCAGCGAGCCGACCAGAGCGCCGCCGCCCATGGCGCCGACCAGCAGGCCGAACGCCGCCGCGCCGCCGAGGTCCCGCGCGGCGACGACCGGCATCAGCACGTTGCTCTTGGCCGCGTCGAACAGGTTGGTGACCAGCACCAGCAGCACCATGGCGCGCAACAGCGGCTCGCGGACGAGGAAGCGCAGGCCGGCCGCGAAGTCCCGCCAGTAGCCGGCCGAGGGGGCGTCGGCTTCGGGGGACGGCCGCAGGCTCGCCGGCACCAGCGCCGCCACCGCCAGCGCCGAGACGGCGAACGTCACCGCGTCGACGGCCAGCACCGGTAGCGCGCCCAGCGCGCTGACCAGCAGGCCGGCCACCGGCGCGCCGACCAGGCGGGCCCCGCGCTCGGTGGCCCCGAGCCAGCCGATCGCCCGCTCGATCGGCACCCCGGCCGCGGCCGCCGCCTCGGGCAAGAGCGCGGTCCGGGCCGTCTGGCCGGGAGTGTCGAGCAGGCCGCTCACGAAGACCAGGCCGAGCAGCGCCGGGAACGGCAGCCCCACCGTGGCGTGCAGCAGCGGTACAGCGGCGACGGTCACGCCGGAGACCAGGTCGGCCAGGACGCTGGACCGGCGATAGCCGATCCGGTCGACCAGCACACCGCCGAAGGCGCCACCCAGCACCACCGGGGCGGTGGCGAAGGCACCGGCCAGCCCGGTGGCGGCGGGGGAGCCCGTCTCGGCCAGCACGTACAGCGGCAGCGCGATCAGGGTGAGCACGTTGCCGGTGAGCGAGATCGTGTGCGCGGCCAGCAGCCCGGCCAGCGGCCCCCACGAGCGGCTCACTGCGGCCCCCGGTAGGCCTGCCAGATCAGCGTGACGGTCCGCGCGTCCGGCCGGTCGGGGTTGCTGCGCGCCTGCCAGCGGGCACCCAGTTCGGACAGTTCGCCGCGCAGTTCCACCAGCTCGTCGGGGGTCAGGTGCAGGAAGCTGTCACTGCTGGTGGTGCCCCGAACCCACGCCGGGTCGAGGGTCGCCTCGGCGTCGAGGTAGGCCTCGAACCGTTCCACGTAGCGCTGGAGGACGGCCCGGCGCAGCAGGTCGGAGGCGAGCCGCCGCTCCGGATCGTCGAGCAGGTCGACCGGCTCCCAGTCGGTGCGCGCGTGCGCGGCCCGCCACCACCGCTCCCGGCGGTTGCGGGCCAGCTCGGGGGCCTCCCGGACGAAGCCGTGCTCGGCCAGCTTGCCCAGGTGGTAGCTGACCGAGCCGACCGCCTCGCCGGTGACGTCGCTGAGCATGCCCACGGTCTGCGGGCCGCGGATGCGCAGCTCGCCGAGGAGCCGGATCCGGGTGGGGTGGGCCAGGGCCCGCATGGCCCTCGGGTCGGTCAGGTGCAGCGTGCTCGGCTCGTCCGCCATGCCCGTCACCCTAGACCCACAACACATGATGTACAAGAAGCCTTGTGCGTGCCGCCGTCGGATGGGCGGGATTGGTTCAGGCGGGGCGGCGGCCCTTGAGGCGGCGGCCCAGCTCCCGGGCGATCTCCCGGTTGGCGTCGCGCTCGGCGAGGGCCTGGCGCTTGTCGTACGACCGGCGGCCCCGGGCCAGGCCCAGCTCGACCTTGGCCCAGCCGTTGGAGAAGTACATCGACAGCGGCACCAGCGTGATTCCGCCGTCGCGCAGCTTCTCCAGGATCCGGGCGATCTCGACCCGGGTCAGGAGCAGCTTCCGGGTGCGCCGGGGCTGGTGGTTGGTCCAGGTGCCGAAGCCGTACTCCGCGATGTGCAGGCCGTAGAGCATGATCTCGCCGTCGCGCTCCTGGGCGAACGCGTCGACCAGCGACACCCGCCCCTCGCGCAGCGACTTCACCTCGGTGCCGGCCAGCACGATCCCGGCCTCGTACGTCTTCAGGATCGTGTAGTCGTGCCGCGCCTTCTTGTTGGAGGCGACGAGCTTGCGCCCGGTCTCCCTGGTCACGCCCCACCTCCCCGCTGGTCCGACGCCGAGCAGGATACCCGCCGGTGGCGGCCGTGCCCCGGGGTCACGGTGGTGTGGCGGCCGCGCGGCGGAGGTGCCCGTCGAGGTCGGCGAGCCAGCCGTCGACCTCCACCAGGGCCAGCACGCCCGGCCGGTCCTCGCCGTCGCGGACCAGCCCGTGCACCTGCCGGGCGACGTCTCCGGTCGGGTCCGCCGGGGCGGGCGGCCGGTCGACCGGGGCCCGCGAGACCTGGCGGGCCAGGTCGGCGTAGCCCTCGCACAGCCGGCTGGCCCGGGCTGCCAGGGCGGCGGCCGGGCCGGGCCACGGGGCCAGCGCCCCGAGCCGGTGGTCGGCGAGCAGCGCCTGCCCGCCGTGGTTGGCCCGGTGCGCGGCCGCCAGCACCGCGTCCCAGTCGACGTGCGAGAGCCGGGGATCGTGGCGCTCCGCGTGGTACTGGACCAGGGACGCGGTGGCGAGCACCTCCGCGCGGCGGGCCGCGTCGACCGCGCCACGCGGGTCCGCCGTGCCCGCGAGCGCCCCGACGGTCCGCTCGGCGGCCCGCCCGCTCGCCACCAGGTACGCGCCCGCGTTGCGGCGCAGTTCGCCGCCGCTGCCCCGCGGCCAGAGCAGCAGGCCGGCGAGGACGCCCACCACGGCACCGACCGCCACGTCCACCACCCGGGCGCCGGCCAGTTGCCAGGACGCCGGGTCGAGCTGGGCGAACACGACGATGAGCAGCAGGGTGAGCAGCGCCTGCGCCCAGCCCAGGCCGAGCAGGGGACCGACGCCGAAGGCCAGCACCAGCGCCAGCGGCAGCAGGGCGGCGTACGCCTGCCGTTCGGGTGAGACGAGCAGCAGCAGGCCGCCCGCCGCGCCCCCGGCGAGGGTGCCGACGAGCGCCGGACGCAGGGTGGTCCGGGTGTCCGAGGCGGAGGCCCGCATCAGGCTGAGCGTCGCCAGCAGCACCCAGAAGCCGTGTTGCAGGTTGACCACCCCGGCGATCACCCGGGCGGCGGCCAGGGCCACGGCGAGCCGGACCGCTCCCTCCAGGTACACCGACCGCGGGGTGAGGTGCGCCCGGAACTGCTGCCGGTACAGCGACCACGCGCTGCGCCCGGCGTACCAGAAGGGGTCGGGACCCGGCCCGGGCGGCCGCGGGCCGTGCCGTCCCCGCGGGCCGGTGGCGATCCGGACCGCCGTCGCGAACGTCCCGACCTGGTCGACGAGCGTGCGGACCGCCGCGTCCACGCGCAGCCGGACCGGACCGGCCGCCCGCCACGACGGCGGCAGCGCCGTGGCCCGCTCCGGCTCGTCGACGGCCACCGCGCCCGGCCGGCGCACCGCGACGTCGGCGGCGCGGCGGAGCGACGCCGCGCACCGTCGGAGCGCATCCACCAGGTCGGCGTCCCCGCTGCCCGGCACGCCCGGTCGGGACGCGAGCGACCCGGCGACCGCCAGCACCTCATGGCCGGCCGCGGCCGCGTCCCGCCAGGCCCGGTCTCGGCGACCGGCACCGGTCGGGCGTGCCGTCACCGGCAGCCGGGACATCCGTACCCCGTCGAGCAGCCGTGCCGCCCGGGCCTGCCGCCGGGCCGCCGCCTCCGCCGCGCCCGGCCCGGCGACCAGCACGTCCGCCAGCGTGTCGACGAGGTCGGCGAGGCCGCCCGCCGCCGCGGCGAGGCGCTGCGGGAAGCCGGCCGGCGCCGGGTCCGGCCAGAGCGACACCTCGGCGAGCGCGATGAGGACGACGCCCAGCGTGACGCCGGCCAGCCGGGCCGGGAGGGAGTCGGGCCGGTACGGCGGGAAGCAGGCCAGGATGTAGAAGAGCTGGAGCGCGTTGGCCAGCCCGACCAGGCGCGGCCCGCCGACCCCGGCGAACGCCACGGCGAACCCGACGACGAGCATCCCGGCGGACGCCGCCGCGGTGCTGACCGCCAGCACGGTGCCGACCGCCACGAGCGACCAGGCCACCGGAAGGGCCGCCAGCAGGGTCCGCGCCCGCTCCGCGGGCGGCCCCGGCAGCTGGGCGAAGCTGCCCGTGGCGACCGCGCCGAAGAGGGCGTACGTGGCGAGGGTGACGTCGCCCAGGCCGTAGCGGCAGACGTAGAAGACGAGCGAGGCGACGACGGTCAGCCGGGCCGCCCGGCGGACCAGGCGGTAGCCCGGGTCCCGGCGGCGCAACCGGTCCCGCAGCTCCTCGCCGGGCCGTCGACGCATGACCACCCCGCTCCCCGACAGGTCTATCCAGGGGGGTGGCGGGCCGTCTGCTGCGGGACTCTATCCGCTGCGGCCCGGTGGCGTTCCACGGATGGGCCGACGGGCCGGTGTCCGCGATCGGGATGCTCACCGTGTCCGGCGCGCCTAGGCTGCCCGGTAGGCGACGTGGGGGAGCGGCGGATGACGCGGGTGGCGGTGCTCGGGCTCGGCGGCATGGGCGCGCCGATGGCGGCGAACCTGGTCCGGGCGGGGCTGACCACGGTGGTGTGGAACCGGCACCCGGAGCCGGCCCGCGCGCTCGGCGACCGGGGCGCCGAGGTCGCCGCCGACCCGGCCGAGGCGGTACGCCGAGCCGACGTGGTGGTGACCATGGTGACCGACGCGGCCGCGGTGCGGGCGATCGCCGTCGACCAGGGAATGCTGGCCGCGCTGCCCGACGGCGCGGTCTGGGCGCAGATGAGCACCATCGGGGTGACCGAGACCGAGCGCCTGGCCGAGTTGGTCGACGCCCAGCGCCCCGGGGTGACCCTCGTGGACGCGCCGGTGGCCGGCAGCCGTGGGCCGGCCGAACAGGGCCGCCTCGTGGTCCTCGCCTCCGGCCCCGAGCAGGTGCGGGACCGGGTGGCGCCCGTCTTCGACGCGGTCGGGCAGCGGACCGTCTGGGTCGGGCCGGTCGGCGCCGGGTCGCGGCTGAAGCTGGTGAACAACCTGCTGCTCGCCTTCGTCAACGAGGGGCTCGCCGCGGCGGTCGCCCTCGGGGACGCGCTGGGCCTGGACCGTGACACGGTGCACGGGGCCCTGCGCGGCAGCCCGCTGGTGTCGCCCTGGGCCGCCGAGAAGCTGGACCGGATCGCAAGGGACGACTACACGACGCAGTACTCCCTGGCCCTGGCGCTCAAGGACGTGGACCTGGCGCTGCGCGAGGTGCCGGCCGGCCGGTTCCCGGCCGCCGAGGCCCTGGCGAGCGAGTGGCGGCACGCGGTCGAGCAGGGCCTCGGCGGCGATGACCTGACGGTGGTGACGCGGGCCCTCGCCCGCGAGGCCACCGCCTAGCGGGGCTACAGCGGTCGGCCGTCCCAGCGGGCGAGCCCGGCCGCCGCCACGAGGCGACCGACCGCCGCGCCGACCTCGTCGGTGTGCCGGAAGTGGATTCCCGACCACACCCGGGCGTCGACGTTGTCCCGGGTCAGCTCGCGCCAGTCCCGGTAGGTCAGGGTGACGCCGGCGGCGGTGGGGCTGGCCAGCACCACCGGCCCGGCCGGCGGCCCGGCGAGGCTGCGCAGGACGACCTCCCCGGCCCCGGCGTACGTGGTGTGCCCGCTGGGATACTCCGGGTGGGCGGGGGTGGTGATCAGCGGGGCCCACTCCGGATCCGGCGCGATGTCCCCGGTCCGGATCGCGGTGACCGGGCGCCAGCGCAGGTGCCGGTACTTGGCCGCGTACGTGACGATCTGGGCGTCGACGGTCGCCGCGTGGAAGAGGGCGACGAGCGCCACCCGGCGGGCGGTCCCGCGGATCCCGGCGACGGCGGCGCGCAGCGCCCCGGTGTAGCCGTTCAGCGAGGTCTGCGCCCAGAAGCGGGCCACGTCGGTCTGCCGGTCGCTGCGGCTGGTGCTCTGCGCCGCGCCGACCGCCCGGCTCTCGGCCAGGTCACGGGCGTAGCGACCGCTGTCCAGCGCCGGCGGCGGCCCGGGCACGTACGCCGGCACGTCCTCGATCAGGAACGGCCGGCCGTCGCCCTGCCCCGCCTGCACGGCGGCGGCGTAACCCGGCGGGGTCGGCTGCCAGACACCGGGCGCCGCCGGCGGCGGCGTGAAGGGCCGGTTGACCGAGGCGAGGTCGAGCCCGTCGCCGGCCCGCTCGGCGAGCACGTCGCGGGCGGCGTCCCGGCCGTTCTCGACCGCGGCGCGCACGGCCGCGGCGGGACCGAGCCGGTCCAGTGTGGCCGCGAGGGCCGCGTCCAGATCGGCGACGCGCGCCGGCGACAGCGTGGTGAGGGCCTCGTGCAGGGCACCGGCGAGCGCGGCGTCCGCGGCGGCGCCGCCGCGGGCCCGGGTCACCGCCCGCCAGGCGGCGATCCACCCGATCGCCCAGGTGCGACTGCTGTTGACCTGGAGCGGGCCGGTGATCACCCCGATCGTCGCCGCGGTGAGGTCGTACCACTCGACCACGCTGTCCACCTCGGACCCGCGGGCGGAGGCGACGCCGGTGAGGCCGGGTGCGGCGAGGCTGGCCGCGCCGGCGCCGGCGCCGATCAGCAGGGCCCGGCGGCTGGGCCGGGGGTACGGACGCGCGGAGGCCATGCGAGCTCCCGAGGGGCGGCGGGGAACAGGGGCCGCGCCAGCGTAACCCAGTAAACCTATCGGATCAATAGGATATCCGGAGTCCGGGCCGGCCGGACCGCCGTGGCGCCGACCCAGCCCGTGGTGATCAGCAGGAGGGCCGCCGCGTAGGTGGCCATGACCAGCAGGTCCCGGCCGGGGAAGTCGCGGCCTGCCGCACCCACGCCGATGAGCAGGTCGGACACGAGGAAGAGCGCCCCGCCGGCCGCGGTGCGTTGGGACACCCCGGCCGCGGCGGCGGCCATCAGGGACAGCGCCAGGCTGTAGCCGAGCACCGGCAGCCGCAGCGCACCCAGCGAACCCCAGAGCAGCGCGTTCGCGCCGGCCCAGGCCAGCAGGTAGCCGACCAGGGCCGCCACCGGCGGCCGGCGGTGACGCAGGAAGGCGGTGAGGAAGGCGATCTGGGTGACCAGGAAGCACCCCATGCCGGCGAGGAACGCGGCCTGTCCCGGCACGAGCAGGGCCACGTCCCCCGCGGTGGCGGCGACCAGGCCCACCGCCACCGGGTCCACCCGGCGTCGCCGGTCCCAGAGGTACGCCAGCAGCAGCGGCGCCAGCAGCGGCTTGGCCAGCCACTGCGTCGGCGTCGAGTCGAGCGCGACCCCGACCAGTTCGACCAGGGCGACGACCCCGAACAGGGCCAGCCAGGGGCGCCTCACCGGGCCGGCTGCCAGCCGGGCCGGCCGAAGAGGTAGCCGAGCCGGTGCCGCCACGACGTGGCGTGCCGGACGTCGGACCAGATCGCGGCGAACTCGTGGGTGGCCACCCGCAGCGGGTTGTAGGTCTGGATGTTCTTGGTGAGCCCGTACCGGGCCGGGGCCCGCTCGGGTTCGAAGGAGCCGAAGAGCCGGTCCCAGACGATGAGGATGCCGCCGTAGTTGCGGTCCAGGTACTCGGCGTTCGAGCCGTGGTGCACCCGGTGGTGCGAGGGCGTGTTGAAGATGAACTCGATGGGCCGCGCCAGCACGCCGACCCGCTCGGTGTGCAGGAAGAACTGGTAGAGGAGGCTGATCGACTGCTGGAGGAAGATCATCCACGGCGGGATGCCGAGCAGCGCCAGGGGCAGCCAGAACGGCAGCGAGGTCATCGGCGTCCAGCTCTGCCGCAGCGCGGTGGAGAGGTTGTAGTAGACGCTGGAGTGGTGCACCACGTGGCTGGCCCAGAGCACCCGGACCTCGTGGTGCAGCCGGTGGAACCAGTAGTAGGCGAGGTCGTCGGCGAAGAAGACGATCACCCAGGTCCACCAGTGGCCGGGGGAGAGGTGGAATGGCGCGACCGTCCACAGCGCGGCGTAGACGCCCACGGTGAGCAGCTTCCAGGGGAAGCCGATGATCTGGCTGCCGAGCCCCATGGAGAGGCTCGTGGTGGTGTCGCGCAGCTCGTAGCCGCGTTCGTCGTCGTCGGGGAGGAACCGGTAGGAGACCGCCTCGATGATGATCAGGAGCAGGAACGCCGGGACGGCGTAGAGCACGGCGGGGATCATGCTCGGGCTTCCCTTCGGGTGGCGGGGGTGGGGGTGGGGGTGGTGACCGGGGCGGTCAGCAGGGCCCGGGCGTGCCGGGCGGCTGCCGTGCCCTGGCCGGCCGCGACGGCGGCGGCGAGCCGGCGGTGGCCGGCCACGTCGAGCAGTTCGGCGGCCCGGGCGTCCGGGGGGACGTCGCCCACGGCGAAGGTGCCGGCCACCAGGCTGTTGAACGCCAGCAGGTAGGCCGTGTTGCCGCTGCCCCGGACGATCAGCCACCAGATCGCGATGTTGGCCTCGTGCATCCGGTCCAGGTCGGGGGCGAGCGCGCCGTACTCCTCGGCCGCCCGGACCAGCGCGGCGGTGACCTCCGGGTCGCCGCGCTCGGCGCAGAGCCGGGCCGCGTCGATCCCGATGCAGGCCCGCATCTCGAGCATGTCGCGCACCAGCGTCTCGACCGGGAGTACGTCACCCGAGCGGGCCAGTGACAGCGCCAGGTCCAGCCCGGCGTGCACCCGCCAGTCGAGCACCCGGGTGGCGCCGCCCTGGCTGACCCGGACCAGGCCGAGTTGCTGGAGCCGGCGCAGCGCCTCCCGGACCGCGTGCCGGTTCACCGCGAACGTGGCGGCCAGGTCCCGCTCGCCGGGCAGCGTCTCCTCCGGCTGGTAGCGACCGCTGACGATGGCGTCGCGGAGCTGGCCGAAGACGTGGTCGGAGACCGAGGCGCGGGGGACGGGGACGAAGGCCATGGGCAGCAGTGTGGCCCCGCACACATCAACCCGTCAACTGGTTGGACCAGATTCGACCGGCCACCCTCCGGTGGCCGCGCGCGCACGCCTCGTATCCTTTCCGCCGGAAGGCCCGCGAAGTGGAAGGGAGTCGGTGTGAGCGACCGGGTTGAGACGTTGGAGTTCCAGGCGGAGGCCCGTCAGCTGCTCCAGCTGATGGTGCACTCGATCTACTCGAACAAGGACGTCTTCCTGCGCGAACTGATCTCGAACGCCTCCGACGCGCTCGACAAGCTGCGCCTGGAGTCGCTGGTCGACAAGGACCTCCAGGTCGACACCGCCGACCTGCACATTGAGATCGAGGTCGACAGGGACGCCCGCACGCTGACCGTGCGGGACAACGGGATCGGCATGTCCCGCGAGGAGGTGGTCGGGCTCATCGGCACGATCGCCAAGTCCGGCACGGCGGAGCTGCTGCGTACGCTGCGCGAGACGAAGGACGCCGCCGCCTCGCAGGAGCTGATCGGCCAGTTCGGCGTCGGGTTCTACGCCACCTTCATGGTCGCCGACAAGGTGACCCTGCTGACCCGCCGCGCCGGGCAGGCCGGCGGCACCCGCTGGGAGTCCACCGGCGAGGGCACCTACTCCATCGAGGCGGTCGACGACGCGCCGCAGGGCACCTCGGTCACCCTGCACCTCAAGCCGGCCGACGACGAGGACAACCTGCACGACTACACGGCCGAGTGGACCATCCGCGAGATCGTCAAGCGCTACTCCGACTTCATCGCCTGGCCGATCCGGATGACCGTGGAGAAGCCGGGCGAGGACGGCGCCACCACGCGCGAGGAGCAGACCCTCAACTCGATGAAGGCGCTCTGGGCGCGCGCCAGGGACGAGGTCGACGAGGCCGAGTACAAGGAGTTCTACCGGCACGTCGCGCACGACTGGGCCGACCCGCTCGAGACCATCCACATGCGGGGCGAGGGCACCTTCGAGTACGAGGCGCTGCTCTTCCTGCCCTCGCACGCCCCGCTCGACCTGTTCTCCCCGCAGGGCCGCCGGGGCGTGCAGCTCTACGTCAAGCGCGTGTTCATCATGGACGACTGCGACGCGCTGATGCCCAACTACCTGCGCTTCGTCAAGGGCGTGGTGGACGCGCACGACCTGTCGCTGAACATCTCCCGGGAGATCCTCCAGCAGGACCGGCAGATCCGCGCCGTGCGCCGCCGCCTGGTCAAGAAGGTCCTGGCCACCCTCAAGGACCTCTCCGCCGAGTCGTACCGCACCTTCTGGGGCGAGTTCGGCGCGGTGGTCAAGGAGGGGCTGCTGGAGGACCCGGACAACACCGAGGCCCTGCTGGACCTGGTCCGCGCCGCCAGCACCCACGACCCGGCCGAGCTGACCACGCTGCGCGACTACGTCGAGCGGATGAAGGACGGCCAGACCGAGATCTACTACGCCACCGGCGAGAACCGGGCCACCATCGAGAACTCCCCGCACCTGGAGGCGTTCCGCGCCAAGGGCTACGAGGTGCTCATCCTCACCGACCCGGTCGACGAGGTGTGGGTCGAGCGCGTCGGCGCGTACGACGGGAAGACGCTGCGCTCGGTCGCCAAGGGCCAGGTCGACCTGGAGACCGACGAGGAGAAGGAGCGGGCCGAGGCCGAGCGCCAGGAGTACGCCGACCTGCTCACCTGGATGACCGGCGCGCTGGCCGACAGCGTCAAGGAGGTCCGGCTCTCCACCCGCCTCACCACCTCGCCGGCCTGCGTGGTGGGCGACGCGCACGACATGACGCCCACGCTGGAGAAGATGTACCGGGCCATGGGGCAGGAGGTCCCCCGGGTGAAGCGGATCCTGGAGCTGAACCCGACCCACCCGCTCGTCACCGGGCTGCGCAAGGCCCACGAGCAGGGCGTCGAGAGCAGCGCCCTGACCGAGACCGCCGAGCTGCTGTACGGCATGGCCCTGCTCGCCGAGGGCGGGGAACTGGCCGACCCGGCCCGGTTCACCCGGATCCTCGCCGACCGGCTCGCCCGGAGCCTCTGACCGGTGGCCCGCCGGCCGTCGCCCGGGTGGTGACGGCCGGCGGCCCGGACGGACCGACCGCCGGCCGTGGCTGTCCTGCCACGACCCGGCGGCCGGTCAGCCGCGGATCAGCCGGTCCAGGTGCGCCGCCTCGTCCGGCGACGGCTCGCGCATCCCGCTGCGGAGCAGCCGCCACCGGGTCGTCGCCCCGTCCGGGCCGGTGAGTTCCCCCTGCCCCAACGCGCGGTCGATGTCCCGCCGCACCCGCGGTTCGAGGTGCGGCTCGGTGGCGAAGAGAACGCGCAGACGCAGCTCGTCCCCGACCCGCTCCGTCCCGGTGTGGTGGGCCGCCACCGGGCAGGGCGGCTCGTGCTCCCAGTGGCCGCAGAGGGCCATGGTGACGGCGGCGCCGGGAGCGCCGTCGTCGGCGTCCGGCGCCATGGCCAGGACGGCGTGGTGGGCGTACCCCTGTCGCATCCCGTCATTGTGCCGCCGGGCGGCGGCGGGTCACGGCAGGTCGGGGTAGAGGGCGGCGACGCCGCCGGAGAGGCCGGCGAGGACCTGGCGGGAGGTGTCGTCGGCGACGATCTCGTACCGGTCGGCCTCGATGCCGTCGACGGCGAGCCGGGCGATCTCCGCGGGGTCGGACTTCGGCGCGGTCACCCGGGCGGTCATGTCGGTGTCCATGTAGCCGACGTGCAGGCCCGCGACGCGGACGCCCCGGTCGGCGAGCTGCGCGCGGAGCGCGTTGGTCATCGACCACTCGGCGGCCTTGGCCGCGCCGTACGCCCCCACCGGCGGGAACGTGATCCAGGACAGGACGGAGAGGATGTTCAGGACGGTGCCGCCGCCGTTCGCCGCGATCCTCGGCGCGAAGGCCCGCACCACCGACAGCGTGCCGAGGTAGTGGGTCTCCAGCTCCCGCCGGATCTCGGCCAGGTCGCCGTCGAGCAGGTCGGCGCCGGTGCTCACGCCGGCGTTGTTGACCAGCAGGGTCAGGTCGCCGGCCAGCTCGGCGGCCGCCGCCACCGACGCGGGGTCGGTGATGTCCAGCCGCACCGGGGTGACGCCGGGCAGGTCGACGGTGTCCGGGTTGCGGGCGCCGGCGTAGACGGTGGCGCCCCGGGCCAGCAGTTCGGCGGCCAGGTGCCGGCCGAAGCCCCGGTTGGCCCCGGTGACGAGGGCGGTGCTTCCAGCGATCTTCATGGTGTGCTCCTGAGGGTGGCGAAGGGGTGGATCGTCAGGACGGCAGCAGGCCCGGCCCGGGCAGCAGGTCCACCTGGTCGGCCGGCACGTCGTGCCCGGCCGCGCAGCGCAGGGCCACGTGGACCGCCGCGCCGCAGTCGTGGTGGGCCAGTCGGACCGACGGCTCCTCGACGGCGTACGCGTCGCCCCACTCGCGCAGGGCGGCGAGTACCGGCAGCAGGTCGCGCCCCTTGTCGGTGAGCACGTACTCGTCGCGGGTTCGCTGCCCGGGCTCCCGGTAGGGCCGCCGGTCGAGCAGGCCGTCGGCGACGAGGCGCTTGAGCCGGGCGGCGGCCACCGGCTCGCTGACGCCGACGCGGCGGGCGAAGTCGTCGAAGCGCCGGGTGCCGAACGAGGCCTCGCGCAGCAGGAGCAGCGTGGTGCGGTTGCCGACCACCCCGAGCGCTCCGGCGATGGAGCAGTTGGCGGTGGACCAGGAGTCGCGCTGCGCGAGGAAGTCCGTCATGGGCCCGACGCTACCCGGCTGACTTAGGAAAACAAAAGCCAGCCATCTCACGCCGGACCCGGGAATAAGCGCCCTCAGAGCTGGCCGGCGAAGAAGCCGTGCCGGGCGAGCGGCTCGACGATCTCCCGCTCCTCGTACGACAGGTGCGACAGCAGGGTGTCGGTGAGCAGGTCCACCGCCGCCTGGAGTTCGGTGAAGTCGCCCGGCTGCCGGATGAGGTTCACGAGCGCCCGGTCGACGCTCTCCACCACGCCGTGGATCACCACGTGCTCCTCCTCGAGGCGGTCCAGCACCGCCGCCAACCCCGCGTCGGCCTGCCGCAGGTGCGGGAAGATGGAGGCGTCCTCCAGGCCGTGGTGCTGGGTCACCGCCGTGCAGTACGCCGCGCAGTAGGCCCCGAGCGTCCAGTTGTTCTGCCGCATGGTCATCTCGTTCAGCACGGCCCGGGCGGCGTCCGGGGCGACCGCGCCGCGCTTGACCTGTTCGAGCAGGTCCCGCACCTGGGCGAGCTCCTGGCGCAGGTGGTCGTGCACGTCCACCAGGTGCTGCCCGACGGCCTGCCCCCGGGCCGTGTACACGTGCCCGGCCGGCGGTGGCGGCGCCGCGGGCCGGGTGGACTCGTCCCAGAGCCGGCGCGCGCTGAGCCGTACTCCCGGATCGGGGGTGGGGGTGACCGCGAGCGCGGTCGTTCCGCCGGCCTCGACGGCGGCCTGCTGTTCCTCGACGGCGCGGGCGCGGCTGCCCGGCGTGGTCCGCTCGGCGGCGACCAGCTCGCGGACGGCGGGCGCCACCTCCTGGGCGAAGAGCTGGATGGCCCGCGGCTCGTCGCTGCCGAGGATGAACGTGGCGATGCCGTGGTCCAGGGCGAGCCCGGCCAGCTCCTCCACCCACTGCTCGGGCGGGCCGTCCAGGAAGCCGCTCGACGACCGGGAGAACGTGCCGGTCACGTTGAGCAGCCGGCGCACCGCGGCGGGGTCCCGGCCGGCCTCGACGGCGGCCTCGTCGATCACCGCGTTGAGCGCCGGCAGCTCCGCCGGCCCCTTCGGCAGGTACGCCAGCGACGGCAGCCAGCCGTCCGCCGCGCGGCCGACCAGCCGCAGCATCCGCGGCTTGTACGCGCCCACCCAGATCTCGGCCGGGTGCGCCGGCGCCGGCCCGCGCTTCGCGCCGACCACCCGGTAGTGCTCGCCCTCGACGCGGATCATGCCGCGCGGCTCGGTGTCCCACACCTCGCGGATCACCCGGATCGCCTCGTCGAGGGCGTCCACGGCCGCGCCGGGGGAGAGCCGCCGCCCGCCGACCGCCTCGATGGCCTCCCAGAAGGCGCCGGCGCCGAGGCCCAGCTCGACCCGGCCACCGGTGAGCAGATCCAGGCTGGCCACGCTGCGGGCCAGCACCACGGGCTGGCGCAGCGGCAGGTTGAGCACGTTCCCCGCGAGGGTGATGCGGCTGGTGGCGGCGGCCACGAACGACATCAGCGTCCAGGTGTCGAGGAACCCCGGCTGGTAGGGGTGGTCCTGGAAGGTGACCAGGTCGAGGCCGACCTGCTCGCAGAGCTTCGCGCGCGCCACCACCTGTTCCGGCCGCCCGGCCGAGGGGGTGAGGAAGCCGCCGAATGCCAGCTCGTGTCCGTGGTCGCTCATGCCTCGCCGCCTCTAGCCGATCTTGCGCGAACCCTGCCACGGTAGCCCGCGCCGGCGCCCGCCCGCCCGGCGGTTCCGGAACCGGCACGGATTGTTCACAGTCGATGCTCGCGGGCATAGGGTGCCGGTGAACGGCCTCAGCGTTCCTCAGGGAAGGAGCGACCCGTGATCCGTCACCACCACCCCCGTCCGTTCGGCCTCGCCCTCCTGCTCGTCGCGGTCACCGCCCTGGCCGCGCCCGCCCCGGCCACCGCGGCCGGCCTGCCGTACCAGGACCCGACGCTGCCCGTCGCCACCCGCGTCGCCGACCTGATCGCCCGCATGACCCTCGACGAGAAGCTCGGCCAGATGACCCAGGCGGAGCGCGGCTCGGTCACCGCGAGCGACCTGACCACGTACCGGCTCGGCTCGGTCCTCTCCGGCGGCGGCTCCGCGCCCACGCCGAACACCGCCGCGTCCTGGGCCGACATGTACGACGGCTTCCAGCGCGCCGCTCTCGCCACCCCGCTCGGCATCCCGATGATCTACGGCGTCGACGCCGTGCACGGCCACAACAACGTGTACGGGGCGACCATCTTCCCGCACAACATCGGCCTCGGCGCGACCCGCGACCCGGCGCTCGTCCAGCAGATCGGCCAGGCCGTCGCCGAGGAGATGACCGGCACCGGTGTGGACTGGAACTTCGCCCCCTGCCTCTGCGTGGCCCGCAACGACCGGTGGGGCCGCACCTACGAGTCGTTCGGCGAGACCCCGGACCTGCCGTCGAGCCTGTCCACCCTGGTCACCGGCCTCCAGGGCACCACCCTGGGCGGGCCCACGTCGGTGCTCGCCACCGCCAAGCACTACCTCGGCGACGGCGGCACCACGGGCGGCGACGACCAGGGCGACACCCAGCTCAGCGAGGCCGACCTGCGCGCCGTCCACCTGCCGCCGTTCCAGGCCGCGGTGCAGCGCGGCGTCGGCTCGGTGATGATCTCCTACAGCAGCTGGAACGGGGTGAAGCTGCACGGCCACCGCTACCTGATCACCGACGTCCTCAAGGGGGAGTTGGGCTTCTCCGGCTTCGTCGTGTCCGACTGGAACGGCATCGACCAGATCGACGGCGTCAGCGGGTTCACCGCCGCCGAGGTCAGCGCCGCCGTCAACGCCGGCATCGACATGGTGATGGTGCCGACGGCCTGGAAGACGTTCCTCAGCACGCTGCGGGCCGAGGTGCAGAACGGCCACGTGCCGATGAGCCGGATCGACGACGCCAACCGGCGCATCCTCACGAAGAAGTTCGAGCTGGGCCTCTTCGAGCGGCCGTACACCGACCGGAGCTGGACCCCGACGGTGGGCGGCGCGGCGCACCGCGCGCTGGCCCGCCAGGCCGTGCGGCAGTCGCAGGTGCTGCTCAAGAACGACGGCGGCGTGCTCCCGCTGGCCCGGGACAACAACAAGATCTTCGTGGCCGGGAAGAACGCCGACAACATCGGCAACCAGAGCGGCGGGTGGACCATCTCCTGGCAGGGCTCCTCCGGCGCCGTCACCCCGGGCACCACCATCCTCCAGGGCATCCGCGCGGCCGCCGGTCCGACCACGACGGTCACGTACAACCAGCGCGGCACCGGCATCGACAAGACCTACCGGGCGGCGATCGCGGTGGTCGGCGAGACCCCGTACGCCGAGGGCCAGGGCGACCGCACCGGCAGCATGAGCCTGGACCGCGACGACCTGCGTGCCATCACGACGCTGCGCAACTCGGGCGTGCCGGTGATCGTGGTGCTGGTCAGCGGCCGGCCGCTGGACGTGGCCGCCGAGCTGCCACGGTGGAACGCGCTGCTGGCCTCCTGGCTGCCCGGCACCGAGGGTGGCGGCGTGGCCGACGTCCTCTTCGGCGGGTACGCGCCGACCGGCAAACTGCCGATGACCTGGATGAACTCGGTCAGCCAGCAGCCCATCAACGCCGGCGACGGCAAGGTCCCGCTCTTCCCGCAGGGATACGGCCTGACCTATTGAGCCGCCCCTCGATAAGCCCCCTTCGGACGGTGCGCAACTCGAACGGGGCGACCTTCGCTCGGCCGGGTGAAGAACTTCACAAGAAGTGGGCGTTCGTCGCAAAAGGTTCCTAACGTCGTTTCCGTTCGCGATCGCGGACACCACGGGCCGGCAACGCCTAATCCCGCCGCCGGCCCGGTGGTACCTGGACCTCGGGCGGGAGCGGGGGACCCACGTTCCTCGGTGCACGACACCTCGGGGTGAAGCCGCCACCGGCGGCCGGGCTCCTCGGCCCGAACCCGACAGCTCACCTCGTCGGCGTGGAGGAAACCCACATGGCAAGTGAATACGTCGCCCGTCACCGCCGGACCGCGCAGCGTCGCACCGCCGTCGGGGCGCTCGTCGTCGGCGCCGCCACCGGCGCCGCCGCCCTTCTCGGCCCGGCCGCCCCGGCCAGCGCCGCCGGCGTCAACTGGGACGCCGTCGCCCAGTGCGAGTCCGGCGGCAACTGGCACATCAACACCGGCAACGGCTACTACGGCGGGCTCCAGTTCACCCGGAGCACCTGGAACGGCTACGGCGGCCAGAAGTACGCCAGCCGCGCCGACCTGGCCAGCCGCAGCGAGCAGATCGCCATCGCCGAGAAGGTCCTCGACGGGCAGGGCATCGGCGCCTGGCCGGTCTGCGGCAAGAAGGGCGGCTCCACCAAGAGGTACGCCAGCAAGGACTCGGGCTCGACGAAGTCCGCCAAGAAGGCCACCACGGAGCGGAAGTCGCGCGCCGACCGGCCGACCGTCCGCGGCGAGCGGCGGGCCAAGCCGAGCACGAGCGGCGCCGGCAGCTACCTCGTCCGGCCCGGAGACACCCTCTCCGAGATCGCCGACGCGAAGAACGTGGCCGGCGGCTGGCACGCTCTCTACGAGCGCAACAGGGACGTGGTGGGCGCGAACCCGGGCCTGATCTTCCCGGGCCAGAAGCTGCGCCTGCGCTGACCCCACCGGAACGGCCCCGCGCGGGCCGGTCCACCGCACCGCGAACGCCCGGCCGGGATTCCCGGCCGGGCGTTCGTGTCGGACGGGGCGGGCGGGCTCACCGGCGTCCGCGTCGGAGGTGGTTGCTATCGTCACGGTGCTCGGAAAGACGTGAAGAAAGCGCGGATATGACCAACGACCCGTTCTCCGCGGCCGCGAGCCTCGACGAGCTGCTGACCAGGACCCAACAGGCGCTCTCCGCGATGCGGTCCCGGGCCGCCGAGCACCCCGACGGCGCGCCCGGCGAGCTGCTCCGGGCCGAGGGCGCCGCGGCCGGCGGCCGGATCCGTGCCGTCGCCGTCCAGGGTGGCCGGCTGGAATCCGTCACCGTCGACCCCGCGCTGGCCGGGGAGTCCATGGAGGCCCTCTGCGGGCACCTGGTGTCGGCCGTGAACGCCGCCCTCACCGAGCTGGACGCCCGGGTCAGCGCCTCGGCCCAGGCGGACGTGGACGCCCTGGCCGCGCGGCTCGGCGGCCTGCCGGAGCAGTCCGCGCGGGACATGGAGCGCTTCGGCCGGGCCATGGAGGGCGTCGCGGCCCGGATCCGCCGCGACGGCGCCGGCTCCGGCGCGGCCCGCCCGGCCTGACCACCGTCCGGCCGGTGAAGCCCGGCCGGCGGCGACCTGTCGCGGGAACGACGAAGCGGCCGGCCGTCGGGAGGACGACGACCGGCCGCTCGATGGCGATCAGCTCAGGGTGACCGCGGTGTCGTCGACGACGAAGGAGGTCTGCAGGGAGCTGTCCTCCACGCCGCTGAAGGAGATGGTGGCGGTGGTGCCGGCCAGCGACGAGATGTCGAAGGACCGCTGCACGTAGCCGGTGGCCTTGTTGAGGTTGGAGTAGGTGGCCAGGGTGGTGCTGCCCGCCTTCACGGTCAGCTTGTCGTAGGCGGTGGTCGTGGTCGACTCCGCGCTGTCGATGTGCAGCCAGAAGCTCAGCGTCGCCCGGCAGCCGGCCGGGATCGTCACCGACTGCGTGAGCGTGTCGGTGTGCGTCGAGCCGTAGCCGTCGAGCCACGCCTTGTAGGAGCCGCCGTGCGCGGCCTGGGCGGTGTCGTTCGTGATGACGCCGGAGCTGGCGGTCCAGCTCACGTTGCCGGACTCGAAGCCGGGGTTGGCCAGCTTCTGGCCGGTGCAGCTGCCCGACGGCGGGGTGGTCGTGGTGGTCGGCGTCGGGGTGCTGCCCGTGCAGGTCGCCTCACCGGTCTGCGCCGGCACGCTGACCGCGTTCCAGGCGGCCTTGACCGCGTTGAACTCGGTGCAGCTGGTCGGGTAGAGGTTCTTCGCCGCCTGCAGCGTCCAGACCCGGTACTTCAGGTACGACGAGGACGAGGTCTTCAGCAGCATCGCGTTGTACATGATCTTCATGGCCTTCTGGATGCCCAGGCCGGTCACGCTGCTGCCGTTGCAGGTGGAGCTGGCCGGCTGGCCGTTGGTCGGGCTGCTGCCGTTGGCCAGCAGGTAGAACCAGTGGTTGCCCGGGCCGGCCGCGGCGTGCACCTCGGTGCTGGGGATGCTGCTCGAGTAGCAGTTCGGGTCGCCCAGCGCCGACGGGTTGTACATGTTCCGGATCGGGCCGCTGCCCACCAGGTTGACCTTCTCGCCGACCAGGAAGTCGGGAGCGTCGTAGCTCGACGGCTCGTTGGCGAACCACTCGGTGGACGCGCCGAAGGTGTCGGCCACGAACTCCTGGGTACCCGCGCCGGAGATGCCGCCCGGGGTGTGGTCGTCGATGCCGTGGCCGATCTCGTGGGCCACCACGTCGAGCGAGCCGATCCACTGGCCCGAGGTGTTCTTGCCGATCTGGACCTGGGTGCCGTCGTAGTAGGCGTTCTGGTCGTTCAGGCCCACCCGGATCGGCCAGTAGCCGCCGTTGCCGTCGGCGCCGTTGCGGCCCAGCCACTGCGCGAGCATCTTGTGCTCGGTCTGCGCCGCGAACAGCGCGTCGACGCAGCCCGTCTCCTTGTTGGTGGCGGTGCCGTTGCCCCAGACGTCGTCCGAGCCGCTGAACGTCGTGTTGGTGGCGGCGTCCTGGCAGCTCAGGTTGGTGACCGACGGGTCCTTCATGGAGTACGTGCTGCCCGACAGGGTGGTGTTCAGGGTCAGCGGGCTGGGCCCGTTCCACGCCCCGGTGCCGGTGCCGTGCACGATGCGTTCCTGCTTGCGCAGCACGGCCCCGGTGCGGGCGTCGACGTCGACGGTGAGCCGGCTCGGGCCCTCGGCGTCGGTGCCGCGCACGGTGGTCTCCCAGGCCAGCGCCGGCTTGGCGCCGAGGGTGTAGACGACCAGGTTGGTCCCCTCGACGGTGCTGACCGTCTTGAGCTGGGCCCGCGCGGTCTTCGCCGCGGCCGCCGAGGTGAGCTTCGGCGTGGTGGCGAGGCTGCCGATGGCCTGCTGCTGCGCGACGGAGGCGTACTTCAGGTTGCCGGCCGCGTCGGTGGCGAGCACGAAGTCACCGCCGACCACGGGCAGGCCCTTGTAGGTGCGCTCGTAGGGCACGTACTGGGTGCCCTCGGAGGAGATGACCGGCTTCTGCACGAACGCTTCGTCCGAGCTGGCGTGCAGGTAGGCGGGTCGGTCGGCGACCAGCGCGCGCGCCGAGTCGGCGGCGATCGCGCGGGCCTGTGCGGCGTCGGGGGCGGCGGGGCCGGGCGGCGCGGCCTGCACCGCGGCGGCGGTGCCCGCGGCGATCAGCCCGGCCGCCGCCGCGCCGGAGAGCGCGACGAGGCGAGGTGAGAGCTTCAAGGGGGTTCGCTCCTGTTCCTAGGCGCGCCGCACGGAGCCCGGTGGGGACGGGCGGCGCGGTGTTGCGAGGCGGGGTGACGGTCGGTCTCCGAGGCTGCCGGCGTGGCCCCGGTTCGACAGATCGACCGTCGGCGAGCCCCCGGGGTCGGCGACTCGCTGGGGGCACAATCACACGGCCCCGCGCCGGGATCAATGGGTGACCCGGGCAACCGACGCCTCCCGGTCGCCGCGTCGTCGCCGGGAGTTCAGGAAGCCATGATCTTCAATAGGTCCTGATCAGGCCGAATGTCATCCGCCGTGGACGGTGGCCCGTCCGATCTGCGGTGATTGCCGCTGTGTGCGCATGGAGCGCATTGGCCCTCGGTCGAGCCGTCGATCTTCCCGGGCCTGCGACAGGCGTAGGAGCCCGGGGCGGGCTTCTTCCACAGGTGTCCGAAGACCCGTACACCTGTCGATCCGTAGGTTCGGGGCCACCGCCGCGGCGGCGTCGCCCCTGGGTGCGCCGCCGGCCGGCGGCCGGCGCGGGGAGGAGGAGCATGCGGATGCGAAGCGGAAGACATGCCTGGCGGGCCGCCGTGGTGGCCCTGGCGGTCGCGGTCACCGGCCTGCCGGCGACCGGCGCCCTGGCCGAACCGGGCGCGGACGAGCACGCCCGGCTGGTGGTCGAGAACGGGGTCACCCAGCCGGTGTTCGGCTACGCCGACGCGGTCCGGGAACGGGTCTTCGTCACCTCGGACGTGGACACCGACGGCGACGGCGCCCGCGACATCGTGGCGATGGACGTGATCCGGCCCCGGGCCAGCGAGAACGGGCTCAAGGTGCCGGTGGTGATGGACGCCAGCCCGTACTACTCGACGGTCTGCCGCGGCAACGAGGGCGAGTGCAAGGCCGACCTCGACGGCGACGGGCTGAACGACACCTGGCCCCTGTTCTACGACAACTACTTCGTCCCGCGCGGCTACGCGGTGGTCCTGCTCGACATGATCGGCACCAACAACTCGACCGGCTGCCCGGTCACCGGCGGCCGGGCCGACAACATCAGCGCGCCGACCGCCATCGACTGGCTCAACGGGCGGCGGCCGGGCGTCGACGCCGCCGGCCGGGAGGTCGTGGCGGACTGGCACAACGGCCGCACCGGCATGATCGGCAAGTCGTACGACGGCACCCTGGCCAACGCCGCGGCGGCCGACGGGGTGGCGGGGCTGACCACCATCGTGCCGATCTCGGCGATCTCCAGCTGGTACGACTACTCCCGCAGCAACGGCCTCGTCACCCGGGCGAACAACTACTCGGGCAGCCTCGCGAACACGGTCACCAACCCGGCCCGCCGCGCGTACTGCGCCCCGGTGCGGGCCGCCCTGGGGCAGGGCGGCGACGACGTCACGGGCGACTACAACGACTTCTGGGCGGAGCGGGACTACGTGCCGCACGCCGACCGGGTCCGCGCCAGCGTCTTCGTGGTGCACGGCATCAACGACGACAACGTCCGCCCGGACCACTTCAGCAAGTGGTGGGCGGCGCTGGGCGAGCAGGGCGTGCCGCGCAAGCTCTGGCTGACCGGCACCGGCCACGTCGACCCGTTCGACTTCCGGCGCGGCGCCTGGGTGGACACCCTGCACCGCTGGTTCGACCACTGGCTCCAGCGCGTCGACAACGGGATCATGCGGGAGCCGGCCGTCGACATCGAGCGGGCCCCGGACGTCTGGGAGACCGCGAGCGCCTGGCCGCTGCCCGACGCCCGGCCGACCCAGGTGTTCCTCCGCGCGCCGGCGGCCGGGAACGTCGGCGGGCTGGCCGTCCGCTCCGGCCCCGGCAACGGGTCGGCGACCTTCCAGGACACCCCCACGATGACCGCCACGAACGCCATCCGGCACCCGTCGGACCCGGCGGCGAACACCGACAACCGCCTGGTGTTCCTCTCCGGGCCGTTGACCGCGCCGCTGCACGTCTCCGGCACCCCGATCGTGAAGATCAGCGCCAGCGTCGACGGCGAGGACACCAGCTTCGCCGGGCTCCTCGTCGACTACGGCACCCGCCCGCGGTTCAGCACCAGCGGTGACGGCATCCGGACGCTGACCGACGAGGACTGCTGGGGCGCGACGGCGACCTGGGGCGGCTTCGCCGAGAACGCCTGCTACCGCAGGACCGAGAAGACCGTGGCGGCCAACCCGCAGGAGCTGGTCACCAAGGGGATCATCGACGGCCTCAACCTCGACTCGCCGTCGGTGTCGACGCCGCTGGTGCCCGGGCAGAAGACCGCCGTCGACCTGAAGCTGCTCCCCGAGGACTACGTCTTCGACGCCGGCCACCAGATCGGCGTGGTCCTGCTCGGCTCGTACTCCGGCTACAGCAGCCGGGCGAAGCAGACCCGGGCCCACATCACCGTCCACTTCGACCGCAGTCGGATCACCCTGCCGGTGGTGGGCGGCCGGACCGCCGCCGAGGCCGCCGGCCTCTAGGAGACTCCGGGGCGGGGCAACGGCGCCCCGCCCCGGCTACCGGTCCGGCCGGTACCGGCCGGTGAGCCGGCCCAGCTTCAGCGCCAGGTGCAGGCAGAGCCGCTCGTTGCCGTCCTTCAGGTCGGTGCCGGCGAGCAGCTCCACCCGCTGGAGCCGGTAGTACAGCGTCGTCCGGTGCAGCCGCAGCCGCTCGGCGGTGGCGTGGGCGTTGCCGGCCAGGTCCAGGTAGACCTCCAGGGTCTCCAGCAGCACCTGGTGCGCCTCGTCGCCGAACAGCCCGCCCAGCCCCGGGTGCACCCGCGCGACGTCCAGGTGCCGGGCGTCCACGCCGGACAGCAACCGGTAGATGCCGAGGTCGGCCCAGGGCACGACCGGGCCCAGGGCGGGCAGTTGCACGCCCACCCGGGCCGCCTGGAACGCCTCCTGGTAGGACAGCACGCCGTCGTACAGCCGGGGCCGGTCGTCGCCGACCCCGACCACCGTCCGGCTCACCGACGCCAGGCCCCGGGTCGCCGCGCGCAGGGCCTGGTCCAGGTGCGCGGCGGCGTCCCCGGCCGCCGCCCGGCCGGTGGCCCGCCCGCCGCACAGCAGCAGCACCCCATGGTCGTGCCGGACCAGGTGCAGGGTCTCGCGGGACCCGACCCACTGCCGGGTGGCGACCAGCGCGTGCTCCAGGGCGACCCGGGCCACGTCGTCCAGGACGTCGTCCCGGGTCACGGCGAGCTGGGCGACCAGCGCGGTGACCTGGCCGTCGCGGGCCACCACGCCGTCGGTGAGCAGCGACCGGACCGCCTCCCGCCGGGCCTCCGGGGATTCGACCAGCAGCGTACGGGTGGCCTCCGCCTCCCGCTGCGAGGTCAGCTCGCCGAGCAGGTTCTCCCGGTAGAGGGCCAGCGACAGGTCCGGCATCGCCTCGGTCACCACCGAGATGTCGTCGTCGGTCATCCCGTCGGCCGCGTCGATGAACCAGACGAAACCCAGCAGCAGGTCCTGGTGCCGGATCGGCACGCAGACCCGGGGGAGCAGGTCCAGGTCGGGGCAGGCCGGGGTGCGCACCGGCTGCCGGGCCTCCATGATGCCGATCTCCCGGGCCCAGGCGATCACCTCCGGGGTGGTGTGCCGGCGCAGGATCGAGCTGCGGCGCACCCCGTCGATCAACCCCGTGTGTTCGCTGTAGACGACGACGCGCTGGCGCCGGTCCTCGATGAGTGCCGGGCGCTTCACCCGCGCCGCGACCCGGTCGACGATGCGTTGCAGCTCCATGCGCATGCGCTTCCCCCGGATAGGACCCTGGGCCTACCTTCCGATGATGTTGGCGGGCGCGCAATACCCCCGCGACACCCGTACCCGGCGAGCCCGCGGTGGTTCCGGCATCTGTCGGAAGACCGCGGACCGGTACGCCCCTAACGTGTGCGGGGCCGGGTCCGCCGAGAAGGGAACACCGTCGTGGCCGCAACCAGGCCCTGGCAGGGCGTCGTCGTCGCCCTCCCCACGCCGTTCCGGGCCGATCTCTCCGTCGACTACGACCGGCTCCAGGAGCACGTGCGGTGGCTCGGCGACGCCGGCTGCCGGGGCGTGTCCCCGTGCGGCCCGCTGGGCGAATATCCGGCCCTGTCCGAGGGGGAGCGCGCCGACGTCGTCCGCGCCGCCGTGGAGGCGGCGCCGCCGGGCTGCGCGGTGCTGCCGGCCGTCGGGGGGTACGGCAGCCGGCAGGCGCGCCACTGGGCCGAGCAGGCGCGGGCCGCCGGGGCGGCCGCCGTGCTCGCCCCACCACCGGTCGGCTACCCGGGCGGCCCCGCCGAGGTGGTCGCCCACTACCGCGAGGTGGCCGCCGTCGGGCTGCCGGTGGTGGTGTGCCGCGATCCGGCCGAATCCACCGTGGACCTCACCCCGGACCTGCTGGCCCGGGTCGCCGAGACCGACGGCGTGGTGGCGGTACGGGAGGACGACGTCCGCCGGCTGCACCGGGTCCGCGACCTCTGCCCGCACCTGGACGTGCTGGCCGGCGCCGACGACGTGCTGCTGGAACTGACCGTGTGCGGGGCGACCGGGTGGCTGGCACGCTGCCCCAACGTCCTGCCCCGGCTCTGCCTGCGCCTGCACCGGCTCTGCGCCGCCCGCGACCTGGCCGCCGCCCTGCCGCTCTACGCCCGCCTGCATCCCCTGCTCGGCTGGGGCGCCCGCACCGAGGGGGTGCAGGCGGTCAAGCTGGCCATGGGGCTCACCGGCCGGTACGGCGGCCCGTGCCGGCCGCCCCGCGGCGCGCTGCCGCCCGAGTCGGAGGAGCGGTTGTGCCGGGACCTGCGGCGGGCCGAGCGGGCCGACGCCGGGCCGGTGCCCACGGCGTGACGTCCTGCACGTGTCGGAAGTCGCCGGTCCACCTGCCGACATCTGCACGGTGACCGCCGCGCCGGCCGGCTCCTAGGGTCGGATCGAGCGTGATCATGCGGGACGGCTGAACGCCCCCGGACCGCCCCGCCCCCCGCCCCCGACCTGAGAGGTGACTCGATGCACCTTCTGCCCACCAGGCGTGCGGTGTGGCGCTCGGTCCTGGCCGCCGCCGTCACGACCGTCCTGGTCGCGACCGGCGCCGCCGGGCCGGCCTCCGCCGCACCGGGCGACCCGCCGGACGGGCCCGCCCCGTTCCAGCCGCTGGACCCCCAGCGCTGGCAGAACCCCGACACGATGACCTGGGACGACTACCGGCAGGTGCCGAACCGGAACTGGGCCGACCCGACCGTGCGCGGCTCGGTCCGCAACTTCAAGATCGCGCTGGTCACGCTGGACTACGTGGACCAGCCGTTCGTCATCACGCAGCCGGCCGGCTCGACGGTCTTCGGCAACCCGCAGGCGACCGCCGCGAACGTGCCCCGGAGCCAGGTCGCGCGGTTCTACACCGATTTCCTCAACAAGCCGGGTGACCTGAACCGGGGACACACCCTGCACGAGTACTGGATGCAGGACTCCAACGGCCGGTACGGGGTGGACCTCAGCGGCTTCGGCCCGTACGAGATGCCGGCGAAGTCCTACCAGTACGGCATCGACAACGGCTTCAACCCCGGCGCCTGCCCGACCGGGGAGGCGTGCGCCAAGAACATCCGCACCGACGGGCTGGGCGCCTGGCGCGCGGCGGTCGGCGACGCGGTGGCCGACAGCTTCGAGCTGGTCTTCATCCTCTCGGCCGGTCAGGACGAGTCCTCCACCTGGCAGGAGTTCGGCCAGATGATGTTCCAGACCAAGGAGGACGTGCCGGACGCGTGGGGCCCGCCGGACCCCACCCTGCCCAACTACGCGAAGACCCGCTACGTCGAGTGGACGTCGTGGAAGGCGGCCGCCACCATCTGGCCGAACGCCGGCGGCGGCTCCTCCACCCAGGCGGAGAGCTCCGGCATGGGCGTGTACGCCCACGAGCTGAGCCACCTGCTGAGCATCGGAGACAACTACAACAACCCGTACGGCACGCCGTTGCGCCGCGCGTACACCGGCATCTGGAGCATGATGTCGCGCGGGTCGTTCAACGGGCCGGGCGGACCGCACACCCGCTGGCAGATCCCGCCGGTCAATGGCGGCTCGATGGGCTCGCTGCACACGCTGCGGGACAAGCTGAAGATCGGGCTGCTGGGCGAGGAACACGTGCTGCGGCTCTCCCGGGAGGGGCTGGCCGCCTCCGGCATGGTGGTCGCCGACGTGACCGCCCGCGCCGTGGACGCCGGACCCGGCGGGCTGACCGGGCTCAACATCGCCATGAACGCCGACCGCTCGCCGGCGTGCACGGTCACGGCCGACCCGCTCTGCGACGGCGGCCGGTACAACAACTACACCGTCGAGGTCGTCGACCGGCTGGGCGCGGACTCGTTCACCCCGGACAACGGCGTGCTCATCAGCAAGACCAAGAACACCGACAGCGCCCCGTTCGTGTGGGTGGTCGACGCCAACCCGCAGGACATCGACATGGTCGACTTCTACCAGCCGAACGGCACCCCGCAGAAGATCACCATGGGCGACTACCGGCAGCTGTCCGACGCGCTGTTCCACGCCGGGGCCAACTCCGGCAGCGAGTACGAGTACGTGGACGAGGCCAACCGGCTGCACTTCTACGTGCTCAACCTGCGCCGCGACGCCGATGGGGTGCTCTCGTACACGGTGGCGGTCCGGTCGCTGGACGGCGCCGGCCCCAGCATGCACGGGGTGGCGCTGTCCAAGGGCCACCTGGTGACCCGCGGCGAGCCCACCGGCAGGGGCGCGACCTGCACCTTCGACCTGACCAACACGGGGACGTACGCGGCCGGCGGGCAGCCGCACCCGGAGGACGCGGGCGCGTACCTGCGCTCCGACGTCTACCGGCTCTCGGCGGCCGTCGGCGGCCAGGGCTGGCGGGTGGAACTGCCGAACGAGTTGGCCACGGCCGAGTTCGGCGCCAGCACCCCCGTCGCCGTCTCGGTGGGGGCCGGCTCCGGCGCGACCGCCACCACCCTGGTGACCCTCACGGCCACCTCGGAGAGCGACCCGAGCAGGACCGTGACCAGCCAGTGCCGGGTCGAACGGCCCCGGGCGCAGCTCGGCTGACCCGCCCCGGGGCGGTGCGGACACCGGCGTGCCGCACCGCCCCGGGGACCCACCCCGACGACCAGGAGGACAGATGAGCCGCCTGCTGCCAGCGCTGCTGCTGCCGTCCCTGCTCACCGGCGCGCTCACCGCGTGCGGTGGCGCCGAGGAGGCCCGGACGGCGATGACCGTGCGGGTGCTCGTCCGGGACATCAACATCCGGCCGGCGGGCGTCGAGTGCGCCGGCACCGGCCCGTACACGCACTTCCACAACCGGTCGCCGTTCCAGGTGGTCGACGCCGCGGGCCGGACGCTCGCCGAGGGCGCGCTGTCCCCGGGCCGGTCGGTGGCGACCTTCGCCGAGGACCTGGAGGTCACGCGCGTGCCCACGTACTGCGAGTTCGCCGTGCCGGTCGACCTGGCCGCGCGGGACGCCTACCGGCTGGTCGTGGACGGCCACCCGCCGGTCGACCTCACCCCGAACGACAGCGAGGGACCGGCGCTGGTCGCCGTGGTGCCGTCATGATCCGGGGGTACGCCGTCCGCCTCGCCGCCGTCGCCCTCGCCGCCGCGCTCACGGCGACCGGCTGCTCCGGCGGCGACGACGCGCCCGCCCGGCCGGAGCCGGTCGCCGGTGGGGCCGCGGCGCTGCCCGGCCCGGCGCCGGCGGGTCTCGCGCTGCGCCCGGCGCCGTCCGCGGCGCCCGGCGCGCCCGCCGTCACCGGCGCGCTCACCGACGGCAGCCCGGTGGCCCTCGCCGACCTGTGGGCCGACCGCCCGGTCGTGCTGGTCTTCTTCACCTCCTGGTGCACGCTCTGCGCCGACCGCCAGCCGGCCCTGGGCGAGCTGGCCCGCCGCCACTCCGACGAGGTCGTCTTCGTCGGGGTGGCCACCGAGGACAAGCCCGAGGACGTCCAGCGCTACCTGCGGGAGCACCGGGTCGGGTACCCGGTCGCGCTCGACGCCGACGGCGGGATCTGGCGCTCGTACGCGGTCCGCGAGCCCCCGGCCGTGGTCGTCATCGCCAAGGGCGGCGCGCTGCTGCGCGGCTGGCCGGGCGGCGTGGACGCGGCCACCCTCGACGCCGCGCTGCGCAGGCTCGTGCTCGCCCCCTGAGCGGCGTCGGTCCGACGGTGGGCGGCGAGCCGGTCCCGCCCAGCGGCGGCTCCGCGCTCAGCGGGCCGGCCAGGCCGGCGGGTCGCCGCCCCACCGCGTCGGCGGGCTCGCCCAGTCCCGCCGGCCGCCGGGCAGGGTGACCGGCGGCAGGGCGTACCGGAGGCGGCCGGCGGGCGAGTCCCGCTCGGCGCACCAGGGGTCGGGGTCGGGCGGCGCGGCGTCCGGAACCGGCCCGGCCGGCAGCTCGTGCCGCAGCCAGCGGGCGGTACGCGCCAGCGACAGCTCGGCCGTCCACGCGCCCCCGTCGACGGCGCGCCGGGCCAGCGCCCGCAGCACCGCGGCCGCGAGCAGGTAGCCGGTGCCGTGGTCGAGCGCCTGGGCGGGCAGCACACCCGGTGCGCCGTCCGGCCGCCGCTCGATGTCGGCGATGCCCGTGGCCGCCTGCACCAGGCTGTCGAAGCTGCGCCGCCCGGCCCACGGGCCGCCGCCCCAGGCCGACAGCCGCGCCACCACCAGGTCGGGGTGGTGGCGGCGCAGCGCCTCGGGGGAGAGGCCCCACCGGTCCAGCGCTCCCGGCCGGTAGCCGGTGACCACCACGTCGGCGTCGGCGAGCAGCGCCGCGAACCGGGCCCGGTCGGCGTCCCGGCCCAGGTCGAGCAGGGTGGACCGCTTGCCGGCGTCGGTGTCCAGGTGCTGCGGCTCCAGCTCGGGCAGCCCGGGGGAGTCGACGCGCAGCACGTCGGCGCCGAGCAGGGCCAGGAAACGGGTGGCCACCGGGCCGGCGATGACCCGGGTCAGGTCGAGCACGCGTACCCCGGTGGCGGGCAGGCCGGGCGGCGCGGGTGGCGCCGGACGGGCCGGCGCCGGCGCGTCGGCCCGTAGCCGGACCAGGGGTTCCGCCGCGACGGCCGCGGCCTGCGGGTGGGCGTCCCACTCGCCCGGCGTGCGGGTGGCGACGGCGAGGCCGCCGGCCGCGGTCACCCGCTGCTCGACCTCGGCCGCCGGGCGCGCGCCGACCCGGTCGCCCACCGCCGCCACCAGGGCGTCGTCGTCGGGGCGCGCCGGGTCGAGGTCGAGCGCGGCCAGCAGCCGCCGCCGGTGGTGCGGGTAGTTGGCGTGGGTGCGCACCCAGCCGTCGGCGGTCGGCCAGAACCGGGACAGCGGGGCGAAACCGCTGAACGCCTGCCCGTCCACCCGCAGGTGCCGGTCGCTCGTGAAGGAGACCGCCACCGCACGGCTGTCGACGGTCAGCGTGCCGTCCGTCGCGGCCCCGCGGGCCCGGGCCAGCTCCAGGCCGGCCAGCCCGGCGGCGGCGACGCAGGCCACGGCCAGGTCGGTGACCGGCAGCCGGGCCGGCAGCGCCCCGGCGGGACCGGCCGTCCGGACCGCCGCGGCGGCGGCCGGGTCCCCGCCCAGCGCCGCCCAGGCCGACCGGATCGCCTGCGTCGTCGGGTTCACCACCGGCCGATCATCGCATCCGCCGCCCACGGCCGACCCGCGGTCACCGAGGTCGCCGGGTCTTCGACGGTGACAGGGTCGGCAGCGGGGTGAGCGAAGGGGAGATGGTCGGCAGGGAGGTCGGCCGCTCAGTCGGGCTGGGGCGCGGGCGCGACGGGGTCGGGCTCGGCGTCGGCGACGCCGACGGGGTGGGCGAGGCGGACGCCGGTGGGGCCGTCGGGGCCGGGGTCTCCGGGGCGTCGTCCGGGAACGCCGGATCCTGGAACCGGTACTTGTCCGGGTCGAGCTTCAGCGCCGCGGTGGCCTGCTCCATGAACTGCCGCCAGATGGGCCCGGGCCCGGTGGAGCCGTAGACCTCGTAGCTGCCGCCCGTCGTGCGCAGCGGCTTGCCGTCGGTGGTGCCGAGCCAGACGGCGGACGCGAGCGCCCCGGTCCAGCCGACCATCCAGGTGTGGACGTTCTGGGTGGTGCTCTGCCCGGCCTGCCAGGTGCCGGTCTTGCCGGCGGAGTCCCAGTCGTTGTCCAGCTTGGCCGCCTTGACCCGGCGCAGCGTCCAGTCGAGCTGGTTGATCGCCTCCTGGTCGAGACCGAGGTCGGTCTGCTTGAGCTGCTCGCCGTACACCTTCTCGTCACCCTTGGTCACCGAGCGGACGAAGTGCGCCTCGGCGCGCTTGCCGCCGGCCGCGAAGGTGGCCATCCCGTTGGCGTGGTCCTGGACGCTGATGCCGTACTGGCCGATGCCGACCTCGGTGGAGAACCGCCCGGCCACCTCCTCGGCGGGCTTGTCCCGCAGGTCCACCCGCTGCGGCTGGGGATTGCCCTTGACCGTCTCCCACATCGACTCGACCCCGGCCCGCTTGGCCATGTCGATGACCTTGGCGGTGCCGAGCTTCTCGGTCAGCTCGAAGTAGGTGACGTTCAGCGAGGCGACGGTCGCCTCCCAGAGGGCGCAGTTCGGCTGGCAGGGCGCGTGCTCGGCGTTGCGGATGGGACCGGCGGGGCTGCCCTTGGTCCGCCCCGACTCGGGGAACTCCTTGGTGGCGGGCGAGTCGAACCGCTGCTTCACCGAGATCTTGTTCTCCACGGCGGCGGCCAGGTCGTACACCTTGAACGAGGAGCCCGGCGGGTGTTGGCCGAAGCCGCGGGCCTGGCCGTTCTCGTCGGTGTACCAGCCGGCGTAGTCGGCGCCGGAGCCCTTGTCGCCGCCGTAGTAGCCGAGCACCCGGCCGGTGCCCGGCTCCACCGCGACGAGCGCGGCCTGCCAGTTCTTCGGCTGGCCGCGGACCGCCTCCGGCGCGGTGTCCCGGCGGATGTCGGCGGCGGCCTCCGCGGCGTCCTGCACCCGCTTGTCGATGGTGGTGACGATCTTGTAGCCGCCGTCGCGGATCGCCTCGTCGGGCTGGCCGCGGAACGGCTCGGTCTGCCGCAGCTCGCTGAGGACGTGGTTGACCACCAGGCCGGTCGGGCGGTCCAGCCCGGAGCGGCCCGCGTTGGGGTCGGTGGGCCGCACCGAGTCCGGGTACGCCAGGTTCGCCGCCTGCTCCGAGGTGAGGTACCCGAGCTTCACCATGCCGTCGCGGATGTAGTTCCAGCGGTCGATCGAGTTCTGCTTCGCCCTGGCGTTGCGCCGCGGGTCGTAGCCGGGGGAGCCCTCGGGGTCGGCCGGGTCCGCCTCCGGCTGCTTCACCATGGCGCAGAGCACCATGGCCTCGGCCTGGGTGAGCTGCTGCTGCGGCGGGGCGTCCCGGCGCACCGTCTTGCCGAAGAAGGTCTGCGCGGCCGCCTCGATCCCGTACGCGCCCCGCCCGAACGGGACGGTGTTCAGGTAGAAGCCGAGGATCTCCTCCTTGCTGTACGTGTCGTCCAGCTTCCACGCGATGACCGCCTCGCGCAGCTTCCGCGAGTAGGTGACCCCGCGCAGGTCGGCGGCGACCCGCGCGTACTGCTGGGTGAGGGTGGAGGCGCCCTGTCGCTGCCCGCCGGTGACGTTCGCCCAGGCCGCTCGCAGCACGCCCTTGAAGTCCACGCCCTTGTTGGTCCAGAACGTGCGGTCCTCGGCCGCCACGATGGCCTGCTTGGCCGAGTCGTTCATCTGGTCGTACGGGACGATGGTGCGGTTCTCGGCGCCCAGCTTCGCCATGGGCGTGCGGCCGTCGGCGTAGTAGACGGTGGTCGACTCCGGCAGTTTGAGGTCGGTGGGGGTCGGCACGCTGTCGAAGTAGTAGCCGCCGGCCACCAGGCCGGAGCCGGCCAGCAGCGCGAACACCGCCAGGAAGATCAGCAGGCGGTGTCGCCGCCGCTTCCGCCCCGGGGTCGGGGTGGCGGCGCCCTCGGCGTCGTCGTTGTCACCGGTCTGAAGCATCCGCACCCGATACCCTCCGACTGCTCGGCCGAATCGTGTCCCTGCCCGGCTCGCAGGCTAGCGGAGCTGCGGCGACGGCACAGGCCTCCCGCGATGCCGCGGGTCGGCGCCCGGCGCGGCGCGATGCGGCGGCCCGCCGGGAGACATTGACAGTCGCGGCTGCTCCGGGGAGGCTCGGACGAGCTGCGGGAACGCTCCCATCGCACGTTCCCCCGTCCCTCAGGAGCAATGACGTGGCCCTGACTCCCTTCCGGCGGCGCGCCGTGACCGGTCTCGCCGCCGTCGCCGCGACCCTCGCCGCGGCCGTACCCTTCTCGACCGCACCGGCCGGCGCGGAACTCCGCGACGGCGTCACCTTCTACACCCCCCGACCGGACCACGGGGCGGTGACCCAGATCGCCGAGCTGACCGCCGCCGGGCGCCACCAGGAGGCGGCCGGGCTGCGTGCCATGATCCGCACGCCCCAGGCGGTCTGGGTGACCGGCGGCTCCCCGGCCGAGGTCACCCGGACCGTCAACGCCGAGGTACGCCGTGCGGCCGGCAAGAAGACCGTGCCGCTGCTCGTGGCCTACAACATCCCGTTCCGCGACTGCTCGCAGTACTCGGCCGGCGGCGCCACCTCGGTGGCCGGGTACGAGGCCTGGATCGACGCCTTCGCCCGGGGCATCGGCGGCCACGAGGTGGCCGTCATCCTCGAGCCGGACGGCCTCGGCATCATCCCCTGGTACACCACCATCAACGGCACCCAGGACTGGTGCCGCCCGGCCGAGGCCGACCCGGCCACCGCCGCCGCCGACCGGTTCACCATGCTGCGCCACGCCGTCGACCGGCTCGCCGCGCTGCCGCGCACCAGCGTCTACCTCGACGGCACGCACAGCGCCTGGCTGGGCGTCGGCGACGCCGCCGACCGGCTGGTCAAGGCCGGCGTCGCCAAGGCCGACGGCTTCTTCCTCAACGTCTCCAACTACGAGACCACCGAGCGCCAGCTCAAATACGGCGACTGGATCGCGAAGTGCGTCCACTACGGCACCGCGGGTCCCGAGTGGGCGCGCGGCCACTTCGACTGGTGCGCCAGCCAGTACCACCCGGCCGACCCGGCCGACTTCAGCACCTGGGGCCGCACCGACGCCTGGTACGCCGAGAACGTCGGCGACGTGCCGGCCGACCGGCTGGCCCACTTCGTGGTGGACACCAGCCGCAACGGGCAGGGCCCGTGGACCGCGCCGGCCGGCGCGGGCTGGCCGGACCCGCAGACCTGGTGCAACCCGCCGGACCGGGGCCTGGGCGTACGCCCCACCACGGCGACCGGTGACCCGCTGGCTGACGCGTTCCTGTGGGTGAAGACGCCCGGCCAGTCCGACGGGCAGTGCGACCGGGGCACCGGCACCGGGCTCGACCCGGCGCGCGGCGGCACGGCCGACCCGGCCGCCGGCGCCTGGTTCGACGAGCAGGCCCTCGAACTGGTCCGGTACGCCAACCCGCCGCTGCGCTGACGCCGCCGGACCGGGCCGGGGCGGCCCGAACACCGCCCCGGCCCGGCCGTCGGCGACGGATCAGCGCAGCGCCCACCCGCTGGCCCGACCGTTGCGGGTCCGGCTGGTGATCCGCAGGGCCGGCCACCGGCCGTTGCCGCCGGAGCGGCCGGCCCAGAACGGCGAGAGCCGCCACATCGGGTGGGTGGTGGTGTCGCCCGGCCCCGCGATGGCCTCCCGGTCGGCGTACCCGTGCCGCCGGAACAGGTCCCGGTCGGTCTCGGTGAACGCCTCCGCGTACGTCGGGAGGTTCAGGGTGTCCATCCACCGCTGCGATCCGGCGAGCGCCGCGGCGGCCCGGCGGGTTCCCGCCGGGCCGGGCGCGGCCAGCAGCGCGAGGTGGTTGTGCGCCTCCGCCGGTCGCCGGGCCGCGAGCGCCTCGTCGAGCCGGAGGAAGCGTTCCTCGTCCGGTCCGGCGGCCGCGGCGAGGCGGTCGGCGTACCGGTTCGGCACCGGGATGGGCCGGTAGCGGTGGAACCAGACGGTCGCCGCCGTGCCGTCGCGCAGCAGGAACGCGTCGCCGAAGAGCATCGCGTGCTCGGTCCAGATCCGGGCCACGGCGGCGAGCACGGCGGTGCGCCGTTGCGCGTCGGGCACGAGCCAGGCCGCGAGCGCGCTGGGGGAGAGGGCCTCGGCGACGAGATCGGCAATCCGGCCGATGTCGCACCAACGGGCCCGGACGACGGGTGTAGCTGTGCTCATGAAGAACTCCTGGTCACCAGGGTCATCGACAAGGGGGAGGGCGCCGGGGTGGTCGTCGGCCGGCGCCGGCCGTGAGCGGCCGTGCAACTGTCGGTGGAGGGAGCCGGGGCCTGTGCGGCGGCGGCCGCACCGGGGGCCGGTCAGGCGGGCCGGGTGCCCGGGCGGGTCGAGCGGGACGCGGGCGCCGGGCCGTCGGCCGGGCGGCAGCGGTGGCCGGTCAGGGCGGGCGGGGTCCAGGTGGCGGCGCCGACGATCGCGGCATCGCCGTGGGCTGCGCCGGCCGATCCGGCGGCGCCGTTGCCCGCCGGGACCGGCGCCGCCGGGACCCGGTCGTGCTCCGTCTGCACCGGGCGCGGCCGCTCGGTGCCGGCGGGCGCGGGCGGTGTCGCCGCGGTGGCCTGCGACGACCGGTGCGCGTTCGTGCGGTGGGGCTCCACCCGGTCGACGGCGCCGGTCGGAGAGGCGGGGTCTTCGGCACCGGCCGGGGCGCCGGGGTCGACGGTGGAGACGTCCGGATCCGGGGCGCCGGGGTCGACGGTGGAGACGTCCGGGTCCGGGGCGCCCACGTCGGCGAGGGGCGGCCTGCCGGGGATGCCGGTCGGCGGGGGCGTGGCGGGTGGCGGCGTGGTTTCCCCGCCGGCCGGTGGGTCCGGCAGGTCGGTCACCGGCTTGAGCGGCGTCAAGATGTGGCCCAGCGGCTCACGCACGGACTTCAGGCCACGCCACACCGGGTCGAGCCCCGGAGCGAGCGGTCTGGTGACCGGGGTGAGCGCGCCACCGGGGCCCGGCCGGGGTGGCCGCGGTGCTGGCGTGCCAGGCTCGGGAGCCGGTCGCCGGGCCTCGTCCCGGGTCGATCCGGAACGGGCGGCCGGAGCCGACCGCCGGCCCTCCGGACGGACGGCGGCACGCTGGTCGGGTCGCGTGCGGAACCGCTCGCGGATCGGCGTGCCGCGGTGCCGCGGCGCGGGCCGGGCGGCACGGTCGCGTGGCGCGGGCCGGGCGGCACGGTCCCGAGGGGTGGCGCGCTCGCGTGGCGCGGGCCGGGTGGCGCCCCGGGCCCGACCGGAGGACACGGCGGACGTGGGGGGAGTCGTGACCGCGCCGCGCGGCAGGTCGGCGGCGACGCTGCGCGGCCCGGCGGGCGTGCGCTCGGCGGCGTGGGCGGCGGCGCCGGCCGCGACCTCGTGGGCGCACCAGGCCAGGGCGACCCCGCCGAGCAGCAGGCCGAGGCGCAGCGCGACCACCGTCAGCCGTGCGCCCCGTCGAGTCATCCCGGCACCCCCCGATCTCCGGCCAGCGCCGGCGATCTCCGCCCGCACTCTACCGAACGAAGTCGGTTGATCACAGCACGCGGATGATCGGAATCGGGCGCGTCGGGATCCGACAGGCGTGGAAAATCCGGCGGTGGGGTACCACCGGGGGTCATGAGCACGAGCACGGTCGACCGTCCCGCCACCGAGGCTGCCGCGCCGCCGGCCGGCGTGGTCGCGGTGGTCGCCCACCGGAAGAAGACCTTCGGCGGCGGCCTCGACGAGCTGCGCGCCAACCTGGTCGCCGCCGGGGTCGGCCGGCTCCTCTGGTACGAGGTGCCGAAGAGCCGCAAGGCGCCGAAGAAGGTGCGCAAGGCGCTCGACAAGGGCGCCGAGCTGGTCCTGGTCTGGGGTGGCGACGGCATGGTGCAGCGCTGCGCCGACACCCTCGCCGGATCGGACGTGCCGATGGGGATCCTGCCCGCGGGCACCGCCAACCTCTTCGCCACCAACCTCGGCATCCCCGCCGACCTGCCCGAGGCGGTCCGGATCGCCCTGCACGGCCGGCGGCGCGAGCTGGACCTGGGCCGGCTCAACGGGGAGCACTTCGCCGTGATGGCCGGCGCCGGGTTCGACGGCGACCTGATCCGCGACGCCGACCGCAAGCTCAAGGGCAGGCTCGGCCGGATCGCGTACGTCTGGACCGGGCTGCGGCACGTCCGCGGCGAGTGCGTACGGACCCGGATCAGGGTCGACGGCGCCGACTGGTTCGACGGCGAGGCGAGCTGCGTGCTCTTCGGCAACGTCGGCACGATCACCGGCGGCATCCCCGCCTTCGACGACGCCCGCCCCGACGACGGCGCGCTGGAGATCGGTGTCTCCACCGCGAGCGGCGCCGTGGACTGGGCCCGCACGCTGGGCCGGATGGCCGCCGGCCGCTCCGAGGAGTCGCCGTTCGTCCGGATCACCCGGGGCCGGAAGGTGACCGTCCGCTTCGCCGAGCCGAAGACGTACGAGCTGGACGGGGGCGCGCGCGGCACCGCGAAGAAGCTGAAGGTGAGGACGGTTCCCGGCGCGCTGACCGTCTGCTGCCCCGACCCGGCGGAGTGACCCCGGCCCGCGCCGCCCCGAACCGGACGGGGCAGGATGCGGGCATGGACTCCGACGTGCGCCGCTACCTCGACGAGCTGGTCGGGCGGGCCCGGGCGGTGCTGGGCGACGACCTCGTCGGCGCGTACGCGGCCGGCTCGGTGGGGCTGGGCGCGTACCAGCCGGGGCGCAGCGACGTCGACGTGGCCCTGGTGGTCGTCCGGCCGGTCGCCGGGCCGGTGAAGCGGGCGCTGGTGGACCGGCTGCGGCACGAGGCGTTGCCCTGCCCGGCGCGCGGCCTGGAACTGGTGGTCTACCGGCGGGACGTGGCCGGCTCCGGCACGCCCGAGCCGGGCTTCGAGGTCGAGCTGAACACGGGCGCCACCATGCCGTTCCGGGCCACCTGGGACCCGGCGGACCGGCCCGCCGCCGACGGCCGGTTCTGGTACGCGCTCGACCGCAGCATCCTGCGCCAGTCGGGGCTGGCCCTGCTCGGCCCGCCCGCCGCCGAGGTGTTCGCCGACCCCGGGCCGGAGGAGCTGCGGCGGCTGCTGGTCGAGGCGCTGCGCTGGTGGCTGGCGCTGCCCACCCCGCCCGGCGACGCCCCCGCCCCCGGCGCCGAGGACGCGGTGCTCGGCGCCTGCCGCGCCCTGGTCCGCAGCCGCGACGGCGTCTGGCTGGGCAAGGTGGACGCGGGTCGGCGTCTCGCGGCCGACGACCCGGACGGCGGGCTGATCCGCCGGTCGATCGCGGCCCGTCGGGGCGGCCCGCCGCCGACCGGACCCGAGGCCCGCGCCTTCCAGCGACGGGTGCTGGAGGGGATCGCCGGGACGCATTGACGCAGGTCGTCGTCTTCTGTAAACAAGGCGTACTGAACAGTCGGGGAGGTCCCCATGCGACGCTCGGTACTCCTGGCCACACTCCTGCTCGTCCTCGCCACCACCGGCCCGGCCGTCGCGGCGCCCCCGTCCGCGCCTGCACCGCTGGCGGCCACCCCGGTCCAGGTCTACGGGGCCTGGCACTGCGGCGACGACTTCTGCACCTGGGGCACGGTCCGCACGGTCGCCCAGTTCGACAGCCAGAACCACTGGCTGGTCGACCGCGGCGACGGCCGCCCGTCGGTCAACCTCGTGGTGCTGAGCTTCGTCAACCCGCTCGACCTGCTGCGCCAGACCACCGACGCCACCACCCTCGACGGGGTGCCGCGCGGCATGACCGGCGAGATCGTGCAGTACTTCACCGCCCGCGGCGTCCGGGTCATGCTCTCCATCGGCGGCATCACCTACACCGACGACTGGGACACCGCGCTCGCCGAGAACCCCACCCTGCTCGGGCAGCGGGCCGCCGCCGTGGCCACCCGGCTCGGCGTCGGCATCGAGATCGACTACGAGCAGAACACCGGCCCGAACCTGGCCGGCCTCCAGTCCTTCATCGACGCCTACCGGGCCGTCCACCCCTACGACGCCACCGGCGCCCGCGCGCCGGCCCGGCTCACCATCGACGTGGCCGCCGGCGACCGCTGGCTGATCGACCTCAACCGCAAGGCCACCGCCGACTGGTTGCGCACCGACACCCCGGTCCTCGACTACGCCAACGCCATGGTCACCGCCCGGCCCGTCTCCGCCAGCACCGCCCAGGCGAACTGGCAGGAGCACGTCGACGGCAAGGCGCAGTACAGCCCGCCGGTCCCGCCGCTCGCCCCGGCCAAGTTCACCGGCGCGGTCTACCTCGCCTACGGCGGCAAGCCGCTGCCCGAGTGCGTCGACTACGCCACCTCGGTGCAGAAGGCCGCGGCCCCGTACGTGCAGAGCGTCGCCCCGCACGGCGCGGGCGGCACGGCCGGCATGCTGGGCTTCATGTTCTGGGCGGCGGAACGGCCCGCCACCCGGGGCATCGGCACCGTGCCGCCGAACACGTGCGAGGGCGGCGCGGGCGCCGGGGCGACCGCGCTCGCCGTGCCGGTGCCGATGCCGGCGCTGCGGCAGGGCTGACCGACGGAACCCGACGCCGGCATGTCCCGCCGGGACCGTCCGATGCGGGACATCGCCGAGCGAACTCGACTATCCGCCGGCCCTTCGGGCACAGTGGTCCAGGTGGGCGACGTACGGGACGGCACGGTCTCCGCGCCGGTGCGGGTGGCGGTGGTCGCGGAGCCGGGCCTGCTGCGGACGGCCGTGGTCGCGGTGCTCGCCGCCACGCCGGACTTCGCGGTGGTCGGCGACACGGAGCCGGCCGGGAGCGTGCCGGCGCTGCTCGCCGCCTGCCGTCCCGACCTGCTGCTGGTGGACCTCGACGCGGTGGACGACCCCGCCGTGGTCACCGGACCGGCCGCCGACGGGTGTGCCGTCGTCGTGCTGACCGCCCGCCGCACCGCCCGGGCGCTGCGGCGAGCCCTCGGCGCCCGGGTCCGCGGGGTGGTCGCCACGGACGTGCCGCCGGAGGAACTGGTGGACCTGCTGCGGGCGGTGGCCCGCGGGCAGCGCATGATCGACCCGTTGACGGCGCTCGCCGCGCTCGACGCCGCGGTGAACCCGCTCAGCGACCGGGAGCGCGAGGTGGCCGCGGCGGCGGCGGAGGGGCTGCGGACGGCGGAGATCGCGAAGCGGCTCCACCTCGCGCCGGGCACCGTGCGCAACCACGTGTCCAGCCTGTTGCGCAAGACCGGCGCGCGGAACCGCTGGGAGGCGGTCGAGCGGGCCAGGGACGCGTGCTGGATCTGACGACACGCGGATGACAGGGGTGTTGCACAACGGTCACCTTCGATTAAGTTCCTGACGGTGCGTCATCGGACGCACACGTCAGGTCAGGATCGGGGGGTCATGTCCGGGAGTCGCCATGGTCCGCACGCTGCTCGCGCTCAAGGGTCGACTGGTTCGGGGGGCCCTCGCCCATCTTCTCGACGCCGAGGGCGACATCGACGTCGTCGGCGAGGCAGCCACGATGCACGCCCTGCGTGAGGCGCTGCGGGACGACCGGCCGGACGTCGCCGTCGTCGACGCCGACCTCGTACCCCTGCACCAGCTCGCCCGGATCGCCGCCGGGGGCGACCCCGACGGCGGCGGGCGGCTGCTGGTCCTGGTGGAACGGCGCCGCGCCGCCCGGGTCCGTCCGGTGCTCGCCGAGCACGGGCGACGGGTCGGCTTCCTCAGCCGGGAGGTGCCCCCGCAGCGGATCGCCGAGGGCGTGCGGCTGCTCGCCCGCGGTCAGGTGGTGCTCGATCCGGAGCTGGTGGTCGCGGCGCTGGAGGTCGCCGACAGCCCGCTGACGCCCCGCGAGCGGGAGGTGCTCGACGTGGCGGCCGAGGGGCATCCGGTCCGGGACATCGCCGAGAAGCTGGCGGTGTCGGCCGGGACGGTACGCAACCACCTCTCCCGGATCATGGCGAAGACCGGCGCGCGGACCCGGTTGGAAGCGGTGCGGATCGCCCGGGAGTCGGGCTGGATCTGACCGGCTCCGCCCCGGCCTCCCAGTAACCCACCAGCTCCCGGTACGCGGCCGACCGGGCCAGCAGCCCCGGGTGACTGTCGAGCAGCGCGTGCCCGCCGTCGAGCAGCAGCACCCGGCGGGCGCGCAGCGCCGAACTGACCCGGTGTGCGATCACCACGAGCGTGCCGGGCCGCTCGGCGAACGCGGTCTCCAGCCGTGCCTCGGTGGCCGGGTCGAGGTGGCAGGTGGCCTCGTCGAGGATCACCAGGGGCGCGGGGGAGAGCCAGGCGCGCAGCAGGGCCACCTGCTGTCGCTCCCCGGCGGACAGGCCGGCCGGGCGCAGCGTCGCGTCCAGCCCGCCGAGCCGGTCCACCAGCTCGGACAGGCCCAGCCGGGCCGCTGCCCGGACGATCTCCGGGTCCGCCAGGTCGGGCCGCAGGTAGCGGAGGTTGTCCCGGACGCTTCCGGTGAAGACGTACGCCTCCTGTGGGATCAGCACCCGCCGCCGCGCCAGCTCGGCGGCCGTCGCGCCGGCCACCGGGGTCCCGCCCACCTCGACCGTGCCGGCCTGCGGACGCAGCACCCCTGCGATCACCGCGGCCAGGGTGGACTTGCCGATCCCGCTGGCGCCCACCACCACGAGGTGGTCGCCGTCGGGCACGTCGAGGTCGAAGCCGTCGAGCACCGGGTCCGCGTGCGGCCCGTACCGGAACGTCACGCCCCGCACGGACAGCGCCCGCGGGCGCGGCGGCGCGGGCCGCGCCCCGCCGGCCGGCGCGGCCTCGCCGGGCGCCGGGACGGCCGTCCGCAGGAGCCGGTCCAGGGACACGGTGAACCGCAGCCCCCCGGCGGCGACGCCCTGAACGAGGGTGTGCAGGGCGGGTTGCACCCCCCGGACGACGTAGACCAGGGCGCCCAGGACCGCGCCCGGCCCGAGGCCCTGCCGGACCAGCCACGGGGTGGCGAGCACGACCACCGGCACCGGCAGCCAGCCACCGACGGCCAGGCTCAGGCCACGGGTGACCGCCATGGCGGCGAGCCGCCGCTCCACCCGCGCCTGGGCGTCGACGTGCCGGCCCACCCAGCGCGTGACCTGCTCCCGCGCGCCGCTCACCGACACGTCACGGTGGCCGGCGATCGCGGTGACCGCGATCCGGGTGAGGCGTTCGTCGGCGAGCACGTACTCCCGCTGGCGGGCGATCATCGCGGGCACGGCGGCCGCGAACAGGCCGAGACCGGCCAGCACCGGCACGGTGACCAGCAGGGCGACCGGGGCCGCGAGGGAGAACAGCCCGACGATCGCGGCGCACGCGGCGAACAGGAAGCCGCGGACCACCGTCAGGAGGCCGGCCCAGGTGTCCCGGACGATCTCCACCTGGTGGGTCAGGCGGCCCACCGCCGCGTCGTCGACCCGGCCGCCCGTCGCGCCCGCCAGCGCGCCGGCCACCACCCGGCGCAGCAGGTCGTCGCGGAACGGCTCGACCAGGTCGCCGAGGCACGCGTACGCCCGGTTGGTGCCCACGGCGCCGACCAGCACGGCGGCGGCCAGCAGCCCCAACCAGAGCAGCCCGACCGCCGGGCGCCCGGCCAGGAAGCCGGCGTCCACGGCCCGCGCGGTCAGCAGCCCGGTGAGCGCCGCGGGCAGCGCCTCGGCCGCCGACCACGCGGCCAGCCGCACGAGCGCGCCCCGCCGTGCCCGCAGCGCGGCCCGGGTCACCGCACCGACCGTGGTCACGAGCGGAACACCGCCCGGTAGGCCGGGTTGTCCCAGAGCGCCGCGTGCGGACCGACCGCGCGGATCCGTCCGGCCGCCACCCAGGCCACCAGGTCCGCCCGGGCGGCCGTGCCGACGCGGTGGCTCACCACCACCCGGGTACGCCGGTCCGCCCGGTCGGTCAGCGCCCGGTTCACCCGGTACTCGGTCACCGTGTCCAGGCTGGACGTGGCGTCGTCGAGGACGAGCAGCCGCTCGGCCCGAAGCGCGCGGGCCAGGCCGAGCCGCTGGCGTTCCCCGCCCGACATGGCGACCTCGGCCAGCGGCGTGCCGTACCGGTCGGGCAGCCGCTCGACGAAGTCGTGGATGGCCGCGGCCCGGGCCACCGGCACCGGGTCGGCGCCGCACCCGACCGCGGCACCCACCGTCTCGCCGACCAGCACGGGCCGTTCGAACCCGTAGCCGACCGCCGCGTGCAGCGCCGCCGCCGACAGGTCCGGCAGCGGCGTCCCGTCCAGCCGCACCTCCCCGGCGTCCGGGTCGCGCAGCCGGCCGGCGACGGCGGCGAGCAGCGACTTGCCGGCGCCGGACGGGCCGACGACGGCGAGCAGGGCGCCCCCCGGCACCCGCAGGTCCACCCCGTCGAGCAGCGGCCGGCCGTCGTCGGCCCGCACGCTGACCCCGCGCAGTTCCAGGCAGCCGGGGCCGGGCGGCAGGGTCCGGTCGCCGTACCGGCGGGCCGGTTCGGTGAGCACCTCGGCCGCGCGACGGCAGCCGGCGCGTACCCGGACGGCCTTGTTGAGGGCGCTGACCACGGTGCCGAGGCCGGCGCCGAGCGCGGCGTACTGGAGGGCGGCCAGCAGGTCTCCCGGTGTCAGCCGCCCGGCGGCCAGGGAGAGCCCGCCCACGGTGACCACGGCCAGTTGCAGCATCGGGCTGAGCACGGCGCCCCGGGTCGCCGCCCCGGCCAGCACGGTCCACGTCCGCGTGCCGTGCCGCCGCAGCTCGGGGACCGGGGTCAGGACACGGTCGACCTCCCGCCCGGCGGTGCCGGCGGCGGCGATGGTCCGCGCGCCGGCCAGCGCCTCCACCATCAGCCCGGCGAGGTGCCCCTGGGCCCGCTGGTAGCCGGCGACCGCGGCGGACGCGTCGGCGACGAACCCGCGCAGCAGCACGCCCAGCAGCACCAGCCCCACGACGAAGGTCGCGCCGAGCCACGGATCGATCATGGTGAGGGCCACCAGGCTGCCCACCGGCGGCAGCAGGACGGTGCCGGCCAGCACGAGGGTCGGTGCGGCCTGCCCGGCGTCGGCCACCTGGCCCACGAGGCGACCGACCAGGTCACCCACCGGGTGGCGGGCCGCCGTGCGGGGATCGAGCGCGAGGATGTGGCGGATCAGCGTGTGGCGCAGGCCGGCGACGGAACGGGCGCTCGCCGCGCCGGTGCCGTAGTCCCGCACCACGCCCGCGCCGACCAGCAGGACGACCAGCCCGCCCACCGCGGCGAGCCAGCGGCCGGCGGACTCCCCGCCGGTGGCGCCGACGGCGGCGTCGACCGCGCGGCCCAGCGCCGCGGGCAGGGCCAGCTCGGCCGCCGCCCCGGCCACGGTGGCCACGAGCAGCACCGGGGTCCACCAGCCGGCGGACCCGACGGCGCGCCACAGGAGCCGGTCGGCCGGGGTCATGGCACCTCCACGGGCGCGGCCCCGGACCGGCGTGAGCCGGCCCGGGGCCAGGCGAACTGTCCGTCAGTTGCAGGTGGTGACGCTCAGCGAGCTGTCGCCGCAGAGCAGCAGGCTCGCCTGGCTGCCCCCGCCGTGGTTCTCGGTGGTCGGCAGTTCCATCGCCTGGAGGTCGAGCAGAGCCATGATCCTTCTCCTTCTGTCGTGACGGGTGTGTCGGTCGTGGCCGTCGTGGATGGACGGCCGGATCACTTGCAGGTGGTGAGGCTCAGCGAGCTGTCGCCGCAGAGCAGCAGGCTCGCCTGGCTGCCCCCGCCGGTACGCTCGGCGGCCGGCAGCTCCATCCCCTGGAGGTCGAGCAGGGCCATGTCGTGTCACCTCCTTCGGTGCGCGTCGGGTCGGACCGCCCCGGGGTGACCCCCGGGGAGTTGGTGGGGCCGGTCAGTCGCCGGCCGGTGGGGTGGGCCGGGCGGGTGCCGGGCCGGGCAGTGGCGTGAGGAAGGGCAGCCGGCCGGGGCTCGCCGGCCGGGTCGCCGCGAGGGCGCTCAGCACGCCGGCGGTGCCGGTGGCCAGGTCCATGGACAGCCGCAGCAGCTGCTCGCCGGGGAAGGCGATCCCATCCCGGTAGGGCAGGGCGTGCCAGCTCAGCAGCCGAGCCTGCCGGCGGGCCGGTTCCGGCTCACCTCGTCCGGCCAGGTACGTCACGATCCCGGCGCGGCCGGCGAACAGCCCGGACTGGGCGTAGAACGGGAAGTCGGCGCAGCGGCGGATGTCCTCGGCCGCGCCGCGGAGGTCCTCGCCGCCGCGGTGGCGCAGGTACTGGTCGAGCACCAGGCCGATGCCCACGCTGCCCTCGGCGAGGTAGGGCATGGTCCGCCAGCCCTCGTTGACCTCCAGGTGGCCGGCGTCGCGCCGGACGCACCGGCGCAGGTCCTGCCGCAGCGCGGTCTCGGCGTGGTCGAGGAGGCTCTCGTCGTGGTCCAGCTCGTACATCCGCAGCAGCATCAGCGCGGTGCCGGCGCCACCCCGGAGCAGTCCCGCGTACGGGTGGCGGCCACCGCTGACCTCGGCGACCGATTCCACGTCGCCGAGCCGGCCGACGACCACGTCGACCGCTCGCCGGGCGGCGTCGGCGTACCGCCGGTCGCCGGTGCGCCCGGCGAAGTGGGCCAGGTTGAGCGCGATGCCGGACAGGCCGCTCATGAGGTCGTCGCCCAGTTCGGTCCACGGCTCGTCGAGGCAGCGGTCCAGCAGCCGCAGCGCCTCGCCGCGGTGCCCGAGCAGGTCCAGCACGTACGCGACGCCGTGCAGCCCGTCGTAGAAGCCGAGCCGGCTGCCCGACGCGGGTTCCCGCACCCGGTCGATCAGCCAGCGCTCGTGCCCGGGGTCGGTGCCGGCGCCGCTGGTGTGCAGCGCCCAGAGCACCCCGGCCGCGCCGTGGGCCAGGTTCAGCGCGCCGTCGGCGCCGGCGAACTGCCGGATGTCGCCGGGGAAGAGCCGGTCGTCGCGGTGCGGGGTGGCGCTCGCGCCGATCGCGGCGGCGAGCCGGTCCCGCAATGCCGGCCAGTCCTCCGGGTCGGTCCGCGGCCCGACCGGGTGGCCGGTCCCGGTCGCGGCCCCGCCGAGGATCACGGCGACCGACTCGTCGAGCAGCTCGCGGGGGACGGGGAAGTGCCCCGCCACGACCTCGGCCAGGTGGGCCGCCTTCTCCGGCGCCAGCCGGAGCATCGCGGTCAGCGGCAGGAAGAGGGCCAGCCGCAGGCAGGCCAGGGCGTACCGGTCCACATCGAAGCCGGTCCGGTCGCGGGGCGCGGCGAAGGCCTGGTTGCGCAGTGCCGGGCGGGCGGCCGCCGCGGCGGGTGTCGCGACCTCGAAGTCGACGAGCGTGACGTTCCCGTCGTCGCCCACCATGATGTTGAACATGTGCAGGTCGCCGTAGACCACGCCGTGGGCGTGGATGGCGTCCACCGCCTCGGCGACCTGCCGGTGCAGGTCGAGGGCCCACCGGGTGTACGCCTCCCGGTCGGCGTCGAGGTGGACCAGCGGGTAGCGCTCCACCACCAGCCTGTTCAGGGGGCGGCCCTCGACGAACGTCAGCGCCAGGAACTCGTGCCCGCCGAAGCTGAACTCGTCGTGCACCCGTACCAGGTGCGGCACTCCGGCGAGCCGGCGCAGCGTCTCGGCCTCCCGGCGCAGCCGGGTCACCGCGTCCGCGCCGGTGGCGTCCAGCCCGGCGTGCGGGCGGGCCTCCTTCAGCACCACCCGGTCCCCGGTGCGGGTGTCCCGCGCCTCGTAGAGACCGCCGCCGTTGGAGAAGTGGATGACCTTCTCGATCCGGTAGGGCAGGTCGGTGGTGGTCGCGGCGTTCCGGGCGGCCAGGTGCGGGGCGAGGAAGTCGGGCAGGGTGACCCAGTCGGGCACGTGGAAGACCGGGTCGCGCCGGTCGGGCACCAGGGTGCCGGTGGCGTCCTCGATGGCCGGCACCACCTGGCCCTCCGGCGAGATGCAGTACCGGGCGGCGAAACCGCCGTAGCGCAGGTACACCGGGCCGTCGCCGTACCGCAGGTCGCTCAGGATGTACGGCCCGGGCTCGCCGTCGAGCAGCGCGGCCAGTTCCTTGGCGGTCAGCTCCAGCTCCGCGTCGTCTCGGGGGTAGACGGTGACGAACTTGCCGCTGGCGGCCCGGCGGGCGTACTTGCTGTTGCGCATGAGCAGCATCCGCGGACCGCGCAGATGCTTGAACGGGATGCCGCGGGGCTCGCAGTAGTCCATCACCCGGGCCAGCACCCGCTCGGCGTTGTCCAGCCGGGCCGACACGTGGATCTTCCAGCCCTGGGAGGGGAGCGAGCCGGCGACCGGACCGTGGACCAGCCAGTCGTCCTTGACCTCGCGCTCCCAGCCGGGCGCCGGTGGGCGGTCCGCCGCGTAGCCGGGGGCCTCGACGTCGGAGCTGGCGAGCGAGTCGTAGAACAGCGGATCGACCACGCAGTACGAGTCGTACCGTTCGTCCATGTCGTCTGCCTCCACCGGCTGATCGGGTGAGGTCAATCCTGCGGACGGCGGAGGGGTGGGCAAAGTGTGATGAGTCATGATCGGCGCGTGATTTTCACACCCCGAAATCGTGACAACGGCGGAGTTTGAAATCGCGAATACCGCGCCACCAGTACGGGCGTGTGCCGCCGGTGCCCGCCGGAACGAGCGAGGACTCGCACCGGCCGAGCCGGTGCGGGTCCTCTGGTGTCGCCGGTGCGGCCGGCGACTGCCGGCCGCGTCGTGCTCAGTAGACGGTCACGCCGTACGCGCTCGCCGCCTCGGTGACCGGCTGGTAGAAGGTGGTGCCGCCGGTGCGGCAGTCACCGCTGCCGCCCGAGGTGATGCCCAGCGCCTTGGTGCCGTCGTAGAGCGGGCCGCCCGAGTCGCCCGGCTCGGCGCAGACGGTGGTCTGGATCATGCCCCGCACCGTGCCGCCGCCCTGGTAGCGGACGGTCACGTTCAAGGCGGTCACCGTGCCGCTGTGGGTGCCGGTGGTCGAGCCGGTCCGCTTCACCGACTCACCCACCACGGCGTTCGCGGCGGTGTAGCCGCCCGGGTGGCTGAGCGAGGCGTTGTCGTAGCGGACCAGGGCGTAGTCGTTGCCCGGGAAGCTGGAGCTGATGGTCGGGCCGATCAGGGTCCTGAGGCCCGAGTCGGTGTACCAGGTCTTGGCGACGTTGCCGCAGTGCCCGGCCGTGAGGAAGTAGTAGACCCCGGACTTCACCACGTTGAACCCGAGCGAGCAGCGGTAGCCGCCGCCGTAGATGGCGTTGCCGGCCGACAGCAGCGGGCGGAAGGTGCCCCGGGCCCGGTCGACCCGGATGGCGCCCGCCGCGGTGCCGGCGCTCTTCTTGACCGCGGCCACCTCGGCGGCGGAGACGGTGTCGTCGGCGGTCACCACGACGCGGCCGGAACCGGCGTCCACGCGCCAGGCGATGCCCTGCACGCCGGAGGCCGCGACGGCGGCGTCGGCGCGGGCCAGCTGGTCGGCGGTGAAGCTCGGCGCGGCGGAGGCGGCGCCGGGAACGGCGAAGGCGCCGGCGGCCACCAGGCCGACGGTCGCGGCGAGCAGGGGGGTGAGTCGGCTTCGGCGGATTCTCACGGTCTTCTCCTCGGACGGTGAAGGCCGCCGGTTGCGTCGGCGTCCATGCCGGATCGCCAGGTCGGTTCGGGGCTCGACCTCGACGAACGCTGTAGCGGCGAGTATCCACCCGGGTCGATGCCGAGGCAAGGGGCCGACGGCGCGCCGTCCGCTCGTGACTAGGGTGGGCCGCGGGAGGTGCGGCGATCATGGTCGAGCTGAGCGGCGACGCGCGGGACGGACTGGAGGCGGTGGTGCCCGGCGGGGTCGCCACCCGGGCCGCGGACCGGCTCCGGCTGGCCCACGACGCGTCGCACTACCTGCTGCACCCGAGCGCCGTGGTCACGCCGGCCGACGCCGACCAGGTCGCCGCCCTGCTGCGGCACAGCCGCCGCACCGGCACCCCGCTGACCTTTCGCTCCGGCGGCACCAGTCTCAGTGGCCAGGCGGTCACCGACCGGCTGCTGGTCGACACCCGGCGGCACTTCCGTGACCTCGACGTCCTCGACGACGGCCGGCGGGTGCGGGTGCAGCCCGGGGTGGTGCTGCGGCAGGTCAACGCCCGGCTCGCCCCGTACGGCCGCAAGCTCGGCCCGGACCCGGCCAGCGAGTCCGCCTGCACGGTGGGCGGGGTGGTCGCCAACAACTCCAGCGGGATGACCTGCGGCACCGAGTTCAACACCTACCGCACCCTGGAGTCGCTGGTGCTGGTGCTGCCCAGCGGCACCGTGCTCGACACCGGCGCCCCGGACGCCGACGCCCGGCTGCGCGCCGCCGAGCCGGAGCTGCACGCCGGGCTGCTGCGGCTGCGCGACCGGGTCCGCGGCAACCCCGACTCGGTGCGCCGGGTCCGCGCCCAGTACGCCATGAAGAACACCATGGGGTACGGGGTGAACGCCTTCCTCGACCACGACGAGCCCGCCGACCTGCTCACCCGGCTGGTGGTGGGCAGCGAGGGCACGCTCGCCTTCGTCGCGGCGGCGACGTTCCGCACCGTACCCGTGCACCGGCACGCCGCGACCGGCCTGCTGGTCTTCGACGCCCTGGGCGCGGCGATGGCCGCCATGCCGGCGCTGGTGGCCGCCGGGCCGGCGGCGATCGAGCTGCTCGACGCGGCCGCCCTGCGGGTGGCGCAGCGGGACCCGCGGGCGGACGCCGCGCTGCGCGGCCTGGCGGTCCGCGACCACGCGGCGCTGCTGGTCGAGTGGCAGGAGTCCGACCCGGATGCCCTCGCTGAGCGGGTCGCCGCCGCCCGGCTGGTCCTGGCCGGCCTGCCGCTGACCACGCCGGCCCGGCTCAGCGGCGAGGCCGCCGCCCGCGCCGCGCTCTGGCACATCCGGAAGGGCCTGTACGCGGCGGTGGCCGGCGCCCGCCCGTCCGGCACCACCGCCCTGCTGGAGGACATCGCCGTCCCGGTCGAGGCCCTCGCCGGCACCTGCGCCGCGCTCGCCGAGCTCTTCGACCGGCACCGGTATGAGGAGAGCGTCATCTTCGGCCACGCCAAGGACGGCAACCTGCACTTCATGCTCAACGAGCGGTTCGCCGGCGGCGCGGCCCCGGCGCGCTACGCCGACTTCACCGAGGAGATGGTCGACCTGGTCCTCGGCCACGGCGGCACGCTCAAGGCCGAGCACGGCACCGGCCGGGTCATGGCCCCGTACGTGCGCCGCCAGTTCGGCGACGAGCTGTACGCGGTGATGCGCGAGGTCAAGACGCTCTGCGACCCGGACGGGGTGCTCAACCCGGGCGTGCTGCTCAGCGACGACCCGGAGATCCACCTGCGGCACCTGAAGACCGTGCCGACCGTGGAGGAGGAGGTGGACCGCTGCGTCGAGTGCGGCTACTGCGAGCCGGTCTGCCCCAGCCGCGACCTGACCACGACGCCCCGGCAGCGGATCGTGCTGCGCCGGGAGATCGCCGCGGCCCACGCCGCCGGCGACCCGGCCCTGGCGCGTGAGCTGGCGGCGGCGTACGACTACGACGCGGTCGACACGTGCGCCGTGGACGGCATGTGCGCCACCGCCTGCCCGGTCCTGATCAACACCGGCGACCTGGTGCGGCGGCTGCGCGCCGACCGCACCGGCGGGGTGGCGCAGGCCGGCTGGCGGGGCGCGGCCCGCGGCTGGGGCACCACCACTCGGGGCATGGCCCGCGGGCTCGACCTGGCCGGCGCGCTGCCGCCCGCGCTGCCCGAGGCCGCCACCCGGGCCGCCCGCGCGGTCCTCGGCGCCGACCGGGTCCCGCAGTGGCGGCGTGACCTGCCAAGGGGCGGCCGGCCGCGCCGCCCCCGCCCGGCCGACGAGCCGGACGCGGTCTTCGTCCCGTCCTGCCTCGGCACCCTGTTCGCGCCCGCCGAGGGCGGCTCCGGCGTGGCCGCCGCCCTGCTCACCCTCGCCGAGCGGGCCGGCGTACGCCTGCTCGTGCCCGAGGGCATCGGAAGCATGTGCTGCGGCACGCCCTGGTCCTCGAAGGGCCTCACGTCCGGCTACGAGGCGGTGCGCGACCGGGTGCCGCCGGCGCTGCGCGCGGCCAGCCGCGACGGCGTGCTGCCGCTGGTCAGCGACGCCGCCTCCTGCACCGAGGGCTACGCGAAGCTGCTCGCCGGGGCCGGCGACCTGCGCGTGGTGGACGCCGTCGCGTACGCGGCCACCGAGCTGATGCCCCGGCTCACCGTGCGCCGCCGGCTCGGCTCCCTGGCGCTGCACCCGACCTGCTCGTCCACCCGGCTCGGGCTGGACGACGCCCTGCTCGCCGTGGCCCGCGCCGTCGCCGACGAGGTGGTGGTGCCCGACGGCTGGCAGTGCTGCGGCTTCGCGGGCGACCGGGGGCTGCTGCATCCCGAGCTGACCGCGTCCGCCACCCGCGCCGAGGCCGCCGCCGTCACCGCCCGCTCCTTCGACGGGTACGCCTCGGTCAACCGCACCTGCGAGATCGGCATGGCCCGGGCCACCGGGCAGCCGTACCGCCACCTGCTCGAACTGCTGGCCGACGCGACGGCCTGACGCCGGCGGGTAGCATCCCGCGACGTGCTGCGCAATTGGTGGATGGCCGGTCTGATGGTGATGGTCGGGGTGCTCGCCGCGCGCAGCGCGGCCACCCCGGCGGTGGGGGCCGTCGAGTTCGTGGTCTTCGTGGTGGTGGCGGTGCTCTTCTCGCCGCTGGCGTTCCCGCGGTCGCTGCCCGCCGCCGAGGCGCGGGAGCGCAGCGCGCGCGACGGCCGGCCGGTGGTCTACTGGCGGCCCGGCTGCCGCTACTGCCTGCGCCTGCGACTCCGCCTGGGCCGCCGGGCCGGCCGGGCGCACTGGGTGAACATCTGGCGCGACCCGGACGGGGCGGCGGCGGTCCGGGCGGTCACCGGGGGCGACGAGACGGTCCCGACCGTGGTGCTGCGCGACGAGGCCGTGGTGAACCCGGAGCCGGCCTGGCTGCGCGACCGCCTGCCGTCCTGACGGTCCCCGGCTGCGGCGTCTCCCGTCACCGGCGCGCCTGACGGGAGCGCCGCGGCTCGCCGGCCGGTGCGGATCTCGCGGGCGAGGGCGCGGGGCGCGGGGGCGGGACCGGCGGCGGACGGGCAGACTGGTGCCGTGGACGGGATCCGGGAACTGCTCGGGGTGGACGTGCCGGTGGTGGCGGCGCCGATGGCCGGCGGGCCGACCACCACCGGGCTGGCGGCGGCGGTCGGCGCGGCCGGGGCGTTCGCGTTCCTGGCCGCCGGCTACAAGACGCCGGAGGCGGTGGCGGCGGAGGTCGCCGATCTGCGCAGCATCGGCCGGCCCTTCGGGGTGAACGTCTTCGTGCCCACCCCGGTGCCGGTGGCGGAGGCGGAGTTCCGGCGCTACGCCACCCGGATCGCCGCCGAGGGCACGCCCTACGGCCTGGACCTGGCGGCCGCCGCCCGCACCGAGGACGACGACCACTGGGCGGCGAAGCTCGACCTGCTGCTCGCCGACCCGGTGCCGGTGGTCAGCTTCACGTTCGGCCTGCCCCCGGCGGCGGTGGTCCGGGACCTGCGGCGGGCCGGCAGCCGGGTGCTGGTCACCGTCACGGACCCGGCCGAGGCGGCGGCCGCGGCCGACCTCGGGGTGGACGGGCTGGTCGCGCAGAGCGGGGCCGCCGGCGGGCACCTGGGCACGTTCACCCCGGACACCCCGCCGCCGTTCCGCCCGCTGCCCGAACTGGTCGCGCTGGTCACCGGCACCGGCCTGCCCGTGCTGGGCGCGGGCGGCGTCGGCGGCGCTCCCGACGTGCGGGCCGCGCTCGCCGCCGGCGCCGCCGGCGTGCTGGTCGGCACGCTTCTGCTGCGGGCGGACGAGAGCGGCACCGGCCGGACCCACCGGGACGCGCTGGCCGACCCGGCACGGGACCGGACGGTGGTCACCCGCGCCTTCACGGGCCGCCCGGCACGCGGGCTCCGCAACGACTTCATCGACCGGCACGAGGCGGCCGCCCCGCTGGGCTATCCCGCGCTGCACCACCTGACCCGGCCGCTGCGCGTCGCCGCCGCCGGGGCCGGGGACGCCGACCGCCTGCACCTGTGGGCCGGCACCGGCTGGCGCGGCGCCCGGTCCGCCCCGGCCGCCGACATCCTCGCGGACCTGACCGGTCTCCTCTGACCGCCCCCGTCGCGGCGGGCCGGGCGCCCGAGATCGACACCAGCTCGCGGGAGGTGGCGGTATTCGGGCCCCGGGGAAACCGCCACCTCGCCGAGCCGGTGCCGATCTTTGCCGGCGGCGGTCGTCAGCCGGCGACCGAGGCCAGGTAGCGCTCCGCGGCCTCCGGGGTGAGGAACCAGTCGCGGAAGTCGTTCGGGTCGCTGAACCCGTTGGCGAACCGACGGGCCACCACCGGATTGCCGGCGGCCGCGCCGAGCAGTTGCTGCACGTGCGGCGGCAGCGGTTGCAGCATGGCGTTCGTCCAGCCGGTGACGGCCTCGCCGGTCGCCGCCCAGAACCGCTCGAAGGTCCCGGTCATCCAGTCCCGGTCGAACGGCCGGTCGCCGTGCTCCAGGATCGACTCCAGGTACGCCGACGCGCACTTCGCCGCGGTGTTGCTGCCCTGGCCGGTGATCGGGTCGTTGGCCACCACCACGTCCGCCATGCCCAGCACGAGCCCGCCCGAGGGCAGCTCCGCCACCGGTCGGCGCACCGTCGGGGTGTACCGCCCCGACAGGGTGGCCCGCCCGTCGGTCAGCTCCACGTCGACGCACCGCTCGTAGATCCACGGGGTGTAGCGGCGGGCCAGGTCGAGGGTGAGCTTCAGGTGCTCGGCCGGGTCGCGCCGCTCGGTCCACAGGTCCAGCGGTCCGCCGGGCACCGCCTCCCAGAACAGGATCTCGCAGGGACCGGAGTGGGTCAGGGCCGGGATGACGAACAGCTCGCCGAGCCCGGGCACCGCGTTGAAGCTGACGTGCGGCACGGGCAGCAGCGGGTCCGGGGTCATCCCGTGCACGTACGCCACGGCCAGCCCGCGCTGCGGCGCCTCGTACACGGAGCGGGCCGGGTCGCGGTCGAAGACGCCGACCAGGTCGCCCTTGCCGGCGGCCACCACGGTCAGGTCGTAGCGGCCGAGCCGGGCCAGGCCGTCCAGGTCGCTGGTGGTGACCGTCTGGTAGAGCACCGTCCCGCCGCGCACCTCGAACAGCTCCAGCCAGTCGGCCATCTTGACCCGCTGGTCGGTGCTCTGCGCCGGCTCGTCCAGCGGGCACGCGATGCGCAGCGCCCGCTCGCCGGGCGGCGCGGAGAGCGAGACGTGCAGCCCCTCGATCCGGGGCGCCCGGTCCTTCCACAGGTCCAGCCCGTACCGGCGTTCGGTGGCGAGCGCGGTGCCGAACATGGCCTGCGTGCTCATCACCCAGCCCCGGCGGATCTCGTCGGGCGTCCGGGCGGACATCACGGTGACGTCGTATCCCTCCGACTGCAGGCTGAGGGCGAGCTGGAGCCCGGACTGTCCGGCCCCGACGATCAGGATTCTGCGCATGGTTCCTCCAGGGGTTGAGCTACCGCGCCGCGAGCGCGCCCGCGGTGGGCCGGGGGGTGCGGGACATGGCGTGTTCCACGACCGTCAGCAGCGCCCGCGCCACCGAGGACGGGTCGCGGGCGTCGCAGGCGGTCAGGGGTACGCGGGCCGGCAGCGCGAGCGCGGCGCGGACGTCCTCGAGGGAGTGGTGCAGCACCCCGTCGAAGAGGTTCACGCAGACCACGAAGGGCACGTCGCTGTCCTGCTCGAAGTAGTTGACGGCCGGGAACGAGGCGGCCAGGTCGCGGGTGTCGGCGAGCACCAGTGCGCCGACGGCGCCCCGGCACAGGTCGTCCCACATCGGCCAGAACCGGGGCTGGCCCGGCGTGCCGAACAGGTAGAGCACCAGGTCGGGGCCGATGGTGAGCCGACCGAAGTCCATGGCCACGGTGGTGGTCGTCTTGTCGATGCCGGGGTCCAGCCGGTCGACGGTCTCGCTGGCCGCCGTCATCCACGCCTCGGTGTTGACCGGCGGGATCTCCGAGATGGCGCCGACGCAGGTGGTCTTGCCGACCCCGAAACCGCCGGCGATGACGATCTTCGCCGAGGTCAGCAGCGGGCTGTCAGGCAAGCTTGCGGAGGCCATCGCGCAGTCTCTCCAGGAGGCGGAAGTCGACGTTGTCGTGGTCGGTGTGGACCAGCAGCCGGTCGGTGGCGGCCAGGTCGTCGACGACGACCCGGGTCACCCCCAGCGAGATCCCGCACACCGCGGAGAGCTCGGCCACCGAGCGCGCCGTCCGGCGGGCCTGCTCGTACAGGGAGCGGGCCTCGGGCAGCAGGCCGGCGGCGAACACGGCGTCGTAGTAGGGCACCGACACCAGGGTGTGCACGAGCAGCGGCTGGCGGGTGCGGGTGCGGCCGGCGGTCAGCACGTACGGCCGGACCTTCCAGTACCTGAGCTGCATGATCCTCGTCCTCCGGCCGGTCAGCGGGCCTGGGCGGCGGTCATGCGGTGCAGCTCGTGCCGGACGGCCGGGGTGAGGGCGTGCCACACGGCGCCGACGAACTGCGTCATCCGGTACGACACGACCCGCAGGTCGCAGCCGGGCGCGGCGGCCACCGCGAGGCCGGCGGACTCGCCCACCCGCATGAACAGCAGGTGCCCGCGGGGCAGCCGGACGGTCAGGTACTCGGCGGCGCCCAGCTCCAGCAGGGCGGCGCTGCGGTCGGCCATGCTGAGCAGGCCGGCGGTCAGCGCGGCGAGCTGGTCGCCCAGATCGCGGCCGACGCCCTGCGAGGCCGCCAGTTGCAGGCCGTCCAGCGACACCAGCATCGCGTGGCTGACCCCGGGCACGTCCTCGACGAACTGCCGGATCAGCCAGGCGCAGTCGGGCATCCCGTTGCCGGCGCCGGTTCCCGGGTACGCGTGGGTCATCAGTGCCGTCCTTCTCCGTCGGTGGGGGTGCGGGCGTCGCTGACGCCGGCCGCGAAGGCGGCCGTCTCGTCGGGCCACGCCTCGGGTGGGGAGCCGGCGCCGGTGTCGGCGGCGGGTCGGGGCGCCGGTTCCCGGTCACGGACGCTCTCGGGCACCCGCCGGGGCAGCCCGGTGGTGGGCGGCCCGGTGGTGGGCGGCGGCTCGCCGGCCGGCGCGTCGAGGGTGGCCAGCCGGACGGTCGGGGTGTCGGCGCGGTGCTGGGGCGTGGCCATCGGCGTGCTCCAGGGGTCGGTTCGGTGCCCGGCCGGTGGCCAGGCCGGCGGCGGTGCGGGCGCCGCGGCGGCCGGGCCCGGGGCGGGGATCTCGCAGAGCAGCGCGCCGGGAACAGCCACGGTCGCGGTGGTCCCGCCGGCGGGTCGGGTGGTGAGGGCGACCCGCAGCCGGTGGGCGACGGCCAGGTGGGCGACCACGGCGAGCCCGAGGTGGGCTGCGGGGTCGCGCGCGACCGGGGCGGCGGGCCGACCGCTGAGCAGGGCGTTGAGCTGGGTCAGGTGGTCGGGGTGCAGGCCCACCCCGGCGTCCTCGACCCGCAGCAGGACGCCGCCGTCCTCGGTGACGAACGCCGACACGGTCACCGGGGCGGTGGGCGGGGAGAACCGGGTGGCGTTGTCCAGCAGTTCGGTGAGCACCCGGATCACGTCGTCGGCGGCGAACTCGACCACCGCCAGTTCGACCACGTGTCCGACCCGGATGCGCGGGTAGTGCTCGACCGCCGAGGCGGCGGCCCGGACCACGTCCACGAGGGGGACGGTCTGCGGGTCGGCGTCCTCGACCCGCCGGCCCAGCAGCACCTGGAGGTTCTCCGCGTGCCGCCGGATCCGGGTGTTCGCGTGGTCGATGCGGTAGAGCCGCTCCAGCCGTTCCGGGTCCTGCTCGTCGGCCTCGACGGCCTCCAGGTGCGCGCCCATCTGGTACGCCGAGGCGAGGATCCGGAGGGCGAACTGCTCGCAGATGGCGGGCCACGGGCCGGGCCCGCGCTCCTCGGGCGGTGGTGGTTCGGGTGTCTCCGGTGGAGAGACGTCCCACCGGGCGACCGTGGGATCCAACCAGCGTGCCGCCCGCTGCCGCCAGGTGCTCCGCCGGGTGATCTCGGTGCTTCTCACGAAAAAACCGGCCTGTCCGTGATCTTCGGCTCTGGCATGGTGCAGCAGTCAACCACCGGGTGTGCGCCGATTGCAACGGTGCAGGCCAACTTGGGCAGGTTTTCACACGCCGGTCGCCACGCTGTCACAGATGGGTGATCGTTCCCCGGCCGTGAAACGCAACAGCCGTACGGCGGATTTTTCCGGCGGGTCGGCCGTGAGTCATCCGGGTGCCGCTGAAATCGACCCGAGCGGCGTGCGGCATGATCATGGAAACGGCGTCGAGCGGGCGGGGGACGGGCGGATGACGGTGGAGGTGCCGCGCGGCGGCCGGGTGCTCTTCATCGGCGACAGCATCACCGACGCCGGCCGGGACCGGTCCTGCGCCGACGACCTCGGCACCGGGTACGCCATGATGGCCTCCGCCTGGTTCACCGCCCGCCACCCCCACCACCGGGCCACCTTCCTGAACCGGGGGATCAGCGGCGACCGGGTACGCGACCTGCGGGACCGCTGGGAGACCGACTGCCTGGCCCTCGCCCCGCAGGTGGTGTCGGTGCTCATCGGCATCAACGACACCTGGCGGCGTTACACCCGCGACGACCCGACCAGCGCCGCCGACTTCGCCCGCGACTACCGGCACGTGCTGGAGGCCACCCGGCCGCTGGACGCCCGGCTGGTCCTCGTCGAGCCGTTCGTGGTTCCGCTGGACGACGCGCAGCACGCGTGGCGGGAGGACCTCGACCCGAAGGTCGCGGTGGTCCGCGAGCTCGCCGCCGAGTTCGGCGCGACGCTGGTGGCGGTGGACGAGTTGTTCCGGGCCGCCGACGTGGACGGGCGGGTGTGGACTCGCGACGGGGTGCACCCCACCCCGTTCGGCCACGCGCTGATCGCCCAGGCGTGGCTGCGGGCGGTCAGCCCGTCGGCCTGAGCCTGCCATCGACGCCGATCGTGGTTAAGCTCGGCCGATGCACCGTTCCCGGCTGTACGCCCTGATCCTCGACGCCCCCCGCGACGCCGCCGCGCCGGCGGTCGAGTTCTGGTCCGCGGCGCTCGGCGCGCCGACCCGCACCGACCCGGCCGAGCCGCAGTTCACCGGCCTGGTCGAGGTGGTTCCCGGGCTGGTGACCGCGGTGCAGTCGGTGGACGACGCGCCCCGGCACCACCTGGACATCGAGACCGACGACGTGGCCGCCGAGGTGGACCGGCTGGTCCACCTCGGTGCCACGCCGGTCTCCCGGTGGCTCGACTGCCACGTGCTGCGGGCGCCGGGCGGTCACCTGCTCTGCGTGATCCCGGTGGCCAGCGACCCGGAGCTGTTCGCCGCGACCGCCACCGTCTGGGACTGAGGCGGCGCCCCGGCCGCCGTGGGCCGGGGCGCCGCCGGAGCCGTCAGGCGGTGTACGGCAGGGTGAGCTTCGAGCGGTTGCCGGTGCCCAGGGTGGTGGCGCCGCCGCCGATGGCGTTCCACACCTCCACCTTCACCGTCCCGCCCGCCAGGTTCCCGAGCGTGCCCACGCCCGAGTAGAGCCCGCGGGCCTCGGTGTAGTGCTCCCACCCGGTGACCGGGTCGGTGGCGAAGTACTGGTACGTCTCCACCCGGTCGAAGGTGCCGTCGCCGGTCAGGTCGTAGGAGACCCGTACCTGCGTGCCGTTCCCGACGGTCGTGCCGGCGTCGAGGAACAGGTCGAAGCGGGTCTGCCCGCCGGCGTAGGCCGCGGTGACCCCGGTGGCCGTGTAGACCAGCGGGTTGTGCGGGCTGCCGACCCAGTTGCCGTTGGCCGCGGGCACCGGCACGCCGGCCGCGGCGCCCGCCGCGCCGGTCAGCGTCTGGCCGGTCAGGTACAGGTCCGCGGCGAAGCCTCCCGGCGGCGGCGTGGTCGGGCCGGTTCCGGTGTACGGGAGCACGAGCTGGGAGGAGTTGCCGACGCCCAGCGAGGTGGCCCCGCTGCCGATGGCGTTCCAGACCTCGACCTTCACGGTGCCGCCCGCGAGGTTGCCGAGCGTCCCGGTGGCCGACTTCAGGCCCTGGGTCTGCCGGTAGTGCTCGACCCCGGCCACCGGGTCGGTGGCGTAGTAGGAGTAGGTCTCCACCCGGTCGGCGGTGCCGTCGCCGGTCAGGTCGTACGAGACCCGGGCCTGCACGCCGTTGCCGACCGTGGTGCCGGCGTCCACGGCCAGGTCGAACACGGTCGACCCGCCGTTGTACGCCCCGGTCAGCCCGGTGGCGGTGAACACCTGCGGGTTGGTCGGGACGCCGTCGTGGTTGCCGTTCGCGGCGGCCACCGACACCGTGCCGGCCGCCCCGGCCGTGCCGCCGAGCGCCCCACCCGGAAGCAGGTACTGGGTCGGGGAGAGCGACGGGGGCGGGGTGGTCGGCGACGGGCTGGGGCTGGTCGGCGAGGGACTGGGGCTGGTCGGCGACGGCGTGGGCGTGGGTGAACCCGTGGGCGGTGGACCGGTGGGGACGACGACGCCGCCGGTGGCGTTGCCGCCGCTCCAGGTGAGCGCGCCCGAGGTGGCCGTCCGGCCGGCCGGGACGGCCAGCGTCGTGCCGTCGGAGAACGTCACGGTCAGCGGCTGGGCGGTGATGTTCGACGCCACGTACGTGCGGGCGGTCCCCTTCTTGAAGACCTTGGCGAGGGGGTGGTTCGCGGTGACCGTCGGGTCCACGGTGCCCAGTGCGGCCAGGTTGCGGATCCAGTGGAAGGTGTGTGCCTTGCTCTCCCCTTCCTCGCTGGCGAACGTGCTGTTGGCGCGGAAGTTCTGGAGCGCCTGGTCGCCGTCCCCGAGGGCCAGGAACTCCCAGAGGATGTCCTGCCACACCGTCGGCGGGCCGCCCTTGTTGGTGACCAGCTCGTTGTAGTTGGCCTTCACGTAGGCGGGGTCGTTCCCGAGGTAGAAGTGGCCGCCGGTGATCGGCAGCATGTTGATGCCCTGGATCATCTCGGGCGCGGCGGAGAACCAGGTGGAGTAGGAAGCCCCGTCGCCCCACACCATGCCGACGGTCCGGTGACCGAAGGCGGCCGGGAAGTTCTCGTCGCGCACGTCGAACCAGTACTCGGCGATGGCCGCGGCCTGCGTGGTCCAGATGAAGACCCCGGCGTCGCGGACGGCGGTGTCACCGGTCGCCTGTCCCCACTGGATCAGGGCGTTGGCGAAGTTCATCCCCTCCGAGGAGGACTCCTGGTTGTTGCCGGCGAAGAAGGGGGCGAGGCCGGAGGCCCAGTCGTGGCCGGCGTAGATGTCGAAGTCGCGCAGGTAGGGGAAGCGGCTGTCGGCGCGGTCGTAGTTGTTGGCGTCGCGGATGAGCAGGTCCACCATGCCGCCGTAGCGGGTGTCGTCGGCCCAGGCCGGGTCGAACTTGGCGACGGTGGCGGCGGCGGCCACGAAGTAGCCGTAGTGGAAGTGGTGGTCGTTGAGGTCCTCGTCGGAGCCGTACGAGGCGGGGTAGCCGATCAGCGTGCCCCAGTTCCGGTCGTAGTGGAAGAGCTGCCCGGTCTCGCCGGAGCTCGCGGTGAGCCAGTTGGTCAGCCGGGCCTTCATGGCGGCGACCGCCGCGTCGCGGACGGTGGTGAGGCCGAGCTGGTCGGCGATCTCGGCGATCCGGGCGGCCCGCCCGAGGCCCTTGCCGGCCCAGTAGGTGTCCTTGCCGCTGATCCCCTCCGGGTTGGCGAGTTCGGCGTTGAGGTAATTGGTGACCGTGGTGAGGTCCGCGCCGGACGAGTCGCCGACGGCCGGCACCTCCGGCAGCACGCCGGTGTACCTCATGCTGGTGGTGAACGACGAGACGCCGGTGAGGACCCGCATGGCGCCGCGTGCCGAGACGTACGTCGGGGTGATCGGGGTGGCGCCGGTCAGGCTGCGCCACTGGTGCGGGTAGAGCGCCACCACCGACCGGGTCTCGGTGCCCTCGCGGGGGGTGGTGGTGACGGCGTACGTGGTGCGCACGGCGCCGGTCGCCGGGTCGTACGCGTAGGTCATCCTCGTGCCGGTGACGTGCGCGTGGGCGTAGCGGCCGTACTCGGTGGCGAGGGCGCCCCGGTCGGCGCCGCCGGGCAGCACGGCCACCGAGAAGTAGCCCTTGCCGGCCAGGGTGGAGCTGATGCCGGCGCCGCTGACGCTCCAGGTCGCGCCGGTCGGCGCGTACGCCACGTAGTCGTGGCCGTGGACCGTGAAGCCGATGGTCGAGCCGGAGTTGGTCCACACGGTGGGCGTGTCAGTGGCGGTGAGCTGCGCGGCGCCGCCGCTGACCGTGTAGTAGCTGAACGGCAGGCCGTGCCCGATGGTGGCGCGCATGGTCCGCGTACCGTCGCTCCAGTCGGCGGTGACCGTCCAGTCCGTCCAGTCGGCGGCCTTGACGACCGGCGCGGCGAGCCCGGCCACGCCGACCCGGACGTCCTCGGTGTACGGGAAGTGGTACTCGCCGACTCCGGTGGGGCTGCCGCTGATCGCCGGCGTGGTGGTGTACGACAGCCCGAGCCCGTTGTTCTCCGCGTGGTAGGCCAGCGGGTGGGCATGCATGTTCTCGCTGGTGGCGCAGTTGTTGCGCTTCCAGATCAGCGACGACCACCAGTCGTCGGTCGGGATGGCCCCCTTCGGGGCGTCGGCGGTCGTGAACAGCCGCGGGTTGGTGCTGATGTCGCCGCAGCCCCTGGGGAGGACGGCGCCGGGCGGCAGCGTCTCGGTGTAGCTGCCCGCGCCGACCGTGCCGGCGGTGGCGGTGCCGCCGCCGGCCACCACGACGCCGAGCACGCCGGCCGCGAGGACGGACGCGGCAGCGGCGACGGCGAGCGCGCGCCGGCCGCCGGTGCGCCAGGTGGGGGTCGCCACTGGAGGATCACCGGGCGAGAGGTCCCGGAGGGGGAGTGTCATGGGGGTTCCCTTCACCAGGGGGGAGTGGAGGTGCGGGGTGTGGTCCGGCCGGTCGTGAGAGCGCTCTCTTGAGGAGCGAGATTAAGTTCTGGTTACGCGCTCGTCAATGTTTCATGTCGGAAGAGAGCGCTCTCTGACCCCGTCCGGTCGATCCTGGCGTACCGTCCGGAAGCCGCCTGACCAGCACGATCAGGTTTCTCGGACGCCGCCGCGGGTAGTCGCGGCCCGCCGGCCGGTACCGAGCGACGGGGGTGGCCGCCCACCATGTGCGGCATCAGTGGGGAGGCCCGCTTCGACGGCTCGTGGCCGGACACCGCCGCCGTCGAGCGGATGACCGGGGCCATGCGCTCGCGCGGCCCGGACGGCGAGGGGCTGCACCCCGCGGGCTGGGTGACGCTGGGGCACCGCCGGCTGACCGTGATCGACCTGTCGGACGCGGCGGCGCAGCCGATGACCCGCGAGGACCTGGGGCTGACGCTGGTCTTCAACGGCTGCGTCTACAACTACCCGGAGCTGCGCGAGGAGCTGATCTCCGCCGGCCACACCTTCCGCTCCACCGGCGACACCGAGGTGATCCTCGTGGCGTACGCCCAGTGGGGCGAGCGCTTCGTCGAGCACCTCGTCGGGATGTTCGCGGTGGCCCTGGTCGACCACCGGCGCGACCGCCTCGTGCTGGCCCGCGACCGGCTCGGCATCAAGCCCCTCTACCTGGCCGAGTCGCCCGGCCGGCTGCGGTTCGCCTCCACGCTGCCCGCGCTGCTGCGGGCCGGCGAGGTGGACACCGACATCGACCCGGTGGCCCTGCACCACTACCTGTCCTGGCACTCGATCGTGCCGGCGCCGCGCACCGTCCTGCGCGGGGTGCGCAAGCTGCCACCGGCCACCCTGCGGATCGTCGAGGCCGACGGCCGGTCCCGCGAGCGCGTCTACTGGCGGCCCGACTACGTCCGGGACCCCGCGCACGCCGGCCTGACCGCCGGGGACTGGACGGCGGCCGTGGGGGACGCGCTGCGGACGGCCGTGCGGCGGCGCGTGGTGGCCGACGTGCCCGTCGGGGTGCTGCTCTCCGGCGGCCTCGACTCCAGCATGATCGTGGCCCTGCTCGCCGAGGCCGGACAGCACCACCTCCAGACCTTCAGCATCGGCTTCAGCGGCCGCGACGGCGAGGGCGGCGACGAGTTCCACTACTCGGATCTCGTGGCGGCCGCCTTCGACACCGACCACCACCGGATCCGGCTCGGCGACGAGGACCTGGTCCCGGCGGTCCGCCGTGCCGTCACGGCCATGACCGAGCCGATGGGCAGCCACGACGTGGTCGCGTTCCACCTGCTCTCCGAGCAGGTCGCCCGGCACGTCAAGGTGGCCCAGTCCGGCCAGGGCGCGGACGAGGTCTTCGCCGGCTACGGCTACCACCAGCCGCTGGTGGGCGTGGCCCGGGACGCGGTGGCCGACGCCTTCGCCGAGGCCTTCTTCGACCGCACGCACGACGAGCTGGCCCGGGTGGTCGGCCCGGCCCACGCCTGCCCGCGGGACGCCAGCCGCGACGTGCTGGCGGCGCACCTGGCCGCACCCGGCGCCGAGACGGCGCTGGACGCCGTGCTGCGCCTGGACACCCACCTGCTGCTGCCCGACGACCCGGTCAAGCGGGTCGACAGCATGAGCATGGCCTGGGGGCTGGAGGTGCGTACGCCCTTCCTGGACCAGGACCTCGTCACCCTCGCCGCCGCCTGCCCGCCCGAGCACAAGACCGCCCGGGGCGGCAAGGGCGTGCTCAAGGAGGTCGCCCGGTCGGTGCTGCCGGCCGAGGTGATCGACCGGCCCAAGGGCTACTTCCCCGTCCCGGCGCTGCGCAAGGTCGACGGCCCGGTCCACGACCTGGTCGCCGAGGCCCTCGCCGCGCCGGCCGCCCGGCGGCGAGGGCTGTTCCGGCCGGAGTACGTGGCGGAACTGCTCGCCGAGCCCGACCGTGCGCAGGCCGCCGCCGGCAGCAACAAGCTCTGGCAACTCGGGCTGCTGGAGCTGTGGTTGCAGGCCCACGGCATCGACTGACCGGGCCGGAGTGTCGCCGCCCGCCGCCCGGGTAAGGGGCGTGGGTGAAGTTCCTCATCGCCGCCGTCGACACCGGCGGCTACCGGTTCACGCTGGTGGGCGACGACGGCCAGGTCATCGCCACCGGCCGGGAGTACGCCGACAAGGCCACCGCCCTCGCCGTCGTCGCGGACCTGATGCGCGAGGTCGGCGGCGCGGCCATCGAGGACCGGACCGAGTCGACCGAGCCGGCCGGGCCGACCGCCCCGCCACCGAGCCGGACGGTCGACGGCGAACCCGACCTGGCCCGGATCGGGCGGTCCGGCATCCCGCCCGTCTGACCGTCGCCGGCTCAGGCGTCGAGGGCGCGGGCGGCCAGCTCGTCCAGGACCGCCCGGACGTCCCCGCCGGTGTCCGCGAGGATCCGCCGTTGCCGGGTCGCCCCGCTGCCCTCGCGGCGCAGCCGGTCGAGCTGGTGGTGCACCACGTCCAGGTCGCCGTAGCGGGCCAGCGCGGGTGTCACGGCGGCGACCATGTCGTCGATCAGCTCCCAGGCCGGCCGGGACCCGCCCGCACGCAGGTCGACCAGGTCCCCGTCCACCCCGTCGTGCGCGGCACGCCAGTGCGCCGCGGCCACCAGGCAGTCCCGGATCCGCGGCGCGGCCCGGCCGGCGTGCACGTCCTCCGCCGCCGTGGCGACGAGGGCCCGCAGCAGGGCGGCCACCAGCAGGGTGTCGTCGACCGTCGGGCAGACGTCGCCCACCCGGATCTCCACCGTCGGGTAGGCGACGGACGGGCGGGCGTACCAGTAGACCATCTGGGCGTCCAGCATGATGCCGGCGTCGACGAGGTCCCGGACCGTGCGGTCGTAGTCGGCCGCCGAGTCGAAGTGCGGGGTCGGCCCCACGCTGGGCCAGCGGTCGAACTGGATGGCGCGCCAGCTCGCGTGGCCGGTGTCCCGCCCGTCGTGCAGCGGCGAGTTGGCGGTGAGTGCCTGCACGACCGGAAGCCAGGGCCGCAGGTGGTTGCAGACCTGTACGGCGAGTTCGCGGTCGGGCACCCCGACGTGGACGTGACAGCCGCAGACCGCCGGGTCGTGCGCCACCGGCCCGAACCGGTGCGACATGGCCCGGTAGCGGTCCTTGTCCGGCACCGACCGGTGCGGCTCGCACACCGGCGTCGCCGCCACCGCCACCAGCCGCGCTCCCGCCGCCTCGGCCGCCTCGGCCGCCGCCCGGCGGAGCGTCACCAGGTGCTCCCTCAGCTCGGCCAGGTCGGTGCAGATGGGCGTCACCATCTCGACCATGCTGTGCCGGAACTCCGGCCGGCTCTGCTCCCGGCTCGGGCCGGCGAGCGCGGCGAGCACCCGGTCGGCCACGGGCAGGCTCTGCCCGGTCACCGGATCCAGGAGCAGGTACTCCTCCTCCACGCCGAGCGTGGGGACCGCCGGGACGGGCGCCACGGGCTCACCTCCGGGTCCGGCGGGCGCACGCTCGGCGGCGGTCGGAGGTGAGCCGGCGTGCCGCGCGGGCAGGTCGGCGACGGACGCACCGCGGGACGCGCCGGCCGCTTCACCTCGACGGTACGGCGCGTCCCCGCGTGCCGGTGGACGTTTCCCCTGGCACCCTCGCTCGGGCGGCGCCGTCAGGCGGCGCTGACGGCGAGCGCCTCCGAACGGGGGGCCGGCACCAGGTCGGTGGACCAGCCGGTCAGCGGGTCGGCGTGGCCCGGCTCCCCGGTCGCGGCGGCGGCCGGCGGCGCGGGACGCGGAGCCCGGGCGGCGCGCAGCCCCTCCTGGGCGTTGTTCCAGGCGGCGCAGGGCCAGGCCGCGCCGACGCAGCTCGGGCTGACGCAGACCTGGTCCTCGTCGGGCTGGTGGGCGTCGGCCACCGCGGTGGACAGGCCCCACAACAGCGGATCGGTCACCTCGGCCGGACGGTCGGCGCGGTCTGTGCTGGCTTCGGACATGGAAAGGTCCCCCCTCATTTGAGCCGCCCCTCTGTTTCCAGAACGCCCGTACGCCAAACCTGGTCACGCGAGATTTTCTCCGCTCGCCTCCGCCCGGCCCTCGGAATAGGCTCGTCGACGTGGCGAGGTACTACGACGTGCACCCGGACAATCCCCAGCCCCGGGTGCTCCGGCAGCTCGTGGACCTGCTCCGCGCCGACGGCGTGATCGCCTACCCCACGGACTCCTGTTACGCCCTGGGCTGCCGGCTGGGCAACCGGGCCGGCGTCGAGCGGATCCGGGAGATCCGCCGCCTCGACGCGCGGCACCCGTTCACGCTGGTGTGCGCCGACTTCGCCCAGCTCGGCCAGTTCGTCAAGCTCAGCAACGCGGTCTTCCGCCAGGTCAAGGCCGCCATCCCGGGCAGCTGGACGTTCATCCTGCCGGCCACCGCCGAGGTGCCCCGGCGCCTCCAGGACCCGCGGCGGCGGGTCGTCGGGGTCCGCGTACCGAAGCACACGGTGACCCAGGCGCTGCTGGCCGAACTCGGCGAGCCGCTGCTCTCCAGCACCCTGCTGCTCCCCGGCGAGGATGAGCCGCTGACCCAGGGCTGGGAGATCAAGGAACGGCTTGACCACCTGGTCGACGCCGTGGTCGACGCGGGGGACTGCGGCCTGGAGCCGACCACCGTGGTCGACCTGTCCGGGCCGGAACCGGAGATCCTGCGCCGCGGCGCCGCCGACCCGTCCCGCTTCGAGTAGCGATCGGTCGTTCCAGCCCGCCGCGCCGCGCCCGTGCGGCACCGTGGGAGCCGGCGGACGGGTGACGGGGGTACGGCATGAGCGCACTCGTGCTGATCGCGGTGCTCGGCGCCACCGTGCTCATCGGCACCACCATCGGCGGCCGGTACAGCGTCGCCCCGCCGGTGCTGCTCATCGCCATGGGGGCGGGGCTCGGCCTGCTGCCGCCATTCGACAACGTGATCCTCAAGCCCGAGGTGGTGCTGATTCTCTTCCTCCCGGCGATCCTCTACCGGGAGAGCCTGGTCATCAGCCTCCGGGAGATCCGGGCCAACCTCGTGGTGATCGCCCTGCTCGCCGTCGCGCTGGTGATCCTCACGATGGTCGCCGTGGCGTACGCGGCCCAGGCCCTCGGCGTCGAGCCGGCCGCCGCCTGGGTGCTCGGCGCGGTGCTCGCGCCCACCGACGCCGCCGCCGTGGCCGGCCTGGCCAAGCGGATGCCCCGCGGCATCCTCACCACGCTGCGCACGGAGAGCCTGGTCAACGACGGCACGGCGCTGGTGCTGTTCTCGGTGGCCGTCGGGGTGATCGTCGGCGGGGCGGTGCCCAACGCGCTGGAACTGGGCGGCCAGTTCGTCGGCAAGGCGCTCGGCGGGGTCCTCTCGGGCCTGCTCGTCGGCGGCGCCGTCGTCCTGATCCGCAAGCACGTCGACGACCCGATGCGCGAGGGTGGGCTGAGCATCCTCACCCCGTTCGTCGCCTTCCTGCTGGCCGACGTGGTGCACGCCAGTGGGGTGCTCGGGGTCGTGGTCGCCGGCCTCGTGCTCTCCTACGCGGGGCCCCGGGTGATCCGGGCCCGCTCGCGGATCACCGCGTACGCGTTCTGGGACCTCTCCACCTTCATGATCAACGGCAGCCTCTTCGTGCTGCTGGGCATGCAGGTGCCCCGGGCGCTGCGCAGCATCACCAGCCACTCGCCGCTGGAGTCGTTCGGCATCGCGGTGCTGATCGTCCTGGTCGTGACCGCCACCCGGATGATCTGGGTACACCTGTCGGTGGCCGGGTTGCAGGGCCTGGACCGCCGGGAGTCCCGCCGCGCCCGTCGCTTCGACGCCAGGGTCCGTACTGCCATCGGCTGGGCCGGGTTCCGGGGCGCGGTCTCGCTCGCCGCCGCGCTGGCCGTGCCGGTCACCACGCACGCCGGGACCCCCGTGCGCGAGCGCGACCTGATCATCTTCGTCACCGTGGTGGTGATCGTGCTGATCATGCTGGTGCAGGGCACCACCCTGCCGGCCGTGGTCAGGTGGGCCGGCCTGATGGGCGACCGGGAACGGGAGCACGAGGTGCGCTGGGCCCGGATCCGGGCCACCGAGGCGGCCCTGGCCGCGCTGCCCGAGGTCGCCGCCGAAGTCGGCGTGTCCCCGGACACCGTCGACCGGCTCCGCACCGACTACCAGGACCACCTGGATGACGTCCGCTCACCCCGCAGCGACGAGGCCGACGAGGAGCGCGAGATGACCCGCCGGTTGCGCCTCGGCGTGCTGGACCGCAAGCGGCAGGAGGTCACCCGGCTGCGCAACCGCAACGAGATCGACGATGTGGTGCTGCGGCAGCTCCAGGCGGCCATCGACATCGAGGAGATCCGGCTGCTGGGCCCGGAGCCGGAGGACTGAGCGTCAGCACACCTACCCGCGCGGCAGGCGTCCCCCGCCCGGCCCGTCGGCTCAGCCGGCGCAGTTGTCGTTGCGCACCGGCTGGGTGAGCTTCTCCTGCGTGCCGAACTTCGCGTACAGCCGCAGATAGCCGGCAACGCCCCCGCACCGACCGCCCACATCAGCTTGCGAGCTTCGATGGAAGCGGGGCCTTCGTCGGAGATTTTCAGGGCTTGAGCACCACCTTCAAGCAGTCGTCCTGCTTGTTCTTGAAGATGTCGTAGCCGTGCGGCGTGTCGTCGAGCCGCATGGTGTGGGTGATGATGAAGCTCGGGTCGATCTCACCCTTGCGGATGCGTTCCAGCAGCGGGCGCATGTAGCGCTGCACGTGGGCCTGCCCGGAGCGCATGGTCAGCGACCGGTTCATGAACGAGCCCATCGGGAACTTGTCGATGAACCCGCCGTACGCCCCGACCGCCGAGACGGTGCCGCCGTTGCGGCAGGCCAGGATCGCCTCGCGCAGCGCGTGCGGCCGGTCCGTCTCCGCCTTCACGGCCTGCTTCGCCCGGTCGTACGCGTGCAGCGCCGCCGAGGCGTGGTGCCCCTCCATGCCGACGGCGTCGATGCAGACGTCCGGCCCGCGGCCGGCGGTCATCTCGCGCAGCGTGTCCAGGACGTCGGTCTCCTCGTAGTTGATGGTGTCCGCGCCGGCCCGGTCCCGGGCGATCCGCAGCCGGTACGGGAACCGGTCGATGACCACCACCTGCTCGGCGCCGAGCAGGAAGGCGCTCACCGTGGCGAACTGGCCGACCGGGCCCGCGCCCCAGATCGCCACGACGTCGCCGGGCTTGATGTCGCCCATCTCGGCGGCCATGTAACCGGTGGGCAGCACGTCGGACAGGAACAGCACCTTCTCGTCCGGCAGGTCGTCCTCGATCTTGAGGGCGCCGACGTCGGCGTACGGGACCCGGACGTACTCGGCCTGCCCGCCCGCGTACCCGCCCAGGAGATGCGAGTAGCCGAAAATGCCGGCGGGGGTGTGGCCCATGGCGGTCTCCGCGATCGCCGCGTTCGGGTTGGAGTTCTCACAGACCGAGTAGAGGCCGCGTTGGCACGAGGCGCAGTCCCCGCAGGCGATGGGGAAACCGACGACCACCCGGTCGCCGACGCGCAGCCCGTCCCGCGCCCCGGAGCCCAGCTCGACGATCTCGCCCATGAACTCGTGGCCCAGCACGTCGCCGCGCTTCATGGCCGGGATGAACCCGTCGAGCAGGTGCAGGTCCGATCCGCAGATCGCCGCCGAGGTGACCTTGACGACCGCGTCGCGCGGGTTGAGGACCTTCGGATCCGGTACCTCCTCCACGGCCACCCGGTTCGGTGCCATCCAGCAGTTGGCCTTCACGGTGCCTCCTCACGCGGTCCGGTGGGCCGCCAGCGGGCGGGCCGGACGCTGCTTCGCCTGGGTCTGGATGCTCGTGCCGTCGGGTGTCCCGTCCGACCGTGTGATCTCGCCGGTCTCGATGACCTGCTTGAACCGCCGCAGGTCGTCGCAGATCTGCTGCTGCGGGTTCTCGCCGAACGCCTTCGCGACCAGCGAGCCCACCCGGCGGCCGGGCACCGCGTACTCCAGTTCCACCCGCACCTCGGTGCCGTTGCCACCGGCGGCCGGGGTGAACCGGACGGTGCCGGAGTTGGGCACCCGGGAGCCGTCCACGGAGCGCCAGCGGATCAGCTCGTTGGGGCGCTCGTCCACGATCTCCGCCTCCCACTCGACGGTCCGGCCGGCCGGCGCCTTCGCCGACCAGCGGGAGCGCCGGGGGCCGGTGGTGATCACCGACTGCAGGTGGTACATGAACCGCGGCAGGTTCTCGAGGTCGTGCCAGAAGCGGTAGACCTCCTCGCGCGTGCGGTTGACCGTCACGGAGCCGTGCGCGAAGCCCTCCGGGTTGCCCCGCCGGTTGCGCGTGGCGCGCACCGAGGCGTAGAGGTCGACGGCGGTGATCCCACCGAGGGCGGCGAGGGTGAGACCGGCCCGCCGGCGCCGCTCGCCGCGCCGGTTGCGGTACGCGCGGCCGGTGGCAACGACATCCATCACGTCGCCCGCCACCCGGGTCCAGGTCCCCAGCCCCGCCCGCCGCGGCACCAGCAGCACCCCGGCGTGGCCGATCTCCCGGACCCCGGCGGCCCGCAACACCGTCCGGGCCGTGCGCGAGTCGTCCACGCCGGCTGCCCGGGCCACCCGTGACCCCGCCGCGAGCGCGGTCACGCCGAGGCCCAGGCTGAACCAGCCCAGGAAGCGGGCCAGTCCCTCCGACCTCTGGTCCTGGGCCGCCCGATGGATCCCGAGATTGTCGGTCACCGAGCGGACCCCCATGGTCGTCTCTCGTGTCATACGTCGTCACCCCGTGTTCGAGAAGGTGTCGGTGACCGTCCCCGCTCGAGTGGGAGGTCGGGTACCGACAGGCCGGCCTGCCTTTCCCGCTAATCCCGGCCGCACACCCCGGCGGTCGGCCGGAGTGTGGAACCGGCGGCGGCGGGAACGCGGCGCGGCACGGAGGCGCGGACCCGCGCGGAGCGGCGACACGGGGGGCGAGGCATGGGCGGCAGGACTGCCACGGTGCGACGGCGGCAACCGGGCCCGCTGCCGGCCACGGACGGCCGGTGACCGCGGCCACCGACGCCACCGCCGAGCAGTCGTTCTCGGCCTGGTCGCCGCTGCGCACCGCGGTCTACCGCAACCTGTGGCTCGCGCTGCTCGCGGCGAACATCGGCACCTGGATGCAGACGGTCGGCGCGCAGTGGCTGCTGGTGCACCAGTCCAACGCCTCCACGCTGGTCGCCCTGGTGCAGACCGCCAGCCTGCTGCCGTTGCTGCTGCTCGCGCTGCCCTCGGGCGCCCTCGCGGACACCTTCGACCGCCGGCACCTGCTGATCTCCGTGCAGCTGTTCCTGGTGGCGGTGGCCGTGGCGCTGACCCTGCTCACGGCGGCGGGGCGGATGCCGCCGGCGCTGCTGCTCACCCTCACCTTCGCCTTCGGCGTCGGGCAGGCGCTGACCCTGCCGGCCTGGGCCTCGATCATTCCGGAGCTGGTGCCCCGCGAGCAGCTCCGGGCGGCCTCCGCGCTCGGCGCGATCAGTATCAATACGGCCCGCGCGGTCGGGCCCGCCGCGGCCGGTGTGCTGATCGCCCGGGTGGGCGCGGCCCCGGTCTTCGGACTGAACGCGGTGGCCTACCTGATCTTCGCGCTGGCCCTGTTCCGGTGGCGTGGCGGCGGTACCCGGGCCGCCGAGGTGCCCGAGCGATTCACCGCGGCGCTGCGCGCCGGCGGCCGCTACGTGCGGCACTCCCCGACGGTGCGCCGGCTGCTGCGCCGGGCACTGGTGTTCATCATCCCCGCCAGCGCACTCTGGGCCCTGCTGCCGCTGGTGGCGAGCCGCCGGCTCGGCCTGGGCTCCGGCGGGTACGGCCTGCTGCTGGCCGCCCTGGGGGTGGGCGCCATCCTGGGTGGGCTGCTGCTGTCGTGGACCCGCGCCGCCATGAAGCCCAACCAGTTCCTGCTGCTGGCCGGGGCGGTGTACGGGGCGACGCTGATCGTGGTGGGCACGGTCCGGACCGTTCCGGTGGTGCTGGTCGCCCTGCTGCCGGCCGGGGTGGCCTGGGTGACCGTGCTGTCGAACGTCAACGCCGAGATCCAGCTCTTCCTCCCCGGCTGGGTACGCGCCCGCGGGTTGGCCGTCTACCAGGTGGTCCAAGGCGGCGGGCAGGCCGTCGGCGCGCTGCTCTGGGGCGTGGTGGCCGACCTTGCCGGGCTGGTCGCCGCCTTCGGGGTGGCGGGCGCCCTCATGCTGGTCGGTGCGGTGACGTCGCAGGTCTGGCCGCTGCCCGACCTGCGGGGGCTGACCCGCGACCCGACCGCCTACCGGCCGCCCCTGGCCCTCGCGCTCCAGCCGGATCCCCGGGTGGGGCCGGTGCTCGTGACGGTCACCTACACGATCCGGCCCGACCGGGAGGGGGAGTTCCTCGCCGCGATGGATCACGTACGCGGCTCGCGGCAGCGCACCGGGGCGATGCGGTGGGGGCTGTTCCGCGCCGGCGAGACACCCGACCAGTTCACCGAGGTCTACCTGGTGCCCTCCTGGGACGAGCACCTGCGCCAGCACGGGGGCCGGCTGACCGAGGCCGACCGGCGGGCGGAGGACCGGGCGCGGGACCTGTCCGACGGCGCACCGGTGGTGCGCCACCTGCTGCCGGCCGCCGTCGGCCGCGCGGAGGCGGCCGGCGCGCAGGTGTGCTGACGGGTGGTCGGGGTGGTCAGTCGCCCTCGGGGACGGCCATCTCGCCGAGCCGCGACCAGTCCTCGCCGGGCGCGGTCGTGTTGACGATCCGGGGCGTCTCGGCCAGGTGCGGCGGGAGCGTGCGCTGCGCCGCGCGGAAGTGCGCCGACTGCACGTGCGCCGCGCCGGCCCCGTCGTCCCGGAACGCCTCGACCAGCACGTACTCCGTCGGGTCGTCGAGGCTGCGGGACCAGTCGAACCAGAGGCAGCCCGGCTCGGCCCGGGTGGCCGCGGTGAACTCGGCGGCGATCTGCGGCCAGCGGTCGGCGTCCTCGGGCCGGACCCGGAACTTCGCGGTAATGAAGATCATGCGCTTCAGGCTACCGAGGCCGGCGGCGCTCGGCAGCGGCTCGCGGCCGCCCCCGGCTCAGCTTTTCGTGACCGGGGTGAGCAGCTCCGACGCCCTGCGGTCGGCGAACGCGGTGACCGCCTGCTGCCCGGCGCCGAAGACGATGGCGACGCCCAGCAGGGCGGCGGTGCTGTTCACCGTGGTCTCCACGAGGCCACCGATCACCAGCATGATCCCGACGACCGCGACCAGCGGACCGATGGCCAGCTTCAGCAGGCCCTGCTGGAACGGGAGCTTGTAGGGCAGGCCGCCGGAGCGCGAGTTGATCATCGAGGGCAGGGCGCTGATGAACGCCCCGAGCGCCCCGGCGATGAGCACGAAGAACAGCAGCCGCCAGGCCGGCACGCCGGCCGCGTCGGTCGGCGGCTTGAGCAGTTGCACGTCCCGGCTGCGCCACTGCGCCAGCACCATCAGCGCCTCGGCGACCAGCGCGAAGACGGACAGCCCCAGCATCCGGTTGCGCAACCGGCGCACCGACTCGTGGAACTCGTCGGATGCCGCGTGGTACTGCACCAGCAGCGCCCGCACCTTGGCCTGGAACAGCGTCGGCGCCCCGACGTCGGTCGACGCGTCGAAGGCGGTCAGCACTGTGTCGTCGGCCTTCAGGAACTGCGCGGCCGCGCCCTGGTACGCCGGCAGCAGGCCGAGCAGTTCCTCCGGCGTCCGCAGCTCCACCATGGCCCGTTCCACCGAGTGGATGCTCTGCCAGGCGTACTCCAGCCTGCCGCCGCGCAGCCACTCGACCACGCCGCTGCGGCCGAGCACGGCCTCCACGCCGGACAACTGGGCGCGCAGCGCCGCGACCCGGGCGGGGTTCCCGGCGCCGCGGGTCACCAGGAAGCTCAGCTGCTGGTGCAGGTCGTCGAGCTTGGTGCGCACCCGCACCTGCCACACCGCGGCCGGAACGGTGGACCCGCCGCCTCCGCCGCCCCCGACGGGCGTCGCCGGGGCGGGGGTGCCGGGTGCGCCCACGGGCTGCGTCTCCTGGTCGATCATGGCAACTGCCCCCCCAACCGGCGCGGCTCGCCCCCGCTGCCCTCCGTGTCCAGTATCGGCAGGTCAGGGACACTGTGGCCAGGTTGGTTCGGGCACTTGACAGTTTCCGTGCCGCCCGGATGCCCGACCCGACGGTCCACGATGGTGGAGCCCGGCGCCGCCCCGCCGGCGCCGCCCGGGGGAGCCCGTCGGTAACCTGGGCCGGTGACCGTCTACGCCCTCGCGCAGATCACCATCCACGACCGGCAGCGTTACGACCGGTACGTCGCCGCCTTCCTGCCGGTCCTGGCGCGGCACGGCGGCCGGCTGCTCTCGGCCGACGAGTCCCCGCTGGTGGTCGAGGGGACCTGGCCGCACGAGAAGGCCGTGCTCATGTCCTTCGACAACCGGGAGGACTTCGAGCGCTGGTCCACCTCGCCGGAATACCGGGAGATCTCCCGGGACCGCGAGGCGGCCACGGACGGGGTCGTCCTCCTGCTCGACGGGATCGGGCACGCCTGGCCGGCCTGACCGCCTGCCGCTAGAGCCGGTGCCGCACCCAGACGTTGGGCTCGACGTAGGCGGCGTGGTCGTGCGCCACGTCCACCAGCACCGGCGCCAGCGCGCCCGGCACCCGCACCGGCCCGCTGGTGTCGAACGGCAGCCCGGTCCAGCGCCGCCAGTCGGCGAGGGTGCCGGTGACCGCCATCGACCGGGGCGCGACCCGCTCGATCACCCCGCCGGCCCGGACATGCACCCGCAGCCACGGGTCGGCCGGCAGGCCGTCGGGGCGGACCCGCGCCGCGTACTCGGTCATCGGCAGGTCGGGGAGGGCGGCCTTGCCGTTCGGGCGCACCGGCGCGACCAGCGTGTCGAACCCCTGCCGGGCGACCGCCTCGCGCATCGCGGCGAGCATCAGCCCGGACACCCCGCCGCCGCGCCGGTCCGGCCGCACGCAGATCTCCAGCGCGGAGACCAGGTTCGGGGTGGCGCCGGTGAGCCGGTTGACGGCGGCCCGCTGGATCATCCGGTCCCAGCCGCCGTCGGGCAGTTCGTCCTCCGTCCAGCGCAGCGGCACGGCGTACGCCCGGGCGACGGCGCGGCCCGGCTCGGCCGGGTCGACCGCGGCGAAGACGAACTCCGGGTAGAGGTCGTGGGCGACGCTGTAGTACACCGAGCCCATCGGATCCCAGAGCATGAACTGCGGCCACGCGCCGTCGAAATCCTTGTCGAGCAGCGGCGCCAGGTCGGGGCGCTCCGCCAGGCTCACGATGTCCAGGGTCACGCCGGGCAGGGTAGAGGGGCTGCCCCTCGACCCGCACACCCTTTTCCGGGACAGCGGCCGGTGCCGTCCGGCCGCTGTCCGCCGCGGGAGCGTCGTCAGGTGCCGAAGACCTCGACCTCGTACAGGCGGGCGGCCGCGTCGGTGGTCTGGGTCGGGGTGAGCACCCGGACCTGCACGTACCTGCCGTCCACGGACGTCGGATGACTCGTCACGCCCGCCGTGTTGTCCCGGACCTGGGCGACCGTCGTCCAGGCCGACCCGTCGGGGGAGACCTGGAGGTCGAAGTCCCGCGTGTTCCAGGCGGGGTCCTCGCCGCCGGCGGCGGCGTGGTGGACGGTGATCGACTGGATGCGGTGGGCGGCGCCCAGGTCGATGCGCAGGAACTTGCTGCCGCCGGTCGAGCACCACTTGTCGGAGTTGCCGCCGGAGGTGCTGCCGTTGACGGCCCTCTCGGGCCCCTCCGTGCTCGCGCACTGCGAGTCGGCGGTGGCGGGCCGGTTCAACGCCAGGTTCGTCGCGCCGCCGGCGCCGTGGACCTCGAACTCGTCGATCCGGGCCGCCGTGTTGCCGTTGTTGGTGGGGGTGGTGATGCTGAGCCGGACGTACCGGGCGGTCACGGCCGGGACGGGGTGGTAGGTGCGGCTCGCGCGGTTCCCGGAGGTGGTGGCGCGGGTCGTCCAGGCGCTGCCGTCGGTGCTGGTCTGGATGGTGAAGTCACCGGTGTTCCAGCCGGTGTTCTCCCCGCCGAGCCCGGCGTGCTTGACGACGAAGGCGCGGACGGTCTGGTTCGATCCGAGGTCGACCTGGAGGAACTTCGTTCCCGCGGCGAGGGAGCACCACTTGCTGGCGCTGGCGAGTCGGCCGTCGAACGCCTTCTCGGGGCCCTCGGCGGTGTTGCACGCGGCCGAGCCGGTGGCCGGCCTGCCGGCGGCCAGGTTGGGGCCGAGGTCCGGTGCGGCAGGCGGCGGGGTGGCTCCGTCGGTGAAGGACGGCGGCACGTCGGCGGGGTCGGTGCCCCATGCGGACGGCGCACCGCCCATCGCGTACGACAGCGTGGCGCCGCCGGCGAGGTCGCCGTACCGAAGCCAGGCCCGTCGGGCGGCCGCCCCGTTGACGGACAGGCTCTGCACGTACGGGTTGCCCTGGCCGGCGTTGGCGGCGGTGATCTGGACGTCGCCGGCCGGCCGGTCGATGAGGACGGACGGGAAGACCGGGCCGTGCAGGGCGAGGGTGTCGGCGCCCGGGGTGGGCGGGTACATGCCGAGGGCGGACCAGACGTACCAGGCGGAGGTGGCGCCGAGGTCGTCGTTGCCCGGCAGGCCGCCGGGGCCGGTGGTGAACGACTCGTTCATGATCCGGCGGACGGCGGCGCTGGTGCCGGCCGGCGCCGCGGCGAAGTGGTAGGCCCAGGGGACACCGTGCTCCGGCTCGTTGCCGATGTAGAAGTACGGCTGCGACTGGCCTCCGTTGGTCTGCGTGAAGTGGTGGTCGAGCCGCTGGACGGCGGTCTGCCGCCCGCCCATGAGGTCGATCAGCGCACCGAGGTCGTAGGGGACCATCCAGGTGTACTGCGAGGCGTTGCCCTCGACGAAGTTCGACTGGCTGGCCGGGTCGAGCGGCCACGGCCAGGTGCCGTCGGCGTTGCGCGGGTGGATGTAGCCCGACTCCGTGTTGAACGTGTTGCGCCACCACTGCGCCCGCGCCATGTGGGTGTCGTACGCGGCGGTGTCACCCAGCGCCCGGGCGAACTGGGCCACCGCGAAGTCGCTGGCCGAGTACTCCAGCGAGTCGGACGGGTCGCCGTCGATGTAGCGGCGCTGGACGTAGCCGCTCTGCCGGCCGCGGATCGGGCTGCCCTGGGTGGTGCCGCCCGCGGAGCTCTTCTTCATGAGGGCCAGCGCCGCGGCGGTGTCGAAGCCCCGTACGCCGAACTGGTACATGCTGTCGACGACGATCGGGCCGGGGTCACCGGTCATGACGAAGGACTCGTTGGTGTTGTGCGACCACTTCGGCAGCAGGCCGCCCTGCTGGCCGTCGAGCACCATGGACCGGGCGATGTCCGTCGCCTCGGCGGGCGCCAGGAAGGCGATCAGGGCCGCCCACGAGCGGTAGATGTCCCAGCCGGAGTAGTTCTGGTAGACCGGATGGCCGGCGGTGTGGATGGCGTTGTCGAAGCCGCGGTACCGCCCGTCGACGTCGCTGGCCACGTTGGGGTTGATGAACACGCGGTACAGCGCGGTGTAGAACTTCTGCAGGTCGGCGGCCGAGCCGCCGGTCACCTGCACGCGGTTGAGGATCGCGTTCCACTCGGCGTCGGCGTTCGCGCGGACCGTGTCGAAGGCGAAGCCCGACTGCTCGGCGGCCAGGTTGGCCTGCGCGCCGGCCTGGCTCACGAAGGAGATGCCCACCTTGACCTGCACCACCGGGTCGGCGGTGGCGTCGAAGGTCAGGTACCCGCCGGAGTTGGTGCCGCCGGCGCTCGTGGAGCCGGCCGTGACGGTGCCGCCGAGCCAGGTGCCGACGCCGCTCGGGGCGCGGTCGAACTCCATCCGGTAGAAGATCTGGTAGGTCTTGCTGTTGCCGCAGAAGCCGCCGCCGGTGACGCTGCCGGTGACGGTGGAGCCGTTGATCTGGATCGAGCCGGCCCGGCTGCCGGTGGCGCTGCGACTGGTGTTGACGAGCACCCGGGCGGTGCTGGTCGCGGGATAGGTCAGCCGCAGAATGGCGCTGCGTCGGGTGGCCGACGCCTCGACCCGGGTGTTGCCGTAGTTGCTGAGCACGGCGCGGTAGAAGCCGGGACGGGCCTGTTCCTGCGCCTTGTCCTGGGTGGCGCGGTAGGAGGTCCACGAGGTTCCCGGTGAGGCGCCGAGCGCGCCGGTGACGGGCAGGATCCCAAGGTCCTCGTTGTTGGCGCAGCCGGCGCCGTTGAAGTGAGTGAGGCTGAACTCCTCGATCTGGGTGTCGCCGAAGCGGTAGCCGGACGGCGAGGCGGTGGGGGTGTCCGGGCTCAGCTGCACCATGCCGAAGGGCTGCACCGGGCCGGGGACGGTGCTGCCGCCGGCGCCGCCGCCGACGGGGTTCGGCGCGTTGCTGTCGTCGGTGCCGATGAACGGGTTGACGTACGGGGTGAGGTTCAGCGGGGCCGCCACGGCGGGCGAGGCGACCGCGACGAGTGCGGACGCGCCGGTGACGGCGGTGGCCAGCAGGGTGAGCAGACGGGACGGGCCTGATCGGAGCATGAGGCGGTCCTCCTTCGAGGCGCGGACGACACACTTGTGACATCGTTGTCATCGACAGGTGTCAACGTCCTGTGTAGAGCCCCGAGAGGTGTGTGTCAATGGGGGACTAGGAGCCGGCGGTTCCCACCGAGGTCGGCGGCCGTTCGCCGGATCCGCGGGCCAGCAGCCGGGTCGGGATCACCACCTGCCGGGCCGGGCCGCGGTGGCCGTCGATCCGGTCGAGCAGCAGCCGTGCCGCCCGCCGCCCCATGTCCTCCGGGTCGTGTGCGACGACGCTCACCCCCAGGACGTCGCCGAGATCCACCTCGTCGAAGCCGACCAGCGCCGGGGGAGCGGGGTGACCCCGCAGGGCCCGCAGGGCGCCGAGGGTGATCCGGTTGTTCATCGTGAACAGGGCGGTCGGAGCGGGCGTACGGTCCAGCAGGTCGCGCACGGCCCGTTCGGCGGCGGCGACGTCGTGCGCGTTCTCCACCAGGTAGTCCGCCCAGTTCGCCACGCCGGCCGCGCGCATGGCCTCGGCGAAGCCGTCCAGCCGGTCACGGTGGGTGCTGAGCCGGGACAGGTCCCCGACGACCCCGATCCGCCGGTGGCCGAGCGCGCCCAGGTGGGCCCCGGCCAGCCGGGCGCCGTGGCGGTTGTCCAGCAGCACGGTGTCGGCGGCCAGCTCGACCGGCGGCCGGTCCACGAACACGAACGGGATGCCGTGGCGGTCTTCCGCCGCGAAATGGGCGTGCTCGGTCGCGGTCGAGGCGATCACCAGCCCGCGGACCCGCCGCTCCAGCAGCGCGTCGGCGAGTCGCCGCTCCCACTCCGGGTCCTCGTCGGTGCTGGCGGTGATCAGTTGCAGGCCCCGCATGCGCAGCTCGCGCTCCAGCCCACCGGCGAGCCGGGAGTAGAACGGGTTCCCCAGGTCGCCGATGAGCAGGCCGACCAGCGTGGAGGTGCTGGCGCCCCGCCGTAGCTCGCGGGCCACCCCGTTCAGCCGGTAGCCGAGCTGGTCGGCGGCCTCGCGCACCCGCGAGCGGGTGTCCGCGGCCACCCGGGGCTCGCCGCCCAGGGCTCGGGAAGCCGTCTTCACCGAGACCCCGGACAGCGCCGCGACCTGAGCGAGGCTCGGTCGACCAGCCTTCGGGTCAGCGGTCATGGCCGCGATTATGACACCCGCCCGAGGCCCGGCCACGGGCTCGGGTGGGTGGCCGGCCGCACCGGTTCACCAGGCGATCCGGGCCACGAGGGCGCTTCGCGAAATAGCGGTATACGATGCGCGTCAACGATGTCATTAGTTGATCAGTAGCACCCCCTCGGCGCTTGTCGGCAAGCGCCGGACGCGTCGCAAAGGTCACTGAGCGTGGCGGTCAATATTACCGACTTGTTACGAAAAAGAGTGACTTGAGCACTTGCGGAACAGCCCCCGGCGAGATTGGGTTGCCGACGACAACGAAAAGTGAGCGAAGGTCATAACCCATCGCGGGAGGCGGCCATGACGTTGGCAAGGTGGTGGGAGCGATGAGCGATCTGCCCGTCCTCCTGGAGATGCGCTCCATCACCAAGGAGTTCCCCGGCGTCAAGGCCCTGGCCGACGTCAACCTGGTGGTCCGTGCCGGCGAGATCCACGCCATCGTGGGCGAGAACGGCGCCGGCAAGTCGACGCTGATGAAGGTGCTCAGCGGCGTCTACCCGTACGGCAGCTACGACGGCCAGATCGTCTACCAGGGCGCGGAGACCCGCTTCTCGGACATCCGGGCGAGCGAGAACGCCGGGATCGTGATCATCCACCAGGAGCTCGCGCTCATCCCGGACATGTCGATCACCGAGAACATCTTCCTCGGCAACGAGCCCCGCAAGCGGGGGGCGATCGACTGGAAGGCCGCCAACCGGATGGCGCTGGACCTGATGGCCCGGGTCGGCCTGCGGGAGGACCCGGACACCCTGATCAAGGACATCGGCGTCGGCAAGCAGCAGCTGGTGGAGATCGCCAAGGCGTTCGCCAAGGACGTGAAGCTGCTGATCCTGGACGAGCCGACGGCCGCGCTCAACGAGGCCGACTCGCAGCACCTGCTCGACCTGCTGCGCGGTTTCCGCTCGCGGGGCATCACCTCGATCATGATCTCGCACAAGCTCAACGAGATCGAGGCGATCGCCGACCAGATCACCATCCTGCGCGACGGCCGGACCGTCGAGACGCTGAACGTCAAGGCGGACGGCGTCGACGAGGACCGGATCGTGCGGGGCATGGTCGGCCGCGAGCTGAGCAGCCGTTTCCCGGACCACACCCCGAAGATCGGCGAGGTCTTCTTCGAGATCCGCGACTGGAACGTCCGCCACCCGATCTCGGCGGAGCGCCAGGTCTGCAAGAACGAGAGCTTCACCGTGCGGCGCGGCGAGATCGTGGGCTTCGCCGGCCTGATGGGCGCGGGCCGCACCGAGCTGGCCATGAGCGTCTTCGGCCGCTCCTACGGGGTGTACGAGTCGGGCACGATCATCAAGGACGGCAAGGAGATCGTCCTGAAGTCGGTGGCGGACGCGATCGCCCATGGGCTCGCGTACGTGAGCGAGGACCGCAAGGCGCTCGGCCTGAACCTCCTCGACGACATCAAGACCTCCACGGTGGCCGCGAAGCTGGCGAAGATCTCGCGCCACGGCGTCCTGGACGAGGTGGCCGAGTACCAGGCGGCCGAGGCCTACCGGCGGGACCTGCGCACCAAGGCGCCGACGGTCGACGAGGGCGTCTCCAAGCTCTCGGGCGGCAACCAGCAGAAGGTCGTCCTGGCGAAGTGGATGTTCACGGACCCGGACCTCCTGATCCTCGACGAGCCGACCCGCGGCATCGACGTGGGCGCCAAGTACGAGATCTACGGCATCATCCAGCGGCTCGCCGACCAGGGGAAGGGCGTCGTCGTCATCTCCTCGGAGCTGCCCGAGCTGATCGGGCTCTGCGACCGCATCTACACCGTGTTCGAAGGCGCCATCACCGGCGAGATCGCCCGGCAGGACGCGGACCCGGAAACCCTCATGAAGCAGATGACCTCGACGAAGAAGATGCAGACACGATGAGCCGAATCAAGGACCTGCAGAAGAACCTCTTCGGAGGGACCACGTCCAACGCCCGCCAGTTCGGGATGATCTTCACCCTGGTGGCGATCGTCGTCCTGTTCCAGATCCTCACGGACGGCCTGACCCTGCGATCGGACAACCTGATCGCGCTGTTCAACCAGAACTCGTACATCCTCATCCTGGCCATCGGCATGCTCATGGTGATCGTCGCCGGGCACATCGACCTCTCGGTCGGCTCGATCGCCGCCTTCACCGGCATCCTGGTGGCCAAGTCGATGGCGGAGTGGTCGCTGCCGTGGCCCGCCGCCATCCTGTTCGGCCTGGTGATCGGCGCGATCATCGGCGCCTGGCAGGGCTTCTGGGTCGCCTACGTCGGGGTGCCGGCGTTCATCGTCACCCTGGCCGGCATGCTGCTCTTCCGGGGCGGCAACCAGTTCATCGGCAACGCGAACACGATTGCGGTGCCGGAGGGCTTCCGGGTGATCGGCTCGGGCTTCCTGCCCGAGGTCGGCCCGAACACCGGCTACAACAACCTGACGCTCCTGCTCGGCCTGGCCGCGTGTGTGGCCGTGGTGTGGCGGGAGTTCCAGGCCCGCAAGACCCGCCGGGAGATGGACGCGGAGCCGGCCCCGATGTGGATCTCGGTGTTCCGGATGGCCGTCATGGTCGGCGTGATCGTCTTCGCGTCGCTGCGCTTCGCCAGCGGCCGGGTCGGCACGAGCTTCCCGGTCTCCGGCATCATCCTGGTGGCGCTGGTGCTGGCCTACTCCTTCTACACCCGGAACACCGCCGGCGGTCGCCACATCTACGCCGTCGGTGGCAACTCCCGCGCCGCGGAGCTCTCCGGTGTGAAGCTCAAGCGGGTCAACTTCTTCGTCATGATGAACATGGCCGTCCTGGCCTCCCTGGCCGGCATGATCTTCGTGGCCCGTTCGGCGGCCTCCGGGCCGCAGGACGGCAACGGCTGGGAGCTGGACGCGATCGCCGCGGTCTTCATCGGTGGCGCGGCCGTCGCCGGCGGCATCGGCACCATCAGCGGCTCGATCGTCGGCGGTCTGGTCATGGCCGTGCTGAACAACGGCCTCCAGCTGCTCGGCGTCGGCACCGACCGGGTCCAGATCATCAAGGGCCTCGTGCTGCTGCTGGCCGTCGCGCTCGACGTCTACAACAAGAAGCAGGGCAAGTTCTCCGTCATCGGCAGCCTCACCCGCTCGTTCCGCCGCGACACCCCCGCCCCGCCCACGGCAGCCGACGCGGACCGGGAGACCGCCCGCACGGCCGTGCCGAGCTGACGTTCCACCCCGCCTCACACCCCGTAACACCTCTCCAGAAGGGCACCACCAGCCATGCGTAAACTGATCGGCAAGTCGATGGCCATCGGCGCCATCGCCGCGCTGGCCCTCACCGCAACCGCCTGCGGCTCCGGCCGCGACGGCGACACCGGCGGCTCGAAGGGCGACACCAAGGGCTTCGCGGCCGACTCCCTGATCGGCGTCGCCCTGCCGTCGAAGACCTCGGAGAACTGGGTCCTCGCCGGTGACCTGTTCACCAACGGCCTCAAGGAGGCCGGCTTCAAGAGCGACGTCCAGTACGCCGGCGCGTCGACCACCGTCGCGGACCAGCAGGCCCAGATCACCGCCATGGTGACCAAGGGCGCGAAGGTCATCGTCATCGGCGCGACCGACGCCGCGCAGCTGTCGACCCAGGTCGCCGCGGCGCACGCCGCCGGCGCGAAGGTGATCGCGTACGACCGCCTCATCACCAACACCCCGGACCTCGACTACTACGTCGCGTTCGACAACTTCAAGGTCGGCCAGCTCCAGGGCCAGGCCCTGCTGGACGGCATGAAGGCCAAGAAGCCGAACGGCCCGTACAACATCGAGCTGTTCTCCGGCTCGCCGGACGACAACAACGCCGGTGTCTTCTTCAACGGCGCCATGGACGTGCTCAAGCCGGAGATCGACAAGGGCAACGTCGTCGTCGCCTCGAAGCAGACCGACGTGAAGCAGACCGCCATCCAGGGCTGGAAGGCCGAGGGCGCGCAGGCCCGCATGGACCAGCTGCTGACCTCGACCTACGGCAACAAGGAGCTGGACGGCGTCCTCTCCCCGAACGACACCCTGGCCCGCGCGATCATCACGTCGATCAAGGGTGCCGGCAAGAAGGTCCCGGTCGTCACCGGCCAGGACTCCGAGGTCGAGTCGGTCAAGTCGATCATGGCTGGCGAGCAGTACATGACGATCAACAAGGACACCCGGAACCTGGTCAAGCAGACCATCGCCATGGTGAAGTCCCTGCAGGCCGGCGACACCCCCGAGGTGAACGACACCAAGTCGTACAACAACGGCGTCAAGGTCGTGGACACCTACCTCCTGCCGCCGGTGGCCGTCACCAAGGCCAACGCGGCCGAGGCGTACGCCAACGACCCGAAGCTGTCGCCGCTCACCAAGTAATCCCCCCGCACGAAGGAAGGGCCCCGGAGTTCGCTCCGGGGCCCTTCCTTCGTGCGGCGCGGCCGGGGGCGCTCGCCCCCGGCCGCGCCGGGCGTCACCGCAGGCGGGCCTCGATGGCCTCGATGACCCGGGGGCGCAGTTCCGCCGCGCGGACGACCGCGTCGACGGAGCCGACCTCGACGGCGCGCTGGATGCTGTGCACCCGGTCGAACTCGGTGGCCACCTCGCCCAGCTTCTCCGCCCGCACCGACGAGCGCAGCTCGTCGAGTTCCGCGGTCAGCGCGGCGCGGTCCGCGCCGGTCGCGGCCGCCACGCGGGCCTCCAGGTCACGGACCCGGGGGTCGGCCGCCGTGCGGGCGTTGACGTCGCCGGAGAAGACCACCGCCGCGGCCGGGGCGCCGCCCAGCACCGAGGCGAACGAGCCCTCCAGCGCCAGCACGGTCATGTCCGGGTTCAGCGCCTTCGAGAACACCACGAACGCGCCGCCGTGGTAGCGCGAGATCACGCAGAACACGATGGGCCCGCGGAAGTTGACGATGGCGCGGCCGATCTCGGCCCCGTACTCCAGTTGCAGCTTGCGCATCGACTCGGGCGAGCCGTCGAAGCCGGACAGGTTCGCCAGCACCACCAGCGGCCGGTTGCCGCTGGCCGCGTTGATCGCCCGCGCGGCCTTCTTCGACGAGCGGGGGAACAGGGTGCCGGCCGTGTAGGTGTCCGGGCCGTCGGTGGGCGGGAAGCCGCGCCGCGGCACCGACCGGGACTCGATGCTGAGCAGGCACACCGGGATGCCGCCGAGGTGCACGTCCTGCACCACCGCGGTCTCCGCGTCGGCCATGCCCGCCCAGCGCTCCAGCACCGGGTGGTCCTGGTCGGCGAGCGCCCGCATCACGGTGCGGATGTCGAACGGCTTCTTCCGGTCCGGGTTGGCCGTGGCGGAGAAGATCTCGCCCACCGTGCTGAAGTCGCTGCCCGCCACGGTGTGCGGGAAGTCCGAGATGTCCCGGTCGACCGGGTCGGTCGTCACCGCCCGCCGCGGCGCCGACTCGCCGGGCGCCACGTACGTGTGGTCGTAGTGCGCCATCAGCACGTCGCGCGCGGCGGGCAGGTTCGGCGCCCAGTACTGGGCCTGCCCGTTCGGGCCCATCACCCGGTCGTAGCCGCCGATGCCGAAGTTGTCCTCGGCCGACACGCCGCCGGAGAAGTCCAGCGACTGCTTGCCGGTGAGCACCATGGCCGAGTCCGGCGTCATCACCAGAACGCCCTTGGTGTGCATGAGCATCGTCGCCTCGGCGTTCCAGTACGGCTGCGCGCCGACGTTGATGCCGGCCACGACGATGTTGATCTCCCCGCCGTCCTGGGTGAACTCGACGATCCGCTTGAGCGCCGCCGCCACCCAGTCCATGTTCTCCGTGCCGGAGGTCATGGAGATCCGGGCGCCGGCGGACAGCGCGTACCACTCCAGCGGCACGCCCATCCGCTCGGCCAGGTCGAGCGCGGCGATCACCCGGCGGCACTCCGGCTCGGACAGCGCGCCGAGCGACTTCGTGGGGTCGCCGAGCAGCACGACCCGGGTGACGCCCTGAGGGTGCCGCGGGGTCGGCGTGGTGACCACGCCCGCGACGATCGCCGCGCTGTTGCGCCCCCGAGGCCGGTCGACCGGCACCAGTGCGTGCTTCTCGTCGAGGTCGTGCTCGACGAAGTCGCCGAGCAGGCCGGTCAGCTCGTACGGGTACACCGTGTTGCGGCTGCTCGCGCGCAGCACCTTCAGCCGGTAGTCGTCCAGCGGCTCGACCGGCTCGACGGGCGGCTCACCGACGCTCAGCTCGGCGCCGCCGGTGGCGGTGAAGGAGATCCGTACGGCGATCTTGGTCAGCTCGCCGGTCCGGCGGTCGCGCTGCCGGGCGATGAACAGGATCTCCTCCAGCCCGGCGCCCGCGGTCGTCGGGCGCACCCGCCCGGCGATCATCTCCATCTCCTCGCGGGTGAGCTCGCTCGGCGGCCAGACGTAGATCACGATGCGGTTGGTCTGGAAGCGCGACTTCGACGGCCGCCGCGACTGCGCCCGGCGGATCGAGTCGAGGCAGGCGGCCACCGTGTCCTCGGTCGTCGGCAGCGCGACCAGCCGCCCGTCCTGCTCGCGCAGCTCGGTCAGGTCGCGCACCTGCGCGAACGCCACGAGGCGCTGGTCCGACGGGTTCTCCCGGGCGACGCACTGGAAGAGGTAGACCTCCTCGTCCGCCGACGGCAGCCGGGTCAGGTCGAACTTGCTCAACCGCTCCAGCTGCATCCGCTGCGCGATGTACGGGTGCAGGCCGCGGATCAGCCGGTCCTCGGTCATCCCGGTGTCCGACGCCCGGAAGGTGAAGTGGTGGTGCATCACCGCGCCGGCGCGGCCCGCGACGGTGGTGGTGACCCGGCGGACCTGCGGCGGCAGCGGGTGCGCGGCGACGACCTCGTGCAGCGCGGCCGCCATGGCGTCGAAGCCCTCCGGCTGGTCCTCCCACGCCAGGTAGATGTCGGCGTCGACGGCGTCCGTGCCGCCGGCCAGCTCCGCGAGCCCGCGCAGCGCGCCGCCGAGCGCGTCGAAGCGCACCGCGGCGGAGACCACCGTCGAGTCCGCGCGCTCGGCGACCACGAACGTGCAGCCCGCGACCTCGCGGGCGTGGACGCCGGTGAGGCCCTTGTTGCCGTAGTAGCGCCGGGTCAGCACCTCCAGCATCACCGCGTTGTCCAGGTGGTCGCGCATGAGCCGCTGGCCGAGCAGCCGCACGAGGGGCTCGGTGCTGCGCACCATCGCCGCGACGCGGTCGGCGCGGTCCGGCGCGTCCGGGTGCGCGTCGAGGTGGCGCAGGTGCCGGCGGACCTCGGCGTAGACGCGGGCGCGGTTGCGGCGCAGCAGCGGCTGGGCGAACCAGGCGAACACCACGCCCCGCGCGAGGTCGGCGACCACCGGGAAGCGGACCTGCGTCGCGGCCACCAGCCGCTCCAGGGCGAGGCCGGCGGGCTCCCGCAGCGTCTCGTCCGGCGGCGGCTCCCGCAGCCACGACCGCAGCAGTGTCGCCACGACCGTGGCGTCGGCGGACGCGCGCTGCTGGGCCAGGAAGATCCGGAAGACGGCGGCCTCGAGGGCGGGGGAGCGCTCCAGGTCGGTGACCCCGTAGTGGCCGAGGGCCTTGCCGAGCTTGGCCTGGAACGCGGCCGGCAGCCCCGCCCGCTCGATGTCGAGGCTCTGGAGGTAGGTGTGGAAGTACTCGCGGGCGCTCGGGACGTGGCCGTCGCCGTCCTCGCCCGTCGGCCGGTTGCGGCTCAGCTCGGCGAGGTCGGCGAAGACGTTGACGAGCTCCAGCTCCGCGGCCAGCGGCCGGTGGCCGTCCTCGGTGGCCGCCTGGCGGGCGGCGAGGTAGTCGTCGAGCACCCTGCGGTCGTCGTGCGGGTCGACGTCGAAGCCCAGCAGCAGGCCGCGCAGGTCCTCCTGGCCCCGGGCGGCGCGCTGCCGCGCCGGGATCTCCACCGGCCCGGTGGGCAGGTCCAGCTCGACGGTGGCCGCGGCCGGGTCGTCGGCGGCTTCGGCGCCCTCTTCGGCGAGCGGCTCCAGCCGCAGCAGCGGCGCGCCGGCCTCCACCTGGGTGCCCACGGCGACGGCGCACTCCTTCAGCCGCGCCCGGAACGGCGCCCGGAGCACCGTCTCCATCTTCATGGCCTCCAGCACCAGCACCGGAGCGCCCGCCTCGACCTCGGCGCCGACCGCCAGCGGCGTGGCGACGACCAGCGCCGGCATGGGGGAGCGGAGCACGCCGCCCTCGTCGCGGCTGACCCGGTGCGTGACGCCGTCCACCTCGACCAGGTGGGTCGGCCCGTACGTGTCGGTGAGCACGCGGTACCGGACGCCGTTGACCACGATCTGCCCGGTGTGCCGGTCGAAGCGGTCCAGCTCGACGTCGGCCGTGCGGACGCCCTCGCCCGTCTCGATGCCGACCCGGAACCGGTGCGCGCCGACCCGCGCCACGCGCATGCGGTAGCCGACGCCGCGCAGCTTGAGGTCCAGCGGACGGCCGCTGGAGTGCTGCACCTGCGGGCGACCGCCGGACGCCGTCGACAGCAGCCGCTGCCGCTCGACGCGCTCCTCCTCCTCGTACGCCTCGATGGCGGCGGCCGCCAGCGCGACGGCGGAGTGCCGGTGCGCGACGAGCCGGCCCTGGCCGCGGACCCGGTCGATCCAGCCGGTGTCCGCGCTGGCGTCGATCACCTCGGGCTGGTCGAGCAGGTCGAGCACGAAGCTCTTGTTCGTCGCGCCGCCCTCGATCACCACCGTGGTGTTGGCCATGGCCCGGCGCAGCCGGCCGAGCGCCTCGTCGCGGTCCCGGCCGTAGGCGATGATCTTCGCGATCATCGAGTCGAAGTCGGCGGGGATGGTGTCGCCCTCGCTGACGCCGGTGTCCACCCGGATGCCGGGGCCGGCGGGCAGGTCCAGCCGCGTGATGCGGCCGGGGGAGGGCGCGAAGTCGCGGTCCGGGTCCTCGGCGTTCAACCGGGCCTCGATGGCGTGCCCGCGCTCCACCGGCGGCTCGCCGAGCAGCCGCCCACCGGCGGCCACGTGCAGCTGCGCCTTGACCAGGTCGAACCCGGTGGTGGACTCGGTGATCGGGTGCTCCACCTGAAGGCGGGTGTTGACCTCGAGGAACGCGAACAGCCGGTCGCCGGGGTGGTAGAGGAACTCGACGGTCGCCGCGCCGCGGTAGCCGACCGCGACGGCCAGTCGCTCGGCCGACGCCTTGAGCTCGGCGGCCTGCTCCGGGCTGAGCACCGGCGACGCCGACTCCTCGATGACCTTCTGGTTGCGCCGCTGCACCGAGCAGTCCCGGACGCCGAGCGCCCACGCGGTGCCCTGGCCGTCGGCGATCACCTGGACCTCGACGTGCCGGGCGCCGGTGACCAGTCGCTCCAGGAACACGATCCCGCTGCCGAACGCCCGCGCCGCCTCCTGGCTGGTGCGCTCGTACGCGTCGTCCAGCTCGGCCTCGTTCGTGATCACGCGGATGCCGCGACCGCCGCCGCCCGCGGTGGCCTTCAGCATCAGCGGATAGCCGATCTCGGCCGCCGCCGCCCGGGCCGCGTCCAGCGTCTCGACCGCGCCGCGGCTCCACGGCGCGACCGGCACGCCGACCTCCTCGGCGATCAGCTTCGCGCCGATCTTGTCGCCGAGCTGGCGCATGGCCTCGGGGCTCGGCCCGACGAAGGTGATCCCGATCTTCTCGCACAGCTCGGCGAACGCCGGATCCTCGGCCACGAAACCCCAGCCCACCCAGGCGGCGTCCGCCTGGGTCTCCACCAGCGCGCGCTCCAGCGCCGCCAGGTTCAGGTACGGGCGCGCGGAGGCCGGCCCGAGGTCGTACGCGACGTCCGCCTCGCGCACGAACGTGGCGTCGCGGTCGACGTCGGTGTGCAGGGCGACGGTCTCGATCCGGGTCCCGGTCTCCGCGGCCAGCTCCCGGACGGCGTGGATGAGCCGCATCGCGGCCTCTCCACGGTTGACGATGGCGACACGGCTGAACACCCGACCGACCCCTCCGTTGGACCCACGATGTACGCGCCGCGAGGCGACAACCCCCGGCAGTGATCACCTTTCCGCGTGCCGGCCGGCGGCGCCATGTCGTAACCGCCGAACCCTGAGCGGCGCGAGTTGTAGGAACCGAACAAAACTTTTTGGCGTCCCGCGCTCAGGTGTGGTGCCGGGGCGACACGAATCCGGGGGCCGGCTGCGGGGACTCGCCGGTGACCTGGGTGATGATCTCCGCCGCCACGTCCCGGAGCTTGCGGTTGCGGTTCTGGGACGCCTGCCGCAGCAGGGTGAACGCCTCCGTGGCGGTGCACCGTTGCTGACCCATGATCACCCCGAGGGCCTGGTCGATGACGCTGCGCGAGGCCATCGCGTCGGTGAGTTGCTGGTGGAGCAGCGCCTGGTCGGTCTGCCGGAGGATGACGGTCAGCGCCACCGCCGCCTGTTCGGTGAAGGCCAGGGCGTGCCGGTGTGCCGTGTCGGTGAAGGCGTGCGGCTGCGTGGCGTAGAGGTTCAACGCGCCGACGGTCTCGCGGTCGACGGTCACCGGCAGCGACAGCGAGCTGCGGATGCCGAGCCGCAGCGCGTGTTCCCGGTAGCCGGGCCAGCGTCGGTCGTCACGCAGGTCGGACACCTCGACGACCCGACCCTGCCGCAGCGCCGCGAGGCAGGGGCCCTCGTCGGCCCCGTACTGGATCTCGTCGCCCTGCGCCGCGAGGTCGCCGCTGCTCGCGACCGTCATGGCGCCACCGTCGCGGCGCACGGTCAGCCCGCACGCCACCGCGGGGGCGACGACCTCCGCCGCGACCCGGACGATCTGGTCCAGGAACACGTCGACGTGCGGCGAGTCGGCGAGCAGCGCCAACAGTCGGCCGTACGCCGAGGCCAGAGACGGATCAGCAGCACCGGACACCACCGCTACCTCCTGTAATCCACGTGCCCGTTCGGTCGCACCGACGGTGACGCCACCGCTCCGGCCGCCCGGAGAAGAGCGCGACCGGTGCCTTTCCTCTCGAGAAGCCCACTTTCCCCGGTCGGCGGGGGTGCCAATCGGGCGGAACGGGGCTAGGGTCGGGGTGGGTTCGGACATGAGCCCAGGACCAGCGCCGCGCCGCCGATGGTGGGCGGCCGCATCAACCCGGTCTGACGTCCTCACCGGAGGAGCAGCTCATGTCCGTCGACCACGCGCAGCATCCCGAGATCCGCGAGACCGCCCGCCCACCGACCCTGTCCCTGGCGCTCGCCCGGGAGGGTCCGGCGGCGGTGGTGCGGGTCGGCGGCCCGCTCGACCTGGCTACCGTCGACCGGCTCGTCGGCCTCGTGGACCGACTGATGGGCGGCCGCCCGCCCCCGGTTCTGGTGCTCGACCTGAGCGGGGTCAGCTTCTTCTGTGCCGCCGGTGTCAACGCCCTGCTCACGGTTCGCCGGCGCGTCGCCTCGGCGGGCGGCACCGTGGTGGTGCGCGAGCCCTCGCCGATCACCGTCAAGGTCCTCGACATCGTCGGCCTCAAGGACGAGTTCATCACCGAGTGACCTGCCTTTCCCTCCACGCCTGTCCGCGGAGGGCAGCGATCACATCGGACTGCCGCCCGCCGGTCTGCCGCAGATACCCGAGGTGGATCAGTCCGAAACGGCCCCGTGAGCGCGGCCACGCGCCGCTGAGCCGGGCCGCGGAGCGGGGACCGCGGGCTCAGCCTGTGGCGGGCGCGCGTCGACGGCCCGGCCCATCCGGGTGACGGCCTCGGTGAGGATCGCGGGCGAGGTGGCGAAGTTGAGGCGTACGAAGCCGGCTCCGCCGGTGCCGAAGACGTGCCCGGAGCTGAGGGCGACCCGCGCGTGGTCGAGGAACCACCTCGCGGGCCCCGCGAGGTCGCTGGCCGCCCCGGGCCCGCCGGCCGGCTGCTCGGTGGGGATGCCCAACCGGGTGCAGTCCAGCCAGGCGAGGTAGGTGCCCTCGGGCGGCCGGTGGGTGACGGCCGGCAGGTGCTTCGCCAGCAGGGTCTCCAGCAGGGTGCGGTTGGCGTCGAGGCCGTCGAGGAGGAGGTCGAGCCACGGCCCGCCGGCGCGGAACGCGGCGGTGTGCGCGAGGACGCCCAGGTGGCTGGGCCCGTGGCTGACCTCCTCGGGCATGCGGCGCAGGTCGGCGGCGGCCTCCGGCCCGGCGACCGCGAGCGCCGCCTTGAGGCCGGCGAGGTTCCACGCCTTGGAGGCGGAGGTGAGGGCGAACGCGTCCTCGGCGCCGGACACCGTGAGGTACGGGGTGAAACGCGCCCCGGGCAGCACCAGCGGGGCGTGGATCTCGTCGGAGACCACCCGCACCCCGTGCCGGCGGGCCAGCTCGGCGACCGCCTCCAGCTCGTCCCGGCGGTGCACCACGCCGGTCGGGTTGTGCGGGTTGCACAGCAGGAACGCCGGCCGGCTGCCGCAGGCCCGGGCCCGGCGGAACGCCTCGTCGAGAGCGGCGGGGTCCATCCGCAGGTCGGGTCCGAGCGGGGCCTCGATCACCCGCCGGCCGGAGTGGTCGACGAACGCGTAGAAGGGCGGGTAGACGGGGGAGCAGACGACCACGGCGTCACCGGGACCGGTCACCAGCCGGAGCACCTCGACGACGCCCATCATCACGTCGGGAACGACGGTGGTGCGGTCGACCCGGAAGTCCTGCCAGTCCCAGCGGGCGGCGGCGAACTCGCCGAGCGCCTCGGCGTACGCCGTGCCGTGCGAGTAGCCGGTGTCACCGAGGTCGACCGCACGGCGCAGCACGTCGGCCACCGGCGCGGCCAGGGGCACGTCCTGCTCCGCGACCCAGAGGGGAAGCACGTCCGGCGGGTGCATCCGCCACTTCACGCTGCTGCGCTGCCGGAGGTCGTCCAGCGTGAGGACGGTGAGCGGATTCCGGGCCGCGGAGCCGTCGGCCGAGGGGGCGGGGCCTGCCATGCCCACCACCCTAGGCCGTACCCCTCCCGCTGTCGTTCCCCCGCCTGGCGGCGGCCTGGCGGCGCAGCTCGTGGCGGGCCAGGGCGTTGCGGTGCACCTCGTCCGGTCCGTCGGCGAAGCGCAGCGTGCGGATACCGGCGTAGGCCCTGGCCAGGGGGAAGTCCTGGGACAGCCCGGCGGCGCCGTGCACCTGGATCGCCTTGTCCAGGATCCACTGGACGGTCGCCGGGGTGGCGATCTTGATGGCCTGGATCTCGGTGTGCGCGCCCTTGTTGCCGACGGTGTCCATGAGCCAGGCCGTCTTGAGCACCAGCAGGCGCAGCTGCTCGATCCGCACCCGTGACTCGGCGATCCACTCCCGGACCACGCCCTGCTCGGCCAGTGGCCGGCCGAACGCGACCCGCTGCTCGGCGCGGGCGCACATCAGCTCGACGGCCCGCTCGGCGAGACCGATCGAGCGCATGCAGTGGTGGATGCGGCCGGGGCCGAGCCTGGCCTGGGCGATCGCGAAGCCGTCGCCCTCGGCGCCGATCAGGTTCTCGACCGGCACCCGTACGTCGTGGAACGCCAGCTCGGCGTGCCCGCCGTGGTCGTGGTCGTCGTACCCGAACACCTCCATGCCCCGGGTGATCTCCAGGCCCGGGGTGTCCCGCGGGACGAGCACCATGGACTGCTGGCGGTGCCGCTCGGCGTGCGGATCGGTCTTGCCCATCACGATGAGGATCCGGGCGTTCGGGTTCATGGCGCCGGTGATCCACCACTTCCGGCCGTTGATCACGTAGTGGTCGCCGTCCCGTTCGATCCGGGTGGCGATGTTCGTGGCGTCCGACGACGCCACGTCGGGCTCCGTCATGGCGAACGAGGACCGGATCTCGCCGTCCAGCAACGGTTCCAGCCACCGCTCGCGCTGCTGGGCGGTGCCGAACATCGCCAGCACCTCCATGTTGCCGGTGTCCGGAGCGGCGCAGTTCACCGCGGCCGGCGCCAGGTGGCTCCGCCCGGTGATCTCGGCGAGCGGGGCGTACTGGAGGTTGGTCAGGCCGGCGCCGTGCTCACCCGGCAGGAAGAGGTTCCACAGCCCCCGCTTCCGCGCCGCGGCGCGCAACTCCGCGAGCACCGGCACCGAGTCCCAGGCCCAGCGGTCGTCGAGTTGCCCGAGCTGCTCGTGGAAGACCTGCTCGGCGGGGTGGACCTGGCTGTCCATGAAGTCCAGGAGGTTGTCGCGCAGCCCCTCGGTCCGCGGGTCCAGGGCGAAGTCCATCAGTGCTCCTTCAGGTAGGTCAGGCCGGCGTCGAGCAGCAGTTCGGTGACCTCGCCGAGCTGCTCGAAGCCGGCGCCGACGGTCTGGCCGCGCAGGTGGCGGAAATGGATGCCCTCGAGGATCACGGCCAGTTTGAAGGCCGCCAGGCCGAGATGGAAACCGAGTGGCGGGAGGGCGTGCCCGCGGGCGGTCGCGTACCGGTCGAGGATCTCGTCCTCGGTCAGGAATCCGGGCGCGGACGACGCCTCGGCCACCGCGGTGCCCACGAGCCGGCCGAGGCGCTGGTAGAGCACCAGCAGCGCGAGGTCGGTGAGCGGGTCGCCGAGGGTCGCCATCTCCCAGTCGATGACCGCGGCGAGGCGGTCGCCGTCGTCGACGAGGACGTTGTCGAGGCGGTAGTCGCCGTGCACGATGCCCGGCGCCGAATCGGCCGGCACGTCGGCCGCGAGGCGGGCGTACAGCTCGTCGGCGGCCGGCAGGTCCCGGCAGTACGACGCGTCGAGCTGCTTGCGCCACCGCCGCACCTGCCGGGCCAGGAACCCCTCGGGTCGGCCGAAGTCGGCCAGCCCCACGGCCGCGGGGTCGACCGCGTGCAGGGTGGCCAGGGTGTCGACCAGCCGCGTCGAGATCGCCCGGGTGCGTTCCGGGCCGAGCCGTTCGAGTTCGGCCGCGTGCCGGTACGCCGTGCCGGCGACCCGCTCCATGACGAAGAACGGCGCGCCGAGCACGTCGGTGTCCGCGCAGAGCGCGTAGGTCGCCGGCACCGGCACGTCGGTGGCTTGCAGCGCCGACATGACCCGGTACTCCCGGGCCATGTCGTGCGCGGTCGACAGCACGTGCCCCAGCGGCGGCCGCCGCACGATCCAGGTCGTCCGCCCGTCGCCGACCTCGTAGGTGAGGTTGGACTTCCCGCCGGCGATCAGCCGGGCGGTCGACACCTCCGCCGCCCCGGGCACCGAGGCGGCGAACCAGCCGGCCAGCCGGGCCAGGTCGAGGCCCGGCGGGTCCGGGAGCGTCGGGGCGCTCACGGGACCAGGACGCTGACGGTCTCGACGACACAGGCGGGCTTCGCGGCGCCCTTCAGCTCGACGGTCACCTTCGCGGTCAGCTGGTAGCCGCCACCGCCGGGCGCCAGCGACAGCAGCTCCACGCCGGCCCGCACCTCGGAGTCGACCGGGACCGGGGCGGGGAAGCGGAGCTTGTTGGCGCCGTAGTTCACCCCCATGGTCAGCCCCTCGACCCGGTAGACCTGCCAGACCAGCATGGGCACCAGCGACAGCGTCAGGTACCCGTGTGCGATGGTCCCGCCGAACGGGCTGCGGGCGGCCCGCACCGGGTCGACGTGGATCCACTGGTGGTCACCGGTCGCCTCGGCGAAGGCGTCGATCTGCTGTTGCGTGATCCGGTGCCAGCCGGAGTGCCCGAGGTGGGTGCCGACCGCCTGCTCCAGCTCCTCGATGCCCTGGAAGACCCTCATCGTTCCGCCCCTCCCACTCAGGCCTTCGGCCCGCCGGCGACGTACAGCACCTGGCCGTTCACGAAGCCCGCGCCCTCGCTGACGAAGAACGACACCGCGTGCGCGATGTCCTCGGGCGTGCCGGTGCGGGCGACCGGGATCTGCGCCGCGGCGGCCCGCTTGAACTCCTCGAACGGCACGCCGAGCCGGGCCGCCGTGGCGGCGGTCATCTCGGTCTCGATGAACCCCGGGGCGATCGCGTTCGCGGTGACCCCGAACTTCCCGAGTTCCAGGGCGAGGGTCTTGGTGAAGCCCTGGAGCCCCGCCTTCGCGGCCGCGTAGTTGGCCTGGCCGCGGTTGCCCAGCGCGGACGTGCTGGACAGGTTGACGATCCGCCCCCAGCCGGCGCCGGTCATGTGGCCCTGCACGGCGCGGGTCATCAGGAACGAGCCCCGCAGGTGCACGTTCACGACCGCGTCCCAGTCGTCGGCGGTCATCTTGAACAGCAGGTTGTCCCGGGTGATGCCGGCGTTGTTGACCAGGATGGTCGGCTCGCCCAGCTCGCCGGCGATCCGGTCCACGGCGGCCCGTACGGCCTGCTCGTCGGCGACGTCCGCGCCGACGGCCAGGGCCCGGCCGCCCGCTGCCTCGATCTCGTCGACGACCGGCTGGGCCGCCGCCTCGTCCAGGTCGACGACGGCGACGGCGAAGCCGTCGCGGGCCAGCCGCCTCGCGACGCCAGCGCCGATGCCACGGGCCGCTCCGGTGACGACGGCGGTGCGGGTGGTGGTCATGGGGCGTCAACTCCTCGGTGGGTGGGGATGGAACGGGCCGGAGCCGGGACGTACGCCACCCGGCCGACGGTGGCGCCGTCGGCGAGCCGCTGCACCCCGGCGGCCACCTCGTCGAGCGGGAGGCGCTCGCTGACCAGGGGCCGTACGGCGCCCCGGGCGGCCAGCGCGGTGAGGGCACGGTGGCACTCGGCCACGGCGGCCGGGTCGTGGCGCTGGTAGAGGCCCCAGTGGAGGCCGACGATCGAGTAGTTCTTCACGAGGGCGTGGTTGAGCGCGGCGGACTGGATCCGGCCACCGGCGAAGCCGACCACGAGGATCCGGCCCTCGAAGGCCACGCACTTGGTCGAACGCTGGTAGGTGTCCCCGCCGACCGGGTCGTAGACGACGTCGGCGCCCCGGCCACCGGTCTCGGCCCGGACCACCTCGACGAAGTCCTCGTCCCGCCGGTCCACCACCACGTCGGCGCCGAGCGCGCGGGCCACCGCGGCCTTGTCCGGACCACCCACGACCCCGATCACCCGGGCGCCGGCCGCCTTGCCGAGCTGGACGGCCGCGCTGCCGACGCCGCCGGCCGCCGCGTGCACCAGCAGGGTCTCGCCGGCCCGCAGCGCGGCCCGCCGGTGCAGGCCGAACCAGCCGGTCTGGTAGCCGATGTAGAGGGCGGATGCCTCGGCGTCGTCGAGCGCCGCGGGCGCGGGAAACGTGGTCGCGGCGTCCAGCAGCGCGAACTCCCCGAACCCGCCGTGCGGCAGCGCGGCGCCGCCGAGCACCCGGTCGCCGGGGGCGAACCCGGCCACCCCCGTGCCGAGCGCGACGACCTCGCCGCACAGCTCGACCCCCGGCGTGAAGGGCAGTTCCGGCCGGACCTGGTACTCGCCGCGGCACATGAGGACGTCGGGGAAGTTGGCCGGCGACGCCAGCACCCGGACCACGAGCTGCCCGGGGCCCGGCTCCGGGTCGGGCACGTCGACGAGTCGCAGCACGTCACGCGGCTCGCCGAGCGCGGTCACCTGCCATGCCTTCACCGGAACGCCCCCTGGTCCTCGAGCTGTCGCTGGATCCTGTTCATGCCGCCCAGCCAGCGGTCCGGGTCGGTGGCGCGGTGCGCGTAGTAGTCGGCCACCCGGGGATGCGGCAGGACCAGGAACCGGTCGTCGTGCAGGGCCTGCCACGTCGCCTCGGCCACGTCCTCCGGTGTGAGCGCCCCGTCCCGGCTGAGCAGGTCCCGCAGCGGCCCGGAGTCGTCGAGCATCCGGGTCCGCACGCCCTGCGGGCAGACGGCCTGCACCACGATCCCGCGATGCCGGTACGTCGCCGACAGCCACTCGGCGAACGCCACGCAGGCGTGCTTGCTGACCGCGTACGCCGGATTCCCCAGCGTGGTGAGCAGCCCGGCCGCGGACGCGGTCACCACGAAGCGGCCCGCGCCGCGCTCGACCCAGTCGGGGACCAGCAGTCGCGCGGCCCGTACGTGGGCCATGACGTTCACCTCGTGGCTGGCGGCCCACTCCGCCTCGGCGGCGTCCAGCCCGCGCCCCCGGTCGATCCCGGCGTTGCCGAACCAGACGTCGACGGCGCCGAGGTGGCCGCGGGCCGTCTCGACCAGCGCGGCGACGCCCTGCTCGGTGGCGGCGTCGCCGGGGGCGGCCCAGCCGCCGATCTCCTCGGCCACGGCCCGGGCCGCCTCGCCGTCGAGGTCGTTGACCACGACCCGCGCTCCCTCGGCGGCGAGCCGGGTGGCCAGCGCGAGACCGATGCCGTGCCCGGCGCCGGTGACCACGACGCCCTTGTCCCGTACCGGCATCAGACACCTCCGCTCAGGGTGAGACCGCCGTCGACGACGAGCAGCTGACCGGTGATCCAGGCGGCGTCCTCGGAGAGCAGGAACGCGACGGCGCCGCCGACGTCCGTGGGCACGCCGAGCCGCTTGAGCGGGTACGCGGCCGCCACCTGCTCCTCGCGGCCCTCGTAGAGGGCGGTGGCGAACGCCGTCTTCACCACGGCCGGGGCGACCGCGTTCACCCGGATGTCCGGGCCCAGCTCGACGGCGAGCTGCTGGGTGAGGTGGGTGAGCATCGCCTTGCTGGCGCCGTAGAAGCCGATGCCGGACGCCGGCCGGATGCCGGCCACCGAGGAGACGTTGACCACGGCGCCCCCGTGCCCGGCCATCCAGGCCCGGTGGACCTGCTGCACCCAGGACAGCGCGGCGAGGCAGTTCACCTCGAAGACCTTGCGGGCCGCGGCCAGGTCCAGCTCGACCAGCGGGCCGTACGCCGGGTTGATGCCGGTGTTGTTGACCAGGAAGTCCGCGCTGCCGAAGGTGTCGACGGCCCGGGTCACCACCTCGGCCTGATGGTCGGGGTCGTCGGCGTGCCCGGCGACACCGATCGCGTGCTCGGCGCCCAGCCGGGCGACCGCCTGGTCCAGCGCCTCCCGCTTGCGTGCCGTGACGACGACCTTGGCGCCGTCGGCGACCAGCCGCTCGGCGACGGCCAGGCCGATGCCTCGGCTGGCACCGGTGACGATCGCCGTACGACCGGCGAATCTGCGCGACGCGGCTTCCGACACGGCCACCCCCTCCGAAGTTACTAAGCGCTTGCTTAGAATGTGTCTGAGGGAGTGTGCGACACCCTGGCGGGCGTCGTCAACAGGTTGCCGGCGGCTGGTTGTGGTACTAATGCCGGCCGAGGCTCAGGAGGGAAGGGTGGACGCGTGGTGACCGACAGCCCCGAGCAGTCCCGCGCCGACGCGACCCGCGCCCGGCTGCTCGAGGCGGCCGTCACCGCCTTCGCCGAGCGGGGCTTCCACGGCACGACGACCCGCGACATCGCGGCCGCGGCCGGGCTGAGCCCCGCCGCGCTCTACGTGCACCACAAGTCCAAGGAGGAACTGCTCTACCTGATCTCGCGCTCGGGGCACGAGCACGTGCTGCGGCTGGTGCGGGAGGCGGTCGCCTCGTCCACCGACCCGGCCGCCGCACTGCGGCGGGTGGTCCACGACTTCGTCGTGACCCACGCCCGGGACCACACCACCACGCGCGTGGTGAACTACGAGCTGGCCGCGCTCAGCCCCGCCCACCTCGCCGAGATCCGGGAGATCCGCCACCACATCGAGCAGGCGATCCGGCAGCTCGTGGAGGCCGGCGTGAGCGCCGGGGTCTTCGAGACCCCGGACCCGCGGATGGCGGCCGCCGCCCTGCTGTCCCTCGGCGTCGACGTGGGCCGGTGGTACCGGGACGGCGGCGACCTGGTCCCCGAGTACATCGCCGCCCGCTACGCCGAGATGGCGCTGCGCATCGTCGCCGCCCGCTGACCCGCGGCCCGTCACCCCACCTTCGGTGTGGCGCGGGAGATGATCGCGGCGAAGTCGACGCCGCTCGGCAGGGTGCCGAACGCCTGGCCGTGGTCGCCGCCGAGGCGGGAGGCGCAGAACGCGTCCGCGACGGCCGGGTGGCCGTGCCGCACCAGCAGTGAACCCTGGAGGACCAGGGCGAGCCGCTCGACGACCCGACGGGCCCGCAGTTCCAGGTCGTCGCGGTCGGACAGGTCGGCCCGCAGCCGGCGCAGCGCGGCGTCGAGCCGCGGGTCGGCGCCCTCGGCGGCGGTCACCTCCGCCTGGAACGCCTCCATGACCTGGGGCTCCTTGGCGACCGCGCGCAGGACGTCCAGCGCGGCGACGTTGCCGGAGCCCTCCCAGATGGAGTTCAGCGGCGACTCCCGGAACAGCCGCGGCATGCCGGACTCCTCGACGTAGCCGTTGCCGCCCAGGCATTCGAGGGCCTCGGCGGCGTGGGCCGGCCAGCGCTTGCACACCCAGTACTTGCCGACGGCGAGGGCGAGCCGCTTGAACGCCGTCTCGCCGGCGTCGCCGCGCGCCGACCGGTCGGTCGCGCCGGCGAGCCGCATCATGAGGACCGTGGCGGCCTCGGACTCGACCGCCAGGTCGGCGAGCACGTTGCGCATGAGCGGCTGGTCGACCAGGTACCGGCCGAAGGCCGCCCGGTGGGTGGCGTGGTGGACGGCGGTGATCACCCCCTGCCGCATCCCGGCCGCCGCGCCGATGACGCAGTCGAGGCGGGTCAGGTTGACCATGTCGATGATCGTGCGCACGCCACGGCCCTCGTCCCCGACCCGCCAGGCGACCGCGTGCTCGTACTCGATCTCCGCCGAGGCGTTGGAGCGGTTGCCGAGCTTGTCCTTCAGGCGCATGAGCCGCATGGGGTTGCGCGTGCCGTCGGGCAGGACCCGGGGGACGAGGAAGCAGGTGAGCCCGCCCGGCGCCTGGGCGAGGGTGAGGAAGATGTCGCACATCGGTGCCGAGGTGAACCACTTGTGCCCGACGAGCCGGTAGGTGCCGTCCGGGTCGGGGTGCGCGACGGTGGAGTTGGCGCGCACGTCCGAGCCGCCCTGCTTCTCCGTCATCGACATGCCGGCCAGCAGCCCCCGCTTGGTCAGCGGCGCGCGCAGCCCGAAGTCGTACGCCGTCGCGGTGAGCAGCGGCTCGTAGCGCGCGGCCAGGTCCGGGGCGTGCCGCAGCGCGGGGACGGCCGCGTAGGTCATCGAGATCGGGCAGCCGTGCCCGGCGTCGGGACGCCAGGTGTAGAACTTGGCCGCCCGGGCCACGTGCGCGCCCGGCCGGTCGTCCGCCCACGGCGCGGCGTGCAGGCCGTGGCTGACCGCGGTGCGCATCAGCTCGTGCCAGGCCGGGTGGAACTCCACCTCGTCGATCCGGTGGCCGTAGCGGTCGTGGGTGCGCAGGACCGGCGGGTGCTCGTTGGCCAGCCGCCCGTGCTCGATCGCCGGCGCGGCCCCGCCGAGCCGGCCGAGTTCGTGCAGTTCCGCGGCGGCCCAGCCGGCGCCCTCGCGGGCCAGCCCGTCGAGCAGCGCCGGGTCGTCCGCCGCGTCGTAGCCGGCCAGCGGGGGAACCTGGTTGACGACCTCGTGTGTGGTCACGGCGACACTCCCAGCGCGCGGTGGATGAACCTGATCAGGTCGGGGATGGTGCCCGGGCCGGCGACCCCGGCGGCCAGCGGGCCGACCATGGCCTCGGCCAGGGCGCCGACCAGCGCGGTCGCGGTCAGCTCGGGGTCCTGCGGGGGCAGTTCGCCGCTCGCCACGCCGGCCGCGACGTAGCCGGCGATCAGGTCGGCGTACGCGCGGCGGAAGGTGAGGCGCTCGGCGTCGACCGCCGGGTCGACCGGCTCGGCGAGCAGCGCGTACGCCAGCCGCGGCGAGCGCAGCGCGCGACCGGAGAACGTCTCGACGACGGCCGCCACCTGCTCGGCGGCGGTGGACCGCAGCGCGGCGGCGCGTGCGACGGCGTCCACCTCGCGCTGCGAGGCGGTGCGGAACACCTCGGCGAACAGGTGCGCCTTGGTGGGGAAGTGGCGGTAGACGCTGCCGGTGGCGACGCCGGCCCGCTCGGCGACGGCCGCGACCGAGCAGCCGGCGTAGCCGTGCCCGGCCATGATCGCCAGCGCGGCGGCGATGATCCGCTCGCGCGAGGCGCTCAGCCGAGCCTTCACGCGCTCGGTGCTCCGGTAGGCCACGCAAGAAGTGAACCATCGTTCAGTCCTTGCCGGCAAGGCCGCCCGGTTGCGTGCCGGGTGCCGGATTCCCCGGCCGGATCGGTCACAGCTTGGGCGCGGACGCCCGCGGTGATCTTGGTGTGCCTCCGCCGATCGGGTACCGTCCCCTGGCACATCGTCTTTGCACCACCCCTGGCTGCCTGGCACACCGGGGTCGATCGGAGGGACACTGCCGTGACTTTCTCCAGCGCGGTCCGCAGGGCCGGCGTCATCGTGGCGATCGCCGCACTCGCGGCCACCGCCGGATGCGCCAAGAAGGAGGACGGTGAGACCCAGGCGAGCGGGGTCAAGCTCGTCGAGAAGGGCAAGCTCACCGTCTGCACCCACCTGCCGTACGCGCCGTTCCAGTCCAAGGACAGCGCCGGCAAGGTGGTCGGGTTCGACGTCGACGTGATGGACCTGGTCGCCAAGGACCTGGGCGTCGAGCAGAAGATCGTCGACACCCCGTTCGAGGGGATCAAGTCCGGCCAGGACCTGAACACCGGCAAGTGCGACGCGGCGGCCGCCGGCATGACCATCACCGAGGAACGGCAGAAGGTCATGAACTTCTCCGATCCCTACTTCGACGCGACGCAGGCCCTGCTGGTCAAGACCGGCAAGGCGTACAAGTCGCTCGACGACCTCAAGGGCAAGAAGGTCGGCGTCCAGGCCGCCACCACCGGCCGCGACTACGCCAAGAAGTTCGAGAAGGAGAAGGGCCTCCAGCTCGTCGAGTTCGAGGACCTCGCCGCCGAGCAGCAGGCCCTGGCCAACGGCCAGATCGAGGCCGCCATCAACGACCTGCCGGTCTGGACCGAGTACATCAAGGAGCACCCGGGCGGGTTCGAGGTGACCGCCGAGTTCGACACCGGTGAGCAGTACGGCTTCTCGGTGAAGAAGGACGGCAACCCCGAGCTGCTCAAGAAGATCAACGAGGTGCTCGCCAAGGCGAAGCAGGACGGCACCTACGACACGATCTACGAGAAGTGGATCGGCAAGAAGCCGAACGCCTGAGCCACCCACCCGGCCGGAGGGCGCGCGCCCCGCGCGCGCCCTCCGCACCTGCCTAGGAGCGCCGAACCGTGAAGCTGCGACGCCGCCAACGGGAGCGGCTGTCCCTCTGGCTCCAGTACCTGGCCTTCGTGGCCGTCATCGCCGTGGTGATCCTCGCGGCGGACTGGGGCCGGCTGAGGGAAGCGTTCTTCCGCGTCGACATCATCGAGTCGATGTTCCCGACGATCATCACCGTCGCGCTGCGCAACACGATCCTCTACACGCTGGGCGCGTTCGCCTTCGGCCTCGTCTTCGGCACCGTCCTCGCGCTGATGAGGCTGTCCCGGGTCGCGCCCTACCGCTGGGTGGCCACGGCGTACATCGAGCTGTTCCGGGGCCTGCCCGCGCTGCTGGTCCTCTTCCTCGTCGGGTACGGCATCCCGATCGCCTTCCCCGAGCGGGAGATCCCCGGCGGCGTGTTCGGGTCGATCACCATCGGTCTGGGGCTGACCGCGGCGGCCTACATGGCCGAGACCATCCGGGCCGGCATCCAGGCCGTGCCGAAGGGGCAGATGGAGGCGGCGCGCACCCTCGGCATGTCGCACTTCACCGCGATGCGCACCATCGTCATCCCCCAGGCGTTCCGGATCGTGATCCCGCCGCTGACCAACGAGCTGATCCTGCTCACCAAGGACTCGTCGCTCGCCTACGTGCTCGGCGTGACGGCGCAGACCATCGAGGTGACCAAGTTCGGCCGGGACACGCTCAACGACCGGGTGAACGCGACCCCGCTGCTGGTCGCCGGCCTCACCTACCTGATCATCACCCTGCCCCTGTCCCAGGTGGTACGCCGCCTCGAACTCCGCTACGCCAAGGCTCGGTGATCCCATGACGACCAGCCAGTCCCAGCCCACCGTCGAGATCCGCGACCTGCACAAGTCCTTCGGCCCGCTCGAAGTGCTCAAGGGCATCGACTTCGAGGTGGGCCACGGCGAGGTGGTCTGCGTCATCGGACCGTCCGGGTCCGGCAAGTCGACCCTGCTGCGGTGCGTCAACCTGCTGGAGGAGCCGACCGCCGGGAAGATCTGGGTGAACGGCACCGAGATGACCGACCCGGACGTCGAGATCGACGCGGTGCGTCGCGGCATCGGCATGGTCTTCCAGTCGTTTAACCTCTTCCCGCACCTGACCGTGCTGGACAACCTCACCGTCGCCCAGCGCCGGGTGCTGCGGCGCGGACGCGCCGAGGCCGAGCGGATCGCGCGCGCCAACCTGGACCGGGTGGGCCTGAGCGACAAGGCCGGCGCGTTCCCGGCCCAGCTCTCCGGCGGGCAGCAGCAGCGGGTCGCCATCGCCCGGTCGCTGTCGATGGACCCGAAGCTGATGCTCTTCGACGAGCCGACCTCCGCGCTCGACCCCGAGCTGGTCGGCGACGTCCTGACCGTCATGCGCAAGCTCGCCGAGGACGGCATGACCATGATGGTGGTGACCCACGAGATGGCGTTCGCCCGGGACGTCGCCGACCGGGTCGTCTTCATGGACGGTGGGGTGGTGGTCGAGCAGGGGCCACCGCAGGAGGTGCTGGGCGCGCCGCAGCACGAGCGGACCCGCTCGTTCCTCTCCCGGGTCCTCGACCCGACCCACGTCGCGCAGCTCGGTCGGCCCGACGAGGCCGCCGAGTGATGTCGTAACCACTGTCTAGGCTCGGGGCATGGCAGATCCGTTCCGGGTGCGCGTCACCGTCCGCGGCTACGAACTCGACACGCAGGGCCACCTGAACCAGGCCGTCTACCTCCAGTACGGCGAGCACGCCCGGTGGGAGTGCCTGCGCGCCGCCGGCATCGCGCAGGACCGGCTGCTCGCCGGCGGGGTGGGTCCGGTGGCCCTGGAGGTCACCGTGCGCTACCTGCGGGAGCTGCGCGGCGGCGACGAGGTGGACGTGTCCTGCGAGTTCCGCTGGGGCGAGGGGAAGACCTTCCAGATCGTCCAGGAGCTCACCCTGCCGGACGGCACCCAGGCGGCCACGATCACCGGGGTGGGCGGCCTGCTGGACCTGGCCTCCCGGCGGCTGGTGCCCGACCCGCGCGTGCGGTTCCGCCAGCTGGCCACCGACCCCGTGCCCATGAACCTCTGATGGAGCTGGAGTTCAGCGGCGAGGTGTGGTTCTGGCGGGGGCCGGCGCCGTGGCACTTCGTCACCGTCCCCGACGAGCTCTGCGCCGAGCTGGAGGCGGCCTCGGCGTCGGTGACCTACGGCTGGGGGATGATCCCGGTGACCGCGCGGATCGGCGCCACGGGCTGGCAGACGTCGCTCTGGCCGAAGGACGGGCGCTACGTCGTGCCGCTGAAGACGGCGGTGCGCCGGGCCGAAGGGATCGCGCTGGGCGACCGGGTGGACGTCCACCTGGCCGTGGCGCGCTGACCGGTCGACGGGAGCGGGAGCGGATGGATCTGGCGGACGCGGCGACGCTGCTCGCCCGGGCGCGGCGGCTGGTGGTCTTCACCGGCGCCGGCATGTCGGCCGAGAGCGGCATCGCCACCTTCCGGGACGCCGGCACCGGGCTCTGGGCGCGGTTCGACCCGCGGACCCTCGCCACCCCGGAGGCGTTCCGCGCCGACCCCGCGCTGGTCTGGGGCTGGTACGAGTGGCGGCGGGCCGCTGTTCGGCGCGCCGAACCGAACCCGGGGCACCGCGCCGTGGCCGCCATGGCGGCCCGCATCCCGGACACGGTGGTGGTCACCCAGAACGTCGACGACCTGCACGAGCGGGCCGGCTCCGCCGCGCCGGTCCACCTGCACGGCAGCCTGTTCGCGCCGCGCTGTTCGGCCTGCGCCGCGCCGGCGCCCGTGCCCGACGGCGCGGCGGAGCCGGGGGAGGGCCGGCGGCTGGCACCGCCCCGCTGCGAGCGCTGCGCCGCCCCGGTGCGACCCGGGGTGGTGTGGTTCGGCGAGGCGCTGCCGGAGCGGGCCCTCGAGGCCGCCGTCGAGGCGGCGTACCGCTGCGACGTGCTGCTCACCGTCGGCACGTCCGGGCTGGTGTATCCGGCCGCCGAGATCCCGCAGGTCGCGGCCCGCGGGGGCGGGACCGTGATCCAGGTCAACCCGGAGGAGACACCGCTGGACGCGGTGTGCGCCGTGAACCTGCACGGACCGGCGGCCGCGGTGCTCCCGGCCCTCGTGCGGGCCGCCTGGGGCGACGCCGCAGGGGTCTGACCGGGCGCCGGGCCAATCACCGGAATCCCCGCACCGCTTCCACCGCGCCGCCTACCGTCGGCGGAGGCGACCGGTCGGTCGGGTGACGGAGGGGCGACGAACGTGGGGCGGGACGGGGAACGGCGGCGTCCGGCGTGGCCCCGGCCGCCCGGTCCGGCGCCGGCCGGGCGGCGGGTGACGCCGTTCGAGATCTTCTTCGACCTGGTCTTCGTCTTCGCGCTCACCCGGATCATGGCGCTGATCGGGCCGGAGCCCACCCCGACCACCATGGGTCAGGGGCTGATCCTGCTCGTGCTGCTCTGGTTCGCCTGGTCCTCGTACACCTGGCTGGGCAACCAGACGCGGGCCGAGGTCGGCGTGGTGCGCGGGGGGTTCCTGGTCGCGATGGCGGCGCTGTTCGTGGCCGCGCTGGCCATGCCGGAGGCGTGGACGCCGGGCTCGGGACTGGACGGCCCGTTGCTCGTGGCGCTCGCCTACGTGCTGCTCCGCGCCATCCACCTGGCGCTCTACCACTGGGCGGCGGCCGGCGTGCCGGGGCTGCGGGCGCGGATCCGGTTCTTCGCGGCGGTCAGCGTCGCCGGCTGGGTTCCGCTGCTGGTCGGCGCGCTGCTGAGCGGGGCGGCGCACGCGGTGCTGTGGGTGGTGGCGTTCGTCGTCGAGATCGGCGGGCAACGCCTGTCGTACGCGCGGCGCGGCACCTGGCCACTGCGCAGCGCGAGCCACTTCACCGAGCGGCACGGCCTGGTCCTGATCATCGCGCTCGGGGAGTCGGTCGTCGCGGCCGGAGTCGGCGCCGCGTCGGCGGTGACCACGCTGCCGGTTCTCGGCGTGGCGCTGGTCGGCTTCGCGGTCACCGTCAGCCTCTGGTGGCTGTACTTCGACCGGGTCGCGCCGGCCGCCGCGGGAGTTCTCGCGGCCGCCACGGGGGACCGGCGGGACCACATCGCCGCGGACGCCTACAGCCAGACCCACCTGCTGCTGATCACCGCGGTCATCTACCTGGCGCTCGGCATCGAGCAGGTGCTCGCGCACGTGGCCGGGGCGCACGGCGGCGACGGGCACGCCGGGGAAGCCAGGCTGAGCTGGTCCGCCTCGGTCGCCCTGTACGGCGGCGCCGCCCTCTACCTGGGCGGCCGGCTCCTCTTCCTGCGGCTCACCGGGCAGCCGGTCCCGCCCGCCCAGCCGGCCGTGGCCGTGCTGACCCTGCTCCTGCTGCCGCTCGGGGTGCTGCTGCCGCCCGCCGTGGCGCTCGGCGTGCTCAACCTGCTGCTGCTCACCGCGGTGGTCGTGGAGCGGCGGTCCGGGCGACGCCGGACGGCCACCCGTTCCGCCCCCTCCTGAGTGGCGGATATCGAATGATCAACGACTTCTCCGGACCGGGTTTGAAATTCCCGCGAACCGGAGAAGTGCTGGTCGCGCGGGCAGGGTGGCCCGCGCGTTCACGGGAGGTGGCCATGTCACGGAGACTGCGGGCGACCGCGCTGGCCGGGGTGCTCGCCCTGGCCGTCAGCGGCTGCGGCGGGGTGGGCGGCGGAGGCGACTCCGGCGGCGGGGGCGCCAAGGGCAGCGGTGCGCTGAGCACCATGGGTTTCGGCCTGTCCGACGAGATCGCGAAGACGCGGGTGGACGCCTTCAAGAAGGACCACCCGGACGTCCAGCTGAACATCACCGAGGGCGCCTTCGACGAGCAGCAGTTCCTCTCCGCGGTGGCCTCGGGCAACCCGCCGGACCTCGTCTACATGGACCGCAAGCTGATCGGCACGTACGCCAAGCGCGGCTCGATCCAGCCGCTGACCGACTGCGTCGAGAAGCAGAAGATCGACCTGGGGCAGTACCGGCAGGCCGCCAAGGACCAGGTCACCCTCGACGGCACGGTCTACGGCATCCCCGAGTTCTCCCAGGTGCGGGTGCTCTACCTCAACGAGGCGCTGCTCAAGCAGGCCGGTCTCACCGCCGACGACGTGAACCTCGCCGACTGGGCGGGCCTGTCCGCGGTCAGCGCGAAGCTGGCCAAGGTCTCCGGCGGCCGGCTCAGCCGGATCGGCATCGACCCGAAGATCCCCGAGTTCCTGCCCATGTGGGCCAAGGCCAACGGCGCCGAGATGATCTCGGCCGACGGCGCCAAGGCCAACCTGACCGACCCGAAGGTGGTCGAGGCGCTGACCACCGGCGTGAAGCTCATCCAGGACCAGGGCGGCTGGGGCAAGTTCAAGTCGTTCCGGGACACCTTCGACTTCTTCGGCGCCGAGAACCCCCTCGCCAAGAACCAGATCGCCGCGTGGCCGATGGAGGAGTGGTTCCTCAACCAGGCCGCCAAGAACAGCCCCAAGGCCGAACTCGTGGTGAAGCCCTTCGTGGACCGGCAGGGCAAGCCGCTGACCATGTCCTCCGGCCAGGCGTGGGTGATCACCAAGGGGGCGAAGAACCCGGAGGCGGCCTGCGCCTTCGTCAAGCAGATGACCGCCACCGACACCTGGTTCGCCGCCGCCAAGGCGCGGGCCGAGGCCCGCAAGGCGGCCAACCTGCCGTTCACCGGCGTCTGGACCGGCAACACCGCCGCCGACAAGAAGATCTTCGACGAGCTGTACCAGCCGACCGGCAACAAGCGCTTCGACGACGCGGTGGCCACCATCCGCGAGGCCCAGGACGCGGCGTTCGCCATGCCCGCCTCGCCGGCCGGCGCGGAGTTCGACAAGGCGTGGACCGACGCCGTGAACCGGGTGCTCTCCGGTCAGGCGCAGCCGGCCGAGGCGCTGGCCCGGGCCCAGCAGGAGGCGACCGCCGCGCTGGACAAGGCCGCGGGCTGACCCCGGCCATGGCCACCACCGTCACACCACCCGTCCCGGGCCGGCGGCGCCGCACGCCGCTGGCCCGGCGGGAGGCCCGCTGGGCGTACGTCTTCCTGGCGCCCTGGATCGTCGGGTTCCTGGTGTTCACCGCCGGTCCGATGGTCGCCAGCCTCTGGCTCAGCTTCACCGAGTACGACGTCATCAACGCGCCGCGCTGGACCGGGCTGGACAACTACCGGCAGCTCGTGTCGGACCCGCAGGTGGCGCGCAGCCTCGGCAACACCGTCTACTACGCGGCGCTGCACGTGCCGCTGGTGATGCTGATCTCGCTCGGGCTGGCGCTGCTGCTCAAGCGGGTCGGCCGCTGGCAGGGCTTCTTCCGTACGGTGTTCTACCTGCCGGTGATGACCCCGGCGGTGGCCGTCGGCATCCTCTTCCTGCTGCTGCTCAACACCCAGGACGGGCTGATCAACCGCGGCCTGGCGGTGTTCGGGATCGACGGTCCGAGCTGGACCACCGACCCCGACTGGGTGATGCCCGGCATCGTGCTCATGAGCCTCTGGAGCCTCGGCTCCACGGTCATCATCTACCTGGCCGCGTTGCAGAACGTCCCCCGTGACCTGTACGAGGCCGCCGACCTCGACGGGGCCGGCGCGTGGGCGCGGTTCCGGCACGTCACGTTGCCGATGATCTCCGGCTCGCTCTTCTTCACGTTGATCGTCAACACCATCGCGTCGCTGCAGATGTTCACCGAGGTCTACACCATGTACTTCGGGAACCGGCAGACCCAGGGCTCGTTCAGCAGCGACGCCGCCTCGTTCTATGTGATCCACCTGTTCCGGGAGGCGTTCCAGTTCCTGCACATGGGCTTCGCCTCGGCGATGGCCTGGCTGCTGTTCCTCATCATCCTGATCATCACGGCCGTGCAGGTGAAGCTGAGCAACCGGTTCGTCTACTACGAGGGGGAGGACCGGTGACCACGACGAGTCAGCCGGTGGGCACCGGCGTGGCGACCGCCGTGGTGGCGCCGGCGGCGCCACCCCGACCGGCGGCCCCGGAGGACGGTCGGCGACCGCGCTGGCAGCGGATCCTGTTCGTCGTCGCCCTCGTGGGCGCCGCGGTGATCTTCATGGTGCCGTTCGTCTGGCTGGTCAGCGCGTCGCTGCGGCCCCGGGAGTACGTCTTCGCCCCCGGCCTGCTGCCCACGCCGTTCGCCCCGGACAACTACGCCCAGGCGTGGCAGGCCATGCCGCTGCTGACCTGGCTGTTCAACAGCGTGGTGGTCGGGGTGGCGGCCGCCGCCGCGGCCACCCTGTCCAGCGCCTGGGTGGCGTTCGGGTTCGCCTACTTCCGGTTCCCCGGCCGGAACCTGCTCTTCGGCCTGGTGCTCGCCACCATGATGCTGCCGTTCGCGGTCACCATGATCCCGACGTACCTGATCTGGAACCGGCTCGGCCTCATCGACACCCAGGTGCCGCTCTGGGCCGGCAACCTCTTCGGGTCGGCGTTCTACATCTTCCTGCTGCGGCAGTTCTTCCTCTCCCTGCCCCGGGAGTACTTCGAGGCGGCCCGGGTCGACGGGGCGAGCTATCCGCAGCTGTTCTGGAAGTTGGCCTTCCCGCTGGTCCGTCCGGCCCTGCTGGTGGCGTTCGTCTTCGAGTTCAAGGCGAGCTGGACGGACCTCATCAAGCCGCTGATCTACCTGCGCAACGAGCAGCTCTACACGCTGCCCCGCGGGCTCAAGGTGATCCTCGACCGGTTCGGGTACGGCGGCGAGCAGCAGTGGGAGATCGTCCTCGCCGGCAGCGTGATCGCCACCGTACCCATGATCATCCTGTTCTTCCTGGCCCAGCGGCACTTCGTGGAGGGCATCGCGACCACCGGCCGCAAGGGGTGACGGTGATCAGCCCGCCGGCTCGTCGAGGAAGGCGAGGGTGACCGCGGCGAACAGCGGCGAGGTGAAGATGTTGTAGTGGGTGAGCCCGGGCAGGATCGCCAGCGCGTGCCCGCCCTTGGGCCGGCCCTCGTTCCCCCAGCCGCCGTCGCGCAGGCCGCCGTCGAGCAGCCGGAACACCTCCACGTAGTGGCTCGGCGGCGCCATGTCGGCGTCGGCCGCGACGATCAGCGTCGGCACCCGCAGGTCGCCGACCTCGTCGGTCAGGTCGAAGTCCTCCGCCATGAGCGCGCCGATCTTGTCGAGCAGCCGGGAGAAGTCCTCCGGGCGCGGCGCCACCCGCTGGTAGAGCTGGTACATCGGCGTGTCCGTCATGAACTCCGCGGCGGCCCCGGTCACCTGGCCCTGCTGCGCCCGCATCTCCGGGTAGACGGCGTCCGACCGCACGTGCGCGGACGCCGCGACGAGCCGGCCGAGCTTCTCCGGGTGGGCGACCGCGGCGCGCAGCGCCACGCCGCCGCCCAGCGAGTAGCCCACCAGGTGCGGCCGGTCCAGCCCCAGGTGGTCGATGAGCGCGGCGATGTCGTCGGCCATCGTGCGCAGGTCGAGCGGGCGGTCGACGTCGGCGGTGCGGCCGTGACCCTGGAGGTCGACGGCGATGACCTGGTGCCGCGCGGCCAGCGCGGGCAGCACCGGCCCGAACATCTCGCCCGACCCCAACCCGCCGTGCAGCAGGATCAGCGGGTGCCCGGCGCCGTGCGTCTCGTAGTAGAGGTTGATGCCGTTGACCTCGGCGTACCGGCCGGTGCCCTCGACGTCCGTGGTCCAGTCAGTGGCGGTCACGCTGACGCTCCTCCCGTGCCCGTTCGGCGGTGGCGACGTGGACCCCGACGGCGCGGCCGCGAGGTCACGGACTGCGGCCCCACCCTACGCAGGCGGTGGCGTCGGCCACGGCCCGCCGCGCCGGGTCAGGAGAAGTGCGTCCGCGGCCGGGGCAGGCGTTCCCCGTCCACGACCAGGTCGACCTTCTCGTTGTAGAAGGCGACCAGCCCGGCGATCGGCAGCAGCGCGGCGGTGGGGAAGTCGTACGACCAGGCCAGGTCCGGATGGAGCCGGTCGCCGGCGCGCACCGACCACCAGCCGCTGGTGCGGCCCTTGTACGGGCAGGCGGTCCGGGTCCGTGACGGCACCAGGTGCCGGAAGCGCACGTCGGTGCGGCTCAGGTAGTAGCGGGTCGGCAGGCCGGTCTCGAAGACCAGCACCGGCGAGGTCGACTCGGCCAGCACCGTCCCGTCCAGTTCCACCCGGACGTGGCGGGTGGAGCGCAGCGCGTCCACCCGGGCGTACGGGTTGCGCGGATGGACGAAGACCTCCTCGTCCTCCTCGAACCAGGCGTCCAGCGCGGCCCAGTCGAACCGGATGGTGTCGGCCAGCCCGGGCGGCGCGCCGGCGCCGTACCACCGGGCGCAGGCGGCCCGGGCGAACTCGCCGACCCGCAGCCCGTGCAGCCGCGCCGCGCCGAACGCGGTCTCCTCGGTGCGTCCCTCGTCGACCAGCAGGTCCTGCCGGACGTCGGCGGCGGGGACGTAGTACTGCGGGTAGGGCGGCCACTCCCAGACGTACCGCGCCCGGCCGGTGTCGAGCACCGTCTCGCCGGCCAGAAAGGCGCGGATCCGGCGGGGCGCCGGCTCGATCCGGCCGACCTCGGCGGCCGGCTCGGGGAACTCGGGCACCTGTCTCTCCTCTCGGTGCGACCTGCGGCGGACGGTTCAACGAGCCGATGTGACCTCAGGCACCTTCGGCGACGGCGGGAATGATGTCGGCGCCCGGTGATTTGCTGCCAGGTGTGACCACTGCGCAGTCCTCACCCGCCCCGACCGTCGAGACACCCGGCGACCTGATGAGCCGCGGGCAGCAGCTGCGCCTCGTGCTGGTTCTCGGCTCGCTGATCGCGATCGGGCCGCTGACCATCGACATGTACCTGCCCGCGCTGCCGGCCATCACCGCCGACCTGGAGACCACCTCGGCGGCCGTGCAGCTCACCCTCACCGGGACGCTCGCCGGGCTCGCCCTCGGCCAGTTGCTGATCGGCCCGCTCTCCGACGCCGTCGGCCGGCGCCTGCCGCTGCTCGCCGGGATCGCCCTGCACATCCTGGCCTCGCTGCTCTGCGTGGTGGCGCCGACCGTCCAGGTGGTCGGCGCGCTCCGGGTGCTCCAGGGGCTGGGCGTCGCGGCCACCTCGGTGGTCGCCATGGCCGTGGTCCGCGACCTGTTCAGCGGCGCCGCCTTCGCCCGGCTCTTCTCCCGGCTCATGCTCGTGATGGGCGCGGCCCCGATCCTGGCGCCCACCCTCGGCTCCGGGCTGCTGCGCTGGTCGGACTGGCGGGGCGTGTTCGTGGCCCTCGCCGTCTTCGGCCTGCTGCTGGTCGTGGTCGCGGCGGTCGGGCTCCGGGAGACCCTGCCGGCGGAGCGCCGCCGCCACGGCGGCCTCGCCGCCGTGGGCCGGGACTACCGCGCGCTGCTGCGGGACCGGACGTTCGTCGGGCTCGTCCTGGTCGCCGGGCTCGCCATGGCGGCGCTCTTCGCGTACGTGGCCGGGTCGTCCTTCGTCTTCCAGGAGCGGTACGGGCTGGACGAGCAGCAGTTCGGGCTGGCGTTCGGCGCCGGAGCGGTCGGCCTCATCACCGCCACCCAGCTCAACGTGCGGCTGCTGCGCCGGTACACCCCGCAGCGGATCCTGGTCACCGCGCTCGCCGTCGGCACCGCGGCCGGGCTGGTGCTGCTGACCTTCGCCGCCACCGGCGTCGGCGGCCTGGCGGCCGTGCTGGCCTCGCTGTGGGTGGTCCTCGCCGCGGCCGGGCTCGCCATGCCGAACGCGCCCGCCCTGGCGCTGTCCCGGCACGGGGAGGCGGCCGGCACCGCCGCCGCGCTGCTCGGCGCCGTCCAGTTCGGCGTGGGCGCGCTCGCCGCGCCGCTGGTCGGCGTGCTCGGCACCGGCAGCGTGGCGATGGCCGCGGTGGTCGCCGGCGGCATGGCGGTGGCCCTGGTCGTGCTGCTCACCGTGGTCCGGCCGGCGCGGCTGGCCGAGGTCGAGCCGGTCGCGGTCGCCGTCGCCGCGCACTGACCGGCGCCACCGGCCCGCGGTTTCCGCCTCGGTGGCCGATCGGCGGATAGGGTCGGGAACCGTGCGGACCAAGCAGGAGCTGGGGGCGGCCATCCGGGGCGGGCGGCGGGCGGCGCTGGTCGTCAACGCCCACTCCCGCCGGGGCCGCCGGCTCTACGAGACCGTCCACTCCCGACTGCGCGCCGCCGGCTTCACGCTGCTCGGCGCGTACCCGGTCGACCGGCCCGGCGAGCTGGACCGGGTGCTCGCCGAGGCCGCCGGCCTCGGGCCGGACCTCCTGGTCGCCGGGGGCGGCGACGGGACCATCGGCGCGGCCGCCCGGCTGCTCGCCCACCGGGACATGGCGCTGGGCCTGCTGCCGCTGGGCACCACCAACAACTTCGCCCGCACCGTCGGTGTCCCGCTCGACCTCGACGCCGCCGTCGGGCTGCTCACCGACGGCAAGGTCATCGACGTGGACCTGGGGCTGATCGGCGACACCCGGTTCACCAACCACGTCGGGATCGGGCTGTCGGCGGACATCATGCTGACCGCGCCGCCACGGCTGAAGCGGGTGGTGGGCCGGCTCGCGTACCCGCTGACCGCGCTGGGGCTGCTGGCCCGGCACCGGCCGCTGCGGGTCACGGTGCGCGCCGAGGGGCGGGAGCACGGCTTCGACACCCACCAGGTGTACGTGGCCAACGGCGGTTTCCACGCCGGCCGCCCGATCACCGCCGACGCCAACGCCGACGACCGGCTGCTGGTCGCGTACCCGGTCGGCGGGCCGAGCCGGCGCGGCCTGCTGCGCGAGACGGCGCGCAACGCGGCGGCCGGGCACCGCCGTACCCTGGGCGACAAGCCGTTCCTGGCCGTCCGGCAGCTCTGGCTGGAGACCGACCGGCCCGCGCGGATCGAGGTCGACGGCGAGCCCTACGGGGAGACGCCGGTGCGCATCGGCCTGGACCCGAACGCGCTGCGCGTGATGGCGGCGGCGGACAGTCCGGACCGCTGAGCGGTCAGTCCCGGCGGTCCTCGTCCGGGGTCGGGATCTCCTGGTTCTGCTCCACCGCGTCGGCCGGCGTGACGTCGTCGCGCACCGCGTCGGGCAGGCCGGTGCGGTCACTGGGCGGGACCAGCACGCCCTGCTCGGCCAGGTCCGCCTCGCTCGCCTCGGGCACCGCGTCCGAGATCGTGTCCGGCGGCCCGACCACCGTCTCGTCCTGCCGCTGCTCCTGCGCGTCGGCCTCCGGCGGCCGGCGCAGCGGCTCCTCGTCGCCCACGCTCATCGCCCGCCGCCCGTCACTGGCTGCGCTGGACGAACGGCGCGGTCTGGTCGGCCACCTCGCCGTACTCCGCCGGGAGCTGGGCGACCACGTCCGCGTAGCCGGCCGGGTCGACGGCGTCGCGGAGCACGTCGAAGACGGCCGTCACGCCGTCCTTGGCCCGGTCCACGTCGATGTCGGCGCGCCCGCTGACCTGCTCCACGAAGACGTCGAGCCCGAACCGCTCGCCGGTCTCGCTGCCGCCGAACGCGTACGCCCGCAGCGCCTCGGGGAGCCGGTCGGCCAGATCCCGGGCCTCCCCGCCGTCGATCCGCTCCGCCAGTGTGGTCAACGTGGCCCGCGTGACGGCCGTGGCCTGCTCCGACGACATGCCGCAGCGCTTCGCGACCGCGCCGATGAACTCGTCCTGGTCCACCTCGACGCCTCCCTCTCGGCTGGAGGAAGCCGTGTTCCCGCGCGCCGCCGCCGCAAACGACCCGCCCGCCGGCCTCCGCCGCGGTGGTGCGGCCGTCAACGGTAGACGTGCACCGGGGTGCCGACGCGGATGGTGGTCCAGAGCCGGTCCATCGCCCGGAGCGGCACCCGGACGCAGCCGTGGCTGGCCGGATAGGTGGGCACGGAACTCGCGCCGTGCACCGCGTAGCCGCGGTGGAAGTAGTTCGGCCGCCACAGCAGGCCCAGGTCGCTCTGCCGCCAGTCGTCGATGCGCCGCCCCACCGTCCAGTCGCCGGTCGGTGTGGGGGTGCTGGCCTTGCCGCTGGAGGCGTCCAGGATGCGGACCACCGCCCCGCCCTTGGCCAGGTAGAGCACCTGCCGGGTGAGGTCGGCCTCCACCGAGTAGCCGGGGTGGGTGTACTTCGGCTTCGGGACGACCGGCCGGTCGAGCGCCGCCCGCGTGCGCGGTCCCACGATGCCGTCCCGGACCAGCCCGTTGACCTTCTGGAAGGCGACGACCGCGTGGTGCGTCGACGGCCCGAAGATGCCATCGACCCCGCCTACGTCGTAGCGCAGGGCGGTGAGCCGTGCCTGGAGCGCGCTGACCGCCGCGCCCCGGGAGCCCTGCCGCAGCGTCGGCTGGCCGGCGGCCGCGAGCGTGACGGCGGCGCCGGTGGCCGGGCCGGAGGCCGAGGCGGGGGCGGCCGCGACGGGGGTGGCCGGTACGGCCAGGCCGGCGACCAGGAGGGCCGTCCCGAGCGCGGCGTGCGCGGCGGGGCGGCGGTGGCGAATGGCGTGTGGTGAGACGGGACGCATCGTCCCTCCCTTCCGAGGTCCTACCCGGACGCTAGTTCGGAAGGCGGGGAGAGGTGCCCCTTCGTCCGGTTTCCACCCGGTCAGGCCACCCGGGGTGCGGGCGGGGTCGGCAGGACCGCGCGCCGGGCGGTGCCCGACACGTCGCCGGTGCGCTCCACGGACGGCTCCGGGACCGCGGCCGCGCTCTCGCCGGCGGCCGTCCCGGGACCGGCCGCGTCGTCCCCGGCGGCGGCGACCCGGACGGCGGTCAGCAGCGCGAGGAGCCGGTCCACGTCGTCGGTGGGCATCCGGAACGAGCCGCGGCACAGCGTGCCGTTCCACAGCGACAGCACCACGGCGCCGCGGTCCGGGTGGTAGCTGACCCGCAGCGTCCGGTCCTCGCCGCGCAGGTCGGTGAACAGGTCGCCGAAACCGGGCATCGGTCGCACCTCTCCCATCCACCCAGGATGCCCGGTCGGCGGGCCGGCCGGAAGGGCTCGCCGTGCCGGTCTGCCGGGCCGGGGGTAGCGTGCTCGGCGGACGCGCAGCTCGGGGAGGTTCGGAGAGTGCAGACGACGACCGTGGACGTGCCGACCGGCGACGGGGTGGCGGACTCCTTCCTCGTCCGGCCCGACGGCGACGGGCCCTTCCCCGCCGTCCTGGTCTTCATGGACGCGTTCGGGTTGCGCCCGCGGCTGGCCGAGATGGCGGAGACCATGGCCGCCCGCGGCCACGTGGTGCTGGTGCCGAACCTGTTCCACCGCTTCGGCCGGGCCCCGCTGGTCGACCTCTCCGGCCTCGGCGACGACAGCCGCCGCGGCGCGCTGTTCGCGACGGTGTCCCCGATGATCGGCGCGCTGACGCCCGAGGTGGTGGCCCGGGACACCGCCTCCTACCTGGACTTCCTCGCCGCGCAGCCCGGCGTCGCGCCCGGCCCGGCGGCCGTCGTCGGCTACTGCATGGGCGGCACGAACGCGCTGCGGGCCATCGAGGCGCACCCGGACCGGATCGCCGCGGCGGCCGCCTTCCACGCCGGCCGGGTGGTCACCGACGCCCCGGACAGCCCGCACCTGGGCGTCGGCGCGGTCACCGGCGAGCTGTACTTCGGCCACGCCGACCACGACCCGTCGATGACCGCCGAGCAGATCGCCACCCTGGAGAAGGCGCTCGACGCGGCCGGCGTCACCTACCGCTCGGAGGTCTACCCGGGCGCCCGCCACGGCTACACCCAGGCGGACACCCCGATGTACGACGAGCGGGCCACCGAGCGGCACTGGGCCGCCCTGTTCGACCTGCTCGACCGCACCTTCCGGCGCTGACCCGGTCGCCGGCCGCCGGCGACCGCAGATTCACCCGCGCCGCGCCGGGTAACCGCCGCCATGGCCGAGGACCGCCCCGACACCGTCCGCTCGCCCCTGGACCGGGCCACCGAGCGGACCGGGCGGGCGCTGGCCCACGCCCGCGCCGAGGGCGGTGCGGCCGGCCGGCTGCGGCTGCGCCAACTGGAGGTCACCGTGGTGATCGCCGTCCAGTCCGGGCTCGCCGCCGCGCTCGCCGCGCTGCTCGCCCAGCGCCTGCTCGGGTCCGGTGCGCACGTCTTCGCGCCCGCCGCCGCGGTCGGCACCATCGCCACCGCCATCGGCCAGCGGGCCCGGCGTACCCTCGAACTGCTGGTCGGGGTGGGGCTCGGCATCGTGGTCGGTGACGTGCTGCGCACGGTGCTCGGCTCCGGGTCCTGGCAGACCGGCCTCGTGGTCACCCTGGCCATCGCGACCGCGCTGCTGGTCGCCGGGCGCGGCGGTGCCCTCGTCGGCCAGGCCGGCGGCACCGCCGTGCTGATCGCCACCCTCGCCCCGGTCGAGCCCGGCCTGGAGCTGCCCCGGATCTTCGACGCGCTGGTCGGTGGCCTGGTCGGCCTCCTCGTGGTGGCGCTGCTGCTGCCGGTCAACCCGCTGCGGGTGTTGGACCGGGCGACCGAGCCGATCGTCACCACGCTCACCACCGAACTGGACGCCGTCGCCCGCGCGCTGACCACCCGGGACGCCGACGCGGCGGTCCGGTCCCTGGAGCGGATGCGCGGGCTCGACGCCGACGTGGGCCGCCTCAACGAGGCGCTCAGCGGGGCCGAGGAGGTGGTCACCCTCGCGCCGGTCCGCTGGCGCCGCCGCGCCCAGTTCCACCGGTACGCCGCCGCCGCGCAACACCTGGAGCGGGTGATCCTGTACGCCCGTTCGGTGGCCCGCCGTTCCGCCACCGCCCTCCAGTACGGCGAGCCGATCCCGCCGACGCTGGCCGACGCCGTGACCCGCCTCGGTGAGGCGATCCGGGTGATGCGCCGGGAGTGCCGGGACGGCGAGGACCTGACCGGCACCCGGCGGCTGGTCCGGGAGAGCGCCGAGCTGGCGGGGCGGGCCTGGGCGTACGGGGTGCGTTCCTTCGCCGACGGCGTGATCACCGACCTGCGGACGGCGGACAGCGAGGTGCTGCGTGCCACCGGGTGCGACCCGGACGACGCCAACCGCATGGTGCGCCGGGCGGCCGGCGCGGGCGAGGCGGAACGGCGCCCGCCACTGCGGGCGCAGATGCACCGGCCGGTCCGGCGCACCCCGCGGTCCCGGCGGCGCACCTGGGTGGCCCGGCGCGCCCGCGGCCGTCCCGACCCGTTCCGCCCGCCGACGCGCACGCCCCGTCCGGCCTGACCTCGCCGCTGCCGGCGGGGGCGACGGGCCCAAGCCACGGGCCGCGAACTGGCCCCTCCCACGGTCGGGCCGGCTGGCTAGCGTCGGCCCATGAGCATCGACCGCGCAGAGCTGTCCCGGCGGTTCGCCGCGCTGACCACCGCCCACGTCGCCGACGCCTGCCTGCGGGCCGCCGTCCCGGTGCGCTGCGCCCCGGCCGGCGTGCGGCCGGTGCTGGCCGGCGGGCGGCTGGCCGGCCGGGTGCTGCCGGCCCGGCACGTCGGCAGCGTCGACATCTTCCTGGAGGCGATCGACCGGGCCGCCCCCGGCGACGTGCTGGTGGTGGACAACGACGGGCGCACCGACGAGGCGTGCGTCGGTGACCTGGTGGTCCTGGAGGCGCGGGCCGCCGGCCTGGCCGGCCTCGTGGTGTGGGGCCTGCACCGGGACACCGGCGACATCCGGTCGGTCGGGCTGCCGGTGTTCAGCCTGGGCGCCATCCCCACCGGGCCGCAGCGGCTGGACCCCCGGCCGGCCGCGGCGCTGGCCTCGGTGCGGGTGGGCCGATGGACGCTCGACCGCGGCGACGTGGCCCTGGCCGACGAGGACGGGGTGCTCTTCGTGCCGGCCGGCCGGGTCGGCGAGCTGTTCGACCTGGCGGAGTCCATCCGGGACACCGAGCGGCGGCAGGCCGACCGGATCCGGACCGGTGAGTCGCTGCGGGCGCAGGTCGGGTTCGGGGCGTACCTGGCGGGCCGGGCCGAGAACCCGGCGCTGACGTTCCGGGAGCACCTGCGCGCGGTGGGCGGCGCCATCGAGGAGTGACGCCGGCCGGCGCTCAGGCGCCGCGGGCCCACAGAGCCAGGCGTACCCGGTTCGGGCTGCTGGTCTTGGTCATGAGGCTGGTGATGTGGGTCTTCACCGTGGTGACGCCGATGTGCAGCCGGTCGGCGATCTCGGTGTTGGACAGGCCCTCGGCCACCAGGTCCAGCACGTCCCGCTCGCGCGCGGTGAGGCCGTGCACCGGTCGCGGCGCCCCGGCGCGCGCGTGCACCGCCCGCTGGACCAGCCGCCGCAGCACCTCCGGGCTGAACGGGCTGTCCCCGGCGGCCGCCCGGCGTACGCCGTCGAGCAGGTCGACCGGGGGCGCGTCCTTGAGCAGGAACCCGCAGGCGCCGGCGGTCAGCGCGGGATAGAGGTGGTCGTCGTCGCCGAACGTGGTGAGCACCAGCACCCGGGTGGCGGGACGGTCGGCGAGGATCCGGCTGGTCGCGGTGATCCCGTCGACGCCGGGCATCCGCAGGTCCATGACGACCACGTCGGGCAGCAGCCGCGCGGCGAGGGTGATCGCCTCCCGGCCGTTCTCGGCCTCGCCGACCACCTCCAGGTCGGGCTGGGCGTCGCAGAGCATGCGCAGGCCGGCGCGGATGAGGTGCTGGTCGTCGACCAGCAGGACGCGGATCATGCCGGCTCCGGCGCCTGCGGGCCGGCCGGGCGCGGGCGGGGCGCCGCCGGCTCCGGCGGGCGGGCGGGGGAGTCGGTCGGCCCCGCGACGCCCCCGGCCGGCAGGACCGTGCGGACCCGCCAGCCGGCGCCGGTCGGTCCCGCCTCCAGCCGCCCGCCGAGCACCTCGACCCGCTCCCGCATCCCGGTGAGGCCGTGGCCGCCGCCGGCCGGCACCGCGGCCGGCACCGACCCCCGGCCGTCGTCCGACACCTCCCAGTGCACGGCGCCGTCGACCACCGCCACGGCCAGCCGGGCCCGGGCCGCGGTGCCGGCGTGCTTGGCCACGTTGGTCAGTGCCTCCTGGGTCAGCCGCAGGACCGCCTGGCCCCGCACCGCGTCCAGCGACCCGACCGCCGGGTCGACGTCGGCCTCCACGGTGATGCCGGCCTGGCGGGCCCGGTCCACCGCCGCGTCGAGCGCCGCCGGGACCGCCGCCGGCTCGATCGCGGTCAGCGCGGCGTCGCCGCGTACGCCGTCGGGGTCGCGCAGCACCGCGACCAGGCGGCGCAGGTCGTTCAGGGCGGCGGTGCCGGTGCCGTGCACGTCGTCGAAGACCTCGCTCACCCGCGGATCCAGGTCCGGCAGCACGTGCCGGGCCACCCCGACCCGCAGCACCATCGACGCGACGTGGTGTGCGACCACGTCGTGCAGCTCGCGGGCGATGGCGCTGCGCTCGCCGGCGCGGGCGGCGCGGCTCTCCGACTCCCGGCGGCGTTGCTCGGCCGCGGCCCGCTCCTCGGCCTGTCGGGCCAGCTCCCGGGTGGTCCGGATGACCAGGCCGAGCAGCAGCGGCAGGCCGACCTCCACGGTCAGGCCGAAGACACCGGAGAGCAGCCGCCGGACGGGGTCGCCGATCGAGTCGGTCAGGTCGACCGCGGCCAGCAGGCCGGCGGCCAGCCAGATGGTGCGGGGCCGGTCGGCCCACATGGTCAGCTCCAGCAGCGCCCAGCTCGCGCCGACCTGGTTGATCGTCGTGTCGTCGACCAGCGGGAAGGCGACCGCCAGCAGCGCGGCCTGCGCCGCCAGGTTCACCATTGGTCGGCGGTGACACGCCAGGGCGGTGCCGAACGCGACCAGGGCGAGCACCCACTGCGTGGCCGTCGGGGCGTGGTGGCCCTGGGCGCCGAAGACCAGGTAGCCGAGGCCGCTGAGGTCGAGCAGCAGCATCCGCGCGAGCGTGTCGCGTGCGTCGAACAGGCGTCCCACCCAGCCCACGACGCCAGCCTAGGGGGTGCGCTCGGGAACCGGAGGACCCGCCGGCCGGGCACTGGTCGTCCCGCCGCCGTTGCCGACGGGGGCCGGCGCCCAGCCGGTCCGCAGTCCGAGGTGGACGGCCAGGCCGAGCGGTCCGAGCAGGATGGTCAGCAGCAGCACCGGCGCCATGAGCAGCGCCGGCATGCCGCGCTCCCGGCTGTCCCGCCAGATCCAGCGGCCGACGAACAGGTCGAAGCCGATCATGTGGGCCCAGGCCGCCGTCGCGCCGTCCGCGCTGCCCAGCAGGTCGCGGACGCCCTCCAGGGTCGGCGCGGTGACCACCGGCAGCACCCGGCCGAGCGCCGGGAGGATCAGGACCGCGTAGATCAGCAGGACCGGGAGCACGATCAGCGGCGAGCCGACGATCCGGGCGGTCCACGACCAGCGGGGCAGCAGGATCATCAGCGCCCAGAACGGTGCGGCGACCGCGAACGTCAGGGTGAACAGGGTCCCGGTCATGCGACCACCACCACGTCCGCGCGGCGCTGCCCCCGGGCCAGCACGGCGCCGGTCGCGGTCGCCGTCGCCGCCAGCAGGGCGACCGCGACGGCCACGGTGAGCGCGTCCGGGCGCAGCAGCGGCTGCCCGCGCAACGCCTGCCAGGTGAGCAGCAGCGTGGCTGCGCCGTACGCCGCGCCGGCGACGAGCAGCAGCCGGGCGCGGGTCCGTTCGTCCAGCCGGTCGCCGAGGAAGCGGTTGAGCAGCATCGCGAGCAGCGGCAGCGCCTGGAGGGCGTGCAGCCCGACGAAGTGCCCGATCCGCAGGTCGCCGCCGGTGGTGCTCCAGCCGACCAGGGGCAGCCCCGGGCCGCCGTCCGCCATGCCGACGCTGTGCGCCCCGCTGATCCCCTCGGCGGCCGAGTCGGGCGTACGGGTCACCATCGGGATGGCGACCAGCATGCCGAGCAGGGACAGGCCGAGGCCGAGCCGGACGGCGTGGCCGGCGACCCGGTCGGCCGTGGGCCGCAGCAGCGCCACGATCCCGATGACCAGCTGGGCGACGAACAGCACCATGATGGCGGCGCCCATCGCCGAGAACAGCGCGCCGTTCAGCGGGGTGGTGCCGTTGTAGTGGCTCGTGGTGCCCCGCAGCACCTGGGTGACGATGATCGCCATCTCGACCACCGACATGGCGACGATCACCGTGGCCGCCCACTCGGCGATCCGGCTGCGCCGGGGCAGCAGGGTGAGCATCCAGGCGAGGGTGGTGCCGTAGAGCACGAACGAGATGGCGAACTTCAGGGGCTTGAGCCAGATCGGCACGCCGGTGAGCACCCGGGGGTCGGCCAGCACGCCGACGGCCGCGACGACGGTGAGCGCCGCCATCGCCGCGACGAAGAGCATCAGGGGGCGGTGCCAGCGCGCCGCCCGGTTCAGCACGGTAGTCATGCCTGTAGATGCTGGTGGCGTGGCCGCCCCGTCGCGCCCGACCGGAGGCCCCGATGCCGGCCGCGGGTCGGAGACGCCGCCTCCTACCCGGGGAGGAGGCGGCGCGGGCTCACGTCCGGTCGGCCGGCGGGGACTGGACGAGCTGGATCGGGTTGCCGTCGGGGTCGGCCGTCCAGGCGATGAGCGCTGGAGCCTACGGTCAGTCGGGCAGCATGGGCATCTCGAACCCCGGGTCGCGGCCCAGCAGCACCCCGCGGGTGAGCGCCCGCGACCCGAACCGGTCCCGCACCGCGTCCACGGCGGCGTCCAGCGCCGGCCCCGGGTCGCGGGTGACCGGCAGGGTGAGCTGCACGTGCCCGTCGTCCAGGTTGCCGACGGCGACCCCGATCAGCGTGATGCCCCGGGCCTCGATCTCGGGCAGCGCGGTGCGCAGCAGCGACCGGGCGGCGGCCCGCAGCGGCCCGGTCTGCGCGGTCGGCTTGTCCAGCGTGTGCGCGCGGGTGGCGCGGGTGTAGTCGGCGAACCGCAGCCGCAGGGTCACCGTGCGCCCGGTGCGCCGGGCCGTCCGCATCCGCCCGGTGACCCGGTCGACCAGCCCGGCCAGCACGGCGTCCAACTCGGCGGGGGAGTGCGGCTCGCGGCCCAGCGCGTGCTGGGCGCCCATCGAGGAGCGCCGCCGCCCGACCTGCACGGCGCGCGGGTCGCGGTTGTGGGCGAGGGCGTGCAGGTGACGGCCGGCGCCCGCGCCGAGCAGCGACACCAGGGTCGGCTCGTCGAGCCGGGCCACCTGCCCGACGGTGCGCAGGCCCCGCTCGCGCAGCTTCGCGGCGGTGACCGGGCCGACGCCCCAGAGCCGCTCCACCGGCAGCGGGTGCAGGAAGGCCAGCTCGCCCTCCGGCGCGACGACCAGCAGCCCGTCCGGCTTGGCCACCCCGCTGGCGACCTTGGCGAGGAACTTGGTCCGGGCCACCCCGACGGTGATCGGCAGGCCGACCTGGCGGCGTACCTCCCGGCGCAGCTCCGCCGCGATGTCGGCGGGCGGGCCGACGAGCCGGCGCAGCCCGCCCACGTCGAGGAACGCCTCGTCGATGCTGAGCCCCTCGACCAGCGGGGTGGTCCGCCGGAAGATCTCGAACACCGCCCGGCTGGCCGCCGTGTAGGCGGCCATCCGGGGCGGCACCACGACGGCGTCCGGGCAGAGCCGGCGGGCCTGCCGGCCGCCCATGGCGCTGCGCACCCCGCGGGCCTTCGCCTCGTAGCTCGCGGCGAGGACCACGCCGCCGCCGACGATCACCGGACGACCCCGCAGCCGGGGGTCGTCGCGCTGCTCGACGGAGGCGTAGAACGCGTCCAGGTCGGCGTGCAGGATGGTGGCCTCGCTCGACACCAGCACATGTTCGCACAGATGTTCGAACGCCGGGCCGGTCAGGGCATGCTGACCGCGAGTTTGCCCAGGGCGCCGGAGAACTCGGCAAGGGCCCGCGGCACCTCGTCCAGCTCGTAGCGGCGGTCGACCGGCACCCGGACCCGGCCGGCCAGCACGTCGTCGGCGAGCCGGTCGAGCGTCGCCCGCTCCGGCCGGCCGAAGATCGAGACGGCCGCCGGGTGCTCGTCGGGGCCGAAGCCGATGGTGGAGGCCAGCCGCCCGCCGGGGGCGAGCAGCCCCGCCAGTGGCGCGCCGTCACCGGCCAGGTGCACCACGGCCGTGACGCCGTCCGGCGCGAGGGCGCGCACCTGCCCGATCAGGTCGCCGGTGTAGTCGACCACCTCGGCGGCGCCCAGGTCGCGGACGAAGTCGGTGGCGGGGCCGGGACGGGCGGTGGCGACGACGCGGGCGCCGGCCAGCCGGGCGTACTGCACGACCAGCGCGCCGACGCCGCCGGTCGCCCCGACCACCAGCACCGTGTCGTCCGGCCGCACGGCCAGCGCGTCGAGCGCGTCGAGGGCGGTGACACCGGCCAGCCCCAGCACGCCCGCCGTGGACAGTTCGACGCCGTCGGGGACGCGGGTGATGCCGTCCCCGCCGCCGACGGTCACGTACTCGGCCCACGTGCCCTCGCCCAGGTAGGGACGCATGAGCACACCGAACACGGCGTCGCCGACCCGGAACGGGCTGGTGCCGCCGATGGCCTCGACCTCGCCGGCGAAGTCCTTGCCCAGCACGACGGGATACCGGTAGTCCATCGACCCGCGCATCATCCCGGCCGCCGCCTTCCGGTCGAAGGCGTTGACCGAGGACGCCCGCACCCGGACCAGCACCTCGTCCGGGCCGGGGCTGGGCCGGGCCAGGTCGTCCCGGGCGGCCGGCGCCGCCCCCTCCCGATCGAGAGTGATCGCCCGCATCCGTTCGTCCCTTCTCGGTCAGGCGCCGCGGGCGCGCGCCCGGCGGGACAGCGAACTCGGCGCGTTCACGCCCGCCCCGTCGCTCACGCTCAGCCCCAGCCGCTCGACCAGTTCGCCGCCGAGCCAGCCGGTGAAACCGGCCAGCACGATGCCGGCGAAGCTGCAGACCAGCGCGCCGGCGTTGGGGTCCCAGTTGTCCGCGGCCCGGCGCAGCAGCCAGCTCACCGCGAACAGCACCAGCACGACCACGTTCCCGAGGCCGTGCACCGCGCCGACCCGCTTGGCGCGGGTGCCGGCCGGGATGGCCGACCAGTCGATCAGGCCGAACACCGCCGCGACCAGGCCGCCGATCACGCCGGCGGCGATGGTGTACGCGGCGGACACCTGGAAACCCGTCCGGTCGGTGATCAGGTACAGGATGTCGAAGATCACCGAGGTGGCGAGCAGTCCGAGGGGGAACACGATCAGGATGGGGTGGATGGCGTGCCCCATCGACTTCGCGCGACTCTCCATGCCGGTCCTTTCCTTCTCGGCCCCCAGGCGCGGCCGGTTTCCCCGCCCTGCGCCGACTACACCTCCCGCCGGGCCAGGGTGATCGCCTGCCGCGGCGGGCGGCGGACCACGGCGAGCCGGTCGCCGCGCACCCGCACCGAGGTACGCCCGCCGCGCCGTCGCCGCACCGTCAGGTCCACCGTCGCGCCGCCCACCCGTACGCCCTCCAGCCGCAGGTCGGGCAGCCACGCGGGCAGGTGCGGGTCAACGAGGACCGCGCGCAGCGGCGCGGCCGGGCGCAGCCCCAGCAGGGCCTGGACCAGGGCCACCACGGCGCTGGCCGACCAGGCCTGCGGGGAGCACGAGTTCGGGTAGACGCCCGGGTGCGGGTGGGCGTCGTCCCGGGGCAGCCCGCTCAGCACCTCGGGCAGCCGGTGCTCCGCGAAGAGCGCCGCGGCGCCGACCATGCCCTCGGCCAGCCGGTGCAGGTGCGGCCAGCACCCGTACCGGGCCAGCCCCAGGCCGATGGTGCCCGCCTCCACGGGCCAGACGCTGCCCCGGTGGTAGCTGAACGGGTTGTAGGCGGGGTGCTCCGCCGACAGGGTCCGCACCCCCCAACCGCTGAACATGTCCGGGGCGAGCAGCCGGTCGGCCACCTTCTCGGCGACCCGGGTGGGCACGATGCCGGTGGCGAGGAGGTGACCGTCGTTGGAGTTGGTCGAGCGGACCGGCCGCCGGTCCGGCCCGAGGGCCATCGCGTAGCAGCGCCGGTCGGGCAGCCAGTACGCCCGGTGGAACCGCCGGCGCAGCCCCCGGGCCCGGGCCAGCAGGGCGGCGCCCCGGGCCGGGTGCCCGGTGACGGTGAACACCACGGCGGCGTGCCGCAGGGCGGCGTACCAGTAGCCCTGGAGTTCGCTGCTGGCGATGGGGTTCGGCACCACCTCGCCCCGCTCGTCGACGATCGCCGTGTCCGAGTCCTTCCAGCCCTGGTTCTTCAGCCCGCCCGGGGAGCGGCAGTGGTAGTCGAGGAAGCCGTCGCCGTCCGGGTCGCCGTACCGGTCGATCCACTCCAGCGCCCGGCCCGCCGTGGGCAGCAGTTCCCGCACCGTGTCCAGGTCGCCGGTCCACGCCAGGTACTGGCCGAGGAACACCAGGAAGTCCGGGGCGGTGGACCAGTCGCCGTAGTAGGCGCTGTAGGGGTTCAGCCCGAGCAGGGAGACCGGCCCCTGCCGGGCCTCGTGCAGCGGCTTGCCGGGTTCCTCGTCCCGCCAGTCGTCCAGCCGCCGGCCCAGGTGCCGGGCGTTGAGCCGGAGGCTGTCGGCCAGCATGGTGGGGCCGGCCAGCAGCGCCTGCCAGGAGGCGGTCATCGTGTCCCGGCCGAAGATCTCCTGGTAGATGGGGAGGCCGGCGATCGGCGCCGCCGGGCCGGCGGGCTCGCCGAGCGGCAGCACGGCCAGGTCCCGCACGGCGCACCGCCAGGCCGCGGTGAGGTCGAAGTTGCTGCTGCTCAGCCGGGCCAGCTCGGCGTCCAGCCGGGCCCTCGCCCGGGCGGCCGGGTCGTCGGGCTCGGCGAAGGTGGCCGGGGGCGCGGGCAGCCGCTCACCGTCGAAGACCGGTTCGACCAGCAGGTCCGCCCCGGCGCGGCCGCCCGGCGGCACCACCAGCTCGACGGTGAATCCGCCGTCGGCGTACGCCACCGGGGCGTCGGCGCGCAGCCGGACCGCCACCGACCGGTCCAGCCCCTCGTGCCGGTAGGTGAGGAGCAGCTCCGCGGCGGCCGGATCCCACCGGCTGTGCACCTCGCCGAGCTGGAGCCGGTGGCCCGCCTCGGCCTCGCTGGTGTCGGCGAAGTCCGCCTCGACCGCCAGCCCCAACCGGAACCGCAGCGGCTGCTCGGCGTAGCTGACCACGGTGAACCGGCTGCGCAGCCCGGGACCGACGAACCGCTCCACGGTCAGGTACGCGGCCCGCGACGGCAGCGCCTCCCCGTCGCCCAGCTCGGCGTAGGAGAGCTGGGCGTGCCCGCCCACGTTGGCGGTGGCGAACGGCACCGGCTCGCGGCCGTCCACGGTGATCCGCTCGCGGCTGAGCACCCGCGTGTTGCGGGCGAAGAAGCCCTGCGGGTCCGCCCCGGCGATCCGGCCGCGGACGTCGGTGACCAGGGTGCTCCACCCGCTCGCGACGTAGAGCAGGTCGGGCCGGACGCGCAGGTTGCGGACCCAGGTCATCGGGCCGCCGTTACCCCTTCGCGCCCTCGCTACACCCGGCTCAGGGCGCGGTGCGGGCCCGGTCCCGCACGAGCAGCTCGACGGCCACCGCGATGGCCACCGCCTCCACGGCCAGCAGGGTGAGCAGGATCAGCAGCTGGGTGGCCCCGGCGCGGACCGGCCCGGCACCGCCGAGCAGGACGCCGACGAACGCGCCGGGCAGGGTGACCAGCCCGACCGTGCGGGTCTGGTCGAGCGCCGGGACGAGGGCCTGCCCGGCGGCCGGGCGGCAGATCTCCAGCGCGGCGTCGCGGGGGAGCAGCCCCAGGGCCAGCCCGGCCTCGTACTCGCCGTGCCGGGTGCGCAGCTCGTCGAGGGTACGCCGGCCGGCCAGGCTGGTCGCGGTCATCGCCCCGCCGATCAGGATGCCGGCGGTGGGCAGCACCACGAGCGGGGTCGCGGGCAGGGCCCGGCTGGCCAGGAGCACGGCCAGGCTGGGCACCACCCCGGCCGCGATGGCCAGCGGGACGACCCGGGCCGGCGCGCCGGCCCCGATCCGCCGGCGCGCGGTGAGGGCGGCGACGACGTACATGAGCAGCACGAACGCGGCGGTGCTCCACCAGGCGCGGAGGACGGCGACGATGACCAGCGAGACGGCGCCGAGCTGGACGGTGGCCCGGGCCGCCGCGGTGAGCACGGTCCGGGCCCGGCCGAGCCCGGCCAGCCGCAGCACGGCGGCGCCGGCCAGGGTGAGCGCGGTGAGCGCGACGACGAGTGCCGGGCCGATCGGTACCGTGCCGCCGCCGCCCATCCGACGACCTTATGCCGGGTGGCCGGCCGGCGGGTGGGGCCCCGCCGGCCGACCGCCGGTGTCACCGCCCGTAGACCTCGAACTCGTAGAGCGAGAAGCCGTACGAGGTGGCCCGCTTGACCCCGTACACCCGCACGTAGCGGGCGGTGACCGGGGCGAGGGTGACGTTGTCCGTCCCGCCGTTGCCGGCGGCGGTGCTGAACACCGGTTGCCACGTGCCGCCGTCCGCGGAGACCTCGATCCGGTACGCGCTGCCGTACGCGGCCTCCCAGCGCAGCACGACCCGGCCGACCGTGCGGGCCGCGCCGAGGTCCACCCGGATCCACTGGTTGTCGTTGTAGCTGCTGGACCAGCGGCTGCCGAGGCTGCCGTCGACCGCCTTGTCCGGGGTGTAACTGGTGAGGAACTGGGTGCTCGACGCAATCGCCGGGCGCCCCTGGGCCAGGTTGGTGACGTCGTCGCCGCGGCGCGCCGGGAACGAGACGACCTGCTGGTAGGTGGGGCGGTTCTGCCAGGCGATCAGCGGGTGGGTGATGCCGCCGAGCCCGGACTGGGCGATGGCGTCGGCGCACCACTGGTCGCCCGCCCCGCAGGACTTGTCGCCGGGGTAGACGGTGGTGGCCGGCGCCGCGGCCGCCTGGGCGAGGGTGTCGAGCAGGCTCTGCCGGCAGGCCCCGAGGCTGCCGCCGCCGCAGTACGTCCGCCCCAGCCCGCCGGCCACCGGGTCGCCGAGCACCGTGCGGATGTCCTTGTCGACGTAGCCCCACCAGCCGTACTGGAATGAGGAGCCCTTGTGCGGCTGGCCCTGGAGGGACCAGACGGCGGTGCCGTCGCGGCCGCCGTTCTGGCCGCCCGACGGCGCCTCGTTCACCTCGATGGCGTCCACCAGCGCGGCGTAGAGGTCGGGGCCGAGGCCGGGCCGGAACTCCGCGGCGGCCAGCAGCGGCCACCAGGCGTCGAAGATCCGGATGGCGTCGGCGTGCTGGTAGACCTTGGAGCCGGGGGCGGTCTCCACGCGGCGGGCGCCGGCCTGCTGCCAGGCCCGCAGCTTGGTCACGGCGTCGGCCAGCGCCGGGTCGGTGACCGGGGCGGTGCCGAGCACCCGCAGCAGGTCGCCGAGGACCTGCTGGCCGCGCAGGTCGGTGACCGCGGCGTCGGCCATGATCCGCACGACGTCGGCCCGGCCGAGCTTGCGCTGGGCGATCGCGGCGCGCACCGGGCCGTCGAGGAGTTGGCCGCGGTGCACCGAGCCGAAGCTGAAGTTGCCGTCGGCCGCCCCGAAGTCCCGGGCCTGCTTGTTGTTCCAGCTGACGTAGTAGTCCTGGTTCACCGACTGCGGGTGGGCGGCGGCCGGGGTGTAGGTGGCGGTGTTGGTGTCCGGGTCCCAGCCGATCCACTCGTTGGCCGCCTCGGCGCGGGTGGGCAGGTTGGGGTCGGCGGTGGACGGCCGGACCGGGTTCGACCCGGAGTTGAAGTACGCCGCCTCGGTCGAGTTGACGTAGAACCAGTTGAAGGCGTAGCCGACGCTGGCGGCGGACTGCTGGAAGGCCGCCGCGGAGCCCATGGCCGCCGGGTCGTTGTACGCCTGGAAGCCGATCGCGGAGTCGGCCTCGTGCCGGTAGGTCGAGCGCAGCTTGGTGAAGGCGGTCGGCTGCCCGTTCACCAGCCCCCGGTACGCGACGAGGCCGTAGCGCGTGCGCAGCGCCCGCAGCGTGTAGGAGCCGGCCGGGGTGGAGTCGGCCAGGGTCGGCGACCAGGAGTTGGTGTGCTGGAGGACCTCCATGGCCACGCACTGCCCGTGCCACAGGTACCTGTTGGACCCGAGAGTGGGCGCGCTGCCGTCGGTGGTGCACAGCGGCACGGCGTAGGTGTCGGTGAGGTCCTGGGAGGCGGAGGTGGCGCTCCACGCGTAGTCCTGGCCGCGGCCGAGGAGCACGTAGAGGTTCAGCCCGGCGAAGGCGGCGCCCCGGGCGCTGACCCCCGGCCCCTGCAACTCCTGGAGCATGAGCAGTTGCGGGGCGAAGTAGCCGGTCTGCGGGCCGAACACGGCGACCGGGTTGCCGGTGGTGGTGTGCCGCCCGGAGACCACCACGGCGTTGGACATGCCGTGCGACCGCAGCCCGGCCAGGCCGCTGAGCAGCGGCTGCGTGCTGGCGCTGCCGTCGGTGGTCCGGGCCGTGGTGGTCCGGGCCGTGGTGGCCCCGCCGGTCTGGTCGTAGGCGAGCGGCTCGGCGACGACGCTGCCGGCGTCGGGCAGCACCGTCCCGGTCGCGCCGGCCGGGGTGGCGCCGTACGGGAAGCTCTGCCCGTCGTGCAGGGTGAGCACCGTCTCCGGGTCGTTCTGGGACCGGAACGCCTGCCAGACCCGGTCGCCCTCGGTGGCGCCGTACCTGGCCCGCGCCGCCACCCGGACCAGGGCGGACTGGATCTCGGAGCCGCCGCCACCGCCGAACAGCCCGCCGATGACGCCGGCCGTGGCGATCAGGTCGGTCATGGTGAAGTGCTGGGGCTTGCCGGCGCCGGCCAGGACGTACTCGCCGGGGTAGTTGTCGGCGCTGATGGACTGGTCGATGTAGGCGTTGACGCCGGCGATGTAGTCGGTGACGTCGGTGTAGAGCTGCTGCCCGCGGGCGCCCTTCTGGCGCAGCGCGTCGACCTGCGCCTGGAGGTCCGCCTCGGTGTACGGCGAGTTGGCCCAGATGCTCTGTTCCAGCTCCCGGTTGCCCGGTGCGCCGCCGGCGAAGGAGGTGAGCGTGCCGCGACCCGCGTGCCGCAGCAGGTCCATCACCCAGAGCCGGTCCTGGGCCCCGGCGTAGCCGGCGCCGAACATGGTGCCCGAGCGGGTGGTGCCGGTGACGTGCGGCACGCCGGTCGCCCTGTCCCGCACGATGGTGACGTCCGCCCGTGGCCGCACGGTGCTCTCCACCTGCGCGTCGGGCACGCCGAACGAGGCGTCGTTGTAGAACTGCGCGATCTGTTCGTCGGTGAGCCCGGCGTAGCCGTAGACCAGGTTGGCGTACTCGTCGAGCTGGTCGCTGGAGTGCCCGGGCCGGGTGCCGAGCGCCTGGTGGGCGAGGATCGCGGCGAGCGTGGCGTTGCCGTTCTCCCCGGGCGGCAGGATGTCGGCGCACTGGCCGAGGCAGTAGTCGTTGCCGGTGAAGGTGGTGGCGGCGGCGGCCGGTGACGGTGGGACGACCGTCAGGGCGCCGGCGGTGAGGGTGGCGGCGGTCAGCGCCGCGAGCCGGGCACGGGTGGTGGGACGGGGCATGGCGATTCCTCCGGGGTGCGGAGTCGGGCCGGTCGTACGCCCGGCTGCCGCTTGCCGACGTCTCGCCCTCCGTGCCCGGGCGTCATACCCGGAGGTGAGAGTGACTCATGTCTACCTCCGGGTAATGATTGATGGCGTTCCATGCGTGGGGATAGGTGCCGTTCACCACGCGCGAATGCCGACGTTTCGCCTCGATCAGGGCAGCGCGAGCACGGCCTGGTGTCCGAGATGGTCCGACGCCCAGCGGCCGCCGGGGGTCTGCCGCTTGTTGCCGAAGACCTCACTGGACACCGGCGTCACCGGGCCGCGGACCAGCACCATGTCGATCCGGTGCTCGACGTCGTCGGCCGGCTGGGTCAGGTCGTCGCCCAGGCCGGAGGTGTAGCCCGGGTCGCCGGGGTGCAGGATCGGCCAGGTGTCCACCATTCCGCCGGCGACCAGGGCCAGGTACGCGAGCCGGTTGTTCGGGTCGGGCAGTTCGGGGCCGCTGTTCAGGTCGCCGAGAAGGACCAGGCGGCCGGGCACGCTCAGCGGGCCGCGCAGCAGTTCCTGCGCCTGGAGCAGGCGCACGCCGGGGTGGAACGCCTCCAGGTGGGTGTTGACGAACCGGAAGGTGCGGCCGCCCAGCGCGGCGTCCACCGCCGTCCAGCCGCGGGTGCTCGTGGCGGTGCCGCCGGTGGCGGCGAGCGGGAAGACCAGGTTGTTGACGAAGTGGCCCGACGAGGTGCCGTTCACCGTGATCCGGCCGCCGTGCCGCACCAGGATCACGTCCCGCATGGTCAGCCGGACGTCCCGCAGGTAGGGCGCCCCGGCCGGGGCCTCCAGGTCCGCCTCGTCCTGCGTCACCACCACGTCGTACGGGTGACCGGACTCGGCCAGCTCCGCCATGAGCAGGGCCAGGTAGTCGTACCGGACCTCGGTGGCCGGGGCCGGGTCGCCGAGCGGCCCGGTGCGCCAGAGCGCCACCTCCTGAAGGCCGACCAGGTCGGGCTTGCGCTCGCGGATCTCGTCGGCGATGAGCGCCGCCCGGGCCGGGAAGTCGACCAGGTCCACGTGGTTCAGCAGCGCGGCGTTCGCGGCCAGGAACGCCGGCAGGGTCGGCGCGGCGATCGACGGCGTGAGGTCCCCGCCCAGGTAGAGGTTGCGGGTCAGCACGGCGACCTTGGGTCCGGCTTCCGCGTGTGCCGGCGGGGCGACCAGCCCCAGGCCGGCCACCGCGAGGGCGGCCGCGGTGGCCAGCCTGGCCAGGCGTCGGAGGTGTGCGCGAGAGCTGCCGTCCATGACTGTCGTCCTCTCCGGCGGGATCCGTGGATCCGCGTACGCTAACGCCGGTCCCACCAGCGTGGACACCGCCGTTCGGGCCACCCCCGCCCGGCGGTCAGGCCTGGGGTTGGCCGATGTTCACCATCCAGGACGTGCCGAAACGGTCGACGCACATGCCGAACTCGTCGCCCCACATCTGCTTCTCCAGCGGCATGGTGACGTTGCCGCCCTCGGCGAGCTGCTCCCACCAGCGGCGCAGGTCGTCGGCGTCGTCACCGCTGAGGCTGACCGCCATGGTGGTGCCCGGCGTGAACTCCATCCCGGGCGGGGTGTCGGAGGCCATCAGGGTGAAGCCCTGGTCGGTCTCCAGTTGCGCGTGCATGATCAGGTCGGCCACCTGCGGGTCCGGGTTGCCGAACTCGCCGAAGGTGTTCATCCGCAGGTCGCCGCCGAACACCCGCTGGTAGTGCTCCATCGCCTCGCGGGCGTTGTCGCGGAAGCTCAGGTACGGATTCAGTCGGGACGTCATCTCGCCTCCTCGGTCTCGTGACCTGCGCATCGTCGCAGAGAGACGGGCCGCGGCCTACGAGGCGCGACGGGTGAGTGTGGACGGCAACGGTGGGGGTGGCGCCGTTGCCACCCCCACCGTCTTCCCCGCCGGTGCGCCGTCAGCTCTGCTGGAACGACTGGCGCACCACACCCCCCACCAGGGCGCACCAGGTGGTCGTGCTGACCTTGCCGTTGGTGTCCAGCCCGTGCAGTTCCTGCAGGTCCTGGAGGGCCTTCTTGGGCGGGTGGTCGTACTCGCCGGTGATCGCCACGTCGGCGTAGCCCTTGGAGTTGAGCATGAACTGCACCGCCTGGACCGGGATGCCGGTGGCGTCCTTGTCCAGCTCCGGCGCCAGGGTCTCCCAGGTGGGCGCCGTCAGGGTGGCGTCGATGTCGACCGGGATGCCGTTGCGCGCCTGCCAGTCCTGCACGGCCGCCACGGTGGCGGCGTCGAACACGCCGGTGACCGGGACGGTGTAGCCGCGGAAGGTGAGCAGGTACTGCGCCACCTTCACGACCGGGCCGCCGACGAAGCGCCAGATGTCGGGCCAGCGGCGGGCCGGCACGTCGCCCAGGTCGGTGCCGAGCTTCGCGAAGACCCGCCGGCGCAGCGCGGGGAACTCGCGGTAGAACATGGCGCCCGGGCACTGGGTGGCCCGGAAGTCCCAGTGGCCGAAGATGTCGTGCGCGTGCAGCCCGTACTGCTGGCAGATGGTGGTGCAGAGCTTGACCAGGGAGTCGAGCAGCTCCTGCGGCGGCGTGTCGGTGACGTAGGTGCCCTCGTTCTCGATGCCGATGGCCCGGCCGTTCTCGCCGGGGCAGTGCGCCGAGATCATCTGCCGGTCGCCGGCCTGCAACCGCTCCAGGCTGCCGTGCCGGCCCTCCAGGACGTGGCCGCCCCGGCTGACCGTGAAGTGCTGCCCGGTGTCCGACCACCGGTTCACGTCCAGGTGCAGGTTCTGGCAGTCGCGGGCGAGCTGCTTGGCGTGTTCCTCGGAGTAGTCCGTGCTGTTGGGGAATGCCATGTGGTGCACGATGATCTTGTTGGTCGGGATCGCGCTGATCGACAGCGGGTCCGCCGGTGGGCGGGCGCCCCACTCGTCGCAGCTGATGATCCAGTCGAGGTCCGCGCCCGGCGCGGCCTGCGCGGCGGCCGGGAAGGCGAGTTCGCTCCCGACGACCGCGACCGCGGCGGCGCCGAGGCCGGCCCGCAGCAGGGTGCGGCGGTCCAGCTCGGGGTGGTCGAAGTGCATGGCATCTCCTCGGTGGCCCGACGGGTGTGCGGGCGTGTAAAGGAACTCCAAAAGCTGCGCGCGAAGTGGAGAATATTGCCAGGATCGGTCGGCGCGCCAGAGGACAAATGCGACGACTGTCGATCGCGGGGCCGTCGGTCGGCCCGCCATTCCCACCACCGGAGTAGGCGATGTCACGTCCGGTGGGTGGGACGGTGGGATTCCCGCCGCCGGTCGTCGTGGCAGCCTGGACCCGTGCAGCCGCCTCGCCTGACCGGCGTCCTCGTGCTCGTCGCGGTGCTCGCGGCCGCCACCGTCCTCGGCTGGTGGCGGCGCCGTCGCGACGGCCGGCTGCGTGCCGTGTCCCCGGCCGCCGTCGCGCCGCACCGGGCCGCGCTGGCCGCTCTCGGCGTCCGCCCGGGCGTGGTCACCCTGATCCAGTTCTCCGCCCCGGTCTGCGCGCCCTGCCGGGCCGCCCGCCGGGTGCTCGCGGACGTCGCGGGCCGTGTGGACGGTGTCGCACTCCTGGAGGTCGGCGTCGAGGAGCAGCTCGACCGGGCCCGCGAGCTGGACGTGTGGCGCACCCCGACGGTGCTGCTGGTGGACGGCGACGGCCGGATCGTCCGGCGGGCCTCCGGCGTGCCCGACCGGGCGGACCTGCTCGCCGCGCTCACGCCGCTGACCGCCGGGGCGCGGGCGTGACCGGCGTCCGGCTGATCCGGCGGCGGGTGGTGGACCACGGGCGGCTCGCGGCGAGCCTCTGTGCGCCGGTCGCCACCGCCTGACCGACCCCTTCGCCGCCGAACGGAAGCCCCCATGCTGCTCGACCCTCGCGGGCCGCGGTTCGCCGCCGCCCTCACCACCGTCGTCCTCGCCGTCGCCCTGGTCACCGGCTCCGGCTGGCTCGTCCTGGCCCAGGCCGTCGTCTTCGCGCTGACCGCCGTCCACCCGCGACTCGGCCCGTACGGCCTGCTCTTCCGCGCCCTGGTCGCGCCCCGGCTGGCCCCGCCGGCCGAGCTGGAGCCGGTGGCGCCGGTCCGCTTCGCCCAGCTCGTCGGCCTGGCCTTCGCCACGGTGGGCGCGGCCGGCTGGCTGGCCGGCGTGCCGCTGCTCGGGCTGGTCGCCACCGCGGCGGCGCTCGCCGCCGCGTTCCTCAACGCCGCCTTCGGGCTCTGCCTCGGCTGCGAGGGCTACCTGGCCATCCGCCGCCTCGCCGGCCGCCCCCTGGCCGCCCGGACACCGGCCCGCCCCGGCTGATCTCGTCCCCGCCCAGCTCACCGCCGTTGGAAACGTTTTCGTAACGAGCCCTTGACCTGACCGTCGGGTCGGGCGCAGACTCCCGGAAACGTTTACAGCAGACAGGCGGAGGTGCGGGGCGTGGGTCGTAAACGTTTAAAGGAGTCGGCCGACGGCCGGCCCACCGTCCACACCGTCGCCGCCCGCGCCGGTGTCTCCATCGCCTCCGCCTCCCGCGTGCTCAACGGCGTCGGCGGCAGCCCGGAGACCGTCCGCAAGGTGCGCGAGGCCGCGGCCGAGGTCGGCTACGTGCCCAACGCCATCGCCCGCTCGCTCCAGTCGCAGCGCACCGGCCTCGTCGCGCTCGCCGTCGAGGACATCGGCAACCCGGTGTACGTCGAGATGATGCGCGCCATCGAGTCCGTGGTGGCCGCGTCCGGCCGGCAGCTGCTGGTGCACGCCACCGGCGGGCAGATCGCCAACGAGACCGCCCTGCTGCGCCGGCTGGCCCACCGCTACGTCGACGGGATGATCGTCTCCCCGATCCGGGTCACCGACGACCACCTCGCCGCGCTGGTCGACAGCCCGGTGCCGGTGGTCGTCGTCGGCCAGCTCGCCGCCGACGCGCCCGTGGACAACGTCCGCACCGACTCGCGTACCGGCGTGGGGCTGGCCGTCGACCACCTGGTCGCGGCCGGGCGGCGGCGGATCGGCTTCGTCAACGGCCCGCTGGACACGGTGCCCGGCGCGGCCCGCGACGCCGGCTTCCGGGCCGCCCTCGCCGGGCACGGCATCGCGCTCGATGAGCGCCTCGTCGAGGTCGGCGACTTCCGGTACGAGCCCGGCCGGGCCGCCACCGAGCGCCTCCTCGCCCGCGCCGAGCCCGACGCGCTGGTCTGCGCCAACGACCTCATCGCGGTCGGCGCGCTGCACGCCCTGCTGGCCGCCGGCCGGCGCGTCCCCGAGGACGTGGCGGTCGTCGGCATGGACGACACCGTGCTGGCCCGGATGATGTTCCCCCAGCTCTCCAGCGTCTCCCTCGGCTCGGCCGAGCGCGGTCGCCGCGCCGCCGAACTGCTGCTCCAGCGCATCGCCGACCCGACCCTGCCGCCACGCCGCGAGCAGGTCGCCCCTAGCCTCGCCGTGCGCGCCTCCAGCGCCGCCGCGTCGCTGCCCGCTCCCGCGCCGCGTACCCCGGAGGTGACGGCATGACCACGGTGGCCGAACGGCCCGACGTCGCCCGCGCCGACGGGCCCCGCAGGGCCCGGTCCCGCTCCGACCGGCTCGGCATCTACCTGCTGCTGCTCCCGTCGCTGCTGCCCATCGTGGTGCTGTCGGTGTTCCCGCTGGTGCGCGGCATCTACCTCGGCTTCACCGACGCCCGGGCCGGGCGCCACGTCGAGATCAGCTTCACCGGGCTGGCCAACTACCGGGAACTGCTCGGCGACGAGCTGTTCTGGAACTCGTTCAAGATCGGTCTGCTCTGGGCGGTCGGGGTGACCGTGCTCCAGTTCGTGCTCGCCCTCGGCCTGGCCCTGCTGCTCAACCAGCAGCTGCGCTTCCGCGGGCTGGCCCGGGTGCTGGCCGTGGTGCCCTGGGCGATGCCGCCCGTGGTGGTCGGCATCCTCTGGAAACTGGTCTACCACCCGGACGCCGGCCTGCTGAACGAGTTCTTCCACCGGGTCGGCGCCGACGGGCTGCGCACCAACTGGCTCGGCGACTTCAGCACCGCCCTGGTCGCGGTCATCATCGTCGGCGTCTGGGCCGGCATGCCGCAGACCACCGTCGTGCTCCTGGCCGGGTTGCAGGGCGTGCCGCGCGAGCTGCACGAGGCGGCCGCCGTGGACGGGGCCTCCACCTGGCACCGGTTCCGCAACGTCACGCTGCCCGCCATCGCGCCGGTCGTCGTGGCGATCACCTCGCTCGACTTCATCTGGAACTTCAACTCGTTCGGCCTGGTCTACGTGCTCACCGCGGGTGGGCCGGGCGGCAAGACCATGCTGCCGATGCTCTTCGCCTACGAGGAGGCGTTCCGCTACGGCAACTACGGCTACGCCGCGGCCCTCGGCAACGTCATGGTCGTGATCATCGTCGCGCTGCTCGCGGTCTACCTGCGTCGCCGGTTGAGGGAGGCGAACTGACATGTTCGGAAAGCCGAGCCGCACCGGGCGGACGCTCCAGTACGTCGCGCTCACCGGCTACCTGATCTTCCTCGGGTTCCCGCTGGTCTGGCTGCTGTCCACCGCGTTCAAGCCGCCCCGCGAACTGGTGCAGCTGCACCCCACGCTCATCCCGAGCAACCCCACCGTGCAGAACTTCGTGCAGGCCTTCACCGAGCAGCAGCTCGGCCGGGCCGCGCTGAACAGCCTCCAGGTGTCCCTGGCCTCGGCGGTGCTCACCGTGCTGGTCGCGCTGCCGGCCTCGTACGCCCTCGCGCGGTTCCGGACGAAGCTCGGCACCGTCGCGCTGGGCTGGGTGCTGCTGTCGCAGCTCTTCCCGTTCGTGCTGCTGATCATCCCGATCTTCCTGATCCTGCGGCAGGTCGGCCTGGCCAACACCCACGCCGGACTGGTGCTGATCTACGTGGTCTGGGCGCTGCCGTTCGCCCTGTGGATGCTCCAGGGCTTCGTCCGCAACATCCCGCGGGAGCTGGAGGAGGCGGCCAGCGTCGACGGCGCCACCCGTCTCCAGGTGCTGCGCCGGGTCGTCTTCCCGCTGCTCGCGCCGGGCATCGTGGCCACCGCGCTGTTCTCCTTCATCTCCGCCTGGAACGAGTTCTTCTTCGCCCTCGTGCTGGTCAAGACCCCCGAGCTGGCGACCCTGCCGGTCGCCCTGGCCCGGTTCGTCGGCATCGAGGGCACCGCCCGCCTGGGTCCGCTGGCCGCCGGTTCGCTGCTGGCCACCCTGCCCAGCCTGATCTTCTTCGCGGTCATGCAACGCCGCCTCTCGTCCGGGTCGCTCGCCGGCGCGGTCAAGGGCTGACCACACCCCCAACCACCACCCAAGGAGGAATCCCCCATGCTCCGTAGCAGATTCCGCCGACTCGCCGCGGCCACCGCGGTCGCGGTCGTCGGGCTCGGCGCCCTCACCGCCTGCGGTGACGGCGGCGGCGAGGACGAGAACTCGTCCGGCCCGGCCAAGCTGCGCTTCCTCAGCCTCGCCTGGCAGAAGGAGTCGCTCCAGGCCAACAAGGACCTGGTCGCCAAGTGGAACAGCGAGCACCCGGACATCCAGGTCGAGTACGTCCAGGGTGACTGGAACTCGATCCACGACCAGCTCGTCACCTCGTTCGAGGGCGGCGACGTGGCCGACATCGTGCACTACGAGGCGTCGGCCATCGGCGAGTTCAGCAAGCAGGGCTACCTGGCCGACCTGTCGAAGCTGCTCAGCGACGACTTCAAGGGGCAGATCGACCCGGGCGTCTGGGACACCGCCACGTTCGACGGCAAGGTCACCGGCGTGCCGTTCCTGCTGGAGTCGCAGGTCGTCATCGCCAACAAGAAGCTGCTCGACGCCGCCGGCATCGCGGTGCCGCCGGCCGACGGCGGCTGGACCTGGGACGAGTTCCAGGCCAACGCCCAGAAGCTCACCAAGCCCGGCCAGTACGGCGCGGCCTGGGCGCTCAAGTCGCCCACCAACCGGGTGCTGAACCTGGCGCTGAACTACGACGGCAAGTTCTTCTACACCGAGGGCGGCAAGACCGAGGTCAAGGTCGGCGACGCGGAGAAGGAGGTGCCGAAGCGGATCCACGACATGCTCTACACCAGCAAGTCGGCCTCCCCGGAGGCGCTGGGCATGAGCGGCGCGGACACCCTGCCCGGCTTCTTCGGCGGCAAGTACGCCATGCTGCCCGGCTCGGTCTCGCTGCGCCAGCAGATGGTCGAGCAGGCGCCCGCCGGCTTCGAGTGGGTGACCCTCCCGCCGATCAAGGGCCTCTCCAGCAAGCAGGCCGCCAACCCGCAGACCCTGTCCATCGCCGAGGACAGCAAGCACAAGAAGCAGGCCGCGCAGTTCCTGGAGTGGTTCCTCAACCCGAGCAACATGGCCGCCCTGGCCAAGGGTGACTGGCTGGTGCCCACCGGCAAGCAGGCCAACGAGGAGCTGGTCAAGGCCACCGGGGGCAAGCAGGGCTGGGACGTCGCCGCGGACAGCGCCGCCGACCTGACCGTCGCCCCGTTCCAGAAGGCCGCCGGCTACCCGGAGTGGAAGACGAAGTACGCCACCCCGGCCCTCCAGCAGTACTTCGCCAACAAGATCACCCTGGACCAGCTCGGCACGCAGCTGGTCGACGGTGGCAAGCAGGTTCAGAGGTAACCATGTCACTCTTGCTCGACACGTCGGTCGGATGCCTGGTCGGCGCCGCGGTGGGCGACGCCCTCGGCGGGGCCACCGAGACGGCCCTTCCGGAGCAGATCCGCGCCCGCTTCGGCGGCTGGGTCGAGGGGATCGTCCCCCCGTACCACGCCGACTGGGCCACCGCGCGGCCACTCGCGCCGTACCACAAGGGCGACGGGCACATCACCGACGACACGTTGATGACCCACGCCCTGGTCCGGGCGTACGCGGCCAAGCGGGACCACCTCGACGCGTACGACGTGGTGGAACTGCTCGTCCCCGACCTGATCGAGCGGGTGGTGTACATCCCCGACCTGGAGCGGGAGGGGGTGACCTTCCACCGCCTGGCCGCGGCCGAGCGGTGGTTGGTCACCCGCCTGCACCACGCCCACGCCGACCCGCGCGAGGCGGGCGTGGGCAACATCGTGAACTGCGGCGCCGCCATGTACATGGCCCCGGTCGGCATCGTCAACGCCGGCGACCCGGCCGGGGCGTACGCCGAGGCCGTGGAGATCGCCGGGGCGCACCAGCACAGCTACGGCCGGGAGGCCGCGGCGGCCTTCGCCGCCGCGGTCGCCGCCGCCGCGACCCCCGGCGCGAGCGTCGACGACGTCGTGGCCGCCACCCTCGACCTGGCCCGCGACGGCACCCGCGCCGCCATCGACGCGGTGGTCAAGGAGGCCCGCGGGCACGACGACTGGAAGGCCGCCATCCCGGCGCTGCGCGCCGCCGTGGCCCCCTACGACACGGTGGGGGAGGAGTACCGCAGCCCCGGCCTGGGCGCCCGCCGCCCGAGCCGGCTGCACGCCATCGAGGAGCTGCCGGTGGCGCTGGGCATGCTCGTGGTGGCCGGCGGCGACTACCGGGCGGCCGTGCTCGGCTCGGTCAACTACGGCCGGGACGCCGACTCCACCGCCACCATGGCCGGCGCGATCGCCGGCGCGCTTGGCGGCGCGGCGGCCGTGCCGGCCGAGTGGTCGGAGACGGTCGCCGCGGCGTCCCGCACCGACCTGGTCGAGCCCGCCCGGGTCCTCGCCGGGGTGGCCACCGAGGTGTTCGACCGCGACCGGGAGCGCTTCGCCCGGCGCGCCGAGCGGTTCGGCGGCCTGGCATGACCGCTGCCGGGACACCGGCCCGCGGGCTCCGGCTGACCTGGGTGCAGCCGGAGGACCTGCTGCCGCACGAACTGGCCGCGAGCCGCGACGAGGGCCGCGACGTCACCGCCCTGGCCGACCGCTGGACGGCGGCCGGCGGCGACGTCACGGCCCCGGTCAGCGGGGCCTCGCCGCTCCCGGCCCCGCCGGAACTGCGGGCCCTCGCCGTCGACCTGCTCGACGCCGCCGACGCGCTGCCCGGCCCCGACGGCGCGGACGAGCCCGACGACCTCGACGCGGTCCGCAAGACCTGGCCGGGCGCCTGGGACCTGCCGACCACGGTCGAGCGGGACCGGCTGCACGGGGCCTGGCTCGGCCGGGCGGCCGGCTGCCTGCTCGGCAAGCCGGTGGAGAAGATCCCCCGCCACGGGATCCGGGAGATCCTCGCCGCCACGGGCCGGTGGCCGCTGCGCGACTGGTTCACCGCGCGCGGGCTGCCGGCCGACGTGGCCGCCCGCTGGCCGTGGAACCGGCGCAGCGCGCCGACCAGCCTCGCCGAGAACATCGCCGGCATGCCCGAGGACGACGACCTCAACTTCGCGCTGCTGGCGCTGCGGATCCTGGAGACCCACGGGTCCGGCTTCACCAGCGCCGACGTGGCGCAGGCGTGGCTGGACTGGCTGCCCGCGGGGCGGGTGTTCACGGCCGAGCGGGTCGCCTACCGCAACCTGCTGCTCGGCCTGACCCCGCCGGAGACCGCCCGCCGGCACAACCCGTTCCGGGAGTGGATCGGCGCGCAGATCCGCACCGACGTGTACGGCTGGACCAACCCGGGCCGTCCCGACCGGGCCGCCGAGGCCGCCTGGCGGGACGCCGCCGTGAGCCACGTCCGGGCCGGGGCGTACGGGGCGATCTGGGTGGCGGCCCTGGCCGCGGCCGCGCCGGTGGCCGGCGACATCGACGCCGTGCTGGACGCCGGCGAGTCGGTGCTGCCCCCGGGCAGCCGGTTCACCGCCGCCGTTTGGGAGGCGCGCGCCCTCGGCGCGGGGGGCGACGACTGGGAGAGCATCGTGGACACCCTCTACGCGCGGCACGGCCACCTGCACTGGGTGCACGTCCGCAACAACGCGGCCCTGGTCGCGGCGGCCCTCGCGTACGGGCGGGGCGACCTGGAACGGTCCATCTGCGCGGTGGTCGCCGGTGGCTGGGACACCGACTCCAACGGCGCCACCGTCGGCGCGGTCACCGGGGCGCTCACCGGCGCCGGTCGGCTGCCGGGGCGCTGGGTCGCGCCGCTGCGCAACCGGCTGGCCAGCAGCATCGCCGGCTTCGACGGCATCGGCTTCGACGAGCTGGCCGACCGTACCCTCGCCCTGGCCCACGGGAACCGGGCATGAGCGCCCGGGTGGTGGTGGTCGGCAGCGCCAACCTGGACCTGGTGGTCACCGCGCCGCAGCTGCCGCGGCCCGGTGAGACCGTGCTCGGCGACGACTTCCGGATGGTGCCCGGCGGCAAGGGCGCCAACCAGGCGGTCGCCGCGGCCCGCGCCGGCGCGGAGTGCGCGTTCGTGGGCGCGGTCGGCGGCGACGGGTTCGGCGCGCTGCTGCGGGACAACCTGGCCGGCGCCGGTGTCGACCTGCGCGGCCTGCGCACCGTCGACGGGCCGTCCGGGGTCGCGCTGATCGCCGTGGACCACGCGGCGGAGAACTGCATCGTGGTCGCGCCCGGCGCGAACGCCGCGCTGACGCTGCACGACGCCGACCGGGAGGCGATGGCCGGGGCCGGCGTGCTGCTGCTGCAACTGGAGGTGCCCCTGGCGGAGGTCACCCGGGCCGCCGGCTGGGCCCGTGCCGGCGGCGCCGCCGTGGTGCTCAACGCCGCCCCGGCCCGGCCGCTGCCGGCCGAACTGCTCGACCTCGTCGACGTGCTGGTGGTCAACGAGCACGAGGCCGCCGTCGTGGCCGGGGTGTTCACCGACGAGCCGGCGGCGCTGCTCGACACCCTGGTCGGCCTCGTGCCCCGGGTGGTGCTCACCCTCGGCGCGCGCGGCGCCGCCTACGCCGACCGCGACGGCGCCCGGATCGAGGTGCCGGCCCCGAAGATCGACGCGGTGGACACCACGGCCGCCGGCGACGCGTTCACCGGCGCGCTCGCGGTCGCCCTGGCCGAGCGCGGCGGTCTCACCGGGGACACCGCCACGGCCGTGCTGCGCTGGGCGTGCGCCGCCGGCGCGGCCTGCGCCGAGCGCCCCGGCGCCTCCACCGCCCTGCCCGAGCGGGCCGCCATCGACGCGCTGTCCGCCGCCACCTACGGAGAGGTCGAGTGAGCTTCAACCCGTACGTGCCCCGGCCGATCGACCGGCCCACCGAGGTGCCGCTCGGCGCGCACACCGACCTGACCACCCTGGACGAGGCGAAGATCTTCGCCGCCCCCGACGACCCCGCCGACTGGCCGGCGTGGCGGGAGCAGCTCACCCGGTGGCGGGCCGACGCCCGCGCCCGGCTCGCCTACACCGGCGCGCACTACGAGGAGATCGCCGGGGACTGCTTCACCGTCTGCCTGGCCTGGCTGTGGGACGAGACGCTCTACGACCACGACCGCGGCGAGTTCACGGTCGCGGCGTTCCTCGACGCGGCACGGCGCGACTTCGGCGGCTTCGACGGGGTGGTGCTCTGGCACGCGTACCCGGTGATCGGGCTGGACGAGCGCAACCAGTTCGACTGGTACCGCGACGTGCCCGAGCTGCCCGAGGTGGTCCGCGCGTTCCAGGCCGCCGGGGTCCGGGTGTTCGTCGACTACAACCCGTGGGACACCGGCACGCGGCGCGAGCCCGGCGCCGACGCCGAGGAGGTCGCGGCGCTGGCCGACCGGCTCGGCGTCGACGGCGTCTTCCTGGACACCCTCAAGGAGGGCGCCGGCGAGCTGCGCAAGGCCCTCGACGCGGTCCGCCCCGGCCTGGTCCTGGAGGGGGAGAGCCGGGTGCCGCTGGCCCGGATCGAGGACCACGCCATGTCCTGGGCGCAGTGGTTCGCCGACTCGGACACCCCCGGCGTGCTGCGGGCCAAGTGGTTCGAGCGCCGGCACGTCCTGCACCACACCCGCCGCTGGCACCGCGACCACCTGGACGAGCTGCACTCGGCCTGGCTCAACGGCTGCGGCGTGCTGGTCTGGGAGAGCGTCTTCGGCGTCTGGGTCGGCTGGAACGAGCGGGACCGGGCCGTGCTGCGGGCCATGCGCCGGGTCCAGGCCAGCCACACCGCGTGGCTGCGCGCCGAGGACTGGGTCCCGCTCGCCGACCACCCCGGCGCCGGCCAGGTGTACGCGTCCCGCTGGACCCACGATGACCAGCCGCTGTGGACGGTGGTCAACCGCGGCGCCGACCACGACGGCCCGTGGCTGCTCACCGACCGCCGACCGGGGCGCTTCGTCGACCTGGTCACCGGCGCCGAGCTGGCCGTCACCGAACTGGAGGACGGCCGGGTCGCGGTCGGCGGGCCGCTGCCCGCCGGGGCGATCGCCGCCGTGGTCGCCACCGACACCCCGGTGCCCCGGCACGAACCGCCGACCGGCGACCCGTCCTTCCCGGCCCGCGCCGCCGTGCGCGCCCGCACCCCGTGGTCGCCTCTGGCCGCCCTGCCCGACGGCATGGTCACCGTGGCCGGTGGCCGGCACGACCTGACCGTCCACCACCGGGTCCGGGAGACCGGCCTCTACGGCGAGGCCCCCTACGTCGACGAGTGGAAGCCGCTGCCGCCGCGCCTGCACCACACCGGCACGCTGCGCCGCCCGGTCCGGCTCGGCCGCTTCGCCATCGACACCCACGAGGTCACCCACGGCCAGTACGCGCGCTTCCTCGCCGCCACCGGCTACCGGCCCGTCCGGGCCGAGCGGTTCACGGCCGGGCAGGGCCCCGCCGACGCCCCGGTCACCGGGGTCGACCTCGCCGACGCCCGCGCGTACGCCGACTGGGCCGGGCTGCGGCTGCCCACCGAGGACGAGTGGCAGGTGGCCGCCGAGGCGGGCCTGCTGGCCCGGCGGGAACCCCTGGTCTGGAACCTGACCGAGAGCGAGCACTCCGACGGGCGGACCCGCTTCGTCATCCTCAAGGGCGGCTGCGCCTACCGGGCGGAGGGCTCCGACTGGTATCTCGACGGCGGCCCGCAGCCGCCCGACGTGTCGGTGAAGCTGCTGCTCACCGGCGCCGGCCTGACCCGCTCCACCTCGATCGGCTTCCGCTGCGCCGCCGACCTGCCGGAGGCGGCGCGATGACCGCCCCGCTGCACGGCGTCAAGGTCGTCGACCTGGCCACCCTGTTCGCCGGCCCGCTGGCCGCCGCGTTCCTCGGCGACTTCGGCGCGGACGTGGTCAAGGTGGAGCATCCCGCGAAGCCGGACCCGTCCCGCGGGCACGGCCCCGCCAAGGACGGCGTCGGCCTGTGGTGGAAGGTGCTCGGCCGCAACAAGCGGACCGTCACGCTCAACCTGTCCGACCCGCAGGGGGCGGACCTGCTGCGCCGGCTGCTCGCCGACGCCGACGTGCTGGTGGAGAACTTCCGCCCCGGCACCCTGGAGCGCTGGGGTCTCGGCCCGGACGAGCTGCACGCCGTCAACCCGCGGCTGGTGATCGCCCGGATCAGCGGCTTCGGGCAGGTCGGCCCGTACGCGCCCCGGCCCGGGTTCGGCACCCTGGCCGAGGCGATGAGCGGCTTCGCGGCGGCCACCGGGGAGCCCGACGGTCCGCCGACCCTGCCCCCGTTCGGGCTGGCCGACTCGGTCACCGCGCTCGCCGCCGCGTACGCGGTCATGCTGGCCCTGCGCGGCCGCGACCTGACCGGCCGGGGCCAGGTCGTCGACCTCGCCATCATCGAACCGATCATGGCGATGCTCGGCCCGCAGATCACCTGGTACGACCAGCTCGGCTACGTCCAGCCCCGGCTGGGCAACCGGTCCAACAACAACGCGCCCCGCAACACCTACCGGTGCGCCGACGGGCGGTGGGTGGCCGTGTCCACCAGCGCGCAGAGCATCGCCGAGCGGGTGGTCCGGCTCGTCGGCCGCCCCGACCTGGTGGACGAGCCGTGGTTCGCCACCGGCAGTGGCCGGGCCGCGCACGCCGACGAACTCGACGCGGCGGTGGGCGGCTGGGTGGCGAAGCGGGACCGCGACGAGGTGGTGGCCGCGTTCGAGGCCGCCCAGGCCGCCGTGGCCCCCGTCTACGACGTGCGGGACATCCTCGCCGACCCGCAGTACGCGGCGCTCGGCACCGTGGTCACCGTCCCCGACGAGGAGCTGGGGGAGGTACGCATGCAGAACGTGCCCTTCCGCATGTCGGACAGCCCGGGGGAGATCCGGCACGCCGGCCGCCGCCACGGCCAGGACACCGACGCCGTGTTCGGCGCGCTCGGGCTGACCGGCGACGAACTGGCCGCGCTGCGGGAGCGCGGGGTGATCTGATGCTGCTCACCCTGCTCTACGTGCCCGGCGACCGGCCCGACCGGTTCGCCAAGGCGGTCGCCGCCGGCGCCGACGCGGTCATCCTCGACCTGGAGGACGCCGTCGTGGCCGGCCGCAAGGCGTACGCCCGGGACGCCGTCGCCGATTTCCTGGCCGACCCGCAGCCGCTGCCCGTGCAGGTCCGGGTCAACGAGCTGACCGGCCCCGACGTCGCCGCCGACCTGGCCGCCGTCGCCGGGCGGCCGGGGCTGGCCGGGCTGCGCCTGCCCAAGGTGGAGTCCCCGTCGACCGTCGCCGCCGTGGCCGCGCGTGCCGACACCCCGCTGCACCCGCTGGTCGAGTCGGCCGTCGGGCTGGAGTCCGCGTACGCCATCGCCGCCGCCCACCCGGCGGTGGCCTCGCTCGGGCTCGGCGAGGCCGACCTCCGCTCCGACCTGGGCGTCGCCGACGACGACGGCCTGCTCTGGGCCCGCGGCCGGATCGTGGTCGCGGCCCGCGCGGCCGGCCTGCCGCCGCCGGCCATGTCGGTGTACGCCGACGTCACCGACCTCGACGGCCTGGCCGCCTCCTGCGCGGCCGGCCGGCGGCTCGGCTTCCTCGGCCGGGCCGCCATCCACCCGCGCCAGCTGCCGGTGATCGCCGCCGCGTTCCGCCCCGCCGACCGGGAGGTGGACCGGGCCCGGGAACTGCTCGCCGCGCTCGCCGACGCGCAGACCCGCGACTCCGGCACCGTGGTGCTGCCCGACGGCCGGTTCGCCGACCGGGCCATGGTGGCGGCCGCCCGCCGGGTCGTCGACCTCGCCGCCCGCTACGCCGCCTGACCGCGCCGTCCCGCCGTCCGCTGCTCCGCCTGATCGGTCGGTCCTTCGCCGTCCGTGGCTCCGCCTGACCCGGCGGCCTCCGCCGTCCGCACGATCGCCGGATGCCGGGCCGGCGCCGCCGCCCGTACGCTGGCCCGGGCCGGCAGGGGAGCGGGGGAGCGGCATGGGGGATCGGGCACGGCTGGACCGGCGCAGCCTGCTCGCGGCCGCCGGTGGCCTCGCGGTCGCCGGGATCGGCGTACCCGTGGGCCTGGCCGCCACCGGCGACCCGCCGCCGGTCGCCCGCGGACGGCGGCCGATCAGCATGGCCATGCACCTGCACGCCTCGTTCAGCGAGGGCGTCGCCAGCTACGCCGCCCACCTCGACCAGGCCCGACGCAACGCCGTCGACGTGATCTGGTGGACCGACCACGACTTCCGGGTGGCCGCCCACGACCACCGCCGCGTCGTCCACTTCGACGGGCCCGAGGAAACCGAGGGCGGGCTCGCGTGGACCTGGAAGGAGTCCACCGAGGGCGCGCTCACCGCCTCCGCCGCCGACTTCGTGCCCGCCCCCGCCGGCGACCCGGGCCGCGCGCTGCGGCTCACCGCCGCCGGCGCCGGCACCCTCTGGTACGCCGGCACGGCGTGGAACTGGACGCACACCGGGAACATCTCCGACACCACCCTGCACCTCGACGTGCTGCCCGAGACCGCCGGCCCTAATGCCACCCTGATCGTCGAGATCGCGCTGTCCCACCACCCGGCCGGCGCGGGCCGCCCCGCCGGCCAGCTCGTGCTCCGCTACCGCCTGGGCGCGGCGACCGAAACCCGGCACCGGGCCGACGGCCGGCACGGCACCGTCGACCTGCCCGCCCCGGCGGGCGCCTGGCGGCGGCACACCCTCGACCTGCTGGCCGACGTGCGGCGGCTCTGGCCGGACCTGGTGGCCGGCGACAACTCGCTGCGCGGACTGCGCCTCGGGGTGCAGGTCGCGGGCGGCGCGCGCGGCGCGTACGTGGTCGACCGCCTGGTCTTCGACCGGGCCCGGCGCGCCGGGCAGGCCGGCGAGGAACTGCGCGCCGAGGTGCTGCGCGGCTACGCCGGGGCGTACCCGGGCGTGACCCACCACCGCGCCTACGAGGTGTCGATGGTCCGGCACCTCAACTGGTTCGGCGGCGACCAGACGCTGCCCCGCTTCCCGTCCCCGCCGTACCGGGACAACGACGTCGGGGCCACCGAACGGATGGTCGAGTTCCTGCACGGCCACGGCGGGGTGGTCTGCTGGAACCACCCGCTCGACGTGGAACGCCGCGAGTCCCTCGCGCGGCTGCTGGTGGAGCGGCACGCCCTCGGTGCCGACCTGATCGAGATCGGTCGTGAACCGGTCGACGACCACCTCTGGGCGTACGACGTGGCGGCCCGCAACGCCGTCCCGGTCACCGCGGTCGGGGTGACCGACGACCACGACGGCACCGACTGGCGGGCCGGGCGGGACCGGCACGTCACGTACGTCTGGGCGGCCTCCACGGGCCGCGACGACCTGGTGGCGGCGCTGCGGGCCGGCCAGGCCTGGTTCACCGACCTGGCCCGCTACCGGGGCGCCCTCGACCTGGAGATCGGCGGCCGCAGCGCGATGGGCGCCGTGCTGACCACCGACGCCGGCGAGCTGACCGTGCGGCTGCGCGCCACCGACCTGCCGGCCGGCGCAACCCTGGAGGTGGTGACCGGTGCCGTCGACCTGGCCGGCGTCGCCGACCCGACCCCGGCGATCGGGATCGGACAGGTGCCCTGGCGCCAGCTCCGGCAGGGCTGGCACGACCTGCCGGTTTCGCCCGGTGCGGGCACGTACCTGCGGACCCAGGTCCGGGGGCGGGACGGCGTGATCATCGGGGCCGGTAACCCGGTCTGGCTGCTGCGCCAGCCCCCACCCCGCGGCATCCCGCCCGCCCGCCGCTTCTGACCGTGCCGGCCGCCCACCTCCTACGTCAGGGATCCCGCCCGCTGACACCGGGAACGGAGATCTTGGCGAGTTGCCGTTCGCTGCTGACGGGAACACTCCAAGACGTGGCCCGCGTGACACGCCAGGCGTGAAGTGCGGGGGAGCGGGTACGCGCGCGGCCGGGAGGCGGGCGCCTCCGGGATCGAGGGGACCATGGCAGCCGCCGCCGTCATCGCGCTGGTCATCGTCATCGCGCTCGTGGTGCTCGTGGCCTCGCTGAGCGTCCGGCTGGTGCAGCAGTACCAGCGTGGCGTCGTGTTCCGCTTCGGCCGGGTGCTGGAGCGCATCCGCCAGCCCGGCTTCCAGCTCATCATCCCGGTCGCCGACCGGATGGTGCGGGTGAGCATGCAGACCACGGTGATCGGGGTGCCCGCGCAGGGCGTGATCACCCGCGACAACGTCACGCTCACCGTGGACGCGGTCGTCTACTACCGGGTGGTCGACCCGGTGAAGGTGCTGGTCAACGTCCGCGACTACCCGTCGGCGGTGCTCCAGGTCGCGCAGACCGCGCTGCGGTCGGTGATCGGCAAGGCCGACCTGGACACCCTGCTGCGCGACCGGGACCGCATCAACGCGGAGCTCAAGTCGGTCATCGATGCGCCCACCGAGAAGCCCTGGGGCCTGCTCATCGAGCGGGTGGAGGTCAAGGACGTGTCGCTGCCCGAGGGGATGAAGCGGTCGATGTCCCGGCAGGCCGAGGCGGAACGGGAACGCCGGGCCCGCGTGATCGCCGCGGACGGCGAGTACCAGGCGTCCCGGCGGCTCGCCGACGCCTCCCGGGCCATGGCGAACACGCCGGGGGCGTACCAGCTGCGGCTGCTCCAGACGGTGGTGGACGTGGCGGCGGAGAAGAACAGCACCCTGGTCATGCCGTTCCCGGTCGAGCTGCTGCGCTTCTTCGACCGGCTCGCCGGCGGGGAGGGCGAGCGGGGCCGTCCGGCGGGGCAGGCGGGGCAGGGCCCTGCGGAGCAGGCCGCGCGCGGCCCGGTGGAGCAGGCCACGCCGGTCGGGCCGACGCTCGGGCCGGTCACCGAGAACGTCGCGGCGGCCGCCGCCGACGGGGACGGGCGCCGACCCGCGCGGTGACGCGCGCGTGCATATACCGATAGCCGGTATATGCTCACGGGCATGACCGACAGTCCCCTGCGGGAACCCACGTTCCTGGTCCTCACCGCGCTCGCCGAGACACCCCGGCACGGCTACGCGGTCATCGAGGACGTGCTGCGCATCTCCGACGGCCGGGTGCGGCTGCGCGCCGGCACCCTCTACGCCGTCCTCGACCGGCTGCGCGCCGACGGCCTCATCGAGGTCGACCGCGAGGAGGTGGTGCAGTCCCGGCTGCGCCGCTACTACCGGCTCACCGCGCTGGGCGCCACCCGGCTCGCCGACGAGGTGGCCCGGCTGCGCCGCAACGCCGACACCGCCGGCCGCCGGCTGCGCGCCGCCGGCCTGCTGCCCGGGGGAGGGGTGGCGTGAGCGCCGCCGAGCTGGAGCGCCGCTACCGCCGGCTGCTCGCCGTCCACCCGTGGGAACACCGCCGGACGTACGAGGAGGAGATGATCGCCGTCCTCCTGGCCGACGCGCGGCCGGGGCAGACCCGGCCCGGGTTCCGGGACGCGGTGGACCTGGTCGGCGCCGGCCTGCGGGCCCGGTTGCGGGTGGGCGCACGGGGGTTCACCGAGCCGGCCTGGGCCGACGCCGCCGCCGTCACCGGCTTGCTGACCGCGTTGATCCTGCTGGCGGTGGCTGCCAAGGATCTCGCCGAGCGCCTCGTGCCGAATCCGGACGTTCTGCCGTACTTCCAGCCGATCGGCGCCGACGCGCTCGACTGGTTGCGGGTGGCGGGCTGGCTCGTGGTCGCCGTTGCCGCGCTGATCGGGTTTCGCCCGGCGGCCGCCGGCCTGGCCTGGGCGGGCGTCGTCGCCTGGGCGGTGCTGGTCGGGCCGGGCCTCGTCGACCAGCCCGGGTACGTCGTCGGCACCCTCCCGCAGGCCGCGCTCGCCGTGGTGACCGCCGCCACGCTCACCGTGCCCGCCGCCCCCCGCCGTGCGGTGGCCGTGCTCGGGGCCCGCCGGCTGGTGGTGCTTGCTCTCGCCCCGCTGGGAGTCGCCGCCGTGCTCGAACTGAGCCGCCTCGGCGGTGCGAGCACGGATCTCGTCGGCCCCGTGCCGGTGTACGTCTTCTACGGCCTGCTGGAGGCGCGTAGCCCGACTCTGCTCTGGCTCCTTGTAGCGGCGTTCGCCACCGCCGTTCTGGCCATACCGGTCAGCCTGGCGACGCTGGCCTCGCCGGTCCGTTCGCGGATCCTTGTCGCCCTGAGTCCGCTGGCGATGCTCGCAATGGTCATGGACGGCATGGGCACCTGGCCCGGATCGGTCGTTCCGCTTCTGCCCCAGGAGGTGGCCCTGCTGGTCCTCGCCCCCGCCGCCACCTTCCTCGGCGGCGCGGTCCTCATCCGCCGCCGCGAGGAGACGCGGCGCCTGGTGGCGCTGGGCCGGGCCGCCGACCGGGAACGCTGAGCGCTCGCCGGTGGCTCCGCTCAGCCCGGAGCCACCGGCGTCGGCTCGCCCGCCTGCAACGGCACGCTGACCGTGGGGGCCGGTTTCGGCAGGGTGAAGACGAACCGGGCGCCGTCGGCGTACCCGTCGTCCAGGCGCAGCGTGCCGCCGTGGTACTCGACGATCTTCTTGCAGATGGCCAGCCCGATCCCGGTGCCGTCGTAGGCGCCCCGCGGGTGCAGCCGCTGGAAGATCAGGAAGATCTTGTCGGCGTACCGGGGGTCGATGCCGATGCCGTTGTCCGCCACGGCGAACTCCCAGCCGGCCGTGTCCTCGGTGACCGCCACCCGGATCCGGGGCGGCCGGTCGGGGCTGCGGAACTTCACGGCGTTGCCGAGCAGGTTCTGCCAGAGCATGGTGAGCAGCGTCTGGTCGCCCTGCACCACCGGCAGCGGGTCCGCCTCGATCTCCGCGCCCGCCTCGGCGACCGCCTCGGAGAGGTTCGACTCGGCCTGCGCGAACGTCGCGGCCAGGTCCACCTCCCGGTCGTCGCGGTAGACCCGGCCGATCCGGGAGAACGCCAGCAGGTCGTTGATCAGGTTCTGCATCCGGGTGGCCCCGTCCACCGCGTAGTCGATGTACTGCCGGGCCCGGTCGTCGAGCTGGTCGGCGTAGCGGCGTTGCAGCATCTGGCAGAACGACGCCACCTTGCGCAGCGGCTCCTGGAGGTCGTGCGAGGCCACGTAGGCGAACTGCTCCAGGTCCTCGTTGGACCGGCGCAGCTCGGCGGCCTGCTGTTCGAGCGCGTCCCGGTGCCGGCGGCTGGTGTTCAGCGCGTCGACCACCCGCTGCCGCATGGTCTCCACGTCGACGGTGAGCCGGGCGATGTCGGCCGGCCCCTCCGGGGCGAGGCGGTGCTCGAAGTCGCCGCCGGCGACCCGCCGCACGGAGGCGCCCAGCCGGTCCAGCGGGCGCAGCACCGTGGTCCGGACCAGCACCGAGATGACGATGCTGGACAGCAGCAGGGTGGCCAGGATCGCCACGAAGAGGAGGTCCCGCAGCGCGCGGGCCCGGTCCAGGTCGGCCCGGCCGGCCGCCTGCACCCGGTCCAGCCGGGCCTCCAGGCTGGTCAGCGCGGCCTGCGCGGCGTCGAACGCGAGCCCGCTCTGCCGCACCACCGGGGCCAGCTCCGCCGCGCTCGTCCCGGCCCGCCGGGCGGCGATCAGCCGGGTCGGGTACTCGGCCCGCCAGCGGTCCGCGAGGGCCAGCGCGGCGTCCAGCTCACGCCGCGCCTCCGGCTCGTCGCTGAGCAGGTCGCGGGCGCGTTGGGCGGTCGCGCGCTCGGCGGCCACCCCTTCCTCGTACGGGCGCAGCAGCTCCGGGTCGCCGGTGATGACGTACCCGCGGACCACCGCCGCCTGCTCCAGCAGCCCGCTCTCCAGCCGGCTCACGGCGGTGCGGGCCGGGGAGATCCGGTCGGCCAGCCGGTTGGAGACCGTGGCGGTGTGGGACAGCGCCACCGCGCCGACCCCGCCGCCGGCGAGCACCAGCACAGTCATCCCGAGCATCATGACGCTCAGCCGGCGGCTCGTGGTCATCCCCGCCCCGCGCCCCGCGGTGGCGGTCGTGGATGCCGCTGCAGTGCTGCTCACGGCAGCACAGTAACGGAGCTGTCCGGTTCGTCGCGCGGCGCTCAGTCGAGCAGCCCGCCCTCGGTGGGCAGCGGCAGGCCGGGCAGCGGCAGCCCGGGTACGGAGACCGACACCGACACCGAGGGCAGCGGCAGCCGCGGCAGCGGCACCAGCGGGCTGTCGGCCGGGGCGGGCGAGCTGCTGGTCCGGGGTCTGGGCGAGCCGCCCGAGGTGGCGGGGCCCCGCCGGGGCGTACCGGTGACCGAGGGGCTCGGGACGGCGGTGGGCGCGGGGGTGTCCGGGGCGGTGTCGGCCGGCACGGCGCTCGGCGGCGCGGTGACCGCCCGGGCCGCCGCCAGGTCGCGGGCCAGCACGTCGAGCGCGGCGTTCAGCCGGGCGACGGCCGCCCGGTCCTCGACCCGGGCCAGGTCCCGGCGGGCCTGCGCGATCAGCGCCTCGGCGTCGTCGAGCCGGCCGGCGTCCAGGGCCGCGCGGGCCCGGTCGATCGTGTCCTCGATGCCGCGCACCTCGGCCTGCTGCGGGTACAGCAGCTTGGTCAGCGACCAGAGCGGGCTGCCCGGGCCGGCGTCGCGGCTGCTGATGCCGAGCCCGGAGACCAGGGCCAGCAGCGCCACGGCGGCGGCCGCCAGCCGCAGCGCCCAGGGGCGGGGCCGCCGGACCGCCCGCCGCACGGGCGCCTCCTCGACGACGTCCGGCGCGGCGGGGCGTACCCCGGTGGGTTCCTCGGCGAGGTCGGACCGCCACGCGGCGAGCAGCCCGGCGAGCGCGTCGCCGTCGGGCGCGGGCTCGCCCCGGCCGAGCGCGTCGAGCAGCACGTCGTCGCGGGCGATGGTCCCCAGGTCCATCGCCTCGTCGCCCTCGCCCGGCGTCCGCCCGGTCATGCCGCCACCTCGTCCAGTGAGCCCCCGGCCAGGGTACGGAGCCGGGCCAGGGCACGGGACTGGGCCATCCGGACCGCGGCCGCCGACATGCCGACCACGTCCCCGACCTCCTCGGCGGACAGGCCCACCGCGACCCGCAGCAGGACGATCTCCCGCTGCACGTCGGGAAGCCGGCCGAGCAGGGCGGACAGCCGCCGGGCCAGGTCGCTCGCCACCGCCTGCTGCTCGGGCCCCGGCGCGGCGTCCGGCCGCTCCAGCGGGGTCTCGGTGGGGGTGACCGCGGCGTCCCGGACGGCGGAGCGCTGGGCGTCGGCCACCTTGTGCGCGGCGATGCCGTAGACGAACGCGGCGAACGGGACGCCCTGCTCCCGGTAGCGGGGGAGGGCGCGCAGCACGGCCACGCACACCTCCTGGGCGACGTCGTCAGCCGTGGTGTAGGCCCCGCCCACCCGGCCCAGCCGGGCCCGGCAGTAGCGGACCAGCCCCGGACGCACGCCGACCAGCAACGCCTCGACCGCCGCCGGGTCGCCCGCGGCGGCCCGGCGGACGAGTTCGGACTCGATCACTGTCGTCATGGCGTTCGCGGAACATCCTCATCACCGGCCGTTTTCCGGCACGTTATCGACACCTCCGGGGTTTTGCATAGCTCGCGGCCCGTCCCCGACCGATGACCCAAAGTAGTTGTTGCGCCCCGCCGCCCCCGCCCGATGTTCCAGGTGAGACACGAAGGGAGGGGAACGATGGGCGTCGAGGTCGCGGTACGTGGACTCACCAAGTCCTTCGGCGGGCACCCGGTCTGGTCGGACCTCACCCTGACCCTGCCCGCCGGGGAGATCTCCGTCCTGTTGGGACCCTCCGGCACCGGCAAGTCGGTGTTCCTCAAGACGCTGGTCGGGCTGCTCCGGCCCGACCGGGGCTCCGTCGTCATCGAGGGCCGGGACCTGCCAAAGCTCTCCGAACGCGAGCTGTACGAGGTGCGCAAGCTGTTCGGCGTGCTGTTCCAGGACGGCGCGCTGTTCGGCTCGATGACCATCTACGACAACGTGGCGTTCCCGCTGCGCGAGCACACCCGCCGCTCCGAGTCGGAGATCCGGGCGGTGGTCACCGAGAAGCTGGAGATGGTCGGCCTCGTCGGCGCCGAGCACAAGCTGCCCGGCGAGATCTCCGGCGGGATGCGCAAGCGGGCCGGGCTGGCCCGCGCCCTCGTCCTCGACCCGCAGATCATCCTCTTCGACGAGCCGGACTCCGGGCTGGACCCGGTGCGCACCGCTTACCTCAACCAGCTCATCGTCGACCTCAACCAGCGCACCGGGGCGACCTTCCTGATCGTCACCCACGACATCAACACGGCCCGGACGGTGCCGGACAACATCGGCCTGATCTACCACGGGCACCTGGCCATGTTCGGGCCGCGGGAGATGCTGCTGTCCAGCACCGAGCCGGTGGTCCGGCAGTTCCTCAACGCGCAGCGGATCGGCCCGATCGGGATGGCCGAGGAGAAGGACGCCGAGGAGCTGGCGGCCGAGGCGCAGGCCGGTGTGGAGCTGCCGCCGCTGCCGCCCATCCCGCTGCAACTGCCCCCGTCGGACGGGCGGCCGCGCCGCGCCGAGCGCCCGCCCGGCCAGTGGTGCCGCGACAACGGCGTCACCCCGCCGCCTGGATCGTTCGAGGGCCGCTGGGCGGCCGAACCGAGCGAGGTGGCGGTGTGAGCGAGCGGAGCGAGCGAGCCATCAGGCTCAGCAGCGTCGGCGCTCGTGCCGCCGCCGAGCGGAGCGAGGTGGCGGTATGAGCGCCCCCGTCGCCGCCGTTCGGCACACCGGCGAGTTCTTCGCGTTCTGCCTGGACACCCTGCGCGGGCTGGGTCGCCGGCCGGTGCAGGTCCGCGAGTTCGTGCAGCAGGCCTGGTTCATCAGCTCGGTGTCGATCCTGCCCGCCGCGCTGGTCTCCATCCCGTTCGGTGCGGTCATCGCGCTCCAGCTCGGCTCGCTGGTCCGCCAGCTTGGCGCGCAGTCGTTCACCGGCGCCGCCTCCGTGCTCGCCGTGGTCCGCGAGGCCGGCCCGATCGTCACCGCGCTGATCATCGCCGGCGCCGGCGGCTCGGCCATCTGCGCCGACCTCGGCGCGCGGAAGATCCGCGAGGAACTGGACGCCATGCAGGTGCTCGGCATCGACCCGATCCACCGCCTCGTGGTGCCCCGGGTGCTCGCCTCGATGCTGGTCGCCGTGCTGCTCAACGGCCTGGTCAGCGTGGTCGGCGTGACCGGCGGCTACGCGTTCAACGTGGTGCTCCAGGGCGGCACGCCCGGGGCGTACCTGGCCAGCTTCCAGGCCCTCGGCCAACTGCCCGACCTGCTGGTCGGCGAGGTGAAGGCGCTGCTGTTCGGGGCCGCCGCCGCGTTGGTCGCCAGCCACCAGGGGATGACCGCCAAGGGCGGGCCGAAGGGCGTGGGCGACGCGGTCAACCGCAGCGTGGTGATCACCTTCATGCTGCTGTTCGCGCTGAACTTCGTGGTCACGGCCGTGTACTTCCAGGTCGTCCCGCAGAAGGGGAGCTGACATGGCGGTCCTGCGGTATCTCGACGACCTGGGCGGCCAGCTCGCCTTCCACCTGCGCGCCCTGGCCTGGACGCCGCGCACCCTGCGCCGCTACCGGCGCGAGGTGATCCGGCTGCTGGCCGAGGTGAGCTTCGGCACCGGGGCGCTCGCCGTGTTCGGCGGCACCGTCGGGGTGATCTGCTTCCTCACCTTCTTCACCGGCACCGAGGTCGGGCTCCAGGGCTACCAGGCGCTCGACCAGCTCGGCAGCAGCGCGTTCACCGGCTTCGTCTCGGCGTACTTCAACACCCGGGAGATCTCGCCGCTGGTCGCCGCGCTGGCGCTGTCGGCCACCGTCGGCTGCGGCTTCACCGCCCAGCTCGGCGCCATGCGGATCTCCGAGGAGGTCGACGCGCTCGAGGTGATGGGCGTGCCCTCGCTGCCGTTCCTGGTCACCACCCGGATGATCGCCGGCTTCATCGCCGTCATCCCGCTGTACGTGCTCGGGCTGCTCGCCAGCTACCTGGCCACCCGCACCATCGCGGTCGGCTACTACGGACAGTCCGCCGGCACCTACGACTACTACTTTCACCTGTTCCTGCCGCCGGAGGACGTGCTCTGGTCCTTCGGCAAGGTGCTGGTGTTCAGCGTGATCGTGGTGCTGGTGCACTGCTGGTACGGCTACCAGGCCCAGGGCGGGCCGGCCGCCGTCGGCATCGCCGTGGGGCGGGCCGTGCGGACCGCGATCGTCGCGGTCAACGTCGTGGACTTCTTCCTGTCCCTGGCCATCTGGGGCGCCACCACCACCGTCCGGATCGCGGGGTGACGACCATGCGACACCGTCTTCTCGGCCTCGTCTTCGTCGCCCTGCTCACCGCGGCGCTGACCGCCGCCGTGCTCCAGTACCGCGGGGCGTTCACCCCGGTCGACCGGGTCACCCTCCGCGCCGACCGCGCCGGCCTGCACCTGATCGAGGGCGCCGACGTGAAGGTACGCGGTGTGGTGGTCGGCGACGTCCGCTCGGTGCGCAGCGACGGCCGTGGCGCGGTGATCGGGCTGGCCCTCGACCCCGCCGCCACCGCCCGGATCCCCGCCGACGTGACCGCCCGGCTGCTGCCCAAGACCCTGTTCGGCGAGCGGTACGTCGAACTCGTCCCGCCCCCGGGCAGCGCCGCCGGGCCGATCCGCGACGGCGCCGTGATCACCCAGGACCGCAGCCGCACCGCCGTCGAGCTGGAACGGGTGCTCGACGAGGCGCTGCCGCTGCTCCAGTCGATCCGCCCCGACCAGCTAGCCACCACCCTGGGCGCCATCGCCACCGCCCTGGAGGGGCGCGGCGAACGGCTCGGCGCCAACCTCGCCCGGCTCGGCGCGTACCTGCGGCAGCTCAACCCGCAGCTCCCGACGATCGCCGAGGACCTCCGCCAGCTCGCCGCCGTGCTGGACAGCTACGACGCGGCGCTGCCCGACCTGCTGGCCCTGCTGCGCGACGTGACCGTCACCGCCGGCACCATCGGCGACCAGCGCGACCAGCTCGCCGCGTTCCTCGCCGACACCACCGACACGGCCGACACGGCGCGCGGCTTCCTGGACCGCCACGGCGACCAGATCATCCGGCTCGGCCAGGTCAGCCGCCCCGTGCTGGAGCTGCTGGCCGCCTACGCGCCCGAGTACCCGTGCCTCGTGCACGGGCTGGTCGCCCTGCAACCCCGGGTCGAGGAGGTCTTCGCCGGTGGCCGGATGCACATCACCCTGGAGGTGACCCGCGACGGCGGCCCGTACGAGCGGGGCCGCGACGAGCCGGTCTACGGCGCCCAGGACGGCCCGGACTGCCGGGGCCTGCCGCACCCGAAGGTGCCCGCACCGGAGGTGCCGGTCGCCGACGGCTACGACTACCGCGGCGCCCGTACCCCCGCGCCTCTGCCCGTCGGCGTGCCGGCCGGCGGCGGCCCCGCGGCGCCGGCGTCCCCGGCGATGGGCCGGGCCGGCACCGCCGAGGAGCGGGCCCTGGTGGCGCCGCTGGTCGGCGGGCTCACCGGGACGCCGCCCGCCGAGGTGCCCGACTTCGCGGTGCTGCTGTGGGGCCCGCTGCTGCGTGGAGCGGTGGTGACCGCCCGATGACCGGGAAGACGACCCCCGCGCTGGTGAAGCTCGTGGTGTTCGCGGCCGTCACGCTGCTGGCCACCGCGCTGCTCGCGCAGACCCTCGGCGCGTTCCCGCCAGCCGGCACCACCTACCGGGCCCGGTTCACCGACGTCACCGGGCTGCTCGCCGGCGACGACGTGCGGATCGCCGGGGTGCGGGTGGGCAAGGTGAGCGACATCCGGGTGGTCGAGGACACCACCGCGGAGGTGGCCTTCACCGTCGACCGGGACGTGCCGGTGGCCGTCGGCGTGCGCGCCGCCGTCCGCTACCGCAACCTGGTCGGCCAGCGCTACCTGGCGCTGACCGAGGGCCCCGGCGACCCGCGCCCGCTGCGTCCCGACGGCCTCATCCCGCTCGCCCAGACCAAGCCGGCGCTGGACCTGACCGTGCTGTTCAACGGCTTCCGGCCGCTGTTCACCGCCCTCGACCCCGCCGAGGTCAACAAGCTGGCCTACGAGATCGTCCAGGTGCTCCAGGGCGAGGGCGGCACGGTCGCCAGCCTGCTGCGGCGCACCGCCTCGCTGACCAGCACCCTGGCCGACCGGGACGCGGTGATCGGGCGGGTGGTCACCAACCTCAACCAGGTGCTGGGCACCCTGGCCGCCCACGACAAGGAACTCGACCAGAGCATCAGCCAGCTCCAGCAGTTCGTCTCCGGGCTCTCCGCCGACCGCACCGCCATCGGCGAGGCGCTGGTCAGCCTCGGCGAGCTGACCGACACCACCGCCGGGCTGCTGCGCCAGACCCGGCCGCCGCTCGCCGCCGACGTCCGCGCCCTCGACGAGCTGGCCGGCACGCTGAACCGCAACTCCGCCGTCATCGACGCCACCCTGGGCCGGCTGCCGCAGCGCTACGAGTCGCTGACCCGGGTCGCCTCCTACGGCTCCTGGTTCAACTTCTACCTCTGCGACTTCGACGGCCGGCTCGCCGTCGACGGCCACGCGCCGCTCACCGTGCCCGGCGTCGACGCCACCGCCGCCCGCTGCGCCACGGGAGGTGCCCGGTGAGACCCTTCCGCGAACGCAACCCGGTCGTGGTCGGCGCGGTCGGGCTGACCGTGCTCGTCGCCGTCCTGCTCGGCGCGTTCCAGCTCGACCGGATCGCCGCGCTCACCGGCCGGGCGTACGCCGCCGCGTTCCACGACGCCAGCGGCCTGTCCACCGGCAACGAGGTCCGGGTGGCCGGCGTGCGCGTCGGGGTGGTCACCGCCGTGGAACTGGCCCGGGCGCCCCAGCCGTACGTGCGGGTCCGGTTCCGGGTCGACGACGACGGTGTACGCCTCGGCCGGGACACCGGCGCGACCATCCGGATCAAGACGGTGCTCGGGCAGAAGTACCTGGCCCTCGCCCCGGCCGGCGCGGGGAAGCTGCCCGAGCGCGCGCAGATCCCGCTGGACCGCACCGCCGCACCGTTCGACGTGGTGCAGGCCGTCACCGGCCTCGCCGACACCCTCGACAAGGTCGACACCGACCAGCTCGCCCGCGCGTTCACGACCTTGTCGGAGACGTTCGCCGACACCCCGCCCAGCGTGAGCACCTCGCTGACCGGGCTGTCCCGGCTGTCCCGCACGGTGTCCTCCCGCGACGCGGAGCTGCGTACCCTGCTGTCCCGCGCCCGGGGCGTCACCGGCGTGCTCGCCGAGCGGGACGAGGAGTTCCGCAAGCTGGTCACCGACGGGGAGAAGCTGCTCACCGAGGTCAGCCGGCGGCGGGACGCCATCCACCAGCTCCTGGTGGGCACCGACCAGCTCGCCACCCAGCTCTCCGGGCTGGTCGCCGACAACCGCACCCAGCTGCAACCGGCGCTGCGCAAGCTGCGCGACGTGGTGGCCGTCCTGCAACGCAACCGCGACGACCTGGAGCAGACCGTCCGCCGGATGGGCCCGTTCGTCACGGCGTTCGCCAACGTGGTCGGCAACGGCCGCTGGTTCGACTCGTACGTGGACGGTCTGCTCCAGCCGTACCTGCCCGCCGCCACCGGAGGTCGCTGATGCCCGGTCGGATCCAGCGCTGGCGGCGCCCGCTCGCCGCAGCCACCGTGCTCGTCATCGCCGTCGCCGCCGGGGCGGCCGTGTGGCGCCACGAACCGCCCCAGCGGCGCGTCGTCGCATACTTCACCCGCGCGGTCGGCGTCTACGCCGGCTCCGACGTGCGGATCCTCGGCGTCCGCGTCGGCGAGGTCGAGAAGGTCGTCCCGCAGGGGCGGGTCGTCCGGGTGGAGATGCGCTACGACCCGGAGCTGCGGCTGCCGGCCGGCGCGCAGGCGCTGATCGTCCCGCCCAGCGTGGTCAGCGACCGGTACGTGCAGCTCACCCCGGCGTACACGGGCGGCGCCGCGCTCGACGACGGCGCCCGGATCCCGGTCGACCGGACCGCCGCGCCCATGGAGATCGACGACATCTACGCCGCGCTCGACGAGTTCAACCGGACCCTCGGCCCGAGCGGCGCCAACGCCGACGGCGCCCTGTCCGACCTGGTCGCCACCGGCCGGGCCAACCTGGACGGCAACGGCGCCAACCTGCACGACACCCTCGACGGGGCCTCCCGCGCGCTGACCACCCTGTCGAACGGGCGCGGCGACCTCTTCGGCACGGTGGTCAACCTGCAACGCTTCACCACCACCCTGGCCCGCAGCGACCAGGAGGTACGCCGCTTCCAGCAGCAGCTCGCCGACGTCGCCGAGCAGCTCGCCGGCGAGAAGGAGGAGCTGGCCCGGGCGCTGCGCAACCTGGCCGCCGCGCTCGGCGACGTGACCACCTTCGTCCGGCAGAACCGCACGGCGCTGACCTCGAACGTCACCGCGCTGGCCGACATCACCAAGGTCCTGGTCCGCCAGCAGCAGGCGGTCATCCAGATCCTCGACGTGGCCCCGCTGGCCATCGGCAACCTCAACCTCGCCTACAACCCCCGCTCGGGCACCCTGGACACCCGGGACAACCCGCTCGGCCCGTACGACCCGGCGACCTTCGCCTGCTCCCTCATGGCCGCCCAGCTTCCCGCCGCGGAGGTGCCGGCGATCTGCACCAAGCTCGCGCAGACCCTGCGGCAGCGCGGGCTGCCCCTCACCGACCAGCTGCGCAAGCTGCTCAAGCTGCCGCCCGGCGCCCCGGCGGGAGGCGGGTCCTCACCGGGACCTGTCAGCTCCCCCGGTGCGCCGACCGCCGACCAGGCGCCGGGCGGCTCCACCATCCCGAGCGACCCCACGCTCGGCGGCATCCTGCGGGGCCCGGCGTGACCGCCCGGCCGTCCGGCGCGCCCGCCGGCACCCGCGCCCGGCGGCTCCGGCTGCTGGCCGGCGCCCTGGCCGTGGCCCTGCTGCCCGCCGGCTGCGGCCTGCCCGAGGTCGCCGACCTGCCGCTGCCCGGCGGCCGGCCGACCGGGCCCGGCTACACGGTCACCGCGGAGTTCACCGACGTGCTGGACCTGGTGCCCCGGGCCGCCGTGAAGGTCGACGACGTCACCGTGGGCAGCGTCGAGAAGATCTCGCTGGACGGCTGGCACGCCCGGGTCCGGCTGCGCATCGACCGGGCGGTGCGGCTGCCGGCGAACGCCACCGCCGCCGTCCGCCAGAGCAGCCTGCTCGGCGAGAAGTACGTGGCGGTGGCCCCGCCCCCGGCCGAGCCGGCCCGCGGCGACCTCGCCGACGGCGACCTCATCCCGCTGTCCCGCACCAGCCGCGGCGCCGAGGTGGAGGAGGTCCTGGCCGCCCTGGGCCTGCTGCTCAACGGCGGTGGCCTGGCCCAGCTGCGGACCATCAACGCCGAGCTGAACCGGGCCCTGGCCGGCCGCGAGCCGGCGCTGCGGGACACCCTCACCCAGCTGGACACCTTCCTCGGCGGGCTCGACCGGCAGAAGGCCGACATCGTCCGCGCCATCGACGCGCTCGACCGGCTCAGCGGCCGGCTGGCCCGGCAACGCCAGGTCGTCGGCGACGCGCTGGACTCCCTGGCCCCGGGCCTCACCGTCCTGGCCCGGCAGCGGGCCCAGCTCACCAAGGCGCTCACCGCGCTCGGCCGGCTCGGCACCGTGGGCACCCGGGTGGTGGAGCGCAGCCGGGCCGACACGGTGGCCGCGGTGACGTCCCTGCAACCGATCCTGGAGCAGCTCGCCCGGGCCGGCGACGACCTGCCGAAGTCGCTGGACTTCATGCTGTCGTACCCGTTCCCGCCGAACGTCACGGGCGCGATCGTCGGCGACTTCGTGAACCTGTCCGTCACGGCCGACCTGGACGCCGCCAGCATCCTGGCCAACCTCGTGGCCGCCGCGCCCGCCCCGGCGCCGCGGGCGTCCCGACCGGTCACCCCGACGGCCCCCCGGCCGCCCGCCACGGGCGGCGCCCCGGCGCGCCCCGGCGCCAAGCCCGGCGGTGGCATCCTCCCCGACCTGCCGCTGCTGCGGTGCCTGCCGGACCTCAAGGACTTCCCGGCCATCTTCACCCCGCCGAAGGAGTGCGGGCTGCCGGAGGGCTGCAAGCTGCTCAAGCCCGGCTCCACCGTGCCGCTGGGTGGGCTGCTGCTGCCCAAGGGCCTGGTGCCGCCCGGCACCGCGCTCCCCGCCGGCACCGAACTGCCCGACGGCACCGTGCTCACCGCCGAGTGCGTGCTCCCGGTGACCGGCGCCGTCACCGGCCAGATCGGCGACCTGACCGACGTGCTCGGGGGAGGGCTGATCCCGTGATCGGACGCACCGTGAAGCTCCAGGTGCTCGCCTTCGTGCTGGTGAGCATCCTCGGCGTCGGCTACGTCGGCATCCGCTACGTCGGCCTCGGCGACCGGCTCTTCCACACCGGCTACGTCGTCCACGTCGACCTGGCCCGCGCCGGCGGGCTGTTCGCCAACGCCCCGGTGACCTACCGCGGCGTGCCCGTCGGCCGGGTCACCGCGGTCGACCTGCACGGCGACGGGGTCCGCGCCGACCTGCGCATCGACCGGGGCGTCCGGGTTCCCGACGCGTTGCGCGCCGTGGTCGCCCAGCGGTCCGCCGTCGGGGAGCAGTACCTCGACCTGCGCCCCGACCGCGACGGAGGGCCGTACCTGGCCGACGGGGCGGTGATCCCGGCCGCCCGGACCGGCCTCCCGCTGGCCCCCGAGACGCTGCTGACCAACCTGGACGCGCTGGTCCGCTCGGTCGACCCGGACGACCTGACCGTTCTCATCACCGAGCTGGGCACCGCGTTCGAGGGCAACGAGCAGGCCCTGGCCCGCCTCCTCGACGCCGGGGACGCCCTGCTGGCCGAGGCGGACCAGCGGCTGCCCGAGACCCTCGCGCTGATCCGTGACGCGCGGACCGTGCTGACCACCCAGGCCGAGTCCGCCGAGGCGCTGCGCCGCTGGTCGGCCGGGCTGGCACAGCTCACCGCCACGCTGCGCGCCGCGGACCCGGACCTGCGGCGGCTGCTGGCCGACGGACCGCCCGCCGGCGTGGAGCTGCGGGCGCTGCTGCGCGGCCTGGAACCCGACGTGGGGGTGCTGCTCGGCAACCTGGTGACCGTCAACGGGATCGCCGCGCGGCGGCTGCCCGGCATCGAGCAACTGTTGGTGGTGTACCCGATCGCGGTGGCCGGCGGGTTCACGGTCACCCCCGGCGACGGCACCGCGCACCTCGGTCTCGTGGTGAACGCCGGCGACCCGCCGCCCTGCGTCTACTCCGGCGGTGGCACCCGGTGCGACGCCGGCGAGCGGTCCGCCGGGGCGAGCGTGCGCGGCGCCGGGAACGCCCCCCGGCCGGGCGGCGCCGACCCCGCGCCCCCGCCCGACCGGGGCGGCGACCCCGGGTACGACCCGGCGACCGGCCTGGTGCTCGGCGCCGACGGCCGCCCCCTGCAGTTCGGCGGCACCGGCGGCCAGTACCGCACCGCCGGCGCCCAGTCCTGGAAACAGCTCTTGCTCGCCGGGGTGACCCCGTGACCGGCGTACCCGAGGAGGTGGCGGTGCCCAGCCGTAGGAACACCACGTTGAAGGTCATCAAGGGCGCGAAGGCCGGCGGCCCGACCCCGCCGCGCCGCCGCCTGGTCACCCGGGTGCCCGCACCCGCCGAGCCGATCGAACGGGTGCTGGAACGGCTCGACCGGGAACCCGTCGAGGACCCCACCGAGGCCGGCGACCTGACCGTCGTGGGCGACCCCGCCGAGGTCGAGGACCTGCCCGACCCCCACGCGGAGTCCGCCGAGCCGGACGCCGCGGCCGAGCGGGACGCCGCCGCCGCGCCGGACGCCGCCGGCCCGCGCCGCCGGGCCCGGGCGCTCACCGCGCTGCTCGTGGTGCTGCTTGCCGCCGCCCTGGCCGGCGCCGGCGTGGAGGGCCACCGCTGGTACGTCGACCGCGCCACCGACCAGGCCCGCCGGGCGGCCGTCGCCGCCGGCCGGCAGGCCGCGGTCAACTTCGTCTCGGTCAGCGCGGCCAGCGTCGACCGGGACCTGAGCCGGATCACCGCCGGCGCCACCGGCGACTTCAAGGACGAGTTCACCCGCGGCCAGGCCCAGGTCCGCGCCGCCGTGGTGGAGAACAAGGTCCAGTCGCAGGGCAGCGTGCTGCGCGCCGGGATCGTCTCCGGCGACCGGCGGCGCGCCGTGGTGCTGGTCGCGGTCGACGCCACCGTCCGCAACGTCAAGGCGCCCGACGGGCGGCCGTCGCACTACCGGATCCAGCTCGACCTGGTCCGGGACCGGGACTCGGGGGACTGGCTCGTGACCAAGCTCCAGTTCGTCGGATGACCGACAGGAGGAGACCGATGCGCGTACCGACCGTCCTGCGTCGACCCCCGCTGCGGCCCGTGCCGCTGCTCGTCGTCGCGCTGCTGCTGGCCGCCGCCGTGGCGGTGGCCGGCTGGACCGCCGACCGCCGCGCCGGGCAGCGCGACCAGGCCGTCCGGCAGGCCCTGGCCACCGCGCCGGCCGCCGCCAAGGCCCTCTTCTCGTACGACTACCGCACCTTCGACGACAGCGTCGCCAACGGCCGTACCTTCGCCACCGGCGGCTTCGCCGACGAGTACGCGCAGACCACCACCGCGCTCAAGGCGACGGCCACGAAACAGCAGGCCGTGGTGCTCGCCGAGGTCTCCGCCACCGGCGTGGTCAGCGCCGAGCCGGACCGGGTGGAGCTGCTGCTCTACCTCAACCAGTACCGGCGCAACGTGACCACGGCGGGGGAGAAGGTGGACCAGAACCGGGTGGTGCTCACCCTGGTGCCGGTGCACGGCGAGTGGAAGGTCGTCCAGGCCACCGCCATCTGACCGGCGGGCTTGCCGGCGTCTGCTAGCTGTGGCGGTGTGTCCGAAACCGACCAGCGGCCCGCCGACCTGGCCGACCCGTCCGCGACCGACCCCGGACCCGGCCGGCACCCCGGGTCCGGGGTCGCCGTCCGGCGCGCGGAAGCACCCGTTGCGCCGATGGACGGCGGCTCCGGCGCGACCAGAATGACCAGCGAGGCGGTGGCCGACACCCGCCCCTGGAACGCCGTGGAGTTCGTCGCATGAGCGGCTGGCAGCTGTCCGGCTACACGCCGGTCCGTCGGCTCGGCGCCGGTGCGTCGGGCAGCGTCGTGCTCGCCACCCACGACGCCACCGGCACCCCGGTCGCCATCAAGTACCTGGTACGCGACATCGGCGCGGATTCCTCCTTCCGGACCGCCTTCCGGGAGGAGGCCCGGCTCCTCGGCGAGATCGACGACCGGCACGTGAGCCGCCTCTACGAGTACGTCGAGTCGCCGCACGGCGCGGCCATCGTGATGGAGTTGGTCAACGGGGTGTCGCTGCGCCAGATGTTGCGCGCGCACGGCCCGACCACCCCCGAGGCGGCCCTCTGCGTGCTGAAGGGGTCGCTCGCCGGGCTCGCCGCCGCGCACGCCCACGGCGTGGTGCACCGCGACTACAAGCCGGAGAACGTGCTGGTCACCGGCGAGGGGCTGAGCAAGCTCGCCGATTTCGGCATCGCCATGCCGGTCGGGCAGGGCTCGGACAGCACCGTCTCCGGCACGCCGCGCTACATGGCCCCCGAGCAGTGGACGGGCGCGCCGGCCAGCCCGGCCTGCGACATCTACGCGGCCACCGCCACCTTCTTCGAGTGCCTCACCGGCCGGCCACCGTACCCGGGGCCCGACCTGTTCAGCCTGCGCGAGCAGCACGCCTCCGCGCCCATCCCCACCGACCCGGCCCCCGCGCCGGTGCACGAGCTGCTCCGCCACGGCATGGCCAAGCGCCCCGACGAGCGGCCGCAGCCCGCCCAGGTGTTCCTGGAGCTCCTCGACCGGGTGGCCGGCGCCGGCTACGGCGAGGACTGGGAGGAGCGGGGCCTGCGCGAGCTGGCCCGCCGGGCCGCCCTGCTCGCCGCGCTCTGGCCGTTCCCCGACGGCGCGGGCGGCGCCACCAGCCTCGCCAGCACCACGCTCGGCGCGACGGCGGGCCGCGGCGGCCGGTTCCGCCGGGGCCGCGCCCGGACCGCGCTGGCCGCCGGCGCCCTCGCCGCCGCCCTGCTGGTCGGCGGCGCCGGCTACAGCTACGCCGCGCACGACGATCCGGTGACCGCCGGCGGCCCGACCGGCCCCGCCGTCGCCGACCCCGCCACCACCGCCGGTCCGGCCCCCGCCACCCCGACGGGCACGCCGACGCCGACCGTGACCGCCACCCCGTCCGCGCCGGCCACCCCGAGCGTGACCCCGACCGGCTCCCGCTCCGCGACACCCACCCGCTCACCGGTACGCACGAGCGCGCCCGCACCGACCCCGTCGACCAGCAGCTCGCCGCCCCCGCCGCCGGACGTCACCGCCCCCACCGTCGGTGGTGTCGCCGCCGACCCCGGCCAGCTCGAACCGAACGGCTGCCCGTACGGCTACCAGACCGCCACGGTCACCGCCACGGTCACCGACGACCGCAGCGGCCCGGCGGCGCTCAAGGTCACCTTCGCCTACACCCTGGAGGGCGTCACCCGGACGGGGTCGATGGCCTCCGCCGGGCGCGGCGTGTTCCGGGGCACGCTCGGCCCGTTGTCCGCGCCGAAGCGGAGCAGCCGCATCCCCGTCCAGGTCACCGCCGTCGACACCGCCGGCAACGCGACCACCTCGGCGTCGCCGGTGTACGTGACGCTCTACAACTACTGCACTCCCGGCTAGGAGTCGACCGTGCCCGCTGCGCAGACCTGCACCGTGTCCCGGGGACGGCCGGCGTGACCCGGCCCGAGGAGCCGACCGAGGCCCTGCCCACCCGGGCGCTGCCCGCCGACCCCGGCGCGACCGTCGACCTGGGTCGTGGCGGCGACCCGGCGCACCACGTCGACGCCACCGTCCACCTCGGCCCGCCGGCGCGGCCCGACCCGCCCCTGAACCCGGACGCGACCGTGCACCTCGGCGCGCCGTCCCCGTCGCCCGGGTGGCCCGGCGACGACCGGACGGCGCACCTGGGCGGGCCGGAGCCGACCGCCCGGTTCGACGCACCGACCATGGGCGAGCCGGGCGCCGCAGGGCCGACCGTGCACTTCGGTGCGACGCCGGAGCCGATCACTCGGTTCGACGCCCCGACCGCAGCGGCGTCGTACACCGCCGGGCCGACCGGGCACCGCACCGCGCCGCACCCGGGCGCGCCGACCGCCGGGGCGTACCGCGAGGCGACGGCGGACGCGCGGGCGGTGAGCGGCGGCACGGCGCCGCCGCCCGGCGGGGAACTGCGCTTCGGGCCCGGCGTGCCGGCCACCCCGCCGCCCGCTCCGGCCTGGCCCGCGGCGCCCCCGGCGCGGCGGCCCCGCCCGGTCTGGCGCCGGGTCGTCTCGGTGCTGTCCACCCTGCTCACCGCGGCGCTGCTGGTGGTGGTCGGGCTCTACCTCTGGCAGCGGCTGCGCCCGCTGGAGGTCGAGGGGGTGACCGTGGCGGTGCCCCGGCCTCCCGGCGTGGCCTGCGACGTCACCGTGGACGTGGTGGCCACCGTGCGCACAAACGGGCGCGGCGGCGTGATCCGTTACCAGTGGTTCCGCTCGGACGCGCCGCCGGGCAGCCTGCTCACCGAGCGGGTCGGCCGCGGCCAGCGGACCGCCACCCTCACCCTCAAGTGGACGTTCAGCGGGGTCGGCGCGACCGCCGGCGCCGCCACCGTCAACATCATCGAGCCGTCGCCGGTGCAGGCCGGCACGCAGGTCCGCTACCGCTGCCCCGGGGGCTGACCGCGTTTCCCGAACGGCTGGTCAGGGTAGCTCCAGGCGGACGACCCCTGACCATCTGCGTGGAGGCCCTTCGATGAAAGACAATTTCGGGGAC